>JAJZVW010000021.1 GCA_021847015.1 Pseudomonadota bacterium | reverse complement strand
TCCCGACCGAGCGCGAGCGAGCGGAGGGATCTTTCGCGCGAAAATGCCTGAAAGATCCCTCGCCGTCGGCTCGGGATGACAGCGAAAAATGCACAATGAGAACCGCTGCGGAGCGACAGAGGGATCCTTCACGCGAAAGTGCCTGAAAGATCCCTCGCCATCGGCTCGGGATGACAGCGAAAAATGCATAATGAGAACCGCTGCGTTCGGTCCCAGGGCTCAGAACTCAGATGACTGAGTCCTTGACGCCCCCGCGAGTGATGGTGTCATCCCGAGCGGAGAGAGGGATCCTTCAAGCACGAACGGCAGCCGCCAGCGGCTGAAGGATCCTCGTCGCTGTCGCTTTGTCGGGATGACAGGAAGGTGACGATACCGTTAACCCATTCGAAATCTGAGTTCGGAGCCCTGCGCTCGGTCCGGGGAGCGCCGTCAGAGTGTATGACGGCGCAGCGCTTTTCGGTCCGTCTGAGATGCCTCTCTTGTGAAGGGAGGCCTCCCTTACCCTACCGGCTCGCACCCTTCGCCGTCGCGGTGGGGGCATTCCTCGCCGATCAGGGCGTCGTCGGGCTCCATGTCCAGCCCGATCCAGGTGGCGAGGAAGACCTCGTCAAAACCGCACACGCGGCGGTTCTCGGCCTCGATCAGGGGGCGGCGGATCAGCAGGGGGTCGCGGCACATGGCGTCCAGCGCCTGGCTTTCGGTGAGGTTGGCCGGGCACACCTCGCCCGATTTGATCCGGGGCGCCGCCGGGTTGAACCACTCGGCCACGGGGCGCTTTTCGAAGAAGCGCCGCAGGCGGTCGGGCGTCCAGGGCTCGGCGATGATGTCCTTCGCCACCACCATGTGGCCGGACGCGATCAGAAGCCGCTTCTGCAAGGTGTTGTTCGCGCAGCCCGGCTTCTCGTAGAAGATCACGTGGGCCATGTCAGGAATCGTCTTCGGCGAGTTTCCTCGCCTCGACCGTCAGGGGCAGCGGCGTATCGGGCGCCATGGCCGGCAGTTCGAAGCGCCAGCCGTTGCCGAGCGCGATCCAGCCCCCCCACAGGCCGGGGTTCTGCATGGATACGACCTTTTCCTCCAGGTCCTTCTTGGGGACGTAGACCTCGAAGACGTTTCCCACTTTGCGCAGCGTGATTTTCATGGAACCTCCTTGGCCGATCTCTTTGCGCGTCTCCCCTGTCATCCTGAGCGCCAGCGAAGGATCTTTCGGGTACTGTGCGTGAAAGATCCCTCCGCCCGCTCGCGCCCGGCCGGGATGACGGGACGCTAATCCTCCATGGCGGCGATCTCGTGGGTGCGCATGCCGACGATGCGGCCGCGGGCCACGAAATCGACGCCGTACACGTAGAAGCGGTTGAGGTAGGTGCCGACGGAGCGGACGTAGCCGTCCTCGCCCTCCGCCACCAGCACCTCGCCCATGGCGGCATCTCGGACGGTGCCGTCGTTGCGGACGGCGCGGACGGACCGTACCCGGTCGCCCGGGACGAAGGCCGGCGGGTCGTAGATTTCCTCCATCGGCGCGTGCCTCACAGCGGGATGCAGGTGCCGTCCACCGGGCACACGGCGGCGCATTGGGGCGAGTCGTGGGCGCCGTCGCATTCGGTGCACTTGCCGGAATCGACGATGAAGATGTCGCCCTTCATGCGGATGGCGCCGTTGGGGCATTCGAACTCGCAGGCGCCGCAGGCGGTGCAGGTGGAGGCGACGATCTGATAAGCCATGGTGGTCCTCCTTGGATCAGGCGGTGAAGGCTGCGGGAAGGGCGGCCTGGAACCAGTCGGCCAGTGCCGTCTCCACATAGTCGTGGGCATAGGAATCGATGACCGCGATGCCGGCCTTGGCGAGGTCCCGCTTGGGGCAGTGGCCGATCTTGGCGGCGAACACGGTGTCGATGCCGGCGAGCGCCGCGATGATATCGTCGAGGCGGTCGTCGTCGCCGTCGCCGCCCAGGCAGTAATTGTCGGCGCGGCGGTGGCCGATCATGCGCACGCCGCGTCCGTCCACCTCGTAGACCTGGAATTCGCGGGCGTGGCCGAAATGCTGGTTGATGCGTCCGCCGCCCTTGGTGCACACCGCCACCAGGCGGGCGGGCAGGCCGGAACGGGCCAGTCCGGCGGTGGCCGCTGCGGCGGCGCGGTGGCGGTCTTCGCGTTCCCGCTCGACCACGGCGCGGTAGGCGGCGCGGGGGGCGGGATCGTAGACCGGCGTTTCGGGCAGTTTGTCCAGCGTGACGTCCTGGCTGACATCCTCGCCCAAGAGGCCCACCGCGTCGGCGCGGCATTGGCGGCAATGGCGCATCAGCCGCACGCCGCCGTCGAGGCGGTCCTGAAGCCCCTTCAGTTCCGCCGGATTGGGCCCCCGCTGGCCGTCGAGGCCGAAGCGGGTGCCGTGGCCGGGGTCGGAAATCAGCGGCACGACGTTGTGCAGGAAGGCGCCGCGCTCGCGGATCCAGCGGTTGACCTCGACCAGATGGTCGTCGTTCACGCCGGGGATCATCACCGAATTGACCTTCACCAGCACGCCCTTGGCGGCCAGCCGTTCCAGTCCCTCCATCTGCCGTTCATGCAGGATGCGGGCGGCGTCCAGGCCGGTCCAGCGGCGGTGGCCGTGGAAGATCCACGGATAGATGCGCGCCCCCACCTCGGGATCGACCATGTTGACGGTGACGGTGACGTGGCCGATGCGCCGGGCCGCGATCTCGTCCACCCAGTCGGGAAGGGCGAGACCGTTGGTGGACAGGCAGAAGGTGAGGTCGGGCAGCACCTCGGCGACGCGGTCGAAGGTCTCGAACGTCCTGCGGGCATCGTAGAGGGCGTCCCCCGGTCCCGCCACCCCCAGCACGGACAATTGCGGCACGCGGGACGCCACGGCCACCACCTTGCGGGCGGCCTGCTCGGGGCTGAGGCGCTCGGACGTCACGCCGGGGCGCGATTCGTTGGCGCAGTCGAACTTGCGGTTGCAATAATTGCACTGGATGTTGCAGGCCGGGGCCACGGCCACGTGCATGCGGGCGAAGTAATGGTGGGCTTCGTCCGAGTAGCAGGGGTGGTCCTTGACCCGCTGCCAGATGTCCGGCGCCAGGCCGTCCGCCGCCTGACCGCCGCCGCTGCCGCAGCCCTGGGCCGAGCAGCCGCCGGTCTGGGCGGATTTCTGGCGTCCAAGGGCGTTCAGGGGGATGATGGCGCTGGACATTGCCGACTCCTCGGGTGGGACCACAATGTTTCCCGCGCAAGGACCGTGCCAATCTTAGAGACTTGGTTTTCCTTGTGGTTTTGCCTCCGTGTCCTGTCCGGTCCCCGACGAGGCGTGTCGCATTGCCGACAAAACGCCGGAAACCCTCATTGTGCGTTTCCTGTTATCATCCCGAGCCGCAGGCGAGGGCTCTTCCCGGCATCTTCGCGTGAAAGGTCCCTTCGGCGGCTATGCCGCCAGACGTATCGAATCGGGCGCCTGCGCGCCCGGCGTTCCACTCCTTCGGGATGACATGACCGGCGAGGGCCTTATCGAGAGCTGCTGACGAAGCGTTGAATCCCGCGCACGCGGGTATAGAATTGGGAAATTCGCCCCGAGATGCGGACGGGGCGGCCGCCCCGATGGAACCTGCCGAAAAGGAGGTGCCCATGGCCACGTTTCTCACCGATGATGTCAAAGCGGAGGTCACGCAGCGTCTCGGCGAGATGCGCGACCCCGTGCGGCTGGTTCAGTTCACTCAGAAATACGCCTGCGGCACGTGCGCCGACCAGGAGGCGCTGCTGGCGGAACTGGCCGGCCTGTCCGACAAGCTGACGCTTGAGGTCCACGAACTCACCGCCGATCCCGAGACGGCCGCACGCTATCGCATCGACAAGGTGCCGGCGACGGCCGTGATCGGGGATCGGGATTGGGGCATCCGCTTCTTCGGCCTGACCGGCGGCTACGAGTTCGGATCGCTGCTGGAAGCCATCGTCATGGTGTCCACCGGCCGCTCCGGGCTGGACCCGGCGGTCGAGGCCCTGGCCAAGCGCATTTCGGTGCCCACGCATCTTGAGATCATGGTGACGCTGACCTGCCCCTATTGCCCGCGCATGGTGCAGTTGGCGCATCAGCTTGCGTTCGTGAACGGCGCCGTCCGCGCCGACATGATCGACGCCGCCGAGTTTCCGGCGCTGGCGCAACGCTACGGAGTGCACGGCGTGCCGCTGACCGCCGTCAACGAGCGCCGCGCGTTCGAGGGCGCGCTACCGCCGCAAGCGGCGCTGATGGAAATCCTCAAACGGGTTGACCCCGAGGGCTACGAGCGCCTCGACGCCGCCCTGCGCGAAGCCCGCGGCGAACGGCAGGCCCGCGAGGCGCCGCCTGGGGTTTACGACACCATCGTCGTCGGCGCGGGGCCGGCGGGGATGGCGGCGGCGCTCTACGCCGTGCGCAAGACCCTGCGGGTCGCGCTGATCGGCAAGAAGGCGGGCGGGCAGATCAACGACACCGCTTCCATCGAGAATTATCCGGGCATGCCGCGCATCGGCGGCGCCGAACTGGCCGAAGCGTTCCGCAACCATGTCGAGACCTATCCGGTGGCGGAGCGCTGCCATACGCTCGCCGTCGCGGTGCGCCGGGCCGGGGAACTGTTCGACGTCGTTACCGAGGACGGCGCGATCTACCGCGCCCACACGGTGATCTACGCCGCCGGCAAGCAGTACCGCCGCCTCGACGTGCCCGGCGAAAGCCGCTTCCTCGGGCGCGGCGTCGCCTTCTGCGCCACCTGCGACGCGCCCCTGTTCCGTGACAAGCGCGTCGCCGTGGTGGGCGGCGGCAACTCGGCCTTCACCGCGATCCGCGATCTGCTGCCCTTCGCCCGCGAGATCCATGTCATCCACATGCTGGGCACCTTCCAGGCCGATCCGGTCCTGGTCGAGGAGGTGAAGGCTTCCCCCAAGGTCACCTTCCACCTGGACACCGAGGTGCGCGAGTTCCTGGGCGACGGCGACCTGGCCGGGGTGCGGCTGGCGGGCGCCGAATCGACCGACCTGGCGGTCGAGGGCGTGTTCCTGGAGATCGGCCTGGTGCCCAATTCCGAACCCCTGCGCGACCTGGTGACCCTCAACGCGGCCGGCGAGGTGCCCATCGGGCGCGACCAGTCCACCGCCGTGCCGGGGCTGTTCGCCGCCGGCGACGTCACCGACGACCCCGACAAGCAGATCGTCATCGCCGCCGGTGCCGGGGCGCGCGCCGCCCTGGCGGCCGACCGCTACCTCGCCCGGCTCGGGCGGAAGACGGACGCAGGGGCGGCGGGGTAGCGCCGGACCGGTTTCCGGTCACTCCGAACCGGCCCGGATTCGCGCCGCCCCCTCCGGGCGCGGGCTGCGGGGGCTGGGACAGCCGACCGTCCCCTCCGGCAAACCCGGCGCGGTTCACTCGGCCTCACGCGCCTCCGTCGGATTGTCGCCGTCAGAACTGCCGCACCTCGACGCCGTGCTTCTTGAGGGCATAGCCGATCTGGCGGGGCGTCAGGCCCAGCAGGCGGGCCGCCTTGGCCTGCACCCAGCCCGCCTTCTCCATGGCGGCGACCAGGGTGTCGCGTTCGCTGAGCGCGGCGTTGCCGGGGGCGGCGTCGGACTGTTCCGCGGGCGGCGGGGCGGCCGGTTCGGGCGGCGGCGGAGGGGCCGGCGGCGCGGCCGGGACGGGCGGCTTGCCGCCCCGGTACCACAGCGCCGAGGACAGGCAGGCCTCCTTGTGGCAGAACAAATCGCTGTCGCGGATGACCTCGCCCCGCACCATGGTGGCGGTGCGGCACACGCAATTCTCCAGCTCGCGCACGTTGCCGGGAAAGAAGCAGCGTTGCAGGGCCTTGAGGGCGTCGTCGGCGAAGGCGAGCCCGCTGCCGTTCTCCGCGTTGAAGCGCCCCAGGAAATGGGCGGCCAGCAGCGGGATGTCGCTCGGCCGCTCGCGCAGCGCCGGCAGGCGGATGGGCACCACGTTGATGCGGTAATAGAGGTCGGCGCGGAAATCGCCTTTCGACACCGCCTCTTCCAGGTTGCGGTTGGTGGCGGCCACCAGGCGGACATCGACCTTGAGGGTGCGGGTTCCGCCCACCCGCTCGAATTCCCCCTCCTGAAGCACGCGCAGCAGCTTGGCCTGGAAGGCGGCGGAGATTTCGCCGATCTCGTCCAGGAACAGGGTGCCGCCATGGGCCAGTTCGAACCGGCCCTTGCGCTCCTGGGTGGCGCCGGTGAACGCGCCCCGCTCGTGCCCGAACAATTCGGATTCCAGCAGCGTCTCGCTCAAGGCCGCGCAATTGACCTTGACGAACGGCTTCTTGGCGCGGGGGCTGAGGATGTGGATGGCGCGGGCCACCATCTCCTTGCCGGTGCCGCTTTCGCCGCGCAGCAGCACCGTCACCTTGGCCGGCGCCGCCTGCTGCACCTGGGCGAACACGTCGCGCATCGCCGGGCTGCCGCCGATGATGTCCTCCAGCCCCTGCACGGGAACAACCGGGCGCAGGTCGGCCATCTTGGCCACCCGGGCGTTCTGCTCCAGCAGGTGCCGGCGGTCGGCGGCGATGCGCCGGTGCAGGGCCACCGCCTGGCCGATCATGGTGGCCACCATGTTCAAAAAACGGACATCGTGCTCAAAACGTTGGCGGTCGGCCGGGCCGCTGGTGCGCTGCACGGCGAGCGCCCCCAACGTGCGCTCGGTGGCCTTGACCGGGACGCACAGGAACGAGACCGTCTCGTCCTCCAGAACCTCGCCGGCGCCGGCGTAATCGGCGAGGATCGGCTCGTCGGCGGCGTCCGCCACCACCACGGCCATGCCCGTCGAGATCACCTTCTTCAAGGCCCGATGGGGCAGCAGCGCCGCGGAATCCTGAGGGAAGCCGACGCTGACCGCCAACTCGGGCTCGTCGTCCGCGTCGGCCGCGATGATGACGACGCCGTGATGCATGGAGAGGTACGAGGACAACACGTTGAGGACGTCGCGCAGCGCGCGTTCAAGGTCGAGGGTGGCGCCCAGGATCTTGCTGATTTCGTAGATGCCGACCAAGGCGACCGCGTTGCCTTCGGCCGTGGCGATATCCCGTTTCATGCGACCCCCGTCGTCCGGAAAGGTGGGCTTCCTCCCGACGGCAAGCAATTGCCGTACCAGATTCAGTCCTCGGGGCCGAAACAGAGGGAGAAATCGGTGCAGCCGTCGCAGACCGGGGATTTGCAGACGCGGATGCCCTCATCAAGGCACATCTGCCGGTAGAAGAACTTCTTCCATTTCATGTCGCGCGTATTCTTTTCCGCCAGCGGCCCGAAATGGCGGCGCAGCAATCCCGACAAATCGGCCCGCGAGGACAGGCCGAGATCCTGCCACAGGTGGTCCGGCTCCAGGGAACGGCGGGCCACCATGGCGGCCAGCCAGCGGGCTGCGTCGCTGCCGGGGCAGGTCGCATGATCCATCAGCAGCCGGCGCAGGTCGGCCTCCTCGATTGCGTCGGGACCGGGCTCGCCCACGGGCGCCAAGCCGTCGATCCCGGGGAACCAGGCCGCCAGCAGGCGCGCGAGCTCGGGCGCCGGCAGCCCGACCGCCGCGGCCAGCGGGCGCGGGAATTCCGACGCCCCCTTGGCGAGGATGCAGGCGAAGACGTGACGGTCGAAAGCGTCGCCGACGCCCCGCGCGATGAGGGATTGGTAGAAACCGGGCTGCTGCGCAAGCACGTTCGCCTCTCCGATGCCACGCACCCCGCCCTGCAATCGCCGCGCCAGTCGTGGCGCGTCCGTCCGGTCCGCTCGGCTGGGTCAGCCCAGCCCAACCCTGCCGGTGTCGGTCTGGCCGTGGAGGATGAAAAGCCGAAGGGCCGAGGTGAAGTTGCCGCCGTCGTACATGTCGGCCACCCGGCTGCACAGGGTATCGACGGTGGTCCCCAAGCGCTCCGCCAGCCGCTCCAGCGCGTCCCAGTAATCGGGTTCCAGTTTGACGCTGGTGCGGCGGTCGTTCAGCCGCACATTGCGGCACACCAGCGTGGTCCGCAGCCTTGGCGCGGCCGGCGTGTCCATGTCCGAAGCCGCCTCGGACAGTCTGGCATCCACCGCCCGCACGGCGACCTCGAGGATGGACGCGACCGGCCCGTCGCCCCGGGCCATGGCTTCGTCCGCAAGCCTGCGCAGGGTTATGCGCAAGGTGACGTCCTGGATGCAGGTGGGCGCCGCGCTGAACGGCGGTGTCTTCCCCCACCCTGCCGTCATTGTCATTTGGTCCCGTCTTTTGGTCGGCTTCGATGAATGCGTCACGATGGCATCCCTCCTGGCGTGGACGACGTGCGACCGACTATGACGAGAATATAGGGGACCGGGTATGCCGTCTGATGTTAATACCGATGGAGCGGCGGTTCTCATTATGCATTTTTCGCCGTCATCCCGAGCCGCAGGCGAGGGATCTTTCAAGCGCTTTCGCGTGAAGGATACCTCTGTCGCTCCGCTCCCTCGGGATGACACCGTTCCCTGATGCCCCATACTGAGAACTGCTGCCGGTCGAGGACCGGATGTGCGAAATGAAGACATTTTCACTTCATGACTGGAACGATGTCCGCCTGCTGCTGGCATGCGCGGAGCACGGCGGTTTCGCCGGGGCCGCGTCGGCGCTGGGGCTCGACCAGACCACGGTGAGCCGGCGCATCGCCAATCTGGAAACGGCGGTCGGGCGTCCCTTGTTCAATCGCCGCCGTTCGGGCGCCACGCCCACGGCCGTCGGCCTTGTTCTGCTGGAGGAGGCCCGGTCCCTGCGGGCGCTGGTGTCCCGGTTCGAGGAGACTATGACGGGGCTGCGCACGCAGCCCCCCGATTCGGTGTCGATCGGCGCCAGCGAAGGGCTTTTGACCTACACGCTGATTCCCGTTCTGCTGCGCAGTTCCGTCACTCCTCAGCCCATCGACCAGACCCTGATCCGCACGGAGCTTCCGAACCTGACCTTCACGACGGCGCTGGACCGGGCGGACATCGCCGTCGTCCTCACATCCCTGGGCGACGTGCCCCCGGTGGGCGGCGCGGTCCGGGTCCGCCGGATCGGGGTGGTGCATTTCGTTCCGGCGGCGGCACCGTCGTTCCTGCGGGATAACCGGGCTATCGCGGCCTTCGACGATCTGGCGGATATGCCGCTCGTGGACGTGGGCGTCTACCGTTCCCTGCGCAGCCTGGACGCCTGGAACGGGCTGCTCGCCCGGTCCGACGACCGGAGCGTCTCGCTGCCGACGTCGGCCTTGGCCCACAAGGCGGTGGTGGAGGGAAGGGGGATCAGCATCCTGCCCTCCTATTCGCACTTTTACGAACGCCGCGCCGTCCGTATCGACGTGCCGGCACCCGACCTTGCCGCAAGCTTGTGGCTGGTGGCCCACGAGGACCGGCTGCGCGAACCCTCGGTCCGGGGGCTTTACGACCTGCTCGCGCGGATGTTCATCGAATCGCCGTGGTTCCGCGAACGGCAATGACCCATGGTCCGTCATTCACCTCCGAATATGGTGTTGAATACTATAGTATTGCGGATTGATCGTCTGTGGTTATGATAGAGAGGGAACCTATTGCGACAGGTGAGTCCGTGAAAAAGCAGCGCAGGCGAGTGGCCGAAGGTAAGAATGGGGGGGCCGGGCGGGCCCATCCCGTGGATGTTCACGTCGGCAGCCGCGTCCGCCTGCGGCGGACCCTCCTCGGGTTGACCCAGGGGAAGCTCGCCGAAGCCGTGGGGCTGACCTTTCAGCAGGTGCAGAAATACGAGCGCGGCGCCAACCGGATCAGCGCCAGCCGGCTTTATGACTTTTCGCGCGTGCTGGATGTTCCCATCAGCTTCTTCTTCGACGACATGCCCGAGGAACTGGGCCGGCCCGTGTCGGGTGTGTCGGCGCATCTGGCGGAATCCGACGCCGCCTACGTGCCGCCGCCGGACGCCATGAACAGCCGCGAAACCATGGAACTGGTCCGCGCCTATTACCGGATTCCTGGCGTGGCGGTGCGCCGGCGGGTCTACGACTTGGCCAAGGCCCTGGCCGGCGTTCCCGAGACCTGAGGGCCGTGCGGCGGCCTTCGGGCGCTTTCGTGCGGCCTTTGCCGGCGCGCTCGGCTCGGGGAGGGGATGTTCGGCGGTGAGCGTCAGACGGCCTTGACCTGCTCCAGGAAGGTCTCGACCAGGCCCCGCAGTTTTTCGCTTTCGCCGTTCATCTGGCCGGCGACGGTCTGAACCTGCTCGGCCATTCTACCGGTCTCGTCGGCGGCCTCGACCACCTGCCCGATGTTGGCGGCGACTTCCCGGGTGCTGGCGGCGGTCTGCTCGGTGCTGCGCACCACTTCGCGCATGGCCGCGCCCTGCTGGTCCACCGCGCCGGCGATGGCCGTGGACATGCCGTTGATTTCGTCGATCACGGCGGCGATGCGGCGGATGGCGTCCACGGCGCTGTCGGTCTGGTCCTGGATCGCGGCGATCTGGCCGGTTATCTCGTCCGTGGCGCGGGCGGTCTGGTTGGCCAGGGTCTTGACCTCGCCCGCCACCACCGCGAAGCCTTTGCCCGCTTCGCCGGCGCGCGCCGCCTCGATGGTGGCGTTGAGCGCCAGCAGGTTGGTCTGGCTGGCGATGTCGTTGATGAGGGTGGTCACCTCGCCGATGCGCGCCGCCGCGGCCACCAGTTCTTCGATGGTGCGGCTGGTGGCGGACACCTCGGTGACCGCCCTGGCGGCGATTTGGGCCGAGCGGTCCACCTGACTGCCGATCTCCTCGATCGAGGCGAGCATTTCGGTGCCGGCCGAGGCGATGGTCTCCACGTTGCCGCTGGCGTGGTGGGTGGCCGTGGCCACCGTCTGGCTGCGCCGCTGGGTTTCCTGGGCGTTGGCGGCCATGGCGCTCGACGTCCGGGTCATTTCCCCCGCTTCGGTGGCCACGGAGGTCAACAGGGCGACGACCGCCCGGTCGAATTCGCCGGTCAAGGAATCCATGCGCTTCTGGCGTGCCTCGCGCCGGGCCAGGCTGGCCTGTTCCGCCTCGGCCAGACGATTGCGTTCGATGGCGCCGGCCCGGAAGACCTCGATGGCCCGGACCATGTCGCCGATCTCGTCCCGCCGGTCGCTGCCATTGGCCGTGACGGTCACGTCGCCGGCTGCGAGCGCGGTCAAGGCCACGGTCGCGCGCTTCAGCGGCCCGAGGATGGAGGCCGCGATGGCGGCGATGATGACGCTGCCCACCACCAGCCACATGACGGCGCCGGCGACGTTCAACACCATCGCCCGATGGGCGGTGCGCGCGACGTTGTCCGCCAGTTCCTGGACCGTGGCGGCCGTCATGCCGGCATCCCGCGCCATGTCGGCGAACATGGATGCCACGAGGGCGTTGGCGATACTCGATGCGGTTGCGAACGCTGCCGCGAGCCCGATGAACACGAGTATCATTTGCGGCTTGATCGTAAGCTTTGCCACGTCGTTCCCCCTTCTTGAACGGCATGTTCATCTATACCGTTCGTCACCTCTTTGTCAGCTTAGTTTTTACGGATGGGAAGAAAGACGTAAACCCGTACGGCTCCATCCCCGCGGACGCTGCCCGATTTATGCGGGTTTTATGGCCGATACGGCGCGAATAAGCTCGTCGAGGCAGGATTGGACTGCGCGGGAGGGCGTTTCGATCATGCCGACAAGTTTGATCGCCTCCTGGATATTTCCCTGCTGGTAGGCCTCGGCCGCGGCGATCCCCAGTTCGTGGACCTTCGCGTGGGGGGCCGCGATATCCTTGTAGGGAGCGGCGTCGCGGAGGGCGGCGCCGGCGCCGTTGTACCACTTGCCCAGGCGGCAATGGTTGTGATCCGCGAGTTCCTTGGGGTTGAGCTTGGCGCGGCCGACCAGCATGTCCGCCAGCCGTTTGCGCCAGATCATGTGGTCGGCTTTGGCCCGGATGATGTCCCTTGCCGCGAATTCGGTGCGCGAGAACACGTCCATTTGTTTGGTGATAAGTCCGTCGATGCGGTCCATGGCGGTGAGGACGCGGTCGTTGGACATGACGTTGCTTTCGGCCACCTCTGCGACCAGCGCCACGCCGTCGGCGATCTCGGCCGAGGCCTGCTGCTGCTGGGTGATGATCTGCGCCGATTCCCGCACACTCGAGGTCACCGTCGTGACGCGCCCCTCGATTTCGCCCATCGACGTGATGGTGTCGACGATGACCCGTTCGCCGTTGGCGACGGCTTCGGCGCCATGGTTCATCGATTCGGTGATGCTTTTCATTTCGCGCTGCAACGCCTCGACCTTCAGCTTTATGTCGTCGGTGGCGCGGGCGGTCTGGTTGGCGAGGTTCTTCACCTCCATGGCGACGACCGAGAATCCCTTTCCCGCCTCGCCGGCGCGCGCGGCCTCGATCGTCGCGTTCAGCGCCAAAAGGTTGGTCTGGCTGGCGATCTCGGTGATGAAGGAGACGACCTTTTCGATTTCGCCCGCCGCCCGCGTCAGGGCGGCGATCTTGCCCGCCGCGGCCTGGACGGCGCCCGAGATATCGCTCATGGCGGCCATGGCCTGATCCGAGCTGCTGCGGCTCTTGCGCGCGATGTCCAGGGCGTCGTCGGCGTTGACGACGATCCGCTCGGTATGTTGGGCGATCGCGCGGAGCGAGGCCCCCATCTCCTCCGTCGCCACGGCCATCCGCTGCGCGCGCTCCAGCGCGTCGCCCAGCCCCTTCGCGGTATCGGCGGCGGCCATCACGGCCTCGTTGATGTTGATGGACAGCCCGACCGATTGCTTCAGATCCTCTTCGGCGCGCAACAGCAGATCGTCGGCCAGGGCCCGCAGGGCACGGGTGGGATTGTCCGTTCCCTGGGGGACGTCCTGGTAGCGGCCGGCCAGAAGGCTCTCGACTTGGCTGTCCAGAACGGATGGGAGCGATATACGCGGTGCGTCCTGTGATATCGAGTCTTGCCTGGAATCGCGCTTCAGCAAGAACTGGATCATTCCGCCCCACCTGACAAAACGGTTAAAATTAATCCTGTATATCAATCAAAGATTATTAGCGTGAATACGGCTATCGTATTACGGCGTTATTTTGTTTAATTAAACCAAAGGGTGGTTTGCCAATTCCGGCGCCCCGTCGCGGAAGCGTGGCGTGGGAACGGCGAGGGATGGGCGCGGTCGAACCTGCGACCGGACGCTCTTCCGAATCGGCGCGGCTAAAGAGTGTATACGGGTGTCCCAGCCCGCCAGGGCGGCGGGTAGCCGGGTGTCTCGGGCGTATGCGCCGCGCGTTCCACGCCGTCCTTCGTTGTCACGAAGGCTCCGGAAACGCCGCCAAGATTCTTGGCTCCCTGGAGCCATTGGCCGTCGTCGAAGCCGTAGCACAGCGTCATGTCGCCCGACACCTGGCCGCCGCCGGCCTCCGTCTGCCGGGCGAGCCACCCGGCCCGGACGCACCGATTGTTGCGGTCTGGAAGCTCGGTGACGGTGGCGACCGTCTGGATCGCTTCGCCGTCCCACAGCTTGGGTGCGGTTTCGCCGACCAGGGCGGCGCTGACGGTCGCGGCGATGTCGGAAGCGATATCGTCAGGCCTATAGCCCGCCACCCGGGTTTCCAAGGCGCTGGTGAGCTTCTTGCGGACGTCGTCCGAAAGTTTGCCGCTGATCTCCACCAATCCCTTCTGGTGGTGCGATTCCCATGCGTCCTCGAAAACGTCCTTGGCCGGTTCGAAAACCGACCCGGCGGCTCCGACCGCGGGGATGACGGCGGCCGCGCAACCCGACAACGCGGCGGCCATGACAACGGCAGCGGCTAATTTGTAAAGCGACCCCACCGCCAATGAATCCTACATTGAAAAACAGATGGACTATACATAGCGTCTAGGACGGCAAAGTCAACAAAAGATGGAGAAAATGAAAAAATCCCAATAAGTATATTTTTGGTAAATATCAATTACGGCGCTTTGATGGCCATCCGGTGGTGATCAAGGCGGAAGCAATCGGTGCCGCTTATAGTCCCGCGTTTAAATCGGATGATTGGAATGCGGCGTTTCGCATTGTCGATCTCCGAGGCGCCGTGCATCCCCTCAGAGTTTTTAAATCAATCGAACTTGTGAAAGAGCGCCCATTGAAAACGTTGGCGTTTTTCCCGTCGGAATCGCGCGGAATGGGCATTCCTTCACAAACTCTCAGGGCTGTTCAATTCCCTGGCGATCTTGGGTCCGTCATTGTCATCCCGAGCCCCGCCGAGGAATCCTTCAGGCACCAGCCGGTCCGGCGCCGGACGTGATCTCTGGCGCGGGACCCGCCACGCGTGAACGATCCCTCCGCTCGCGGGCGCTCGGTCGGGATGACATCGGCGGGTGAAAACGAGCATTGAACAGCCCTGCCCATCCCCCTGCCGCCCGAATCATGGATGGGCGGTCGGCTCCGACAGGTACTCGTTGTCCACCCACAGGAAGGCGCAGCTCTTGTCGAATTCCAGGGTCACTTCAACCGTTTGACCATCATCGTAAGGGTTTAATTGACTCCAGGTTTCCTGCTTGTTTCCGTTCTCCAGGACTTTCACGGTTTTTGGCGCGAATCCGAATATCGTGGACGCGTCGGCGCAGTTCGTCACGTGAGGCTTAAGCTCGTGGAGCTCCGTCAGGATGAGTTCCTGCCTGGGTGCGCAAGAGGCTAGGGCGCAGACGGTCAACAGAAGCGCGGAATATCTCACGGCGGTCCTTCCCCGGCTGTGTTCGTCACATTCCCGTGGCAGGATACCTCAATCGACGGCCGTTGAGTGTGAACTTGATGTCACCGTCTTGCGGCGGACGGATGTTGCGCCGATGCTCTGGATTCGTGTGGAGAGATGGTGGGCGCTGCAGGGATTGAACCTGCGACCCCATCCGTGTGAAGGATGTGCTCTCCCGCTGAGCTAAGCGCCCATCTCTCTGCGAGGTCCCGGGAAAAACCGGGGGCCCTTGCGGGAGGCCGCTTTATAGGTCGCCACCGCGACCCCTGTCAAGCGGTCAACTGCGTGCACGGCGGTCCTCATCATGGACCTTTTCGCTGTCATCCCGAGCGTAGCCGAGGGATCCTTCAGGCACCCTGCGCGAACGATCCCTCCACTCGCTTGCGCTCGGTCGGGATGACAACGTGAGCAGGGGCGCATAATGAGAACTACTGCCGCGTGCGGGATCAGGCGGTATCGCGGTTGATGACCTGCACCACCTGGGGCGGCGCGTAATCCTCGAAGCGGGCGAGCAGGGCGGCCGGGTCGCTCTCCACCGCCACCATGGCGCGGTGGCGTTCGCGCAGGAAGCCTTCGGCGGCCATGTGGTCGAGGAAGGTGTGCAGGTGGCCGTAATAGCCGGCCACATCCAGGAAACCCAGCGGCTTGGGGTGCATGCCCAACTGGCCCCAGGTCCACACCTCGAACAGTTCCTCCATGGTGCCGATGCCGCCGGGCAGGGCGATGAAGCCGTCCGACAGCTCCGCCATCAGCGCCTTGCGTTCGTGCATCGAGGGGACGACGTGCAACTGGGTGAGGTCGAGATGCCCTACCTCCCATTTCATCAGGGCCTCGGGGATGACGCCGATGACCTTGCCGCCGGCCGCCAGGGCGGAATCGGCCATGATGCCCATCAGTCCGACGTTGCCGCCGCCGTACACCAGCTCCAGGCCGCGTTCGGCGATCTGGCGGCCCATGGCGGCGGCGGCCTCGGCGTAGTGGGGCCGAACCCCCATCGACGAGCCGCAAAAGACGCAGATCCGGCGCATGGTCATTCCCCTTTGAGCAGACGGTCGAAGGCGCGCACGGCGGCGGCGGCGCCCTCGGGATGGTTCCAGACGCCGCCCGAGACGGCGATGAAGTCGGCCCCGGCCTCCACCAGCGGGCGGGCGTTGTCCACGGTGATGCCGCCGATGGCGACGCTCGGCACGGTGAACAGATCGCTCCACCAGGCGAGCAGGTCGGGCTCGGCGCGGTGGCGGATGTCCTTGGTGGCGGTCGGGTAGAAGGCGCCGAAGGCCACGTAATCGGCGCCCTGCTCGCCGGCCACCATGGCCAGGTGGCGGGAATTGTGGCAGGTGACGCCGACGATGGCGTCGGGCCCCACCGCCGCCCGCGCTTCCCGATAGGGGACGTCGTCCTGGCCGATGTGGACGCCGTCGCATCCGGTCTCGAAAGCCAGGGCCGGGTTGTCGTTGAGGATGACAGCCACGCCGCGGCGCTGGGCCGGCGGGCGCAGCACGTTTACCATCTGGGCCAGGGCGTCGTCGTCGAGGCCCTTCAGCCGGATCTGAACGCAGGCGACGTCGCCGGCATCCAGGGCCGCCTCCCAGGTCTTCACCCAGCGGAACGGGTCCTCGATCCTGGGCGGGGTGATGAGATAAAGGCGGCAGCGTAGCGGGGGAGCGGTTCCCAATTATGCCCCCTTGCCGACAATGTCATCCCGAGGGAGCTGAGCGACCGAGGGATCTTTCAGGCACTTTCGCGCGAAAGATCCCACGCCATTCGGCTCGGGATGACAACGGAGAACGTGTAACGCGATCGCTGACTTTCGGGTGTCGGTGGAAATGGTCAGGCCTTCCCTTGCAGGATGTCGATGATTTTGCCCAGCATCTCCAGCGCCTGTTCGCGCGGGCGCTGGAAGCTGTTGCGCCCGATGATCGAGCCGTTGCCGCCGCCGTCGCGGATGGCGCGGATTTCGTCGTACAGGGCCGCAAGGTCGTCCTTCGCGGCGCCGCCGGAAAATATCACGATGCGCCGGCCGTTGAAACACGCCTGCACCACATGGGCGACACGCTGGGCCAGGGTGCCGAGCTCGATGTGCGTCTTCGCGTAGACCTTCTTCGCTTCTTCCTGTTCGATGCGGGCGGTGGGCAGCTTCACCTTGACGACGTGCGCCCCCAGCAGGCAGGCCATGTGCGCCCCATAGGCGACCACGTCGGCGGCGGTCTCGCCGTCCGCGGTGAGCGGCCCGCCGCGCGGATAGGACCACACCACCACCGCCAGACCCTTGGCCTTGGCCTCCGCCGCCAGGTCGCGCAAATCCTCGATCATCCCGTAGGCGCTGTCCGATCCCGGATAGATGGTCATGCCGATGGCGGCGGAGCCCAGTCTCAGAGCGTCGTCCACGCCGGCGGTCAACGCCTGGGTGGCGCCCAGCCTGTCGCGGGCCAGGCTGTTGGCGCTGTTGACCTTGAGGATGAGGGGGATCAGCCCGGCGAAGGAATCCGCGCCCGCCTCCAGAAGGCCCAACGGCGCGGCGAACGCGTTGCACCCGGCGTCGATGGCCAGCCGGAAATGGTAATGGGGGTCGTAGGCCGGGGGATTGGGGGCGAAGCTGCGCGCGGGGCCGTGCTCGAAGCCCTGGTCCACCGGCAGGATCAGCAGCTTGCCCGTCCCCGCCAGCCGCCCCGACAGCAATATCCGCGCGAGATTGGCCTTGGTGCCGGGAGTGTCGCTTTCGTAGGCGGACAGGATGCGGCGGACGGACTCGGTCATCGGCATGGTCGTGTCTCCCTGGGACGGGGGAATCACGGCGGCAGATGGCGTTCCAGCCGCGGCGATGCAACGGCTCCGGCACCGCTTTGGCACGCAATGGTGTTAATGCGCTGCCCCAAAAGGATCACAATCGCACCCAACTCCCGCCATCCTTCGAGGGGATTATCCTTTCCACCGAACGGATGACGGCCGCCAGCGATGGACCGGAACGGCCTTCGGAGCCATAGAACGAAGATTGGAAGGAAGATCGCCATGCGTATCACCCGTTTCCTTGCCGCCGCTCTCGTCGCCGGCTCGCTTCTTCCGGCCGCGGCCATGGCCCAGAACGCCGCGCCCGCCGGCGGCACGGCTCCGGCCGCGCAGAGCGCCCCCAAGGCCCACAAGACCGCGATGAAGCATCACATGCGTCATCACGTGCGCAAGGCCGCGGCGGTCAAGGCCGAAGGCGCCAAGACCGCTCCGGCGGCCGCCGCCAACTGACGTCCGGGCCGCAACCACCTCCCTCCGGTTATCCCCTGCCGGGGGGAGGGAGCGGCTCGCACGAACTCCCGGACGACAGCCGATCCCCGCAGTATTGCCGGGGATCGGCGGCGCCGAGCAGGTCGATGAGGGGCCCAGGAGCCCCCCTCTCCACCCGGCCTCCCGCCTGCTCGGCGATGTCGGCGATCTTGGCCAGCACCTGGTCCGGCGCCCGCAGGCGCAACGTGGCGATGCCCGCCCGGATGGCGGCCAGCGCATGACCCGGCGCGGCGCCGCAATCGAGCACCGCCTCGAATTCGGCATCGGGAAATTCCGCCCGGCCCAGGCGTACCAGTTCGCGCCACCACCCCACGCCTTGCCAGCCCGCCGCGCCCACCGGGCTTTCCAGCACGATTGCCATGCCGGCGTCGCGCGCGGCCGCCAGCGCGGCCCGCGCGTGGTCGAGGGAATGGACGCGGATGCGCGGCGGGCGCTCGGCCGGGTGACGTTGGAGGGGCATAATGCGAGGTTTACCCCACATTGACTCCCTTTGCCATCGGTCCTAAGGTCGCGCCGGTACATCGGCCGGGGGAACGGGGTGGATCATCCGCAAATCTCAGGCTCGCAGCGCACCGAAGACGCCATGGCGCGCCTTGCGGCGGCGCTCGACCGGCTGGAAGCGGCGGCGGCGCACGGAGCGGGAGGTTCGGATCTGCTTGCCGGCGACGAGCTGGCACGCATGCGGGATGACTACGTCCGCCTCGATGCGACCACCCGGCAGGTGGCCGAGCGGCTGGACGGCGCGCTCGGGCGGCTGCGCGCGCTGCTGGGGGACTGAACCGTGGCCCTCGTCACCGTTTCCGTCGCCGGCCGGCTTTACGACATCGCTTGCGACGACGCCCAGGCGTCTTCGGTCCGCGAATTGGCGGCGGCGCTCGACGAACGCGCCGAGCGGCTGGAATCCCAGGTGGGGATGCAGCCGGAAGCCCGCTTCCTGGTCATGCTGGGGCTGACTCTTGCCGACGAGTTGGCCGAAGCCAGGGCGGAAATCCAGCGCCTGGCCGGGGACCTGGCCGCGGTAGCCGACGGGGATGCCCGCCTGGCCGAGGGGATCGCGCGGATGGCCGAGCGCATCGACGCCGTTGCGGCGCGCCTCGAACGCTCGTAGTATTGTAGCTGGAGCGGTTCGCTGCACGGCGCGTCAGGCAGCCAATGTCCCTGGGGCCAATAACATCCTCTTGGGGGCTGTCCCTGCCGGGACCGTGGTTCCGGCACATGGCCACCCACCTGCTGACGCAGGCCACAAGAGGACTTGCAACGCCAACGGCCGAGGCGGCGCCGCTTCCATACCTCCATGATGCTCCCCGAACGCCCCGATCTTCCCGCCGCCAAGAGCGCGCTTCGCGCCGCCGCCGCCGACCTGCGACGGCGGGCGCGCCGCGCCCTCGGCGCCGAGGAGGGTGGGCGGCGTCTGGCGCTGTTGGCCGAGAGGCTGGCCGGACCCTGGCCGCCGGGGACCGTGGTCGCCGGATACTGGCCGATGGGCGACGAGATCGACCCTGTGCCGCTGATGACGCGCCTTGCCGCATTGGGCTTCGCGCTCGCCCTTCCGGCGGTGGCCGGGCACGGCCGGCCGCTGATATTCCGCCGCTGGCGGCCGGGCGGCGATTTGGCGCCTGGCCTTCACGGCACCAACCATCCGCCGGAGACGGCCGAGCCGGTGGTTCCGCGGGTGGTGCTGGTGCCGCTGCTGGCCTTCGACCGCTGGGGCCGCCGGCTGGGGTATGGGGGCGGATACTACGACCGCACGCTGGAGGGGCTCCGCGCCGACGCCCAGGTTGACGCCATCGGGCTGGCCTTCAGCGCCCAGCAGGTGCCGCTGGTGCCCCACGACGGGCATGACCAGCATCTGGACCGGGTGGCGACGGAAATGGGGCTTATGGATATGGAGACGCCATGAGAGTGCTGTTCCTGGGCGATGTTGTCGGGCGGTCGGGCCGGGACGCCGTGGTGGCGCGGCTGCCGGAGATGCGCCGCCGGCTGGAAGCCGATTTCGTGGTGGTGAACGCCGAGAACGCCGCCCACGGCTTCGGCATCACGCCCAAGATATGCGAGGAGTTCTACGCCGCCGGCGCCGACGTGCTGACGCTCGGCAACCATTCCTGGGACCAGCGCGAGATCATGCCCTATATCGACGGCGATCCGCGCCTGTTGCGTCCCCTCAACTATCCCCATGGGACGCCGGGCAAGGGCATCGGCGTCTATGCGGCCGCGCGGGGCCGCAAGGTGATGGTGGTACAGGTGATGGGGCGGCTGTTCATGGACCCGCTCGACGACCCGTTCACCGCGGTGGAACGGGAATTGGCCCGCGTGCGGCTGGGGCCGGGGGGCGTGGATGCCATCGTGGTGGACGTCCACGCCGAGGCCACCAGCGAGAAGATGGCCGTCGGTCATTCCCTGGACGGCCGCGTCAGCCTGGTGGTCGGGAGCCATTCCCACATTCCCACGGCCGACGCCCAAATCCTGCCCAAGGGAACCGCCTACCAGACCGATGCCGGCATGTGCGGCGATTACGATTCGGTCATCGGCATGAAGAAGGAGGGGGCCATCTTCAAGCTGGTGCGCAAGATTCCTGGCGAGCGCCTGTCGCCGGCCGAGGGTCCGGGGACCGTCTGCGGGGTTCTGGTGGAGACCGACGACCGCAGCGGCCTCGCCGTCCGCGTCGCTCCCCTGAGGGTGGGGCCGCGCCTGGCGGAAACGTGGCCGGCCTAACCCCACACGGCGGCGAACCGCCCGGCGTCGGCGCCATCGGCGAAGGCGAACTCGATCACTCCGAACGTCGTGCGCCAGCACCAGCGCGCGCTCAGGTTGCCTTGGCCGATCCAGGCTTCGATCGCGGGGCATTTATGGCCGTCGGCGACCCTCGCCACCGTCCAGCCAGGCGGCAAGGTCGCCCGGTAACGGCCAAGGCACAGGGACATCCCATCCTCCCCAAGAGCGTCCGAGCGGGAAAGTGTAATCCCAAGGAGTGCGGCCGGCATTAGAAAATCGCCAAGCCATCCGCCATTTTAAGTAAGAATCGCTCCCGGCGGCGCCTGGGGCGTTTCAATACCCATGCGTTTTCTGCGGAATTTCCGTTGACAATGATAACGCTTCGCAGCATCATCGCCCCACTGGTAAACCGTTGGGGTCGTCATGCCGTTCGATCGTTCCGCCGTCCGTGATCGCGATACCGCGCCGTCGAGCGCCTCCCTGGCTTCGGCCGGCGTGGGGGCGCGGGTGCGGATCACCGGGGTATCCGGCGGCGGCGGGCTGCAACGGCGGTTGACCGAACTGGGCCTGCCGCGCGGGGCCGAACTGGTGGTGGTGGGGCGGATGGGCCGGCGGGGCCCGGTGATCGTCGCCGCCCACGGTACCCGCGTGGTGGTCGGTTCCGACATGGCCGAAGCCATCGCCGTTTCCGTGCTGGCCGGCTGACCGGCCATGGACGTGGGGTCCACCATCGCCCTGGTCGGGCGGCCCAATTGCGGCAAGACCACCCTGTTCAACGCCTTGACCGGCGAGCGCCAATGGGTGGGCAACTGGCCCGGCGTCACCGTCGAGGGCGTCCAAGGCGCCTTCGACCATGGCGGCCGGCACGTCGCCGTGGTCGATCTTCCCGGCGCCTACACCCTGACCGGCACCCGTTCCCTGGACGAGGAGGTCACCGCCGAATACCTGGCCGGGCGTGCCTGCGGCCTAGTGGTCAACGTGGTGGACGCCGCCTCGCTGGAGCGCAGCCTGTATCTGACCCTCCAGGTGATGGAAAGCCAGGGGCGCGCGTCCTTCGATCCGCCATCCGCTTCGGGAGTGCCGGTGGTGGTGGCGCTCAACCGCATGGACAAGGCCCGCGCCGACGGCGTCGCCATCGACGTTGACGCCCTGTCCGACGCGCTGGGCTGTCCGGTCGTCCCCATGGCGGCGGCCACCGGCGAAGGGATGGACGCGTTCAAGGACGCCGTGCTGTCCGCCCTCGACGGCACGGTGCCGGTGCCGTCCTTTCCCGATTACCCCCCCGATTTGCTGAGGATTTTGCGCGACCGCGCCCAGGCGCGGGGCGGCGACCATCCCTCGGCGCGGTGGTCGGCCATCCGCGCCCTCGAAGACGATTCCGAGACCGAGGTGGATGCCCTGGCCCTGGGCGCCGGCCGGCATGCCGCCGCGGCGGCGGTCGCCCATGCCGCCGTCCGCCGCGAGCGGGCGCACCGCCGCACCGCCACCGACCGCCTGGACGCCTGGCTGCTTCATCCCTGGTGGGGGGTGATCGGCTTCCTCGCCGTCATGTACCTGATGTTCCTGTGGACCATCCAGTTGGGTGGCACGCTGGTGGACGCCTTCGACGGCGTGGCCGAGGCCCTGGTGCAGCAGCTCCCCGTCGAGCTGTTGCGCGGGGCCGGGGCGCCGGCCTGGACCGCCCTGCTGGCCGAAGGGGCGGGGCGGGGCGTGCGGACGGTCGTGTCCTTCATTCCCCTGGTGGGCTTCCTGTACGCCTTCCTCGGTTTCCTGGAGGAATCCGGCTATATGGCCCGGGCGGCGGTGGTGATGGACCGCTTCATGCGCCGCATCGGCCTGCCCGGCAAGGCGTTCGTGCCGCTGGTGGTCGGGCTGGGCTGCAACGTGCCGGCGGTGATGGCGTCGCGCACCCTGGAGGACGCCGACGACCGCAAGGCCACCATCGCCATGACGCCCTTCATGTCGTGCGGGGCGCGGCTGCCGGTCTATGCCCTGTTCGCCGCCACGTTCTTTCCGGGCAGCGGCGAAAATCTGGTGTTCGGGCTTTATCTCGTCGGCATCGCCGTGGCCGTGCTGACCGGCTTCGTGCTCAAGCGCACCCTGTTCGGCGGCACCGCGCCGCCGCTGCTGGTGGAACTGCCGCCCTACCACCGGCCGCGCCTGGGGGCGGTGCTGCGGCGCGGTTTCGGCCGGGTGACGTCCTTCGTGCAGGATGCCGGCAAGGTGGTGGTGCCGGTGGTGATGATCCTCACGGCGCTGAACGCCGTCAGCGTGGACTTCCGGATCGAGGCCAACGGAGCGGGGGCGAACTCGCTGCTGGCGGCGACCGCGCGGGCCACCACGCCCGTGCTGGCGCCCATCGGCATCGCCCCCGACAACTGGCCGGCGACCGTCGGCCTGTTCACCGGCGTTTTCGCCAAGGAAGCGCTGGTCGGCACGCTCACCGCGCTCTACGCCGCCGAGAACGGCGCGGCCGGCGAGGGCGAGGCGGCGCTCGGCGTCGGCGGGCGGCTGCAAGCGGCGCTGGCCACCATCCCCGCCAATGTCGCCGCGCTGGGCGACGCCGTGCTCGATCCCCTGGGGCTGGCCAAGAGCGGCGTCGGCGCGGCCAATGCGGCCGATGACACCACCCGCCGCGCGCTGACGAACCGTTTCGACGGCGCCTGGGGCGCGTTCGCCTATCTGGTCTTCGTGCTGCTCTACGCGCCCTGCATCGCCACCGTCGCCGCCATCCGGCGCGAGGCGGGCATGGCCTGGACGGTGTTCGTGCTCGGCTGGTCCTCGGCCATGGGGTTCGCCGCCGCCACCGTCGCCTATCAGGCGGCCACCGTCATGCGTCACCCCCTGGCCTCGGCCGGGTGGATGACCCTGGTGGCGGTGGCGCTCGGCCTGGCGGTGCTGTGGCTGCGCCGCCAGGGCCGCCGCCAGACCCTGCCCGCGCTGCCGTCGTCGGGCTGCGGCGGCTGCCGCGGCTGCGTCACCACCGCGGGCGGGAAGGGCTGCCATTGAGGATTGCCGGTGGCCTCAGCGGACAACCTGCAGCTTGAACGTGTGTCGGGGCGAATGAGGCAATTGACAAACTTTGCCAATGACCGCAAGCTGTATGCTCGCCGAAGGAGCATGCGCCATGGCAACCATGAACGTCAGCCTTCCCGCCGATATGGTCGAGTTCGTGGAGAACGAGGTGGCCGACGGCGGCTACGTGTCGTCCAGTGAGGTGGTGCGCGACGCCCTGCGCCTGTTGCAGCACGACAAGGCGCTTGAGCGGGAGAAGCTCGCGATCTTGCGGCGTGAAATCGCTATCGGTCTTGAGGACGCGGCGTCGGGCCGCTTTTCCCGGAAGACTGTGCAGGAGATCGCCGATGAGGTGAGGCGGGAACAGTTCGGCGAATGACGTTCGAGATCGCCAGGGCCGCTGAGCGCGATATCAAGGACATCCTTGCCGAGACGCTCAAAGTATTCGGGATGCGGCAGTTGGCGGTTTATGCGGCGATCATCGACAAGGGGATGGCGATGGTCGGCGACGATCCGGAACGCGCGGGGTCGATCGACCGTTCGGAGATCGGGCGGGGGGTAAGGCTGTTCCACCTGGAATTGGCGGCTGACAGGCGCGGTGCGGCCGCGCATTGCCTGTACTATGCGACGGGCGAGATGTCGAACGGCGCCAATGGCACCATCGTCCTCCGTGTCCTCCATGAACACATGGAGCCCCGTTACAAGGTGGTGCGGTCGCTCAAAAAATTCGCCGGACCCGCCGCTCCCTTTATGCCCCAGTAAGCGATGCGCTTGAGGGTCGAGCGCCAGTGTGGCGCTTCGGCGTTCGGCGATGCGGAGCGAAAGCGCCTTGGCGGTGAAACCGAAAACGGCGGCACGCCCTTCCGTCCCTCCGGAATTCTTGCCATAGTCGCACGCGGCGCGATCCGCGGCGCTGTTCCAACGGGCGCCGGACGTGGTATAGCCACCGCCCAACATCGCTTTCGATTCAGGGTCAACAGCCATGGCCGGCCATTCGCAATTCAAGAACATCATGCACCGCAAGGGCGCGCAGGACGCCAAGCGCGCCAAGGTGTTCACCAAGCTGATCCGCGAGCTGACGGTGTCCGCGCGCTCGGGCCTGCCCGACGCCGCCGCCAACCCGCGCCTGCGCGCCGCCATCCAGGCCGCGCGCGCGGCCAATATGCCCAAGGACACCATCGACCGCGCCATCAAGCGCGGCGCCGGGGGCGAGGACGGCGCCAATTACGAGGAGGTGCGCTACGAGGGCTACGGCCCCGGCTCGGTGGCTATCATCGTCGAGGCGCTGACCGACAACCGCAACCGCACCGCTTCGGAAATCCGCTCGGCGTTCAGCAAGAACGGCGGCGCCCTGGGCGAGACCAATTCGGTGTCGTTCATGTTCGACCGGGTCGGCGCCATCCGCTATCCCGCCGCCGCGGCCGATGCCGAGGCCATGTTCGAGGCGGCGTTGGACGCCGGCGCCGACAACGTGGAATCGTCGGAGGACGGCCATGAGGTGACGTGCGCTCCCGACGATTTGGGGGCGGTGCGCGAAATGCTGGAGGGCCGGTTCGGCACGCCCGAACACGCCCGGCTGGACTGGCGTCCGCAGACCACCGTGCCGGTGGCCGCCGAAGATACGGCCAAGACGCTGCTCAAGCTTTTGGAGATCCTGGAGGACAACGACGACGTCCAGCGCGTCCAGGCCAATTTCGAGATCGCCGACGACGTCATGGAGCGGTTGAGCGCGTGACGGCGCGGCCTCTGGCGGCGATGCCGCCGGGGAGGGGTGGGGGAAAGGCAGGGGAAGGATGAGGGTCTTGGGCCTCGATCCCGGACTCCGCACGACCGGGTGGGGGATCATCGAGGCGGACGGAAGCCGGCTGCGCCATCTTGCCGACGGAGTCGTACGCTCCGACGAGCGGCTGCCGCTGGCCGAACGGCTGGCGCAGTTGCATCGGGGCGTGTGCGCCGTGATCGCCGCCTGGAATCCCGAGACGGCCGCCGTCGAACAGACCTTCGTCAACAAGAATCCCGAAAGCACGCTGAAGCTGGGACAGGCCCGCGGCGCCGCGCTGCTGGCGGCCGCCCTGTCCGGCCTGCCGGTGGGGGAGTACGCGCCGGCCGCGGTCAAGCAGGCGGTGGTCGGCACCGGGCGGGCGGCCAAGGAGCAGGTGGGGATGATGGTTCGCACCCTCTTGCCGGGCTGCGCCGTCGCCAGCCCGGACGCCGCCGACGCCCTGGCCGTGGCCATCTGCCACGCCCACCATCTGGGCACGGCCCGGCGGCTCAAGCAGGCCATGGGGGCGCCATGATCGCCAAGCTGAAGGGGCTGGTCGATGCCCTCGGCGAGGATTGGGCGGTGATCGACGTCGGCGGCGTCGGCTATCACGTCGCCTGCTCCGCCCGCACCTTGTCCCGCCTGGAGGCGGGCGCCGCGGTGGCCGTGTTCGTGGACACCTGGGTGCGCGAGGACGCCATCCAGCTTTACGGTTTCCTCGATGCGGGCGAGCGGGAGTGGTTCCGGCTGCTCACCACGGTTCAGGGGGTGGGGCCGAAGGTTGGGCTGGCGATCCTGTCGGTGGCCTCGCCGGAGCAGTTGCTGCAAACCATCGCCGCCCAGGACAGGACCACGCTCACCCGCGCCGCCGGGGTCGGGCCGAAGCTGGCCGCGCGCATCCTGGCCGAACTCAAGGACAAGGCCGGGCGCATCGCCCTGGGCGGTTTCGCCCCGGCCGCCGCATCCGCCGTTCCCGCTCCGGCCGTGCCGGCCGCTGCCGGCGGGGTGATCGAGGACGCGGTGTCGGCCCTGGTCAATCTCGGCTACCGCCGCCTGGAGGCGTTCGAGGCGGTCGGCGCCGCCTCGCGCGACACGGGTGAGGGGGCCGACGCCGGAGCGCTGATCCGCGCCGCTCTCAAGCGGCTGGGCAGGGAGATGGCACGGTGAGCGGCCATCCGCCCCGGACGGTCTCGCCCGAGGCGGCGCCGGAGGATGGCGATTCCAGCCTCAGGCCCCGGACGCTGGCCGACTTCACCGGCCAGAAGCAGGTGCGCGAGAACCTGGACGTGTTCATCGCCGCCGCCCGGGCGCGCGGCGAAGCGCTCGACCACACGCTGTTCTTCGGTCCGCCCGGCTTGGGCAAGACCACGCTGGCGCAGATCGTCGCCCGCGAGCTGGGCGTGGGGTTCCGCGCCACATCGGGGCCGGTAATCGCCAAGGCGGGAGACTTGGCTGCGCTGCTGACCAACCTGGAACCGCGCGATGTCCTTTTCATCGACGAAATCCATCGCCTTAATCCCGCCATAGAGGAAGTGCTCTATCCTGCCATGGAGGATTTCCAACTCGATCTCATCATCGGCGAAGGCCCGGCGGCCCGCTCGGTGCGCATCGACCTGCCGCCGTTCACCCTGGTGGGGGCGACCACGCGCTCGGGCCTGCTGACCACGCCGTTGCGCGAGCGGTTCGGGATTCCCTGCCGCATGACTTTCTATACCCCCGAGGAACTGGAACTCATCGTCGGTCGCGGCGCCCGCGTTCTGGGCCTCGCGCTCACCGCCGACGGCGCGCGCGAGATCGCCAGGCGGGCGCGGGGGACTCCCCGCGTGGCTGGCCGGCTGCTGCGCCGGGTGCGCGATTTCGCCGCGGTCGCCGGCCGCGCGCCGGTGGACGCCGACATCGCCGACGCGGCACTGCGCCGCCTGGAGGTCGATGCCATCGGCCTGGACGCCATGGACCGCCGGTATCTCGCCTGCATCGCCGGGAATTACGGGGGCGGGCCGGTGGGCGTTGAGACCCTGGCGGCGGCGTTGTCGGAGTCCCGCGACACGCTGGAGGAGGTGGTCGAGCCCTACCTCCTTCAGCAAGGATTGATCCAGCGCACGCCGCGCGGGCGCATGCTGTCGGCCGCCGGTTTCCGCCATATCGGCATCGCGCCCCCCAGGGAGGCGCTGGTCCAGTTGGACCTGCTGGCCGGTTCCGCGGAGGACGAGGAGTGATGCCGTGGACGTCATCCCGAGGGAGCGGAGCGATCGAGGGATCATTCAGACGACCACGCCTGAAAGATCCCTCTCCGTTGGCTCGGGATGACGATGGAAAAATCCACCGCTTCCGGGTGCGGGTCTACTGGGAGGACACCGATGCCGGGGGCATCGTCTACCATTCCAATTACCTGAAATTCGCCGAGCGGGCGCGCACCGAGATGGTGCGCACGCTGGGCATCGACCAGGCCCGGCTGGCGGCCGGCGGCCGGGGCGAGGCCTTCGCCGTGGCCCATGCCGCCATCGATTTCCTGGCGCCGGCCCGGCTCGACGATGCGCTGGAGGTGGAAAGCGTGCTGCGGCGCGTCGGCGGCGCGTCGATGGAGGTGGCCCAGATCATCAAACGGCTTGACGACGGCGCCGATCTCGTGCGTCTGAACGTCCGCCTGGGATACGTCGCCCTTGGCAACGGGCGGCCGGCGCGCATGCCGGCCGACATAAGACACGCATTGGTAGACTACGTGAGCGAAAGGCGGGACTGACATGGATCCGGTTCAAACGGCCCAGGTGGCCGGCGCGGTCGTGCAGCACGATCTGTCGATGTGGGAGCTGTTCATGCAGGCCCACATCCTGGTCAAGGTGGTGATGGTCGCCCTGCTGGGAGCGTCCTTCTGGTGCTGGGCGATCATCTTCGACAAGGTCTTGCGCCTGCGCCAACTGTTCGCCCGCGCCGAGCAGTTCGAGGAGACCTTCTGGTCGGGCGGCTCGCTGGAGGAGCTTTACGACCGCATCGGCGCCCGTCCGCTCGATCCCCTGTCCGCCCTGTTCGTCGCCGCCATGCGCGAATGGCGCCGCTCGGCCGCCAAGGGCCTCGCCGACCGCGAGCAGGCGCGCGTGAGCCTGCCGCAGCGCATCGACCGGGTGATGAACGTCACGCTGGGCCGCGAGATGGAGGCCCTCGAACGGCATCTGGGCGTGCTCGCCTCGGTGGGGTCGACCGCGCCGTTCGTCGGCCTGTTCGGTACCGTCTGGGGCATCATGAACAGCTTCCAGGCCATCGCCGGCACCAAGAACACCTCGCTGGCGGTCGTCGCCCCCGGTATCGCCGAGGCCCTGTTCGCCACCGCGCTGGGCCTGGTGGCGGCCATCCCGGCGGTGATCGCCTACAACAAGATTTCCAGCGACCTCGACCGCTACGCCAAGAGGCTTGAGAACTTCGCGGGCGAATTCGGCGCCATCCTGTCGCGCCAGCTCGAGGAGAAGATCTGATGGCCATGGCCCTGGGGCCGCGCGGTAAAGGCCGCTCCCGCCGCCCGATATCGGACATCAACGTCACGCCCATGGTGGACGTGATGCTGGTGCTGCTGATCATCTTCATGGTCACCGCCCCTCTGCTCACCTCGGGCGTGAAGGTGGACTTGCCCAAGACCGAGGCGTCGCCGATCAAGGGCGACGACCAGCCCATTTCCATTTCGGTGGACGCCCAGGGCCGGATCTGGATCCAGGACACCGAGATCACCCTCGACGCGCTGGTGCCCAAGCTTCAGGCCATCATGGGCCAGAAGCCCGACACCCGCATCTTCATCCGCGGCGACAAGGGCATCGAATACGGCAAGGTGATGGAGGTCATGGGCACGTTGGGTGCCGCCGGGTTCTCCAAGGTCGCCCTGGTCACGGACATGAAGACCCCCTCCGGGCCGGGCCGGAAGGGGGCGCGGTAGCGGCCTTCGATGCGGCGGAAAAGCTATATCTTCTCGGGCATCCTCCACGTCGTGGTGGCCCTGCTCTCGGTGTTCGGTCTGCCGTTCCTCTATACCAAGCCGGTGGAGGAGCAGCCCATCGTCGTCGATGTGGTGCCGATCGGCGCCAAGACCAATCCGCCGCCGGCCGATGCCGACCGGCCGCAGCCGGAGCCGGCGAAGCCCGAGCCCAAGCCCGAACCGCCCAAGCCCGAACCGCCCAAGCCCGAACCTCCGAAGCCCCAGCCACCGCCGCCCGCGCCACCGCCGCCCGCGCCACCTCCCGCGCCCAAGCCCGAGCCGTTGCCGCCCGCGCCCAAGCCCGAGCCGAAGCCGGAACCGAAGCCCGAGCCCAAGCCGGAACCGAAGCCCGAACCGAAGCCGGAGGCCAAGAAGACGCCGCAGTCGCAGGACGATCTCGACTCGCTGTTGAAGTCCATCGACAAGATCAAGCCTAAGCCGCAACCCAAGGACGACCTGAGCCAGCTCCTGAAGTCGGCCGAGAAGCTCGGCGCCGGGGAGAAAGGCAAGGCCGCGCAGCCCCAGAGCGTGAGGGGATCGCCCTCCCACAATCCGCTGGAGCCGGTGTCCATGACCGAGATGGACCGTATCCGGGCGCATGTGTCGAAGTTCTGGAACTTCAACGCCGGAGCCAAGGACGCCAGGAATCTGGTCATCCCCATCCGGGTCCGCGTGCAGCCCGATGGCACGGTGATCAGCGCCGAGATCGCCGATACGATGCGCTACGGCGCCGACGGCTATTACCGGGCTGCCGCCGATTCCGCGCGCCGTGCCGTCCTGGCTGCCAGCCCGCTGCCGATTCCTCCCGACAAGTACGATCAGTTCCGCGAGTTCACCCTGGTATTCGATCCGAAAGAGATGCTGTGACAATGACCGCCATCAACCGCCTCCGCCCGCTCCTTTTCGCCGCTGTTATGCTGTTGGCCGGGATGGCGAGCGCCCCGGCCGGCGCCGAACTGGTGATCGACATCACCCACGGCAATGCCAAGCCGCTGCCCATCGCCATCCCCGAATTCTATGGCGCCCAGCCGCAGGAATCGCAGGCGGGGCGGGACATCGCCCGGGTCATCTCCGCCGACCTGGAACGGTCGGGCCTGTTCCAGCCCATCGACAGCCGCGCCTTCATCCAGACCACCGCCAGCCTTCAGGCATCGGTGCGTTTTCCGGACTGGAAGCAGATCAATGCCGAAGCCCTGGTCCAGGGCCGCGTCGAGACCTCGCCCGACGGCCGCATCCATGTGGAATACCGGCTGTGGGACGTGTTCGCCGAGTCCGAGATGACCCGGGGCGCCTATTCCGTCGCCCCCAACGGCTGGCGGCGTCTGGCCCACATCATCGCCGACGACATCTACAAGCGGCTGACGGGCGAGGACGGCTATTTCGATACCCAGATCGTCTACATCGCCGAGGACGGCCCCAAGAACAACCGCCGCAAGCGGCTGGCCATCATGGACCAGGACGGCGAGAACCACCGTTTCCTCACCAACGGCGCCGATCTGGTGCTGACCCCGCGCTTCTCGCCGACGGCGCGGGAAATCACCTATATGTCCTATTACAAGGGCACCCCGCGGGTTTACATCTTCTCGATCGACACGGCGAGGCGCGAGCTTCTCGGCGATTTCCCCGGCATGACCTTCGCGCCCCGGTTCTCCCCCGACGGCAATAAGGTGATCTTCTCCATGTCGGTGGACGGCAATTCCAACATCTATGAGATGAATCTCATGACCCGCCAGAAGCGGCGTCTGACCGATTCCACCGCCATCGACACCTCGCCCAGCTATTCGCCCGACGGCAGCAAGATCGTCTTCAACTCGGACCGGGGCGGCAGCCAGCAGCTCTACGTCATGAACTCCGACGGGTCCAACGTGCAGCGCATTTCGTTCGGCGACGGCAAGTACGCCACGCCGGTATGGTCGCCGCGCGGCGATCTGATCGCCTTCACCAAGATGAAGGGCAACGAGTTCTACATCGGCGTGATGCATCCCGACGGCTCGGGCGAGCGTCTGCTGGCCAGCGGGTTCCTGGTCGAAGGCCCCACCTGGGCGCCCAACGGCCGGGTTCTCGCCTTCTGGCGGGAGACGCCTTCGGACGCGCGCGGCCGGGGCAACTCCAGCCGCCTTTACACCATCGACCTTACCGGCACCAACGAACGTCAGGTGATCACGCCCGTGGACGGCTCGGATCCGGCGTGGTCGCCCCTCGTGAGGTAAGAATTCCGGGTCTGTTGCAATTATGCCACGCGCCGGCTCCCTTGGGGCCGGCGCGAATTGTTTTTAGGGTGTGCTTACTTGTTTAAAAGTTGTGATTTGGCCTTGAGCGGTCTTGGCCCGTCAATCGATTCCCATACTGTGAATGAAGTTGTCCAACGATACAGTGACGATAGTAATGATGTAGCCGATTTGTGCAAAAGCGACTGGTGTTGTAGTGGAAGTTATTTCCTTAACAAAAATGAACTTCTTATCATCGCCGCCTGCGGTAGCGATCTCCTCAAAGCCAAAAGGCTCCTAACCGCAACCGGGCAAGGGGTTGGCGGACCCCGCCCCCCTTGATTCCCTACAACCGAGTGAGTATAGTCTTGCGCGATTAGGATTTGTTCCGGCGGTGACGATCCCGTTCGTACTCGCTGCCGCCGGGAGTCACGTCGGCCGGTCCTCGGCAGGCGTGATGTTTTTAACGTCCAATCCGCGTCTGCAATTTCCCGCGTTCCATTGAGGGGGACCTCAAAAAATGAAGCTGCGTTACCTGAGCATTCTCGCCGCCGCCTCGCTGCTCGCGGCTTGCGAATCGGCCCCGACCGAAACCGGTGCCAAGGCCGGCGCCGGCCAGGCTGCTCCGCCTGCGGCGGCTGCCCCGGCCCCCGGCATCGCCGCTGGCTCGGTCGAGGATTTCCAGAAGAACGTGGGTGACCGCGTGTTCTTCGACCTCAACAAGTCCAACCTGCGTGGGGATGCCAAGGCGATCCTCGACAAGCAGGTCGCTTGGCTGAAGAAGTACCCGGCCTATGCCATCACCGTCGAAGGTCACTGCGACGAGCGTGGCACTCGCGAGTACAACCTCGGCCTGGGCGAGCGCCGCGCCACTGCCGTGAAGAAGTACATGCTGGCCAACGGCATCCCGGCCGCGCGCGTGAAGACCATCTCCTACGGCAAGGAGCGTCCGGTGTGCATGGCTTCCAACGAAGCCTGCTGGTCGCAGAACCGCCGTGGCGTGACCGTGCTGAGCAAGTAAGCCCAGCCGCTCACGAAGCGGGAATGGCGGCGCCCGCCCCGTCCGATTGGCCGAAGGCCTTCGGAATGGGCGGGCGCCTTATTTTTGCCGGGTTGCCTAGCTAGTGGTAAGGGACTCGCGCTTCCCTTCCGCTGATTTCCGCGCCGAACTTCCGAGCGCCCGGCGCTCGCAACCGCCCCGAGGTGTTCCTTGCGACGCATCGCCTTCATCCCCGTGGTTCTCACTGCCGCGCTGATGCTGACCACGCCGGTGTCGGCACAGACCGCCGACACCCAGGCGCTGTACGACCGCATCGACCGCCTGGAGCGCGATGTCCAGACGCTGGAGGCCCAAGCCGGACGGGGCGGGGCTCCCGCGACCACGGTGATTTCCTCGCCGGCCCTGGGTGGCGGCGTTTCGACCGTGCCGCAATCGTCGGGTTCCGCGCCGCTTCCCCATGGCATGGCGGCCCAGCTCGACGACCGCGTCGATCAACTGGAAGACGAGTTGCGCCAGCTCACCGGCAAGGTGGAGGAAGCCAATTACAAGGCCGAGCAGGCCTTGAAGCAGTTGCAGCGCATGCAGACCGATATCGATCTGCGGTTCAAGGAATTGCAGCCGGGCGGCGCGGCGGGAACCCCGGCCGCGGCCGGGCCGGCGCCGTCCTCCGGCGGCGCCGGCGCTCCGGTGCCGCTGGCCGGGAACGCCACTATCGGCGGCAACGCCGCCAGCGGCGAGGGGGTGGCGCCGGGGCCGCAGGTGCTCGGCACCTTGTCCTCGAAGGATTTGAAGCCGTCGCCGGCGGCGGCGGCGGCGGCGGGTGCCCCGGTGCTGACGCCGCCGCCCGGGCTGAAGGAGCCCGAGGCCCCCAAGACGCCGAAAAGCATGTACGAAGACGCCTACAAGCTGGCGCAGAAGGGCGATTACGCCGGTGCCGAGGAAGGCTTCCGGGCGTTCCTGGCCAAATATCCGACCAACACCCTGGCCGGAAACGCCCAGTACTGGCTTGGCGACATCGCGTTCGCGCGCAAGGATTTCCGCCAGGCCGCAGGCCTGTTCGGGGAGGCCTACAAGAAGTATCCGAAAAGCGAGAAGGCCCCGGACATGCTCTACAAGCTGGGGGCGTCCTTCGCCAATTTGGACATGAAGAGGGAAGCCTGCCGGTCCTTCGCGATCCTGTTCTCGGCCCACCCCGACATGCCCGACCGCGTCCGCCGCGCCGCGACCGCGCAGAAGCAGAAGCTGGCTTGCGAGTAGCGTCCGCTTACCGCTTCTCCTCGTACAGGCCCGCCAACGTCTCGCCATAGACTTCCCGGATCTTGTGCCGGCGGATCTTGAGCGTCGGCGTCAGCATGCCGTTGTCGATCGAGAACGGTTCGGGGCTGAGGCTGAAACGGCGGATCTTCTCGATGCTGGACAGGGTGCGGTTGACCCGCTCGATGGCGTCGCCGATGGCCCGCCGGAAGTCGGGGTCCTGGCAAAGGCCGGCGAGGTCGAACGGCCGCCCGTGTCCGGCCGCCCAGCCTTGGGCCCAGTCCTGGGACGGGATCACCAGGGCGACCAGATGGGGCCGGCGGTCGCCATAGGCCATGGCCTGGGCGATCTCGGGCTGGAGGGTCAGGAATCCCTCGATCCGCTGGGGTGAGACGTTGTCGCCGCCGGAATTGACGATGATGTCCTTCTTGCGGTCGGTGATGCGGATATAGCCGTCGGCGTCGATCTCGCCGATGTCGCCCGTATGCAGCCAGCCGTCGCCGCCGATGGCCCGCCGGGTGGCTTCCGCGTCGTTCCAGTACCCCGTCATCACCAGTTCGCCCCGGACGCAGATCTCCCCGTCGTCGGCGATCCTGACCTCGACGCCGGCCAGCGGCGGTCCCACGGTGTCGAGCTTGACCGCGCCCGGCGGGTTGCAGCTCACCACCGGGGCGGTTTCGGTCTGCCCGTAGCCTTGCAGGATGCGCACGCCCAACGCGGTGAAGAACAGGCCGACGTCATAGGCGAGCGGCGCTCCCCCCGACACCAGCGCCTTTAGCCGTCCGCCGAAGCGCTGGCGCACCTTTCTGCGGACGAGAAGGTCGAGGGCGCGGTCGGTGAGCGCGGCGGCGGCGGACAGACGGCCCTTTTCGATGCGCCGGCTGCCCAGTTCGACGGCCGCGAAGAACAGCTTGGCCTGGAGGTTTCCCTGCCGTTGGACGCCGCGCAGGATACGGGCGCGCATGGTCTCGTAGAGGCGCGGCACCGCGGTCATGATGGTGGGAGACACCTCGGTCAGGTTGGACGGCAGTTGCTCGATGCCTTCGGCGTAGTAAATCTGCGCGCCGGCGGACAGCGGCAGGTAGAGCCCGGCGGTATGTTCGTAGGAATGGGAGAGTGGCAGGAAGGACAGGAACACCTCGTCCTCCATACCCAGGCGTTCCAGCAAGCGGTAGGCGCCGGCGCAATTGGTGAGGATGGCGCCGTGGGAGAGCATCACCCCCTTGGGGGCGCCGCCGGTGCCCGATGTGTAGATGACGCAGGCGGTGTCCGCGCGCCGCGTGGCGTCCACCTGCCCGCGGATGGTTTCCTCGTGCCCGGCGCCCAGCGCCAGGGCCTCGCTCCAGCTCACCAGCGAAGCGCCGGCCGACTGGGCCAGCCGGGGCGGGTCGATGGCGATCACCGTGGGGGGAACGTTGGCGCGCACGCAGGCCGCCAGCAGCTTTTCCGCCAGCGCCCGCGTCGAGACGATGGCGAAGCGGGCGCCGGAATTGTTGAGGATGTGGAGGTGGTCGGCCGCCGTGTTGGTAACGTAGGCGGGAACCGTGATCCCGCCCGCCGCCATCACGGCAAGGTCGGCGACGGCCCATTCCGGACGGTTTTCCGACACCAGCACGACCCGGTCGCCGGCCGCCAGCCCCAGGGCGCGCAGGCCGCCCGCCAGGGCGAGGACCGCGTCCGCCGTCTCGCGCCAGCTCAGGCTCCGCCAGCGGCCGTCGCGCTTCGCCCACAACAGGGGGCGTCCATCCAGGCCACGGGCCTGGTCGAAGAACATCGCCGTCAGGCTTTGACAGGCGGCGTGATCCACCACCATCGTTCGTCCTCCCCGGGATCACCTTGCCAATCGCGTCGGTCCGCCGTTCTATTGTCCCCCCGTTCCCACGGGCTTGGGCCGTTCGGCCAGAGTACCCATATCCGTTTCCGGGCAAGGAGTCACCGAATGCAGATCATGACCTCGGCCGCCGCGGGCGACCTCGGCACGCTTCCGGAATGGGATCTTTCCGACCTTTATCCATCCCCCGATTCGCCCCTCCTCGAGGAGGACCTTGCTGCCGCCGATGCCGCCGCCAAGGCATTCCATGCGGCCCACGAAGGCCGCCTGGCGGCGCTGCCGGGCGACGCGTTCGGCGCCGCCATCGCCGAGTACGAACGGATCAGCGAGACCCTTTCCCGTGCCATCTCCTACGCCCAGCTCTGGTATTCGGCCGACGTCGCCGATCCCGAGCGGGGCCGTTTCTATCAGGCCGTCCAGGAACGCGTTACCGCGATCTCGACCTATACCCTGTTCTTCCATCTCGAAATCAACCGCCTCGATGACGGCGTGCTGGAGGAAAAGCTGGCGTCTCCAGCCGCCGCCCATTACCGGCCGTGGCTGCGCGACGTCCGCGTGTTCCGCCCGCATCAGCTTTCCGACGAACTCGAACGCTTCATCCACGAAAAATCAGTGGCCGGCCGGTCGGCCTGGAACCGCCTGTTCGACGAGACCATGGCGCGGCTGCGCTTTCCCGTCGAGGGGCGGTCGCTCACCTCGGCCGAGGTGCTCCACCTGATGAGCGAGAAGGACGGGGCCAAGCGCAAGGCGGCGGCCAAGTCGCTGGGCGCGGTGCTGGGCGACAACCTGCCGCTGTTCGCGCTGATCACCAACACCCTGGCCAAGGACAAGGAGATCGAGGACGGCTGGCGCCGCTACGCCAAGCCCTGGTCCTACCGCAACCTGTCCAACCAGGTGGAGGACGAGGTGGTGGATGCCCTGGCGGACGCGGTGCGCGGCTGCTACGGCGTGCTGTCGCACCGCTATTACCGGCTCAAGGCCAAGTGGTTCGGCGTGGAGCGGCTGGATTACTGGGACCGCAACGCGCCGCTGCCCGAGGATGTGGACCGGCTCTATACGTGGGAGGAGGCGCGCGACGCCGTGCTCGGCGCCTACCACCGGTTCTCGCCGGGCATGGCGGCGGTGGGACGGAAATTCTTCGAGGGACGCTGGATCGACGCGCCGGTACGTCCCGGGAAGTCGCCCGGCGCCTTCGCCCATCCGACCGTGCCGTCGGTGCATCCCTACCTGCTGGTCAACTTTCTCGGCAAGACCCGCGACGTGATGACGCTGGCCCACGAACTCGGCCACGGCGTCCATCAGGTGCTGGCCGGTGCCCAGGGGGCGCTGATGGCGGACACGCCGCTGACGCTGGCCGAGACCGCCAGCGTGTTCGGCGAGATGCTGACGTTCCAGGCGATGCTGGCGGCCGAGACCGATCCGGTGCGGCGCAAGATCCTCCTGGCCGGCAAGGTCGAGGATATGCTCAACACCGTGGTGCGGCAGGTGGCCTTCTATCAGTTCGAACGCAGGCTGCACGAGGAGCGCCGCAACGGCGAATTGCCGGCCGACCGCATCGGCGAGGTGTGGATGGAGGTGCAATCGGAATCCCTGGGGCCGGCCCTGGCGCTCCACGACGAGTACCGGGCCTTCTGGGCCTATATCCCCCATTTCATCCATTCGCCCTTCTACGTCTATGCCTACGCCTTCGGCGACTGCCTGGTGAATTCCCTTTATTCCGTCTACCGGGCCGGTGCTCCCGGGTTCGAACAGAACTATCTGGACATGCTTCGCGCGGGCGGCACCTTGCGGCACAAGGAATTGCTGGCCCCGTTCGGGCTCGATGCCGGCGATCCGGCGTTCTGGCGCAAGGGCCTGGACGTGGTGGCCGGCATGATCGACGAATTGGAGAACATGTAGGGCACGTGTCATCCCCGGGGCGAAGCGGCCCCGGGACCGGCGGGAAACGGGAGGATCATGGCGGAGGAGCGGAGTTCCATCGGTGGACGGGTACGGCGCTACGCCCAGGTGGGGCGGGCGGTGGGCGGGCTGGCGGCCCGGCTGGGAGCCGAGCGGGTGCTGGGCGTCAAGCTCGACCGGGGACGTCACGCGGCGGAACTGAAGCAGGCGTTGGGCGGTCTCAAGGGGCCGCTGATGAAGGTTGCCCAGATCCTGTCCACCATTCCCGATGCGCTGCCGCAGGAATACGCCCTCGAATTGGCCCAGTTGCAGGCCAACGCGCCGCACATGGGCTGGCCGTTCGTCAAACGGCGGATGGCGGCGGAACTGGGCGAGGATTGGCGGGCCCGCTACGCCCAGTTCGAGCACGAGGCGGCCGCCGCCGCTTCCCTGGGGCAGGTCCACCGCGCCGTCGGCCTCGACGGGCGCCGGCTGGCGTGCAAGCTGCAATACCCCGACATGGGCAGCGTGGTCGAGGCCGACCTGCGGCAGCTCAAGGTGATCCTCGGCCTTTACGGGGCTTACGACCGCGCCATCGACACCACCGACATCCTGGAGGAGATCGCCGAGCGCCTGCGCGAGGAGCTGGATTACGAGCGCGAAGCCCGCCACATGCGGCTTTACGCCCTGATGCTGGAATCCGAGCCCGGCGTCCATGTGCCCGAGGTGGTTGCCGAGCTGACCACGCGCCGCCTCTTGACCATGACGTGGCTGAACGGCCGCCCCATCCTGGCGTTCCGGGACGCCCCGGCCGAGGTGCGCAACCGGCTGGCGCTGAACATGTTTCATGCCTGGTACCGGCCGTTCTACGGCTATGGCGTCATACACGGCGACCCCCATCTGGGCAATTATACCGTCCGCCCCGACAACGGCATCAACCTGCTCGATTTCGGCTGCATCCGGGTGTTCCCGCCGGCCCTGGTGCAGGGGGTGATCGACCTCTATCACGCCCTGGATCGGGGCGACCGCGCCCTGGCGGTCCACGCCTACGAGACCTGGGGGTTTCGGAACCTGACGCGCGAGGCGGTGGACGTGCTCAACATCTGGGCGGAGTTCATCTACGCGCCGCTGATGGAGAACCGCCCCCGCACGCTGGAGGAAACCAATTCCGTCGTCTACGGCCGCGAGGTGGCGGACAAGGTCCACGGGGAATTGCGCCGGGTGGGGGGCGTCACGCCGCCCAGGGAATTCGTGCTGATGGACCGCGCCGCCATCGGGCTCGGCTCGGTGTTCCTGCATCTGAAGGCGGAGGTCAACTGGCACCGGCTGTTCCAGGATATCGTCGCCGGTTTCGACGCCCGCGCCCTGGCCGACCGCCAGGCCCGCGCGCTGGAGGCGGCGGGGCTGACCCCGGCCCCGGCCGTGACGGCCGAGGGGTCTTTCCGGCACCCTGCGTGAACGATCCCTCCGTCGCTTACGCTCGGTCGGATGACAATTGCGGACCCTGTCACCCCGAGCGCAGCCGAGGGGTCTTTCCGGCACCCTCGCGCGCAAGATCCCTCCGCCGCTTACGCTCCCTCGGGACGACAGGCGTGGGGGCGGGGGTGTCCGCCGCCGCCCTACGCCGGGTCGATCTCGAACACGCCGTCCACCTCGACGGCTGCGTTCATCGGCAGGGCGGGGGCTCCGACCGCGACGCGGGCGTGGCGGCCGGACTCGCCCAAAACCGCCACCATCAGGTCGGACGCGCCGTTCATCACCTTCGGCTGATCGACGAAGTCGGGCGTGCTGGCGACGAACCCCGTCAGGCGCACCACCCGGCGCACGCGGCCGAGGTCGCCGCCAACGGCGGCGTTGATCTGGGCCAGGAGGTTGAGGGCGCACAGGCGGGCGGCCCGGTAACCATCATCGACCGAAACCGAATCGCCGAGGCGGCCGGACACGGCCAGTTTGCCCGCCTCCATCGGCAATTGCCCCGACACGAACACCAGGGAGCCGGTGATCACCCACGGCACGTAATTGGCGACGGCCGCCGAGGGGACGGGCAGTTCCAGCCCCAGGGTCTTGAGGCGTTTGGCGACCTCTCCGCTCATGGTTGTTCCCACGCTCCGCTCATGGTCGTTCTCACGCTCCGCGAATGTCCCGGGCCAGATTGTCGAGCACCGACAGAACCTCCTCGGACGCGCGTCCAAGCTCGTCCAGCGCCATGTTGCGGCCGGCGGCGTCGCCGTGGGCGTGGCAGGTCAGCGCGCGCTTGCCGGCGTCGTGGACCTTCTGGTGGGGGGCGGCCAGCGCCCCGTACCACGGGCTGGACCGGACGGCGTTGTCGTCCACCCCGTCGTACCACTTGCCGAGCCGGCAATGGTGATGGTCCGCGAGGCGGTCGGCGGTCAGGGTGCTCCGCCCCTCCACGGCGTCGTGGATGTTCTGGCGGAATACCTCGTGGTCGATCTTGGTGCCCAGCACCAGCGCGGCATGGCGGGTGGCCCCCTGGGCGGCGTTCTTGTCGAGAAGGAAGAACGCCAGTTGCTCCTCCAACTCGTGCGCCTGCTCCTCCAGCGAATGGGCCGTGGCCGCGCTTTCCTCCGCCAGGGCGGCGTGGTGCTGGGTCGCCTCGTCGATTTCCGCCACCGTGCGGCCGACCTGATCGACGCCGATGGATTGTTCGGCGGTCGCGGCGGCGATCTCGGCGACGATGGCGGCCAGCTGATTGACCGATCCGGCGATCTGGTCCAGCGCCCGGCCGGCGTCCTTGACCAGCGCGACGCCGGTCACCACCTCGCGGCCGCTTTCGGCGATCAGGCCTTTGATGTCCTTGGCGGCGGCCGAGGAGCGCTGGGCCAGATTGCGGATTTCCTGGGCCACCACGGCGAAGCCCTTGCCGGCGTCGCCGGCGCGGGCCGCCTCGACCGCGGCGTTCAGCGCCAGCAGGTTGATCTGGAAGGCGATCTCCTCGGTCATGCCGACGATGCCTTCGATGCGGCCGGACGAATTTTCGATGCGGTCCATGGCGACCACCGCTTCGCCCACCACCTTCGCTCCGCCCGAGGACGTATCGCGGGCAAGGCCCGCCAGGACGTTGGCTTGCTGGGCGTTGGTGGTGTTCTGGCGTACGGTGGCGGTCAGTTCCTCAAGGGCGGCTGCCGCCTCCTCAAGGCTGGCGGCGTGCTTTTCGGTGCGGCTGGACAGGTCGGCGCCGGCCGCCGCCACTTCGCCCGAAATGGCGCCCACGGCATGGGCGGCGGCCTCGATGCGGCCGAGGATGGTGGCGAGCTTGATGACCGTGCCGTTGAAATCGGCCTTGAGCTTGTCGAAGACGCCCTCGTAGGCACCGTCGATCCGGCGCGAGAGGTCGCCGGTGGCCAAGCCCTCCAACTCGGCGGCGAAGCCGTCCATCAGCGCACCGATGGAATCCAGCAGGCGGTTGACCGCTTCCGCCATGGCGTGCGGGGTCCCCTGGTATCGGCCGGAATCCACGCGCAAAGACAGGTTGCCCTTGGCGGCGCCGGCCAGGACGCGATCCAGTTCCGCCGCCAGCGACGTCTCGCCCGTCACATCGGTCAATTCGAAAGCATGGCCCAGCGACGCGCCGTCGGAGCCCGCGAGCGGCGCGGAATCCACCGTGAACAGCCGGCCCGCGATCTCCAGCCGGCCGGCGGCGGGTCCTTCCGCCAGGGATGCCGCCGCAGTCTCGACCTCGGCGCCCAGGGCCTTGCGCGCCGCGTCGTTGGCCTGGCGCAGCCCCTTGGCATCCACCATCAGCCACGGCCGGGCGGCGGACGACAGCGCACCCGCGCAACGGGTCCCGTCCGCCAGCATCGGCCGCAGCCGCTCGGCCGCCGCCAGCAGCGGCGCCAGTTCGTGGCTAGGCGGAAGATCGGGCAAGGGCGTATCCAGGTGTCCTTCGGCCAGGTCGCGGACGGCCGCGGCCGCGGCCTTGGCGTCCCGGCGCAACCGGCCGGCCAAACCGGAGGCCAGGACCAGCGACAGGACCACGGCGGCCAGCCCGACCGCCCCCGCCCACAGGCGCGCTTCGCCGTCGGCGAAACTCACCGCCAGGGCCGTCAAGCCGGCCTGGGTGGCAATCACGGCGGCAAAGGCCGCGCGAACGCGGTCCGCTAGGCAAGTCATCGTCGTCTTGGCCCCTTCGATCACAGGCACGATACGATAATATGGCCGTGCAGGCAAATCCGGCCGGCCCGCGGCCGCCCAAGGAATCCCGCGTCATTCCCGGTAATCGGCAAGAATAAGGCCGACAAGAATGAAGCATAGCGGCCAGAACCAGCCGGCCCAGCGCCGCGCGACCGCGTCGCCGCGCAGCTCCAGCCATCGGCCCGCTCCCGCCAGCGCGCCGAAGAAGGCCATGCCGACATGGGAGAATTCGACCAGATAGAGCTGGCGGATGTCGCTGATGTTGTGGCTGTGGGTGAGCAGGAGCGCGGCCCCCGCCGTGCAGAACAGGGGAAACGCGTAGGTCATGCCCGGCCGTTTCCAGCGCCCGGTCCGCAGCGTCCATTCCATGATTCCGAAGCCGACGGGAATGAGGGTCAGCAGGCGGTGCTGGATGACTTCCGGATCGCCGCCCCCGCAGCCGAAGAAGCCGCAGGGTCCCCAAGGCCAGCAATCGGTGTCCGATCGCAGGGCGATGCCGGCGAAACCCGCCAGCAGCAGCGGCCAATGGCGCGCCGGAGCCCAGCCGGCGCGATGGGACAGCGCCAGCAGCCCTATGATCAGCACCAGCACGCCCGAAACGTTGTGGTTGACGGTCGACCAAGCGGCGGACGTCACCATGGGCGGGTCCCACAGCATGGGCCACCGGGGCTCGATCCGCCCCCACAATTGGGCCGCGGAGACGAGGTCGCCGGGCGTGTCCACCGGCGGCGGCTGCGCGGTCAGGGAGGCGGCCGCCACCAGCACCACGGCGGCGACGGCCAGTTCGGTCTCGGCGAAGCCGCCGATGCGCCGCAGCGCCTTGGCGCCGTCGCGTTCGATGCGTCGGCCGGCGCGGAGGTTGCCCAGCCCCAGCAGCAGGAGGCAGCCCAGGAAGCCGATCTTGGCCAGCACCAGCGCGCCGTATTGGCTGCCGATCAGCGCGGCCACCGAGCCGACGTTGACGCGGGCCAGCCAGGCGGCCGAAAGCAGGAGCACGGCGACCGAGGGCGCGGCGACCGCCGAAAAGCGCCGCACGATGCGCCTGCACGCGGGCGTGCCGGCCAGGGTGCGGATCGCCATCAGCAGATAGGGGATGCCCCCGATCCAAACCGAAGCCGCGGTCACGTGGACGAAATAGGCCAGGCTCAGGGCCGCGCGGCCGTCGATGCGCGATACGGCGTGGCTGGTCATCACCCCGGTGATCACCAGCGCCACCAGCGGCGGCAGGAGAATTGCGGGCCGGCGCCGCGCCAGCGGCGTGCGGGTCAGCACGCCGGCCGCCAGGGCGGACAGGGCCCCCAGCCCGTGCCACATCGCGAAGGGTGCGCTCAAGGCTTCGCCGAGGCCCAATCCCATGTCGCCCACCAGGTCGGCCAGCGGCGAGGCCGCCGACAGGGCTTCCGCCACGATCACGGCTCCCGCCGACAATTGGACCCATGCGAGGGAGCGGCGCAACAGCGGCTCGGTTCCCAGCGGGCGGGCCGCCAGCAGCACGAAGACGGCGCCGCCGATCAGCGCGGCCTGGGCGCACAGAAGCAGGGCGTCGAAGATGGTGGCGACGGTGTCCAGCAGGGCGACGAGCATGGCCGGCTCATCGCTTCGTCACCGTGAACCCGATAGCGCCGCGCGTGATGTGGCCGTCGATGGCCAGGACCTGGTAGTCGAGCGTGTAGGCGCCGGGGCCGAGGTCGCCCACATGGGCCGTCATGATCGCTGGGGTGCTCGCCGCAGCGGGCTTGAGGACCACTTCCCGGCCGTCCGGAAACCGCAGCCGCAGGCGCGAGCGGCGGGCGTCAATGCGGCTATCGAACCGCAGTTCGATGTCCTCGGCGCCGGCGGTCACCGTGGCGCCGTTGGCGGGGCGGGACGACACCAGGACGGCATGGGCTTCGGCCATGGCGGGGGCGACGACGGCCGCCAGCACGGGCGCCGCGATGGTGGCGATGAGAATGCGTTTCAATGGTTCCTCCCCGCCTCAGGCTCTGCCCAAAAGGACGTGGCGCCCGGCGAAGGGCGCGAAAAGCGGGCCGCCCGGGAAAATGGCGGGGGCATTGGAGAAGGGTCATCAGCCCCCCATCCATTTCACGAACCAGGCGGCGGCGTGGGCGGCCGCCACGTCGAGGGTGCCGGCCTCCTCGAACAGGTGGCTCGCTCCGGGCACGATCTCCAGGCTGGACGGCCCGCCGAGATGGCGCATGGCCCGCCGGTTGAGTTCGAGGACGTCGAAATCGTGGGAGCCGACGATCAGCAGGGTCGGCGCCGTGACGAGGGGAAGGGCCTCGCCCGCGAGGTCGGGCCGGCCGCCGCGGGAGACCACGCAGGCGACGCGGGCGCCCAAGCGGGTGGAGGCGACCAGGGCGGCCGCGGCCCCGGTGCTGGCGCCGAACAGTCCGAGCGGAAGCGGTTTCAGGCTGTCCTCCTCGTCCACCCGCGCCACCGCCTGGGCCAGGCGTTCGGCCAGCAGGGGGATGTCGAAGACGTTGGCGCGGGATGCCGCTTCCTCGGGTGTCAGCAGGTCGAACAGAAGGGTGGCCAGCCGGTGGCCGCCCAGGATTTCGGCGACATGGACGTTGCGGGGACTGAACCGGCTGCTGCCGCTGCCGTGGGCGAACACGACCAGTCCCCGCGGCCGCATCGGCAGCCGCAAGGTCCCCCGCAGCCCGAGCGGGCCGATGAGGAATTCGTGGTGTCCGGGGGTCATGTGCGCCTCGCTCGCGTCTTTTCGGCTGCCATTGTCGGCGTTGGACGCGGGGCGGCACTAACGCAGGTTAATGAGGGCACCGGCGGCGCCGGCTATGGGAAAGCGGGCGCAGCGCAAAGGACGATTCGCATGTTCAGGGACCGTACCGCCGCCGGCGGGAAGCTGGCCGAGCGCCTGGCCCATCTGAAGGATGCCGATCCGGTCGTCCTGGCCCTGCCCCGTGGCGGGGTGCCGGTGGCGTTCGAGGTGGCGAAGGCGCTGGACGCCCCGCTGGATCTCGTGCTGGTCCGCAAGATCGGTGCGCCCGGTTACGAGGAATACGGGATCGGCGCCATCAGCGACGGCCCGGACCCGGTGGTGGTGCTCGACCAGGCGGCCATCGGCTTTCTTGGCATACCGCCCCAGTATATCGAGGAGCAGAAGCGCCACCAGCTCGCCGAGATCGAACGGCGGCGCGCGCTGTGGCTGGGCGGGCGCGAGCCCATCGCGCTTGCCGGGCGCACCGCCATCGTCGTCGACGACGGCATCGCCACCGGCGGGACCATGCGGGCGGCGCTCGGGGCCGTGCGCAAACGGCAGCCGCGCCGCCTGGTGATGGCGGTCCCCGTCGCCGCGGCCGATTCCCTGGAAAGCCTGCGGTCCGAAGCCGACGAGGTCGTGTGCCTGGCGGCGCCGAGCTGGTTCCAGGCGGTCGGGGCCTTCTACGACGAGTTCCACCAATTGGCCGACGAGGAGGTCGCCGACATCCTCCGCCACGCCGCTCATGCGCCGGCGCCGGTTCCGCGCAAGGTGGTCGAGGGCGGCGACGCAAGGGGTAAGCCTGATCCAAGTTAAGGGAAGCCTCCCCGCCGTCCGGCATCATGGCCCGCGTGGGTCGGCATCAAGGAGGTTGCTTTGCCCGATAGGCAGCGAATGCGACGGCGTCAACGCGGTAGAGGAACGAGTGCCAAGGAGGTTGCCATGGCCGAGAGACAGCCGATGACGGTGAAGCGGGAAGCGGCTCCCACGGTCCGTATGGGAGGTCCGCTGTCCGGATTGCGCGACGAGATCGACCGCCTGTTCGAGGATTTCGTGTCCTGGTCGCCATGGCGGGGTATGGGCATCATGCGCGGCATGGGGCCCGCCGCCGATTTCATCGAGAAGGACGATTCCTACGAGATCGACCTCGATGTCCCCGGCATGGAGAAGGACAACATCGAGATCGCCCTGTCCGACGGCAGCCTGATGGTGCGCTGCAAGGTCGAGGAAGAGGAAAAGGAGGAGGCGGAGGAATACGTCCTCTGCGAACGGCGCCACGAAGCCTTCGCCCGCAGCTTCGATCTTCCTTCGGGCGTGGATGCCGAGCATATCGAGGCCGAACTCAAGAACGGCGTGCTCAGCATCATGCTGCCCAAGACGGCGGAAGCCCAGCGGGCGGGTCGGCGCATCGAGGTCAAGACCCACTAGCCGGGGGGTGGCGATGCCGGGGGCGCAGCATCTGCATGTCCGCGACGTGATGACGTCCAGCGTCATCACCGTGGCGCCCGACAGCGAGGCCGAGGAGGTCGCTCGCGTCCTCCTCGAATCCCACATCACCGGGGTTCCGGTGGTGGACGGGGAAGGCACGTTGTTGGGCATGGTCAGCGAGACCGACCTGGAACGCGCCACCGGCCGCCCCCATGCCAAGGCCGTCGATGTGATGGCCGGTGGCGTCGTCACCATCAACGAGGAGGCGGAGCTCGAACAGGCGGAACGCCTGTTCGACGAGCGCCGGGTGCGCCGCGCCGTGGTGGTGCGCCCGGACGGCCGTATGCGCGGCATCGTCACCCGCTCCGATCTGTTGCGGGGGCTGGCCCGGGAATGGGACAGGGCCGGCCTTCCGCCCGAGCCGGACATGGACGCGATCCGCCAGCGGGTCCTGGACGTGCTGGGCGAATACGGCGGCACCGCCTCGACGGTGAAAGTGGTGGTGGTGGAGGGCGTCGCCCATCTGTGGGGCGTGGTGGAGAGCGAGAACGAGCGCCGGGCCATGCACGGAGCCGTGGCGGTGGTTCCCGGCGTGCTGGGGGTGGACAACCACCTCATCGTCCATTCCGGCACCGTGACGTGAGGGGGCGCCATGATGACCCAGCCTCTCAGCCACGAGGATGTGACCGGCGTGGTCGGCGCCCTCGATGACGACAAGATCGCCGCCATCATCGCCACCGGCGCCACCATGGAGGATCTGGTGGAAGCCTACGCCTGGGCCTCGGACGAGACCGACGCCCTGGCCGATTCCGAGAAATCCCTGAGCGGCACCGTCGCCGAAGTGTACGACATCCTCATTTCGGACGAGTGGGGCGACGAGGGCTGCTGAGGATTCCTTGGTCGCTAACGCTCGCACAAAGCGCGTTTCGACCGGCAAAGGGGAGCCGAGGCCGCTGCGCCAACCGGATGTCCGGCCGCGGCTGATCCGGTGCGCCGTCACCGGGGTCGAGGATGGACAAAGGTTTCTGGATAACGTTTGGGGCTAGTGTACTCGCCGGAGTGGTGACCACCGGCGGCATTCTGGCCATTCGGCGATTTGAAACCTGGGCGCGACAGAACACCACGTACTTCGCTTGTTTCGCTGCGGGTGTCCTGGTCGCGGTCTCCTTCATGCACATCGTACCGAAATCGTTCGCCATGAATGCACGGGCGCCGGCCTACCTTTTTGCCGGCTATCTGCTGATGCATGTGTTCAATCGGTTCTTGACGGCCTATGTCTGCGACAAGCCGCAGACGGCCGATTACGCACTTGGCCTCGTGCCTCTCGTTGGCATCGGCGTTCACTCGTTTCTTGATGGAGTGATCTACTCCATCAGCTTCAGCGTGAGCATGTTCACCGGCGCTCTTGTGGCGCTCGGCATGGTCCTGCACGAATTCCCGGAAGGCATCGTAACCTACGCGCTGTTGGTGCGAAGCGGCTTCACGGAGCGCCGTTCGTTCGTGCTCGCTTTTCTCGCCGCGGCCGTTACAACCCCGCTTGGGGCGCTGGTATCCTATCCCTTCATCAGCCGAATCGGTCAGCCGCTGTTGGGCTCGCTGCTCGCGCTTTCGGCAGGCGCACTGATCTATGTGGGCGCCACTCACCTGCTTCCCCGGGCGGAAAGAGAACCTCGCAGGTTCAGCCTGGTCGCGCTCGCCGCCGGAGTTCTCGTCGCTCTCGGGGTCGTGTTGAGCAAAGGATGAAAGGTGCAAGGCCCATTGCGGCATCTGCGACCGAGTTGCCTCCATGGGGCATGGGCGTATGGCCGGTCTTGCCCGGCGTCGTCGCGGCGCGATCTATTTCGTGATCCGGAGATGGACATGGGCGACTGGCTTTACACCGCCGATCCGCTGGCCGTCTATGCGGTGACCGTTCTGCTCATGGTCGGGGCCGTGGAACTCGGGGCGCTGCTGGGCCGGCGGGACCGCGCGCGCCATCCGGGAGAAACCGGGGGATTCCTGTCGGGCCTGGCCGCGCAGTCGATGGGCCTGCTGGCGCTGATGATCGGTTTCACCTTCGCGATGGCGCTGTCGCGGTTCGAGACGCGCAAGGAGGCGGTGGTGGACGAGGCGAACACGATCGGCACCGCGTCCTTGCGCGGCCGCATGCTGCCGGCACCGTTCAATGCCCATGTGGCGCCGCTCCTCAAGGAATACGCGACGCTTCGGGTCGTCGGCAGGGGCTTTCGATGGGGGTCCCTGCAAGCCGGGGAAAAGCTCGCCCGCTCGGCGCGGATCCAGGACGAGTTGTGGATGGAGGCCACGGCGGCGGCCAAGGCGGACCCGAGCGTCGTTCCGACGGGCCTGTTCATCCAGGCGCTGAACGCCATGATCGACATGCACGGCAAGCGGCTGGCGGCCGGGCGCAACCGGGTGCCGGCCGTCGTCTTCCTCATGCTCGAAGGCGTCGCCCTGGTGGCGCTCGGCTTCTCGGGCCACGCGGCGGCTCAAAACCCGCGGCCTCACCGCGTCGCCATGGCGCTGATGGCGGTGATGATCGCCAGCGTCATCACTCTCGTCCTCGATCTCGACAATCCGCAGGCCGGCATCATCACCGTGAGCCAGCAGCCGATGCTGGACGTGATCCGGGGGATGCGGTGACGTGATCGGGCCGCATGGGAATTGCGGGCGGGGTGGGTGAAGGGTTCCTCGTCGCCGGCGCCGGCAACGCTGTCGTCCCGACCGAGCGAAGCGAGCGGAGGGACCTTTCCGGCACTTCGCGTGAAGGGTTCCTCGTCGCTGACGCTCGCTCGGAACGACAGGAACCGGGCGCGGATCACAGCCGCCCGATCTCGAAATCCTCACAGGAATAGCCGAGCGCGTTGAGGCCGCCCTCCAGGAAATCGCCCAGTTGGGGAATGCCCATCAGGTAGCCGGTTTCGCGCTGGTTGTGGACCTCGCGGGCGTCCTTCAGGGCGACCGCCCAATCGCCGGCCTCGTAATCGCCGCGCCCCAGCCAGACCAGGGCCAGCACCTCGACCCGCTCGTCGTCGTTGAGGCCGTCCAGCGCCGAGGAGAGTTCCTCGGCCACGTTGTCCTCGGCGGATTCCTCAAGCACCGAAATCTCGTAATCGTCGGATGGGTTGGACCCCGAATCCTCATCGCCTTCGGCATCCTTGGCGTCGAATTCGCGCGCCTTGACGATCAGGAAGCACAGCGTCTCAAGCGGGGTGGCCAAGGGCTGACGTTCCTCGTCGCCCATCATTTCATAGCGGTGCATCAGCGTTCTCCCGTTTTCGCCGCCACCTGGGCGGCAAGGTACGCTTCGGCGTGGCCCAGGGTGTCGAGCCGGCCGTAATCCGCTTCGGGAATGGGGATTCCCAGGCGCTGATGCAATGCCGTCACGAGGCTGAGGAAATCCATCGAATCAATGTCCACCTCGTCGCGGATCGGCCTGTCGTCGGGCAGCGCCTCGGGGGTCGATCCGGGCACGGCACGCCGGATTTCCTCGATCAGCACCGCGCGGATGGCGTCCGGGCTCATAGCGTCTCCGGGTGTTGCAGCAATTGCGCGATCTCGGCCAGCAGCAGGCCGCCCCGGTGGCCATCGCTGACCCGGTGGTCGGCCCCCAGGGTGGCGGTCACCACCGGGCAGGGCGCCACGACGTTGCCGCTCACCCAGGGCCGCAGGCTTTCGCGGCCGAAGCCGACGATCGCCACCTGGGGCGGATAGATGATGGGGAAGGCCGAATCGGCGCCGCGCTCCCCCAGGCTGGTGACGGTGACGGTGGGATCGGCGAGTTCCGAGCTGCGGACGGTTCCGGCCCGGACCCGCGCCACCAGATCGCGCAGCGCATCCATGAGCGCGTCGATCCCCATCCCGTCGGCGTCGTGGATGGCCGGCGCGATCAGTCCGCCGCCGCGGATGGCGACGGCGAAGCCGGCATGGATGGCGGCGGAAGGGCGGAACGCTCCCTCGGAGAAAAATCCGTTCATGTCCGGGAATTTGCGCAGGGCCAGCGCGCCGGCCTTGACCAGCAGCGCCGAGGCCAAAAGGCGCCGTTCGGGCGGGCGGTCCCGGTTGACGGCGGACAGCCACGCGCGGGCCGGTCCGAAGTCGATGTCGCTGGCCAGATAGTAATGGGGGATCTCGCGCTTGGAGCGCGCCATGGCCGCGGCGATGGCCTGGCGCATGGCGTCGAAATCGAGGCCGGGCCGCGCCGCCGCCGGAGCCGGCTTTTCCCGCAGGGCGACGGCCATTTCTACGTCGGCCGCCACCACCGCGCCTCCGGGGCCGCTGCCGGCGAGCGCGGACAGGTCGATGCCGGCCCGGGTGGCCAGCCGGCGGGCGGCGGGAGAGACCTTGCCGGCCGCGGGCGGTCGCGGCGCCGGTTCGGCCGGTGCGCCTTCCTCGCGCACCAGGGCGAGCGGCGTCCCCACCGGCACGGTGGTGCCCGGCGCCACCAGCAGGCGCTCCAGGGTTCCCGAGGTGAAGATCTCCACCTCGATGGCGCCCTTCTGGGTCTCGACCACCGCGACCACGTCGCCGCGCCGGACCGCGTCGCCCGGCCGCTTCAGCCATTCGACCAGTTTGCCGGCCGCCATGTCGGCGCCCAGCGACGGCATGCGGAATTCGCCGCTCATGGCCGGCCCAGCGCCGCCCGCGCGGCGGCGGCGATGGCGGCGGGCTGGGGCAGGGCCGCCTCTTCCAGGTGGCGGGGATAGGGAATCGGCACCTCGGCCGAGCACACCCGCGCCACCGGCGCGTCCAGGTTCCAGAACGCCCCTTCCATGATGCGGGCGGAAATCTCGGCGGCGAGGCTGCCCGTCCGCCAGCCTTCGTCGGCGATCACCGCCCGGCGCGTCTTCGCCACCGAGGCGAGGATGGTGGAATCGTCCAAGGGCCGCAGGGTGCGCAGGTCGATCACCTCGGCGGAAACGCCGTCGCCGGCCAGATCCTCGGCGGCGGCCAGCGCCTTGGCCAGCGTGCCGCCATAGGCGACGATGGTGACGTCCCCGCCCTCGCGGCGGACGGCGGCCTTGTCGATGGGCACGGGGCCGGCATCGGCGGGCAGGATGCCGGAGGCGTTGTAGAGCATGACGTGCTCGAACAGGATCACTGGGTCGGGGTCCTCAAGCGCCGTCCACAGCATGCCGCGCGCGTCCTCGATGGTGGCCGGCGCCAGCACCTTGATTCCGGGCACGCCGGCATACCAGCCCTCGAAGCTGTGGGAATGCTGGGCCGCCAGTTGCCGCCCCGCGCCCGTCGCCATGCGGATGACCAGCGGCACGCCCACCTGTCCGCCCGACATGTGCCGGAGCGTGGCGGCGTTGTTGACGATCTGGTCGAGGGCGAGAAGACTGAAATTGACGGTCATCACCTCGACGATGGGGCGCATGCCGGCGATGGCGGCGCCGATGCCGGCGCCGACGAACGCGGATTCCGACAGCGGCGTGTCGCGGATGCGCTCGGGCCCGTATTCGTCGAGGAGGCCCTTGCTGACGGCATAGCAGCCGCCGTATCTGCCCACGTCCTCGCCCATCAGGAACACGCGCCCGTCGCGGGCGATGGCGTCGCAGATGGCCTGGCGCACGGCCTCGCGGTAGGTGATTTCCGTACCCGCGCTCATGGCGACGCCATCACGTCGCGGGCCAGGTCCTCGACCGGTTCCCAACCGGAGGCCTCGGCAAAGGCCACCGCGTCCTCGATCTCGCGGTCGATTCCGGCCTCCAGGGCCGCGACCTCTCCGGCGTGGACGAGGCCGCTGTCCTCCATCCAGCGGGACAGCGAGCGGATCGGGCAGCGCTTCTGCCATTCCTCGATCTCGGCCTTGGTGCGGTAGAGCTGGGCGTCGAACATGGAATGGGCGCGGAAGCGGTAGGTCCGACACTCCAGGAAGAACGGTCCCTGGCCGGCGCGGATGGCGGCGATGGCTTTGGCGGTCTCGGCCTCCACCGCCACCACGTTCATGCCGTCCACGGCCGCCGCGGGCATGCCGTAACTGGCGGCCCGGACGGCAAGGTCGGTACGGGCCTGGGCGCGGTCGAGCGCCGTGCCCATGGCGTACAGGTTGTTCTCGCACACGAACAGCACCGGCAGCCCCCACAGGGCGGCCAGATTCAGGCTTTCGTGGAATTCGCCCTCGGCCACCGCCCCGTCGCCGAAAAAGCAGATCGTGACGCCGTCGCCCCCGCCCATGCGCCCGGCCAGCGCCAGCCCGACCGCGAGCGGCAGGCCGCCGCCGACGATGGCGTTGCCGCCGAAGAAGCGCCGCTGGGCGTCGAAGATGTGCATGGAGCCGCCCCGGCCCCGGCTGCATCCGTCGCGCCTGCCCAGCATCTCCGCCATCACCGCGGTCATGGGGATGCCGCGCGCCAGCGCGTGGCCGTGCTCGCGGTAGGTGGACACCACCGCGTCGCCCGGACGCAGCTGGCCCTCCACACCCACCGCCACCGCCTCCTCGCCGTCGTAAAGGTGCAGGAATCCGCGGATCTTCTCGGCCTGGTACAGTTCGGCGCATTTGGCTTCGAAACGGCGGATGCGGATCATTTCGCGCAGCAGCCCCAGCAGATGCTCGCGCGTGAGATGCGGCTTGGCGGCGTGGGGTTCGGTCATCGCTCCGTCCCCTCCAGGGTGGAAATATCCCCCTCGGGCAGGCCCAATTCCCGCGCCTTCAGCAGCCGGCGCATGATCTTGCCGCTGCGGGTGCGCGGCAATTCGTCGCGGAAATCGAGGCATTTGGGCGCCACCGCCGCGCCCAGGCGCTTGCGCCCATGGGCGAGAAGCTCGTCCCGCAAGGCTTCGCCGGGGGCATGGCCCGGCTTGAGGGCGACGAACGCCTTGACCGCCTCGCCCGACAGGGGATCGGGCACGCCGATCGCGGCCGCCTCGGCCACCGCCGGATGCTCCAGCAGAACGCTTTCCACCTCGAACGGACCGATCAGGTGGCCGGCCGACTTGATCACGTCGTCGCTGCGCCCCACGAACCAGAAATAGCCGTCCGCATCCCGCATGGCCAGGTCGCCGGTCAGGTACCACCCGCCGACGAAGCACTTCCGATAACGGTCCTCGTCGTGGAGGTAGCCCCGGAACATGGACGGCCAGCCCGGCGCCAGCGCCAATTCGCCCACGGTCATAGGGGTGTCGAGGACCTGCACGGTCGCGCCCTGGCGTTCGACGATGGCCGCATTCACGCCGGGCAGGGGGCGGCCCATGGAGCCCGGCTTGACGTCCAGGCAACGGAAATTGGCGATCATGATGCCGCCGGTCTCCGTCTGCCACCAGTTGTCGTGGAAGGGATGGCCGAAGACCGATTGGCTCCACACCACAGCCTCGGGGTTCAGGGGCTCGCCGACGCTGGCCATGAACCGCAGCGACGACAGATCGTGGGCCTTGGCCAGGTCCGTCCCGGCCCGCATCAGCATGCGGATGGCGGTGGGCGCGGTGTACCACACGCTCACGCGCTCGCGTTCGATGATGGAATACCAGCGCTCGGCGTCGAATTCGCCCTCGTCGACGACCATCGTGCAGCCGATGGTCAGGGGGGCGACGATCCCGTAGGAGGTGCCCGTGACCCAGCCGGGATCGGCGGTGCACCAGAACACGTCGTCGGGCCCGAGGTCGAGGGCGTAACGGGCGGTGACGTGGTGGGACACCACCGCGTCGTGGACGTGGACCGCGCCCTTGGGGCGTCCGGTGGTGCCGCTGGTGAAGTGCAGGAGCGCCATGTCCTCGGGCAGGGTCCGTTCGACCGCGAAGGCCTCGGACGCGCTTCCCATCGCCGGGCCCAGCGCGCGGGTGCCGACATGGGGGGTGGAATCGCCCACGATCAGGACATGCTGAAGGGCGGGCATCTCCGCCCGCCAGGGCAGAACCTTGCGGCGGTAGAGGCTTTCGGTGGTGACCAGCACGCGGGCGTCGCCCAGGGCCATGCGCGCCCGCACCGGCTCGGGGCCGAAGGCGGAGAACAGGGGCGCGAACACGCTGCCGTTCTTCAAGGTCCCCAGCGCCGCGACGTAAAGCTCGGGCACCCGGCCCAGCAGGCTGAACACCCTGTCGCCCCGGCCCACGCCGAGCGAGCGCAGCACGTTGGCGAAGCGGTTGGTCGCGGCCGCCAAGCCGGCATAGGTGAAATCCCGCCGGCGGTCGCGCCCCAGCCAGCGCAAGGCCAACCGGTCGCCGAGGCCGCGCCGCACCTGGCCGTCGAGGGCTTCGTCGCCGATGTTGAGGATATGGCCGGGGAGGTGGGCGAACGCCGCCCGCGCCTCGTCCCAGGTGAACTCGGCGCGCTCGCCATCGTATTCGGACAGGTTCGGCACCGGTTCGCCCGGGCCGAGGCGTTTGTGGATGATGCTGAACGGGCCGGTCTCCGTCATGGAGGGGATTTCTGCCTTTCTCGCATCAGGCGGTGGCGAAGGGTCTTTGCGCCGCGAATCCGGCCATGCTGCCCCAGGCGCAGGTGGCGGGATCGACCCCGGCGATGGCGAACAGACGGTCGGGGGCCAGTATGTGGAACACGCCGTTGCCGTAATCGATCACACCCTTCTGCCGGAGCGCGCCCAGCATGCGGTTGGTGTGGACCGGGGTGAGGCCCAGCGCGTCGGCGATGTGGGTCTGGGTGAGCGGAATCTTGAGCATCTCGCCGCCCGCCTGGGGGGCACGGCGGCGCAGGCGGTAGAACAGTTCGAGCAGCAGGGTGGAAATCCGCTCCAGCGCCGTCTTGCGGCCCAGGGACGTCAGATGGTCGTAGGCCAGGGATTCGTCGTTGGAGAACAGGCAGGCGAGATGAAAGGCCAAATCCGGCTTGCGCCGCGCCAGCTCGATCATGGTCGCGCGGGCGATCACGCAGAGTTCCACCCGGTCCAATGCCTGGGCGCCGAACGAAGACGCGCGCCGGTCCGCCTGGAAGCCCAAGAGGTCGCCGGGAAGGGCGAAATGCAGGATCTGGCGGCGGCCGTCCTCCAGCAATTCGTAAAGGAAGACCCAGCCGCTCAGGATGCCGAACACCTCGCCGCAGGGCTCGCCCTGGGAGAACAGATCCTGGCCGGGCGCCACCACCCGCATGGTCGTGGGCAGGCCCGCCAGGCAATTGTCAGTCGGGACGGACGCGGTCTGGCGCATGCGACCCCCACGTTGCTCGCCGTTCAAGCCAAGAATTATGTCATGGCGCCCCGTCCGGGCGAGGAGGCCAATGAAGGTACGACGGGGGAGGCAGATAGCGTCCGTCAAGCGGGTGTAAATTCTGGCACACGCTGAGGTAGTCATTGCTCAGGCGGCCTTGGGTGGGATCGCGGGTTGAAGTTGCTCGGCAATGGTCGGTGTAAGTTCGGCCATGGCCT
>JAJZVW010000053.1 GCA_021847015.1 Pseudomonadota bacterium | reverse complement strand
CCTGCGTGAAAGGCCCCTCGGCTCCGCTCGGGGCGACAGGAAGAGCGGTGTCGTTCCGACCGAGCGCCAGCGAGCGGAGGAACCTTTCGGGCGCCCTGCGTGAAAGGCCCCTCGGCTCCGCTCGGGGCGACAGGAAGAGCGGTGTCGCTCCGACCGAGCGCCAGCGAGCGGAGGAACCCTTCAGGCACCCTGCGTGAAAGGCCCCTCGGCTCCGCTCGGGGCGACAGGAAGAGTGTGTCGTTCCGACCGAGCGCCAGCGAGCGGAGGAACCTTTCGGGCGCCCTGCGTGAAAGGCCCCTCGGCTCCGCTCGGGGCGACAGGAAGAGTGTGTCGTTCCGACCGAGCGCCAGCGAGCGGAGGAACCTTTCAGGCACCCTGCGTGAAAGGCCCCTCGGCTCCGCTCGGGGCGACGGTCCTTTTCCGTCGTTCCGGGCGAACATCCTATTCCGTTTTTCGCACCTTGCGGTCAAGGGACCCGGGGCTGCGCGTTACAATCCCAGCAATTCGTTCGTGCGCAGGACCCGCAGCACCTGTTTGACGCCGCCCAGCGGCACCTCCACCGGCCCCTCGGGGTTGAGCTGGGCCAGCAGCAGCCGTGTCGGGGTCTTGCCCCGAAAGGTCTTGAGCAGGGCCTTGTGGCGGCCGAACTCATCGACGGCGGCCAGTTCCACCACCACGTCGCACCCCGGCACCGGCGGGCGGCCGGGATGGACGAAGATGAGGTCGCCCTCGTCGTAACGGGGGCTCATGGACGTGCCCACCACATAGAGCGCGAAGGCGTTGCGCGCGTGCGCCAGGCCGGGCGGCCGGCGGACGCGGTCGATGACGTCGCCGTTCATCTCGAAATCGGAATCCTCGCCGCCGACGGCGGTGCCGAACACCGGCACATCGAGGGGCATCGCCGCCGGCGCCGGCAGCTCGGCCGTGCGGGGGGCAAAGGCTTCCGCAGGAACCGGGGCGGTCGCCGGCGCCGCGGCGGGACGGCCCGCCGCCTCGCGGCCGATCAGGCGGGCGATGACCTCGCTCTCGGACATTTCCAGATAGGCGGCCATGGCCGCCACCTCCTGGGCCTTGACCCGGCGGCGGCCGCCGATGATCTCGGACACCCGCGACTTGTTGACACCGAGGGCGTGGGCCAGCCCCTGGCCGGTCCTGCCCATCTCCTTCAGTCGCCATGCCAGCCAGTCGTTGCGCATGCGGGGATTATGGCACCGGAACAGCGCAACGGGAAGTTTCTTTTTTCGCAACTCTACCGCTTGACAGAGGTGTACCGTTTTTCGTAACGTTCCGGTCGGAACAAATACCGAACGGAGATCAGCCATGATGTTCACCCGAAACCGCTTCCCCGCCTTCGCCAAGGGCGACCGGATCGCCTTCACCACCCTCGGCCGCAACCCCCGCGCGCTGTGCGGGGTGGTGACCGACCCGGACGTCCGCGACCGCGCCGGCCGCCACCGCGTCCGCGTCGCCGTGGACGGGCACGAATACCTGGCGTGCCGGGCCACCATCCGCCGGCTGCGGTGAAGGCCGCGGAAGACATCCCCATGGGACCTTTCCGCCATCGGGCGGGAAGGTCCCCACGCCGAACCGGTCATCTGCGAGAAGGCCCCCATGACCCGCATCATCCGCTGCGATGCCGTCGTACCCGAACCGACCACCGCCGCCGCTCTGGTGACATGGACCTACCGCGACCAGAAGGCCGACGCCGTGACCGGCAAGGCCCTCGTCCTGCCAGGCGCCATTCCGCACCACCGGAGCCGCCCGCCGGCCCGGTCGCGGGACGGGTGCGCCAGCCTGGCACGCTATGGGGCACTGGGCGCGGTGATACCCGGCACCGGACATGCGCAGCGCCCCGTCCTCCATCGCGATGCCGAGACGGTCCACGATGCCGTGGTGGCGCTGTCCGCCGCCGACCCGCTGGGCGCGCTGTTGCTGGTGCGCCACGGCAAGAGCGGCGAGCCGCCCGATCACCATCGCGGCCTCGTGCCCGTGCCCGAACCGGTGCGTCGCCTGCGCGGCCGGCGCGAGGAGATCGTCGAGGATTCCACCCTCCCCGAGGAGGGCCATCTGGAGGCCGTGGCAACGGCGGATGGCGGCACCGCCTGGGTCGAACGTCTCCACCCCTTCTGCCCGCTGCGTTACTGGCCGACGCTGGAATCGGTGGCAGAGGCGCGCATCGAATACCGAACCTGGCGGCGGGCGCTCGGCGCCCTGGCCGATACACTGCCGTCCTTGAAACGCTGGCGAATCGTCGGCATCGGCGCTTAGCCGGCGCCGGGGCGCAATCGTCCGAGAACGTGTGAGATGGCTGCTATTGAGAGGCGGCCGCAGCTATGCGGTTCGCCGTTTCGCCGCGCCGGTGGTAGGTTCGGGGTTTTCGAATGTGGCGAGCCCCGATGACCCTGTTGGCGCGTTTCCTGATCCTGGTCACCATTGCGCTCCTGCCGTCGGTGGCGATGCACGCCTACGATCTGTTGCAGGTGCGCCGCGCCGAATTGGCCAAGGCGCGCGACGATGCCGAGCGGCTGGTGATCGCGGTGGACGGCACCGCCACGCGCGTCATCGAGGCGGGACGGGAGGTCCTGCTGGCCCTGGCCGAATCCGACGACATCCGCCACCAGCGCACCGCCCGGTGCGATGCCATGCTTGCGCGCCTTCACACCGTCCTGCCGCCGGCCGAAGACATCATGGTGACCGATCCGGCGGGAACCGTGGTGTGTTCCACCGACCCGGACATGCCGGGGACCAACATCGGCGGCCAGCCCCATGTCGCCACGGCCACGGCCACCGGGAAGTTCGCCATCGGCCAATTCTCCGACCGCGAGACCGGGGAGGACCGTCCTTCCCTCGGCATCGCGCTTCCCTACCGGCTGGCGACGGAAGAATTCGGCGGGATCCTGGCCATGATCCTGTCGCTCGCCTGGCTGGAGGACGAATTGGCCAAGCAGGCGCTCCCCGCCCGCAGCGTCGTCACCCTCGCGGACCAGAAGGGCGTCATCCTGGCCCGGCTGCCCAAGGACAATTCACTGATCGGCACCCCGCTGCCACCATCGCAGTTCGAGTTGATGCGCCTGAGACAGGCCGGAATCTTCGACTTCGACGGGGTGATCGTCGGCCATTCGCCCCTGTCGGCGGGCCTCACCGACCTCTTCGTCGGCGTCACCGTGCCCAAGGATCACCTGGGCGAACAACTGCTCGGGCGCCTGTCGCGGGGAATCGCCCTCGGCATCACCACCCTGGCCACCGCCCTGGCTCTGGCCGCGCTGCTGTACCGCCGGCTGCTGGTGCCGCCGGTGCTGAAACTGGTCGCCGCCGGCGACCTCTGGGCCCGCGGCGATTACGGCGCGCGCGCCGACGTATGCTCCAGGGTGCCGGAGCTGGAAACCCTGGCCCACTCCTTCAACGCCATGGCCGAGAAACGCCAACTCGCCGAGGAGGCGCTGGAGCGCATCAACGCCCAGTTGGAGGCCCTGCTGGTGAACGCCCCGGTAGGGTTCTGCTTCGTCGATCGCGACCTCCGCTACGTCCGGCTCAACGACAGGCTGGCGGCCATGAACGGAGTGCCGGCGTCCGAACATCTGGGCCGGCGCATCGCGGACGTGCTGCCCCAACTGGCACCGGCGATGATCCCGGCGATCACCGGCGTGTTCGCCACCGGCCGGTCGGTGGAGGGGATGACGGTGGCCGGCGAGACCCCGGCGCAGCCGGGGACGACGCGCCATTGGCTGTGCGGCTTCTTTCCGGTGACCGATGCCGGGAGCGTCGCCCTGGCCGGCACGGTGGTGATGGAGATCACCGACCAGAAACGCGCCGAACAGGCATTGCGGACGGCCAAGCAGGAAGCCGAACGGGCCAACATGGCCAAAAGCAAGTTCCTGGCTTCGGCCAGCCACGACCTGCGCCAGCCGGTGCAATCCCTGATGCTGTTCACCTCGACCCTGGCGCACACGCTGAAGGACGATTCGGCCGCCGCGATCATCGGCCACATGGACCGCGCCACCATGGCGCTCAAAGCCATGCTGGACGGCATCCTCGACATCTCGCGCCTGGATGCCGGCACCGTCGCCCCCGACGTGCGCGACGTCCCGCTCGGCCCCATGCTGGACCACATGGCCGAGGAATACCGTCCCCAGGCCGGACACAAGGGAATCCGGCTGATCGTGCTTCCCACCCGGCGCACGGCGCGGAGCGACCCTGCGCTGCTGGAGCGCATCCTGCGCAACCTGATCGACAACGCCATCAAATACACCGCCGAGGGCAAGGTCCTGGTGGGGTGCCGCCGCCATGGCGAAGCGATAAGGATCATGGTCGGAGACACCGGCATCGGCATCCCCGACACCGAGCACGAGGCCATCTTCGACGAATTCTACCAGGTGGGAAACCCCGAGCGGGACCGCAGCAAGGGGCTCGGCCTGGGGCTGGCGATCGTCCAGCGGCTCGCCCGCCTGCTGGGCCACCCCATCGGGCTGTCGAGCACGCCGGGCAAAGGCACGGCGTTCCGGATCGACGTGCCCGCCGGCACCGCTTCAGTCGCCGCCATCGCCGCCCCCGCGCCGCCCCATTGCGCTCCCCTGCCCTCCGCCCCCTCGGGATTGCTGGTGGCGGTGGTGGAGGACGAGGAAAACGTGCGGGCCGGATTGCGGGCGCAACTGGAGGCCTGGGGCCACCGGGTCGTGGCCGGCGCCGACCACACCGAGATTCTCGCCCTATTGGGCGGCGACCGGCCCGACGTCATCCTCGCCGATTTCCGCCTGCGCGGAACGCTGACCGGCATCGAGGCGCTGGAGCGCCTGCGCGCCGCCTTGGGGTGGCGGCCTCCCGGCATCCTGCTGACCGGGGACACCGCGCCTGAACGCATGCTGGAGGCGCGGCGCAGCGGCTATCCGCTGCTGCACAAGCCCATCACCGCCGCGACCCTGGCCGCGGCGCTGCGGGAGCTTGCCCCCGGCGCGTGAGGTGGTGGCGAACAAAGGACGAACATTAACGCTTGACCGCAGGCGCGCGACGTGGTTTGACTATGGGCACCGGCCGAGCTGCGCCCGAGTTTCTCCCTCCTCCCCCTCCCGTCCCCCTTGGAGCCGTCGTCCCGACCGGGCGGAGCGAGTGGAGGGACCTTTCCGGCACCCCGCCTGAAAGGTTCCTCTCTCGCGGATGCTCGCTCGGAACGACAAAACGGGGCGCACCGAAGACGCGACGCCGAACCGCCCGCCCGTTCCCCTACCCTTCCCGGAGTCCCCGCATGAAACCGGATCAGGCGGACGCGGTGCTGCGCAAGCAGCGCCGCGACATCGCCCGGCTGAACGCCATGCAGAGCGCCCTGGCCGAAAAAAGCAAGGCGCTGATCGACAACGTCTCCAACCTCCGCGAACTGGCGGACGCGGCGGCCGCCCTGGAGCGGCTGGGGCGCATCGCCGAGCGGCTGATCCCGCTGGAGCGCCAGGCCTTCCACCTCGACGAGGCGGCCGAGGCCGGCAGTCCCGGCCTGGCCGAACTGTTGAAACGGGCGCGGGAGCGGCTGGATGGCACCGAAACGGAAAACCAGGACCGCTAGTGCCGACGACAGGGCGCTGGCCGACCTGCTCGCCACCTGCGCCGCCGACCCCTTGCGCTTCGTGCTGGCGGCTTTCGACTGGGGGCGCGGCGAACTTGAGGGCCATGACGGTCCCGACGCCTGGCAGCGCGACGTCCTGGCCGCGCTGCGCGACGGGCTGGCCGCCGGGCGCGTGGGCGCCGAATCGTCCGCCGCCCAGGCGGTGCGCCTGGCGGTGGCCTCGGGCCACGGCATCGGCAAGTCGGCGCTGGTGGCGTGGCTGCTGCTGTGGGGGCTGGCCACCCGCGCCGACTGCCGGGGCATCGTCACCGCCAACACCGAGGCCCAGCTCCGCACCAAGACCTGGGCGGAACTGGCCAAATGGCACCGTCTGTGCCTGTTCCGCCGCTGGTTCGTGCGCACCGCCACGGCGCTCCACGCCGCCGATTCCGCCCACGAACAGACCTGGCGAATCGACGCGGTGGCGTGGTCAAAGGCCAACCCGGCCGCCTTCGCCGGCCTGCACAACCAGGGCAAGCGGGTGCTGCTGGTGTTCGACGAGGCGTCCGAGATCGACGATGTCGTCTGGGAGGTGTCCGAAGGCGCGCTGACCGACGCCGACACCGAGATCCTGTGGCTGGCCTTCGGCAATCCCACCCGCAATACCGGGCGGTTCCGGGAATGCTTCGGGCGCTTCCGCCACCGTTGGACCACGCGCCAAGTGGACTCGCGCACCGCGCGGATGACCAACAAGGCTCTGCTGGACCAGTGGGTCGCCGATTACGGCGAGGACAGCGACTTCGTCCGCGTCCGCGTCAAGGGCACCTTTCCCCGCGCCGGCTCGATGCAGTTGATCGCCGCCGACATCGTCGAGCGGGCGGCGGCGGCCGAGGCGCAAAGCTCGGTCTACGACCCGCTGGTGATGGCGGTGGACGTGGCCCGCTTCGGGGCCGACCAGTCGGTGATCGGCTTCCGCCGCGGCCGCGACGCCCGCTCGGTCCCCATGGAGAAGCACCGGGGTCTCGACACCATGCAGCTTGCCGCCCGTTGCGCCGTACTGATCGAGCGCCACCGCCCCGACGCCGTGTTCATCGACGAGACCGGGGTCGGCGGCGGCGTGGTGGACCGGCTGCGCCAATTGGGCCATTCCGTCGTCGGCGTGGCATTCGGCGCCCGGCCCGACGGCGCCGTCGACGGCGAAAAGGTGGCCAACAAGCGCGCCGAGATGTGGGTGAGGATGCGTGCCTGGCTGACGACCGGCGGCGCCATCCCCGACGACCGCGACCTGGCCGCCGACCTGGGCGGGGTGGAGTACGGCTATACCATCCACAACGAGATCCAGTTGGAAAAGAAGGACGACATGAAGAAGCGCGGGCTGGCCTCGCCCGATGCCGGCGACGCGCTCGCGCTCACCTTCGCTTATCCCGTCGCCCGCCGCGAACGCGGCCCCGGGCGCTTCGGAGCCCTGCACGTGCCGTCCGAGTTCGATCCGTTCGCCTGACCCTCCCTGTCGTTCCGACCGAGCGGCAGCGAGGAGGGACCTTTCACGCGCCATGCCCGAAAGGTCCCCCGGCCGCGCTCGGGACGACACCACCACGATTAAAACTCACCAACCAGCCGCGAGGTATCCGCCATGTGTTCCGGAGCATCAGCGCCGTCCGCACCGCCGCCGCCCCCGGCCCCGCCGCCGCCGCCGCCGCCGCAGGCGGCCGACGCCAGCGTCGTGCGCGCTGGGATCGACCAGGTCAACAGCGCGGCGCGGGGGGTGGGGCCGATGGCCACCATCCTGACCGGTCCCCTGGGCCTGGTGCAGCCGCCGCAGACCACCGCCAAGACCTTGCTGGGATCGTGAGCCGATGACAGCGCCCCCATCCCCCGCTCCGACCCGCGTTTCGGCCGCAGCGATCGCCGCCCTGCGCCGCCAGGTGGACCGGCGGCTGGTCGGCTTGCGGCCGGAACGCATGTCCTACTGGAACCATTGGCGCGAGCTGTCGGACTACATCCTGCCGCGCCGGGGCCGCTTCCTCATCACCCCCAACCCCGGCGACCGCGGCGACCCCCGCAACCAGAAGATCATCGACAGCACCGCCACCCTGGCGGCGCGCACCCTGGCCTCGGGGATGATGTCCGGCATCACCTCGCCGGCCCGGCCGTGGTTCCGGCTCACCGTCGGCGATTCCGACCTGGCCCGCGCCCCGGCGGTCAAGCGATGGCTGGACGAGGTGACCCGCCGCATGATGCGGGTGTTCGCCAAATCCAACTTCTACAACGCCCTGGCGACCGTGTACGAGGAACTGGGCGTGTTCGGCACCGCCGTCATGGTGATCCTGGAGGATTACCAGGACGTGATCCGCTGCCAGCCCCTGACGGTGGGCGAATACTACCTCGCCAATTCCGACCGGATGAGCGTCGATACCCTTTACCGGGAATTCACGCTGACCGTCGCCCAGGCGGTCGCGCAATTCGGGCTGGAGGCCTGCTCGGCGACGGTGCAGAGCATGTACCGCTCGGGACAGCTCGACCAGCAGGTGCTGGTCGGCCACGCCATCGAACCCAACGACCGCCCGGTGCCGGACGACCCCACGCCGCGGGGCATGCCGTTCCGCTCGGTGTACTGGGAATTGGGCAGCTCCCAATCCCTGCTGCTGGGACAGCGCGGCTACCGGGAATTCCCGGTCTGCGCGCCGCGCTGGCACGTGGTGGGCAACGACGTCTACGGCCGCTCGCCCGGCATGGACGCGCTGGGCGACGTCAAGGCGTTGCAGGTCGAGCAGAAGCGCAAGGCCCAGGCCATCGAGAAGATGGTCAACCCGCCGATGATCGCCGACGTCAGCCTGAGGAACCAGCCGGCCACCCTGCTGCCGGGCGGCGTCACCTACGTTCCCGGCAACGCCAGCGGCGTGGGCTTCAAGCCGGTCTACGAGGTTTCGCCGCCGCTGGCGGGCCTGGTCGAGGACATCCAGGAGGTCCAGCGCCGCATCCAGCAGGTGTTCTACGCCGATCTGTGGCTGATGATCAGCCAGCTCGACACCGTGCGCACCGCCACCGAGATCGTGGCGCGCAAGGAGGAAAAGCTGCTGATGCTGGGGCCGGTGCTGGAGCGCTTCCACGCCGAATGCCTGAACCCCGCCATCGCCCGGACCTTCGGGGTGATGGAGCGTGCCGGCCTGCTGCCCCCGGCCCCGGCGGAACTTGCCCGCCAAGCGGTGCAGGTGGACTACATCTCGATGCTGGCCCAGGCCCAGAAGGCTGTGGCGACCACCGGCATCGAGCGGCTGGTCGGCTTCGTCGGCAGCCTGGCCGGCGCCCATCCGCCGGTGCTGGACACCATCGACTTCGACGAGGCGGTGGACGAATACGCCGACATGCTGGGGGTCTCGCCCCGGCTGCTGACACCCCGCCCGCAAGTGGACGAAATCCGCCGCCAACGCGCCCGGCAGGCCGCCCAGGCCCAGGCGATGAACACCTCCCTCGCCGCCGTCCAGGGCGCCCAGACCCTGTCCAAGATCGACGTCGGCGGCGGCCAGAACGCGCTCCAGAAGATGCTGGGGTGGATGGGGGCGTAAGCCCGGGCGTCTCGTTCCGAGCGGCTCCGCCCCAACGACAGGGTGGGGGCCGCCATCCCGACCGAGCAAAGCGAGCGGAGGGACCCTTCAGGCGAAAGTGCCCGAAAGGTCCCTCGGCCGCGCTGGGCACGACAAGACCTTTTCATCGAAAGGACCATCCCATGATCCTCATTCCCGAACGCCTTCTCGCCGTGCCGGCACCGGACGGCACAGAGGACGGTTCCAGGGGGCGCGAGGACGTGACGGCGGCGGCGGAGGCCTTCGCCGAGCGGTTCCACCCCCGCCTCGCCGAGATCGCCGGGGAGTATTTCGCCCGCCGCGGCAAGGACGCGGTGGATGCCCTGCGCCCCACCCTGGCCGCCGCCGAGGACGCCCGCCGGAGCATCCGCGACGGATTGGCCAACGACCGGCAGCGCCGCCTGTTCGACGGCACCGCGTCCCGCTATCTGGGCATCGAGCGCGACGGCATGGCCCGCCACGCCGCCGCCCAGCACCGGGCCTGGCGCGACGGCGCCAGCGACGCCTTCGTGCGCGCCCAGATCGCCGATTGCCTGCGCTTCTGCGACGACGAGGGCCGCTACCGGCTGGCGGTGAAGAGCGGGCTGGGCGAGATCGAGGCCATCGGCGCCGAGGCGGGCCGCTCCAAGGCCGAAATCGCCCGGCGCAAGGCCGATTTCCGCTCCCGCGCCGTCCTCGCCAGGGTGATGGGCCTAGCCAACCGCGACCCGGCCGCGGCCGCCGCCTTCTACGCCCGCGCCCGGCGCTTCGCCGCCCCGGCTGCGCGGGCCGAAATCGAGCCCCGGCTGGCGCATCTCGTCCGCATCGCGCGGGCGCACGGCGTGGCGGAGGCCGTCCTCGCCGGCCGCCCGCCCGCCGGCATTCCCGGCACGCCCCCCACCGATCCCGACCCCCGCGCCCACCTGCCCGCATGGCTGGACCAGGGCGAACGGGCGGCAGCGGCCGAGGCCCCCGGCGACGCGGAATTCCGCGAACTGGTGCGCCACCGCATCGCCGCCCGCGTCGCCGCCATCCACGCCGGGCGCGAGGATCACGCCCGCCGCGTGCGCAATACCCTGCTGGCCGGCGCGCTGGGCACGAAGGAGGCCAAGCCGGCGGGACTCGACGCCCTGCTGGCGACGCCCGAGACCAAGCTGGCCTGGCTGGACGCGCCCCAGGAGGTCCGAGCCGGCATCCTGCGCCGGCTGGCCGTCAATGCCGGCGGCGCCGAGCCGCCGGCCGGCGCGCGGGCGCTGGCCGTCCTCGACCAGGCCGAGGGCATGCGCCGGACAGACCCGGCCGCCTTCCGCCGCCTCGACCTCACCCACGCGGCGTTCGACACCCTGCCCGCCGACCTGCGCCGCAGGCTGGTGGAGGCCCAGGAACGGGCGGCGGCGGCGGAACCCGATTCGGCCGAGGCGATCCGCGCCCGCGACCTGCTGGCCGTGCGGCAAAGCGCCGTGCGGCCGTCCGATATCGACTCCACCGCCAAGGACTGGCTGCGATGAGCTACGACGCCGGCACCGCCGATTACCCGGTCCTTCCCGGCCTGGACGAAGGCACCGCCCGGCAACTCGGCTTCCTGGGGGCGCTCACCCGGCTGGTGGACAATCACAGCCAGAACACCGGCGCGGAGCCGTCGGACGAGGTTGTGAACGCCATGGCCCGGATCGCGGCGGAGAAGCATGGGGCGGGGACGAGCCTTCGCACGCCAGCCGCGGGAACGATGGACAGGAGCGCGGAACCGACGCACGATCCCGAACCTGCGCCGCAACTGGGCGAAGAGCAACCCGCGCCCGGCGAAGCGCCGCCGCAGGTAGCCGCCGGGGATAATGGCACGGGTAGAAGTTATGAGGAATGTCTTCAGGCCTGCGTTGAACTTGCGCTTCCGACGCCGGATTATGGTATCCAGTTCCGAAGGTGCACGCATCAATGCCGTGGAACAAACGACTACCCCGAGTGGCGAATGTATTTTCCAGGAGGGTAATCAATGGACAGGGATACGGCAGAACGCGTTAATGCTCTGATGTATAAAATCAATGGCGAGATCGATGATTTCGTTATCATGATCATGGGGATGGGGCGAGCCCGGAGGAGGTGGCTCGCCATCGCTTGGCCGCAGGGAAGTTAATGGGGTGTATATACTTCGATATTTTGAAGCCTATACATGATCAATATCCCGATTTTATTCCGGAAGGGCTTCGCTAGTGCACCAATGCAGACAAAAGATTCACCCCCCATTTTGCCGTCATGGCCGGACTTGATCCGGCCATCCACGCGGTTCAGTCCGCACGCCATCGGAAACGTTAGTTCTTGCGGCTGTCACGTGGATGCTCGGGTCAAGCCCGAGCATGACGAAGAAAGTCAACTCGCTGTACTTTTTGAATGCGACAAGCTTCGGCCAACACGGCATAGCCAACATAATGGATGATGCCTGGTTTCTGGACACCCCAAACACTGGACTTGTCATGGACGAGGAAATAGCATCACAAAATATCTCCAATGTGGTTTCCATTGAAAATCATATCGGTGAAATGGACAGAATAATATTTTCGATGCCGGATTGTGATTAAAAAATGGCGTTCATCCACGGTCTTGGGGAGCTGCTGAAGACCATCAATTTCGACTTCGTGTTCAAGATCACTAAAAAGTTCCCGGATCTCGACCCGGACAAAAGGAAGGAAATGCCCTGGCCGCCCGCCCAAAGGAGACCGTGAGTAGATGACCGGAGATTAAATTGAGCGATTTACGTAACTTGTGATTACGTCTTGTTGCGAAATCAAGACGAGGCTACAAGATGGTGTGGACGGAAATCACCCGGCCGAAGTATCGGCGGGATCACGCCGGATTAAAGGACCAGTCTTCCAAGGCGCTCGAATCAACGCCTGGAACAAACGATTGCCCAGAATAAAGCGCTCACTTTCCGTGAATTGACAAAGGATGATCCAAATGGAAAGAGACGTTGCAGAACGAATTAGTGCCCTGATGGAGCATATAATAGCTGAACTTGACACATCAATTCATCTTGTTAAGGAGAAGAGTCCAGACGATTTCATCCAATATCGCTTGGCTGCCGGGAGAATCATGGGATACATTGATATAGAAATTTTAAGCCCAATTCATCGGGACTATCCGGATCTTAGTGTCTGACTCGGAATCGGCATGGTTGCATTATCCCCGCGCCAGTCGCCGCATGATTAGCTTGATGCTCGCGATCATGAGCCATGCTGCGGCGGAGGTGACAAGAGCCTCGAAGTCCTTGGC
>JAJZVW010000020.1 GCA_021847015.1 Pseudomonadota bacterium | reverse complement strand
TTCCTCGGCCTCGCCAAAACCTGCCGCAAGCTCGGAATATCCTTCTGGGACTACCTCGGCTCCCGCCTCGGCGCCTCCGTCAGCCAGCCCGTGCCCCGCCTCCCCGAACTCGTCGCCACTCGCTGCCACCCCTGACCGCCCGGACTTTTGCCCAGGTTACCAAATAAAGCGCGCGCTTCCCAAACCTCCCTGCGAGAACCGAATTCCCCTCACCCCCCCCCAGACTCATTTTTGCGTGTCCTCCCTTCCCCTCATCGCCAATTCGGCTATAGTACCTTCGGTGTGTCTCAAGACAAGAGGGGAGACCAGTGATGGTGTGGGGGAAATGGATGCCGGCCCTGGCGGCCGCGGTCATGGCGTTGGGGGTGTCGGCGTGCGGCACCACGCCCGTGGGCCTGACCTACGACGGCGCCAAGGTCGCCAACGCCGGCGCGGCGAAGAACATGGTCGAGGTTGCCAGCGTGGTCGACCACCGCAAGGACGGCGCCAATTGGCTGGGGGCCATCCGCGGGGGCTTCGGCAATCCCCTCAAGACCCTGGAGACGCCGGTTCCCGTGCGCGACGAGGTCAAGACGGCCTTCGTCGATGGCCTCAAGGCGCGGGGATTGGTGGGGCCGGACCCTCGGTATGCGATGGAACTCGATATCGAGCGATTCGACTGCAACCAATACGTCCGCCGCGAGGCTCACGCCCGCATCGGCGTGCGCGTGATCGACACCGCATCCCACCAGGACGTCTACCAGCGCGATATCCGGGCCGACAAGGTCACCGGCAGTCTGGTGAGCCTGGATGTCGGCGTCTTCGCCTCGGTGGACGACCTGCGGACGGTGGCCAACGACGTGTTGCAGGAGGCCGTCGACAAAACGCTCGACGATCCGAAATTCCTGGCCCTGGTGAAATAGGCGGCCGAACGTCGCGGCCTCAGAAATCCCCCTCGTCGAACCCCGTCACGCTGCGCCCGCCGGCCAGGATGGCGGCGGACAGCGCCGCCGTCCGGGGCAGCATCCTGTCCATGAAGAACCGCGCGGTGCCGATCTTGGCGCGGTGGAACCCGTCGTCCTCCGCCTTGGTCCGGGCGATCTCCGCCATGCGCGTCCACAGATAGGCCAGCGCCACCAGGCCGAACAGATGCAGGTAATCGGCGGCGGCGGCGGCGGCCTCGTCGGGGTTTTTCAGCCCCGCGCGGGCGATGTGGGCGGTGGCCTGTTGCAGGCGGGCGAAGGCCTTGGCCAGCGGCCGGGTGAACTCCGCCAGCACAGCGTTTTCCGCCGTGGCGTCCAGATAGGCGGCGACGGGGTGGAAGAAGCCCCGCAGCAGGCGCCCCCCATGGGCCGGCAGCTTGCGCCCGACCAGGTCGAGCGCCTGGATGCCGTTGGTGCCCTCGTAGATCTGGGTGACGCGGGCGTCGCGCACGTAGTGCTCCATGCCGTGGTCGCGGATGTAGCCGTGGCCGCCGAACACCTGCATGCCCAGATTGGCCGCCTCGAACCCCAGGTCGGTGAGCAGGGCCTTCGCCACCGGGGTCAGCAGGGCCGCCAAATCCCCGGCCTCGCGGCGCCGGTCGGAATCGGGATGGCGGGCGTGGTCGTCCAGCGCCAGCGCCGTCCATACCGCCAGCGCCCGCCCGCCCTCGACGATGGCGCGCTGGGTCAGCAGCATGCGGCGCACGTCGGGATGGACGATGATGGGGTCGGCCGGCTTGTCGGGGCATTTCGCCCCCGACGGCGCCCGCCCCTGGAGCCGCTCGCGCGCATAGGCGGCGGCGTTCCGATAGGCCGCCTCGGCCAGCCCCAGGCCCTGGATGCCGACCGCCAGGCGCTCCAGGTTCATCATCGCGAACATGGCCCGCAGCCCCTTGTGGGGCTCGCCCACCAGCCAGCCGGCGGCGCCGTCGAAGTTCAACAGGCAGGTAGGCGAGGCGCAGAGCCCCATCTTGTGTTCGATGGCGCCGCAGGACACGCCGTTGCGCGCCCCCGGCCGCCCGTCCTCGCCCACAAGGAGCTTGGGCACCAGGAACAGGCTGATGCCCTTGACCCCCGTGGGGGCGCCGGGCAGGCGGGCCAGCACCAGATGGACGATGTTCTCGGCGAGGTCGTGCTCGCCGGCCGAGATGAAGATCTTGGTGCCGCTCACACGATAACTTCCGTCGCCCTGCGGCACGGCGCGGGTGCGGAGCAGGCCGAGATCGGTGCCGCAATGGGGCTCGGTCAGGCACATGGTCCCCGTCCACCGCCCGTCCACCAGGGGCGGCAGCCAGCGCGCCTTCAGCGCTTCCGAGCCGTGGGCGTAAAGCGCCGCGTAGGCGCCGAAGCTGAGGCCGGGGGTGAGGGCGAAGGCCAGATTGGCCGAGCACATCATCTCGTCCACCAGCACCTTGACCGCGTGGGGCAGGCCCTGGCCGCCGAAGGCCGGGTCGCAGGCCAGCGCCGTCCACCCTCCCTCGCGGACCAGCCGGTAGGCCTCGCGGAAGCCCTTGGGCGTGGCGACGGCGCCGTCGGCCAAGCGGCATCCCTCCTCGTCGCCCGCGCGGTTGAGGGGGAACAGAACCTCCTCGCACAGGCGCGCGGCCTCGGCCAGAACCGCGTCGATCACCTCGGGCGTGCATTCCTCGCAGCCCGGCAGGCGGGCCAGCCGGCCGCCCCCGTGCAGGTCGTAAAGGACGAAACGCATGTCGCGCAGCGGCGCGGTGTAGGTGGGCATGACGTCTCCCGGGTCTCAATTCCGCAGCGGTTTGCCGGTCTCCAGAACGTGCTCGATACGCGCCAGGGTGGCCGGATGGCGGATCAGCGCCAGGAAATGCGCGCGTTCCAGGGCCAGCACCGCCTCCTCCTCCACCGGGCGGGTATGATCGGCGCCGCCGCCGCTCAACACCTCGGCCAGGGCGCCGGCCACCACGAGATCGTGGGCGGTGGCAAGGCCGCGCCGCGCCAGTTGCCGCGCCGCCATGTCCAGCGCGATCCGGCCGGCGGGGCCGGGGAGGGTGAGGGGCGTAATCGCGGGCGGGGCGTAATCGCGGGCCAGCTCCAGCGCCTTGGCCTTGGCGTCGGCCAGCAGGCGGTCGCGGTTCATGGTGATGCCGTCGTCCGGGCCGAGGAATCCCAGGTCGCGGGCCTCGGCGGCCGACTTTGCGACCTTGGCGGCGCCGATGGTCTCGAACGCCCGGATCACCGGGGGCATGGGGCCTTGGGGCCGGCCGGCCGCCGCCCGGCGGGCCAGCATCGCGGTGCAGCCGCCCCAGGCCGGGATCAGGCCGACGCCGCATTCGACCAGCCCCATATAGGTTTCGGCATGGGCCTGGACGGCATCGCAATGAAGCAGGATTTCGCACCCGCCGCCCAGCGCCAGCCCGGAGGGCGCTCCCACCACCGGGAACGGCGCATATTTCAGCGCCCGGTAGGTGCGTTGGCCCTGTTCGACCATGGCGGCGATCTCGCCCCAGGCGGCGATGTTGGCGGCGAACAGGGCGAGGCCCAGATTGGCCCCGGCCGAGAAATCCTTGCCCTCGTTGTGGATCACCAGCGCCCGGAAGCCCTCCTGGACCGCGCCGACGGCTTTGCCCAGCAGCGCCAGGGTGTCGGGGTCGATGGTGTTCATCTTGGTGGTGAACTCGAAGCAGGCCACGCCGTCGCCGACGTCCCACAGGGCGGCCGAGGGATTGCGCAGCACCGGCGTGCCGGCCCGCTTGACGTCGGCCAGCGACAGCACGCCATCGGGACGGGTCGCGTCGCGGTAGCCGCCGTCGGCGCCCAGGACGCGGCGCGATCCCGCCTCCTCGCGGTAGATGCCGCCCAGGGCGGCGGCGCGGCCGAGCAGGGGCGGCACCGGCCAGCCCTCGGTCTCAAGTCTTTCGGCCAGCCAGCCGGCGCCGAGCCGGTCGATCAGCGCGAACGGTCCCTCGGACCAGTTGTAGCCAAGCCGCATGGCCTCATCGACGGCCGCCGGGTCGTCGGCCACCTCCGGCACCAGCGACGCGGCGTAGGCCAGCGTGCGGCCCATCACCCGCCAGGCGTAGCGGCCGCCTTTGTCGGGATGGCCGAGCAGCGCCCGCAAATCGCCCCCGGCCTCGGCCAGGGAATCCAGATCGGGCGCGCGTCCGGGGCGGTACGCGCCGGTGGCCAGCGCGATGGCCTCCTTGACCTTGCCGCCGCCGGCGCGGTTGAGCCGGTAGAACCCGCCCGCCCCCTTCCGGCCGGTGCGTCCCTCGGCGACCATCCGCGCGATCAGCGGCATGTCGCGGGGCAGGGCGTGGAACGGATCGCCGGGCGGCAGGGCGGCGGCCAGGCTGGCGCCGACCTGGGGCACGAGGTCGATGCCCACCAGATCGAGGAGTCCGAACACTCCGGTCTTGGGGATGCCCCAGGGCTTGCCCAGGACCGCGTCCGCCTCCTCGACCTCCAGGCCCAGGGCGAAGGCTTCGGCCAGCGCGCATTGCAGCCAGAACACCCCCAGCCGGTTGGCGATGAAGCCGGGGCGGTCGCGGCACTCCACCACGGTCTTGCCCAGCCGCCGGTCGGCGAAGCGGCGCACCGCCTCGGCCGCATCCGGCCGGGTGTCGGGGCCCCCCACCAGTTCCAGCAGGCGCATGTAGCGGGGCGGGTTGAAGAAATGGGTGACCAGGAAATCGGCCGCGAAGGCGGCCGACTGGCCTTCCGTCAGCGCCGCCAGCGGCAGGGTCGAGGTGTTGGACGACACCACCGATCCCGGCCGGCGCACCCTTTCGATGCGGCGGTAGAGCGCGCGCTTGATCTCCAGCCGCTCGGGCACCGCCTCGACGATCCAGTCGCATCGCCCGAGCCGGTCCAGGTCGTCCTCGACGGTGCCGGGGGAGACCAGCCGGGCGAAATCGGGATGCATGAAGGGGGCGGGATCGGCCTTTTGCAGCGTCCGGATCGCGGCGCGGGCGACGGCGTCGCGCCCATCGGTGCCTTCGGCGGCGACGTCGAGCAGCAGCACGGGCACGCCCGCATTGGCGATGTGGGCGGCGATGCCCGCCCCCATCACGCCCGCGCCGATCACGCCCACGCGGCGGATGTCGTCCATCACACGGCCTCCAAGACGGTGGCGATGCCCTGGCCGCCGCCGATGCACTGGGTGGCGAGCGCAAAGCGGCCCTTTTCCCGCTTCAGCAGCGCCGCCGCCTTGCCCAGGATGCGGGCGCCCGTGGCGCCCAAAGGATGGCCCAGCGCGATGGCGCCGCCGTCGATGTTGACGACGCCGGGGTCGAGGCCAAGCTCGCGCACGCAGGCGATGGCCTGGGCGGCGAAGGCCTCGTTCAACTCCACCACGTCCAGGTCGCCGATGGCGATGCCGGCCCGGCGCAGCGCCTTTTCGGTGGCCGCCACCGGGCCGATGCCCATGATCTCGGAGGCGCAGCCGGCCACGGCGATGCTGCGGATGCGGGCCAAGGGCTCCAGCCCGGCGCGGTCCGCATAATCCTCGTCGCAGAGCAGCAGGGCGGCCGCCCCGTCGGTGAGCGGCGACGAGGTGCCGGCGGTGACGCTGCCGTCGGCCTGGAAGGCGGGCTTGAGCTCGGCCAGGGCCTCGGGCGTGGTGCCGGGGCGGATGCAGCCGTCGCTCTCGACCATGCGCCCTTCGGCCGCGACGGCCACGATCTCCGCCGCCAGCCGGCCGGCCGCCTGGGCGGCAGCCGCGCGGGCGTGACTCTGCACGGCGAGGGCCTCCTGCTCGGCGCGGGCGATGGTCCAGCGGCGGGCCACGTTCTCGGCGGTCTCGCCCATGTCCATGTAGGCCCCCGGCATGCGCTCGTCCAAACCGGGATGGGGCAGGGGGTTGAAGCCCATCATCGGCACCCGGCTCATGCTCTCGACGCCGACGCAGAGGAACGCCTCGCCCGCGTCCATGCGGATGGCGCCGGCCGCCATGTGCGCCGCCTGCATGGACGAGCCGCAGAAGCGGTTGACGGTGGCGCCCGCCACCGACACCGGCAGGTCCGCCAGCAGCCCCACCAGCCGGCCGAGGTTGAGCCCCTGTTCGGCCTCGGGAAAGGCGCAGCCGAGGATCACGTCCTCGATCCGCTCGGCACGGATGCCGGTCCGCTCCAGCAACCCCCGCACCACCTGGGCGGCCAGGTCGTCGGGCCGGAGCGATGCCAGTTCGCCCTTCTTGGCCGGGGTGAAGGGCGAGCGCGCATAACCGGCGATAACGACGGATTTCATCGGCGGGTCTCCAGGGCGGAGGGGATCGGGGAATGGGGGGGAGCGGCGGCGGCCTTGGCCAGTTCCTCGGCGAGGAGTTCCGCGCGGGTGAGCTTGCCGACCGCGGTCTTGGGCAGTTCCGCGCGGATTTCGATATCCCCGGGCATCTCGATGCGGGAAATCTCGCCGGCGAGATGGCGGCGCAAATCCTCGGCATCGGCCCTGGCGCCGTCCTTCAGGCGCACGAAGGCCTTGGGACTCTGGCCGCGATAGGGGTCGGGGATTCCGATCACCACCGCCTCGGCCACCGCCGGGTGGCGGTAAAGGGCTTCCTCGACCACTCGCGGATAGACGTTGAAGCCGCCGCACAAAATGACGTCCTTGATGCGGTCCACCAGGAAGACGAAGCCGTCCCCGTCCACGTAGCCCACGTCGCCGGTGCGCAGCGCGCCGTCCGCGAAGGCGGCGGCGGTGTCGGCCGGGCGCTGCCAGTAGCCGGCCATCACCTGGGGGCCGCGGATGCAGATTTCGCCGTGCTCGTAGGGCCCCAGCACTCTGGCCGGGTTGTCGCGTTCCCGCACCTCGACCACGGTCCCCGCCACCGGCTTGCCGACCGAGCCGTCGCGGGCCGGGCCGTCGATGGGATTGATGGTCGCCACCGGCGAGGTTTCGCTGAGACCGTAACCCTCGACCAGCCGGCAGCCCGTCAGCCGCTCGAACCGGCTGCGCATCTCCAGCGGCAGGGGCGCGCCGCCGCAGATGCAGTAGCGCAGGGTCGAGACGTCGTTTCCGCCGCCGTCGAGGGCGGCGTTGACGGCGGCGTAGAGGGTGGGCACGCCGGGAAGCATGGTCGGCCGCTTGCGCGCCACTACCCGCATCAGCTCGCGGATGGCGAAGCGCGGCAGGAGAATCAGCTCGGCCCCCACGGCGACGCCCAGGTTCATCACCACGGTCATGGCGAAGACGTGGAACAGCGGCAGGACGCCGACGATCCTTTCCTGCCCCGGACGTATGCCGGGGACCCAGCGGCGCGTCTGCTCGGTGTTGGCGGTAAGGTTGGCGTGGGTGAGCATGGCCCCCTTGGGCTCGCCGGTGGTGCCGCCGGTGTATTGCAGCACCGCCAGATCCCGGGCCGGGTCGATGGCCACCTCGCGCACGCTTCCGTCGTTGGCGATCAGCCGCGCGAATGGGATGTGGCGCAAATCCGCGGGGATGTCCGCCATTTCGCTGCGGCGCAAGGCCGCGAACAGCAGGCTTTTCCCCGGGGGCAGGATGGCGGCCATGGAGCAGATCACCACCCGCTCCAGGGCGGAGGTGTCGAGCATGGCCGCGACCTTGGGGTAGATCGGCTTGAGGTCGAGGGTGACCATGAGGACCGTGCCCGAATCGTCGATCTGGCGGCGCAGTTCGGGCTCGGCGTAGAGCGGGTTGAAGTTGACGACCGTGCCGCCGGCCTTCAGCACCGCGTAATAGCTGATGACGAAATACGGGCAGTTGGGCAGGCACAGGCCGACCCGCACCCCCTTGCGCACGCCGAGGAACTGGAAGCCCCGCGCCGCGCGGGCGACCAGGGCCGCCAGGCGGGCGTAGCTGTAGCGTTTGCCGAGGAAATCGATGGCGGGCCGTTTTCCATGCCGGGCCGCCGCCTCGTCGACGAGGGCGTGAACGGGCCGGAGCGGCAGCGGGGAATCCCCGTATTCCATCAAGCGGACCTCCCTGGTGTCGGAACGGCGTGCTTCAGCCGAGCAGCGCGGCCAGGCGCATGGCCACGTTCAAGGAGCCCGACACCTTGACCTGGCCCCGGGCGTAGGCGGCCATGGGGTCGAGCCGCCCCCGGAACAGCTCGATCAGATCGCCGCCGCCGATGGTGATGACGCAATCCGCCGCGCGGATGTCGGCGATCAGCGCCGGGGCGCCCGAGCGGGCGTCGATGACCCACGTGCCGTCGGGGCCGAGTTCGAAGCAGACGATCGCGCCCAGGCCGTCCAGGCGTTCCAGATGCGCATGGAAGATCTGTTCGAGCCCGCTCGTCGTCATCCGAGGCACTCCCCGCTCCGAATGGGGACGATGATAGCGGCGGCGGGTGGCGGGAGAGCGGCGCAGACGGCGGAGGCCCCTTCGGACTAGTCCCCGCCGGACGGCCTCTCCCCTCGCCATAGGCGGCGCCATTGTGGGGGGGCGCCGGTTGCCCGATCGCGCATGGCCTCGACCGGGCGGCGTGCGCGCGGCGGGCGGGAATGCCCGGGCCGGGCGGCGAAAATATTTTTATCGCCACGCAACCCTCGCCATTTGCCGCGGCCGACGCTACTTTTCGTCCGGGCCCGGAGGGGACGACGTGAGAGAGGCGTTATGAACGTGACCGACGACAAGGAGCTGAGGGCAAGGGTCAAGCTGTTCGGGAATCTCCTGGGCAATGTCCTCGGCAACCACGAGCCCCCCGAGGTCCTGGAGACCGTCGAGACCCTGCGCAAGGGGTTCATCGATCTGCGCCAGGGGGAGGACGCGGCGAAGCGCCGCGCCCTGATGGAGTTGATCGAGACCCTCGACCATCAGACGCTCTCCCATGTGGTCCGCGCCTTCGCCACGTATTTCCTGCTGGCCAACATCGCCGAGGAGGACTGGTCCCACCAGCAGCGGCGCACCCAGGTGGAAAGCGGCGAGCGGCTGTGGGTGGGCTCGTTCGACGACACCTTGCGCGGGTTGCGGGCCGAGGGCGTGACCGCCGAGATGCTGCAATCCCTGTTGGGCGCGCTGCGTTTCCAGCCGGTGTTCACCGCTCATCCGACCGAGGCCAAGCGCCGCACCCTGCTGGAGGTGCAGCGCCGCCTCGCCGTGCTGGCCCGCCAGCTCAACGATCCCTGCCTCGGCGCCCGCCAGCGCGAGGGCATAGAGCAGAAGCTGCTCAACCAGATCCAGACCCTGTGGAAGACCGACGAGGTCCGCGTCTTCAAGCCCCAGGTGGTGGACGAGATCAAGAACGGCCTGTTCTATTTCCGCGAGACGCTGTTCGACGCGGTGCCCCTCCTGTACCGCAACCTCGAACGCTCCATCGACCTGATCTATGCCGACGAGGGCGGGGCCAAGGCGGTGAAGGTGCCGCGCTTCGTGCGGTTCGGGTCGTGGATCGGCGGCGACCGCGACGGAAACCCCTACGTCACCCACGGGGTGACATGTCTGGCCGTGCGCCTGCAATCGCGCGAGGCGATCCGCCACTACCGGCAGAGGATCGAGGAGCTTGGGCTGCTGCTCACCCATTCCTCGTCGCTGGTCACGCCGTCGGCGGCGTTCCAGGACAGTCTGGCCGCCGACGCCGACATCGTCGAGAGGGCCTTCAACGACAATCCGCTGCATTACGCGAGCGAGCCGTACCGGCGCAAGCTGGCGCTGATGTACTACCGCCTCGGCCGCCAGTTGACCCGGATCCAGGCCCTGCTGGCCAACCAGCCCGATCCCGGCCTCGACGACGGCTATGCGTCGGAGGAGGATTTCCTCGCCGACCTCTACGCCATTGCCGACTCCTTGGCCAGCCACGGCGATTCCAACCTCGCCGACGCCGAACTCAAGGATCTGATCGTTTCGGCCGAGACCTTCGGCTTCTACCTGGCCGAGCTGGACGTCCGCCAGGATTCGGCCCGCCACACCCAGGCGGTGGCGGAACTGTTCGCCCTGGCCCCCAACCTTCCCGACTACCGGGAACTGGGCGAGGCCGAGCGGCTGGGCGTGCTGGGGGACCTCTTGTCCCACGGCGGCACGCCGCTGCTCTATTCCCAGGAATTGTCGCCGGAGACCACCGAGACGCTCGCGGTCTTGCGGGCCATGGCCTCGCTGCGCCGCGAAATCTCGCCGCGCGCGTTCGGGGCCTATGTGGTGTCGATGACCCACCACGCCAGCAACGTGCTGGAGGTGCTGTTCCTGGCCAGCTTCGCCGGCCTGTGCGGCCGCCGCCGGGACGGCACCTGGCATTGCGACATCCGCGTGGCGCCGCTGTTCGAGACCATCGACGACCTCGTCCGCATCGAGCCGGTCCTGCAAGGCCTGTTCGCCGTCCCCGCCTACCGCTCCCTGCTCGCCGCCTCGGGCGACGTCCAGGAGGTGATGCTCGGATACTCGGATTCCTGCAAGGACGGCGGCATCCTGGCGTCGTCGTGGAGCCTCTACCGGGCCCAGACGTCGATCACCCGCACCGCCGAGCGGCACGGCATCGCCTGCCGCCTGTTCCACGGGCGCGGCGGCACCGTCGCCCGCGGCGGCGGGCCGACCCACGAGGCCATCCTGGCCCAGCCCCCGGGCACGGTCAGCGGCGACATCAAGTTCACCGAGCAGGGCGAGGTCCTGTCGGCCAAATACTCCACCGCCGAAACCGCGGTCTACGAGTTGACCATGGGCGCCACCGCCCTGCTCAAGGCCAGCCGCTGCCTGAAGGTGGCGTGCACGCCGGACCGGCCGGAATTCATGGCCACCATGGCCGAACTGGCGCGCCTCGGCGAAGGCGCCTACCGCGCGCTCACCGACGAGACCCCGCACTTCATCGACTATTTCTACGAGGCGACGCCGGTCAACGAGATCGGACTGCTCAACATCGGCTCCAGGCCGTCCCACCGGGCCAAGACCGACCGCTCGAAATACAGCGTGCGGGCGATTCCCTGGGTGTTCGCCTGGGCGCAGTCGCGCCAGACCATGCCGGCCTGGTACGGGATCGGCACGGCGCTGGACGCCTGGTGCGGCGGCGATCCCAAGCGCCTGGCCATGCTGCGCGACATGTACCGGGAATGGCCGTTCTTCCGCGCGCTGATGAGCAACAGCCAGATGTCGCTGTCGAAATCCGAGCTGTCCATCGCCCACGAATACGCGACGCTCTGCCGCGATCCGGCGGTGGCGGACGAGATCTTCGGCCGCATCGCCGAGGAATACCGCCGCAGCGTGGCGGGCATCCTGGCGGTGGCCGAGATGGGGGACCTGCTGGAGGACAATTCCGCGCTGGCGCTGTCGCTGGCCCGGCGCAACCCCTACCTGGACCCCATCAACCATATCCAGGTGGCGGTGCTGAAGCGCTACCGCGAGGCTCCGCCGGACGATTCCGAGGAGCGCACACGCTGGCTCAATCCGCTGCTGCGCTCGATCAACGCGCTGGCCACGGGGATGCGCAACACCGGTTGACGCGGCAGCGGTTCCCGTCATGCGCCCCCGCTCTCACTGTCATCCCGACCGGGCGCAAGCGAGTGGATGGATTTTCAGCGGTTCTCATTATGCGGCATCAGGGCATGTTGTCATCCCGAGGGAGCGGAGCGACTGAGGGATCCGTCACGCGAAAGTGCCGGAAAGATCCCTCGCCGTCGGCTCGGGATGACAGCGAAAAATGCATAATGAGAACCGCTGATGGATCTTTCGCGTGAAGACGCCTGAAAGATCCCTCGGCGACGCTCGGGATGACAACGAAAAACCCGTGACGAGAACTGGTGCTCTCGGGTTGAATCCCTTGCCCCGCCTCGCCGATCGTCCTAGCCTCAAGGTCTTGAGACCGATGACCGGCGGGGGCGGACATGTTCGAGGCGGCCGAGCTGGGGCGGAAAATCACCCGGGAAGAGTTCGACGGCATGGCGCCGGCGTTGCGCAACGAATTGCTGGAGCTGCAATTCCGCCTGCGCGACGCCGACTTTCCCGTCGTTCTGCTCTTTGCCGGCGTGGACGGCGCCGGAAAGAACCAGACGGCCAACCTGCTGACCGAATGGCTCGATCCCCGGCACATCGTCACCCGCGCCTATGGCCCGCCGTCGGAAGAGGAACGCGAGCGCCCCGAATACTGGCGCTACTGGCGCGACCTGCCGCCCAAGGGGACCATCGGCGTGTTCCTGTCGTCCTGGTACCATGACCCCCTGGTGGACCGGGCCTACGGCGCCATTTCGGCGGCCGAGATGGACGAGAAGCTCGAACGGATCGCCAATTTCGAAAAGACCCTGGCCGACGACGGCGCGCTGGTCGTCAAGTTCTGGATGCACCTGTCGCGCAAGGCGCAGAAAAAACGCCTGGAGAAGCTGGAATCCGATCCCCTGACCGCCTGGGAGGTCACCGACACCGACTGGACCCATTGGCGCATGTACGACGATTTCATCGCCGCCGGCGAGCGCCTGATCCGCCACACTAACAAGGGCCACGCCCCCTGGGTCATCGTCGAGGGACGGGACACGCGCTACCGCTCGGCGGTGGTGCTCACCACTCTTCGCGACGCCATCGCCCGCCACCTGGAGGCGCGCGACGTGGCCCGCCGGATGGCCGAGGAGACGGTCAAGCGCGACCCGCTCCCGGCCGTGGATTCCGCGCTCGCGGCCCAGCCGTCGGTGCTGTCGTCCCTGGACATGGGTCCGGCGCTGGAGCGCCAGAGCTACGAGCTCCAGCTTCAGGAGCAGCGCGGGCGGCTGGCGCTTCTGCACCGCAAGGCCCGCGAGAAGAAGGTGTCCACCGTGCTGGTGTTCGAGGGCTGGGACGCCGCCGGCAAGGGCGGCGCCATCCGCCGGCTGACCGGCGCCCTGAACGCCCGCGACGTGCAGGTGGTGCCCATCGCCGCACCGACCGAGGAGGAGCGCGCCCAGCATTACCTGTGGCGCTTCTGGCGGCACCTCTCCCGCGCCGGGCGGGTGACGGTGTTCGACCGCTCCTGGTACGGGCGGGTCCTGGTCGAGCGGGTCGAAGGTTTCTGCGCCGAGGAGGCGTGGCGACGCGCCTATGCCGAGATCAACGATTTCGAGGACCAGCTCGTGGAAACGGGCACGGTGCTGGTGAAGTTCTGGCTGCACATCACGCCCGACGAGCAGATCGAGCGTTTCCGCCGCCGCGAAGGCGTCGAGTACAAGCGGTGGAAGCTGACCGAGGAGGATTGGCGCAACCGCGCCAAATGGCCGCTCTACGAGCAGGCGGTCAACGACATGGTGGAGATGACCTCGACCCAGACCGCCCCCTGGACGCTGGTGGAGGCCAACGACAAGGGCCATGCCCGCGTCAAGGTGCTGCGCACGGTCTGCGACGCGCTTGAGGAGAGGCTGAGGAAGCGCGGGAAATAGGCGGAGACGGGCATCGCGGCCGCGTCTCCGCCCCCCGGTCAGGCGCGGATGCCGGCGATGAACTGGTCCACATCCGTGTTGAGAAGGTGCGATTTGTCGGCGAGATCGCGGGCGGCCCCCAGGACCTGGCTGGCGCCCGCGCCCGTTTCGTTCGCCGCCTGCTGGACATTGGCGATGTTCGCCGACACCTCCTGGGCGGCGATGGCCGCCTGCTGGATGTTGCGGGCGATCTCCTGGGTCGCGGCGCCCTGCTGCTCCACCGCCGAGGCGATGGACGTCGCCACCTGGTTGATGTCGGCGATGGTCGCGGTGATGCCCTCGATGGCCTTGACCGCGGCGCGCGTCGCTTCCTGGATGCCGCCAACCTGCTGGGATATCTCGTCGGTGGCGCGTGCCGTCTGATTGGCCAGGTTCTTGACCTCGCCCGCGACCACCGCGAATCCTTTGCCGGCCTCGCCGGCCCGCGCCGCCTCGATCGTGGCGTTCAGCGCCAGGAGGTTGGTCTGGCTGGCGATGTCGGTGATCAGGCCGACCACCTCGCTGATCTTTCCCGCGGCGCTGGCGAGGCTTTCGACGATGCCGCCGGTACGCCGGGCCTCGTCCACGGCGCCGTGGCTCATGGTGGCCGATTGCGCCACCTGCCGGCTGATCTCGCCGATCGAGGCCGACAATTCCTCGGACGCGGCGGCCACCGTCTGGACGTTGGAGGAAGCCTGTTCGGCCCCGCTGGCGACCGCCAGGGATTGCTTCGACGTCTCCTCGGCCGCGGCCGACAGGGATCCCGCGGTCGATTGCAACTGGGTCGCCTGCGCCGCCACGCCCTGGACCAGGCCCTTCATGTGGCCCTCGAAATCGTCGGCCAAGGAATGCATGGCGCGGCGCCGCTCTTCCTCGGCCCGGATCTTGGCCTCCTCCTGGTCCCGGCGCATGCGCTCCATGGCGAGGCCGTTTTTCTTGAAGACCTCGACCGAGCGGGCCATCAGCCCGACCTCGTCCCCGCGTTCGGTACCATCGACCGCGACGCCGAAATCGCCCTGCGCCAATGTGCCCATGGTCTTCGCCAGCCGGTTCAGCGGGCGGGAGATGCCGCCCATGGCGACGGTCAGCGCCAGAACCAAGGTCAGCGCCATGCCGATCCCCATGCCGACCGCCAGGGTGACGGCGGTGGCATGGGATTTTTCCGTCAGGCGATCGGAATCGTCCCCCATTCGGTGGGACAGCTCGCCGACCATGGCCGTCAGGCTGTCCCGCACGGCATCGAGGGCCGGGTCGAAGCGTCCGCTCATCATGGCCATGGCCCCGTCGCGGTCGCCCTTGAGGTCGAGGTCCCGCACCGCGTCTCCGACCGGCGCCAGGTCGTCGTAGGCGCGCTTCGCCGCCGCGAGCCTGTCGGCGAGCGCCGGCAGCAGCGCGGCGGCCTTGTCGATGCCGTCGTGGACGTCGCTCTGCGCCTGGGCGATGCGGGCTTCCGCCGCCCGCACCCGCTCCGGCGACCGGGCGGAGATCGCGAGGTATTGTTGCCGCCCGGTGGTGAGGACGCCCGAGCGTGCCTGCGCCAGCATTTCCACGCCCACCGCCTCATGGTCGATCAGGCGGCTGTAGGCGTCGTCGATGGCCATGATCTTGACGACGCCAAAGGAAACGGCGGCGATCCCAGTCAAGATCATGATCGCGAGCGCCACCGTCATCTTGTGCGCAACGCTGAGATTGTCGAGAATCGTCATGTGCATAACACCTGGGTGTGTCGTTCGATATAGCGTCTATTGGCTTTGACCCGGGGGCAACACTTTCGAAAGTATCTATCGGTTTTGAACAGAGAGCAATACGTTCGTTTATATTTAATCAATGCGATAGTATTACGGGATTGGCGCGCAAAGGACGTCTTTTCCGTGTTGATCTCACGGGCGCGCCAGCCATTCCCGTTTCGGGACTTTGCGGCGCCTTGGGGAATGCGCGAAAGTCGCATGGGAAGGGCGGGCGCTTCTCGTTGTGCGCCCTCGCTCACGGTGTCATCTGTGACTTTTCCCTTGCGACGCAGGGGCCGTCCACACATGACAGCGAAGAAAGCCGTAATGAGAACCGCCGAGGGAGGGCGGGCTTCCTGGACAGGGCGGTCATTTGTCTTTAATTTCCGGCCGGTGACCACGGCATGCCCCGCTTGCCGGGATGGGTTCGGCGGACGTGGCGGAACCGGTAGACGCAGCGGACTTAAAATCCGCAGGCCCTGGCCATGGGGGTTCGAGTCCCCCCGTCCGCACCACCCGGCGAACCGGTTGGGTTGCGGGGGCGCCGGTTCCTGCCGGCGCCGGCCCGGCTCAATTGAAGAACAGCCTCGCGATCAGGACTTCCTTGGCCGTCTCGCCGCCGGGCTCGCGGTGGACGATGTCCAGCGCCGTGCTCTTGATGGTCGCCGTCGCCTCGGGCTTGAGAAGGTCCTCGTAGGGAAGCGATTGGAGGGCCTGGGTTATCTTGTCCGACGCCCTCTTGCTGAGGTGGGAGGGTCGGGGAAAGACGACGACCAGATCCAGGAAGACGTTGTGGAAGAGGCCCTGGTCGTCCCACATCTCAAGGACGATCTTGTCCATTTTGTAGAAGGTGTCCCCCGCCGGCTCGGCTCCCTTGGCCGGCATCCAGGCCATGAACACGGCGGCTGCGATCAGGATCGGGCGGATGACCCGGCGCATGGTCACAGCACCCGGCGGGCTGAAAAGTTCTTGGGGACCAGGATGGTGTTCTGCGGCGGCGCCACCATGTCGGGCGCGGGGAAGTCGATGGTGTGGTGCAGGCCGCGGCTTTCCTTTCGGCCCAGGGCCGAGCGGACGATCAGATCGGCGACCAGGGCGATGTTGCGCAGTTCCAGCAGGTCGTTGGTGACCCGGAAGCTGCCGTAATATTCGTCGATCTCGTCGAGCAGCAGGCGCACCCGGTGCTTGGCCCGCTCCAGCCGCTTGGTGGACCGCACGATGCCGACATAGTCCCACATGAAGCGGCGGATCTCGTCCCAATTGTGGGCGACCACCACCTCCTCGTCGGAATCGGTGACCCAGCTTTCGTCCCAGGCCGCGGCCTCGGGCGGCGGCGGAACGCCCTCCAGGCGCTTAACGATGTCGTCGGCGGCGATGTCGCCCATCACCAGGCATTCCAGCAGCGAATTGGATGCCAGCCGGTTGGCGCCGTGCAGCCCCGTGCACGCCACCTCGCCGATGGCGTAGAGATTGTCCACGTCGGTGCGGCCCCGCATGTCGGTCAGCACGCCGCCGCAGGTGAAATGGGCCGCCGGCACCACCGGGATGGGCTCGCGGGTGATGTCGATACCAAGGGACAGGCAGGTGGCGTGGATGGTCGGGAAATGGGCGATGACGAAATCGGCGGGCTTGTGGCTGATGTCCAGATAGACGCACTCGCAGCCCAGGCGCTTCATCACGTCGTCGATGGCGCGGGCGACGATGTCGCGGGGCGCCAGCTCGCCGCGCCGGTCGTACTCGTCCATGAAGCGGGTGCCGTCCGGACGCAGCAGCTTGCCGCCTTCGCCGCGAACCGCTTCGGTGACCAGGAACGACTTGGCCTTGGGGTGGTAGAGGCAGGTGGGGTGGAACTGGCTGAATTCCATGTTCGCCACCCGGCAGCCCGCGCGCCACCCCATGGCGATGCCGTCCCCGGTCGAGCCGTCGGGGTTGGTTGAGTAGAGGTAGACGCGCGAGGCGCCCCCCGTCGCCAGCACCACCGTGCGCGCCCGCACCAGGAGGACCCGGCCGGTGCGCCGGTCCAGCGCATAGGCGCCGATGCAGCGCCCGCGCCGGTGGTCGCCCAGCTTCTCCCGGATGAGGTCGATGGTGATGTGGAATTCCAGGAGGGTGGCCTTGGACTCGCGGATCCGTTCGACCAGCGTCGTTTCCACCGCCCGGCCGGTGGCGTCGGCGGAATGGATGACGCGGCGGTGGGAGTGGCCGCCTTCGCGGGTCAGGTGGTAGGCCGAATTCTCGCGGTCGAAGCCGACGCCCCGGCCGATCAGCCAGTCGACGGCCTCCCGCCCGCGCTCGACCACCGTGCGGACCACGTCGGGATTGCACAGGCCGGCGCCGGCCACCAGGGTGTCGGCCACATGGGCCTCGATGGAATCGGCCGAATCCAGCACGGCCGCGATGCCCCCCTGGGCATACATGGTGCTGCCCTCGGTCAGGGCGTTCTTGGCCATCACCGCCACCCGGGCGTCGGGCTGCGCCTCCAGGATCTTCAGCACCAGCGACAGGCCGGCGGCCCCGGAACCGATGACCAGCACATCGTACGCGTCCGCCATGGCCGTCAACTCCAGTCCAGTCCGATGTCGACCGCGGGGGCCGATTGGGTGATGCGGCCGACCGAGACGCTGTCGACGCCGCTTTCGGCGATGGCGCGGATGGTGTCCAGGGTCACGCCCCCGGACGCCTCGGTCCTCGCCCGTCCGCCGACCAGCGCGACCGCGCGCCGCAAGGTGCCGGGGTCCATGTTGTCCAGCAGGATGGAATCGGCGCCGGCCGCCACCGCCTCGGCCACCTGGTCGAGGGTGTCGCACTCGACCTCGATGCCGGCCAGCCCGGCATCCCTGGCCCGGCGCACCGCCGCCGCCACGCCCCCGCACACGGCGATGTGGTTGTCCTTGATCAGCACCCCGTCGTCCAGGCCCATGCGATGGTTCCTGGCCCCGCCGCAGCGCGCGGCGTATTTCGACAGCCGGCGCAGGCCGGGAACGGTCTTGCGGGTGTCGAGGAGGACGCAGCCGGTGCCCGCGATCCGCTCGGCGTAGTGGCGGGTGAGGGTGGCGATGCCCGACATGAGCTGCAACAGGTTGAGGGCGGTGCGTTCGGCGGTCAGCAATCCCCGCGCCGGGCCGGCGATGTCGGCCAGCACCGTTCCGGCGGGCACCGCCTCGCCATCGGCGGCCATCGCGCGGAACCGCGCTTCGGGAACGACGATGCGGAAAACCTCCTCGGCCACGGGCAGGCCCGAGACCACCATCGCCTGGCGCGCCCGCATAACCCCCTGGAAGCGGCGGTCGGCGGGGATGACGGCGGCCGAGGTGATGTCCCCGCCGCCCACATCCTCGTCCAGGGCCGCCCGGATGGCCCGCCGGGCGTCGTCGAAATCGAGCGCCGGTGCCGTGTCAGGCGGCATCGGGCCGGCCTTTCGACATCGGCACCGAGCGCGACATCTCCAGCATCCGTTCCAGCGGCTTCACCGCCGCCAGCCGCAGGTCCTCGGGGATTTCGATGCGCGGCGCGTCGTTGCGCAGGCAGAGGTAGATCTTCTCCAGCGTGTTCTTGGCCATGAACGGACAACTGGCGCAGTTGCAGCTCCCGTCCGCGCCGGGGGCGGCGATGAAGGTCTTGTGGGGCGCCGCCTTCTCCATCTGGTGGATGATGTGGGGCTCGGTGGCGATGATGAATTCCGGCGCGTCCGAGGCCAGCACGAAATCCAGGATGTTGCGGGTCGAACCGACATGGTCCGCGTGGGCGAGGATGGCGTCCGGGCATTCGGGGTGGGCGGCCACCTTGGCGGCGGGATGGCGCACCTTGAGCTTGACCAGCTCCCTCTCCGAGAACTGCTCGTGGATGATGCAGCTTCCCGGCCACAGCGTCATCTCGCGCCCGGTCTTGCGCGCGACATAGGCGCCGAGATGGCGGTCGGGGGCGAACAGGATCGGGCGGTCGGCGGGCAATTGCCGCACGATCGCCTCGGCGTTGGACGAGGTGACGATGACGTCCGACAGCGCCTTCACCTCGGCCGAGCAATTGATGTAGGTCACCGCGATGTGGTCGGGGTGCTTGGCGCGGAAATGGCGGAAGGCGTCGGCCCGGCAGGCCTCCTCCAGCGAGCAGCCGGCCTCGGCGTCGGGGATCAGGACGGTCTTGCCCGGCGAGAGGATCTTGGCGACCTCGCCCATGAACCGGACGCCGCAGAAGACGATCACGTCCGCCGAGGTGGCGGCCGCCTTGCGCGACAGGTCGAGGGAATCGCCGACGAAATCGGCCAGGTCCTGGATTTCGCCGTCCTGGTAGTAATGGGCCAGGATGACGGCGTTGCGCTCCTTGCGCAGCCGCCCGATCTCGGCGACGAGGTCCAGCGTGGGATCGATGTCGTCCTCGGTGAGGGCGTCCGCGGACGGCAGGACAACGGTGTCGGTCATCGGTCACCTTTTCCAGGGGCGGGCCAGCGCATTATGCGCCCTCGCCATTGATGTCATCCCGAGGGAGCGGAGCGCCGGGCGCGCAGGCGCCCGATTCGACACGTTTGGCGGCATGGCCGCCAAGGGGTCCTTCACGCGAAAGTGCCTGAAAGATCCCTCGCCCCCGGCTCGGGATGACAGCGAAAAACGCATAATGAGAACCGCAGCCGGCGCCCCGGTAAACACGAAACAAGAAGTAAAGGCGATTTTGGCTGCCGAACGCAACCGCTCTGCGGCCCAATTTTGCGGTCGGGCGGTGCGGCCGGCGCGCCGGTTCGAACAGTCCCCCCTGCCAACGATATAGAATGTATGCCTATCGAAGGAATTCCCCTCTCTTGCGCGATGCCGCATTATCCCGCCCAGTTAGTCAACAGGGGGTCCCGCGGTCGCCATGAAAACCGCGTGTCTGCCGGAAGCCGCACCGCTGATCGTCGTCATCGAGGACGAGGCCATCGTCCTTGCCGGCTATCAGATGCTGTTCGAAAGCTGGGGCTACCGGGTCGTCGCCGCCCATTCCACCGCCGATGCCCTGGCCCAGCTGGAAGCGGGGGGCGAGCCGCCGCGCTTCATCCTGGCCGATTACCGCCTGCGGGACGGGCAGACCGGAACCGATGCGATCGAAGACGTCCGCCGTGTCTTCGGCAGCGGCATCCCCGGCGTGCTGGTGACCGGCGACACGGCCGTCGACCGGCTGCGCCACGCGGCGGCGTCGGGCCTGCCGATCATGCACAAGCCGGTGAACGGCCGCCAGTTGCTCGATATCCTCCAGCGGTCCATCACCCCGTAGCCCGGGGGCCGGGGCCTATTCTCCCGACAGGTGCAGCACGAGGCGGCGCTGGTGGGGGCGGGCGCGGTGCTCGAACACGTAGACCGCCTGCCATGTCCCCAGGGCGAGGCGGCCGTCGAGCACGGGGATGGAAATCTGTGTCTGCGTCAAGGCCGACCGGATGTGCGCCGGCATGTCGTCCGGCCCCTCCGCCGTGTGCCGATAAAGGGTGGCGTCTTCGCGCACCAGCCTCCGGAAGAAGGCGTCGAGGTCGGCCAGCACGTCGGGATCGGCGTTCTCCTGGACGGTCAGGCTGGCGGAGGTGTGCTGGATGAACGCCGTCAACAGGCCGGTGCGGATGCCGCTGTCGCGGATGAAGGCGGCAAGGCCGGCGGTGACATCGGTCAACCCCTGGCCCGGCGTGCGGACGGCGAGGACGGTATGCGCTTGGCGCATGCCTACTCTCCGATAAGGTGGAGAAGGAGGTTGCGGTTCTGGGCCCTGTCGCGGTGTTCGTACAGGTAGATGCGCTGGCGCGCGCCGATGCCCATCCGGCCGTCCCGCACCGGGATGGACAGCGATACGCTGGTGACGGCCGAGGTGAATTCGCCGAAATCCTCCATGTTGCGCACCTCCAGCCGGCGGAAGAAGGTGTGGAGGTCGTCGCGGTCCGCATGCTCCTGGAGGGTCAGGTGGGCGGACACATGGGGCAGCAGCACCACCAGCAGCCCGGTCTCGATTCCCTGCCGCTCGACCCAGGCGGCGATGTCGCGGGTGACGTCGTGGTTGCCGTGGCGGGTGGTGGCGATGGTGAGGCTTTCCTGAACCTGTCTCATTGTCCCCGATCATCCCGAGCCGCGGCATAGGCCACAGGGTCGGCGATTCCCGCCTCCGCGAACCCTTTGAGGCGCAGCCGGCACGCGTCGCAACGGCCGCAGGCGGTCCCTTTGGGAGTGGGGTCGTAGCAGCTTGAGGTCAAGGCGTAATCGACGCCCAGCGCCAGGCCGCGGCGGATGATCCCGCCCTTGGTGAGGCGGATGAGCGGGGCGTGGATGCAGAGGCGCCGGCCTTCCACCCCCGCCTTGGTGGCCAGGTTGGCCATGGCCTCGAACGCGGCGACGTAGTCCGGCCGGCAGTCGGGATAGCCGGAATAGTCGATCGCGTTGACGCCGATGAAGATGTCGTCGGCGCCCAGGGTTTCGGCGAAGGCCAGCGCGAAGGCCAGCATGATGGTGTTGCGCGCGGGGACGTAGGTCACGGGGATGCCGTGGGCGATCTCGGCCTCGGCGCGGTCCTTGGGGACGGCGATGTCCGACGTCAGGGCCGAGCCGCCGAAAGCGCGCAGGTCGATGTCGACGATCTCGTGCCGGAAGACGCCCACGGCGCCGGCCACCCGCCGGGCCGCGTCAATCTCCACCGCGTGGCGCTGTCCGTAGCGGAACGACAGCGCCGCCGCGCGGTAGCCCTCGGCGCGGGCCATGGCCAGGACGGTGGCCGAGTCCAGTCCTCCCGACAGCAGAACGACGGCGATGGGGCCTTCGGCCGTCATGCGGGCCTACAGCGAAAAATGGGATTGCACGAACGCGTCGATCTCGGCCTCCGCCCATCCCTTTTTCCGGAGGTCGTGGCGGATCGCGGCGATATCGACGTTGGGCCAGGTGTGGCAGCTTTCGACCGTCTGCCGGTCGGCATCGACGATGCGGAAATCGTAGGGGCGCCGGTCGCTGCGGTAGACGTCGTAGAACAATATCTGATCCACCTGGTTGTCCGGCAGGAACGTCAGGATGCGCGGCTTCAGGTTGTACAATCCCTCGGGGCCGGGCAGATATTCGGAGGCGGCGACGATCAGCTCGTCGCCCGTCTGGCAGGTGCGCGCGGCGGCGCCGTTCAGCACGCAGCAGCGCGACCCCGGCTCGCCGAAGATGACATAGGTCGAGATGCGCGCGCCCGAGTTCTTGTTCCAGATATCGACGAACTCCATCGGGTAGATGCCGGCCGCCTCGCAGTGCTGGGGGTCCAGCGTGATCGAACCGTGGTAGTTCAGATCGGCGCTGGTGACGCGGATGCCGTGCAGCTTGGCGCGGATGACGTTGATCATAAGTCACCGGAGGCTGGTGCGCCGACCCATTCGGAAGCTACGCCGACCTTCTGAACGGGTCAGTGCACAATTCATTGATTTCGTGGGCCGATCCACCCGACGGAACGTTCAGGCCCCGAACCTTCCGTCAGGATCGGACCACTAGGGACAATCAGACACCTAACCCCGTAGCGACCGCACCGCAACAATTTAATTGCCCGCGCAGGGGGCGAATCGGAGAGGCGGCGCCCCGGCCGCGGATCAGCCGAAAAGCTTGTCGATCTCGGTCTGGGCCAGGAGCTGGTCGACCTGCGCCTGGTCGATGCCCTGGCCGGGAAGGGCCGGTCCATTGAGCAGGCGCTTCTCGCCCTTTTCCTCCTTGATCTCGACCACCACCCGGTCCAGTTCTTCGCGGCCCCAGGTGAGGACGATGGCGTTGACCCGCTCCTCGACGAATTTCAGCGAATTCACCACCTTGGTGACGCGCTGGCCGGTGATGTCCTGGAACGAGCAGGCCTCGAACACGGCGTTGACCCGCTCGACGACCGCGTCGCACACGGCGGCCAGCGCGGGGTCGTCGGTGAGCCCACGCGCCTGGCCCACCAGCCCGTCGATCCCCTCGACGCTTTCCATGATGGTGTTGGTCGCGCGTTCGGTGGCGGCGACGATTTCGTCCAGCTCGTCCGACATGCTGCGAAAGTGATCGGACTCGCCAGCATGGCTGAGGGCGGCCAGCTCCTTGCGGATTCGCTGGAGATGCCCGAACAGCCCGACCAGCTCTTTCTTGAGGGAATCGGGGTCGGCGAGCGGACTGGACATGGCGACATTCCTGGTTGTGTCCCGGAGGAGCCCATTTTGGCAGGACGGCGGCAAATCGCCAGCGCGTTTTTACCTATGGTAAAGTCTTAACGCCCCCGCAATGCGGCCATGATCCGCCGCGCGGCGGTACCGGGAGCCAGGATTTGGGCCGCGACGTCGCGCTCCAACCCGGGCAGCAGCGCGGCAATCGCGGGGTCCCGGCGCAATTCGGCGAGCAGCGTTTCCGAGACCTCGCCCCACAGCCGGGCCCGCGCCTGGGAGGCGCGGCGTTCGGCGAACCGGCCCGAGGCGGTCATGCCGTCGCGGTAGCGCCCCACCGTCTCCCACACCGCGTCGATTCCCTGTCCGGCCAGGGCCGAACAGGTCAGCACGGGCACGGACCATTCGCTCGCGGTCGGGGACAGCAGGCGCAGGGCGTTGGCGTATTCGTGCCGGGCGCGGGCAGCGGCGGCGGCCAGGTCGCCATCGGCCTTGGTCACGACGATGGCGTCGGCCAGTTCGACGATGCCGCGCTTGATCCCTTGCAATTCATCCCCACCGCCGGGCACCAGCAGCAGCAGGAACATGTCCACCATGTCGGCCACCGCGGTCTCGCTCTGGCCGACGCCCACGGTCTCCACGACGACGACGTCGTAGCCGGCGGCCTCGCACACCAGCATCGCTTCGCGGGTCCGGCGCGCCACGCCGCCCAGGGCGCCGCCGGACGGGCTGGGCCGGATGAAGGCGCGCGGGTCGTGCGCCAACCGCTCCATGCGGGTCTTGTCGCCCAGGATCGAACCGCCCGAGCGGGGACTGGAAGGATCCACCGCCAGCACCGCCAGCCGGTGGCCGCGATCGACCACATGCCGCCCGAACGCCTCGATGAAGGTGGATTTGCCGACGCCGGGCGTGCCGGTGATGCCCAGCCGGATGCCGCGCCCGGTATGGGGCAGTAGCGCGTGGAGAAGGGCCTCGGCCGCGTCGCGGTGGTCGTCGCGGGTCGATTCCACCAGGGTGATGGCGCGGGCCAGGGCACGGCGGTCGCCGCCCAGCACGCCCCGCGCCAGGGCGTCTCCATCCGGCGGGGGGGCCGGCGGCGCCGGCGCGCTCACCCGTCCTTGCCTTCGTTCAGCAGCCGCTTCAGGGCCAGGGCCACCAGCCGGCTGCGCTCGGAGTCGGACAGATCGGCGAAAACGGCTTGCTTCGCCCGATGCACCTCCATCGCCTTGCGGATCAGTTCGGCCCGGTCCGGCGTCACCATTTTCCGCATGTTCGCCTGCGCCTGGCGGATGGCTTCGTCGCGCGCGGACACGGGCTTCCCGGCGGATGCGCGCTTGGCCAGAGCGTGCTGCGCCTTTTTGTCGAGGAAAAGCGATTTCAGAAACCCGAACATCGGCGAAGTCTACACGACCGCCGCCACCAGGGGGAGAGGCAATGCCCCATATCGACATAAAGATATGTTTATGCGCTTCTTGCCATCATTGACCGGCGCTGCTACAACCGCACCAGGATATCCCCAGGCAAGGACCCCCCATGCGCACCACCGATTTTCACGTCGCCGACATCGCCCTGGCCGATTGGGGCCGCAAGGAGATCGTCATCGCCGAGACCGAGATGCCCGGCCTCATGGCGGTGCGCGAGGAATTCGGGCCCGCTCAGCCGCTCAAGGGGGCGCGCATCGCCGGTTCGCTGCACATGACCATCCAGACGGCGGTGCTGATCGAAACCCTGAAGGCGCTGGGCGCCGACGTGCGCTGGGCATCCTGCAACATCTATTCGACCCAGGACCACGCCGCCGCGGCCATCGCCGCCGCCGGCACCCCCGTCTTCGCCTATAAGGGCGAGAGCCTGGAGGAATACTGGGACTTCACCCATCGCATCTTCGACTGGGCCGATGGCGGCTGCCCCAACATGATCCTCGACGACGGCGGCGACGCCACCCTGCTGATCCATCTCGGCATGAGGGCCGAGAAGGACCCGTCGGTGCTGGCCCATCCCACCTGCGAGGAGGAGGAGGTCCTGTTCGCCGCCATCAAGAAGAAACTGGCGGTCGATCCCGGCTGGTACGCCCGCAACGGCGCCGCCATCCGCGGCGTCACCGAGGAGACCACCACCGGCGTCCACCGCCTGTACGAGATGGAGAAGAAGGGCACGCTGCTGTGGCCCGGCTTCAACGTCAACGATTCGGTGACCAAGTCCAAGTTCGACAACAAGTACGGCTGCCGCGAGTCACTGGTGGACGGCATCCGCCGCGCCACCGACGTGATGATGGCCGGCAAGGTCGCGGTGGTGTGCGGCTTCGGCGACGTGGGCAAGGGCTCGGCCGAATCGCTCCGCCATGCCGGCTGCCGCGTGATTGTCACCGAGATCGACCCCATCTGCGCGCTTCAGGCGGCGATGGAGGGCTACGAGGTGCTGACCATGGAGGAGGCCGCGCCGCGCGGCGACATCTTCGTCACCGCCACCGGCAACGTGGACGTCATCACCGTCGACCACATGCGGGCGATGAAGGACCGCGCCATCGTCTGCAACATCGGCCACTTCGACAGCGAAATCCAGGTCGCCGGCCTCAAGAACTATCCGTGGCACAACGTCAAGCCGCAAGTGGACGAGATCGAGTTCCCGGGCGGCAAGCGCATCATCCTGCTGGCCGAGGGCCGGCTGGTGAACCTGGGCTGCGCCACCGGCCACCCCAGCTTCGTGATGAGCGCCTCCTTCACCAACCAGGTGCTGGCGCAGATGGAGATTTTCGGCAATCCCGGCAAGTACGGGAAAAAAGTCTACGTGCTGCCCAAGCATCTCGACGAGAAGGTCGCCCAGCTTCATCTGCGCAAGCTCGGCGTCAAGCTGACCGAACTGAGCGACCGGCAGGCCGCCTATATCGGCGTCGGCAAGCACGGCCCGTTCAAGCCGGACACCTACCGGTATTAGGGTTTCCCGTCATCCAGACGAGGGACCTTTCGGGCACGGTGCGTGAAAGGTCCCTCGGCTGCGCTCGGGACGACAGAAGAGTTTGTCGTTCCGAGCGAGCGCAGCGACGAGGAACCTTTCAGCCGTGGTGCCGGTCCTATGCCTCTTCCAGCACGATCCGGCATATCGCCCGGGCGTCGTCGATGGCCAGCACCAGGCTTTCCGACAGGAACATCCGGCAATGCACCCCATCGAGGGAGGCGAAGCCGGCGGCAAGGTCCTGGCCGACCACCAGCCGCCCGACCCGGGGGTCGATGATCACCGCGCCGGGGATCGCCGCCTTGAAGATGCCGGCGGCGCACAGGCGGCCGAGGTGGTCCACCTGAAGCAGGTCGGAATCGGCGTAGCGCCGGAACAGGCCGTTGTAGAGATGGGGCGCGGCCGCCAGTGCGTAGGGCCCCGAATGCCCGTCGTCGTCCAACGCCGTCACCGCGGCAAGCACGTCCTTCAGCGCTTGGTCGATCCGGCTCCAATCCCCCCCCGCCACCGACAGCGTGCCCTGGGCGTTGAGCAGACCGGCGAGGCCGGCCCGGGCGTCGCCGTGATAGATCAGCCGCTCCTCCAGCCGCGCCATGGCCGAGGCGGCGTCGATCACGGCCGCGAGGTCCAGCGGCTGGCCGTGCTCGCGATGCGCCGCCAGCCGCCGCAGACTGAGGCCGAATCCCCTCCACAGCATCGGCACCGACAGGGGGGCGCCCAGGATGGCGACGGCTTCGGCCGGATTTTCCACCTCGGCGATGTCGTCGCTGCCGGCCTCGATCGCCGTCAGCCCCAGCCCGAACGGTCCCTCCACCGGCAGGAAGCGCCGCGCGGTAAGCACCGCGCGCGCCGCCTCGACCGCCGTGTCCTCGATGGCCTGCCAGATGTCGTCGCCAAACGGGGCGAGGGCGCGGTTGAGCGGGTCCATGCCGGCCCCCTTATTTCAGCGGACCGACGGTGAAGCGACGCATCGGAACTTCCGGCTTGGCGTCCGTTCGCTCGGCCTCGGCCGCCTTCTCCCGCTCGGCGATGTCGCCCCGCGTGTAGAGATAGGCGTCCAGCGTGGCGGCGAAATCCGCGTCGGCGCGCCGCAGCCACTCCAGCAGCATGGTAGCGTGCTCGATCTCTTCGCGCATGTTGTGCAGCAGGATGGCCTTGAGCGCCTCGTCGGCGCAGTCGTCGGCGCGCTGGCGGTACCAATCGACCGCCTCCAGCTCCTCCATCAGGGACCGCAGCGCCCGGTGCCGGGTGATGGTGTCCGGGCTCAGCCGCTCGTAGGGGGCATGCCATTCTTCGGCCATGGGGCCTCCGGGGACAGGGTTCCCTGGCATATGGCGGCGTGCAACCGGGTGGAAAATCCCCCGCGCGTAGGAGGATGGCGAAAAAGAAAGGTTGCCTGGATTAGTATTTTGTAGTCCCACCGCGCGATTTAGATGTTGACGTCGGCCACTGCCAATAGGATGACGATAAGGACGCGCACACCGAGAACCGCCGGATGAACGCCGACTTCCTCGATGCCCACGACCGCCATTGGCACGATGCGGAAAGGCTATTCGCCGACGCCCGATTGGCGAATGCAGATCATCTGTACGGATTGGCTGCTGAATGCGGGCTGAAACGTCTCATGCAGGCGTTCGGGATGAGGATGGATAACAAAGGCAAGCCGGGCGAAAGGTCCGACCGCGACCATGCGGATAAAATTTGGTGCCGCTACGAAACATACCGTTCTGGGCATCGCCACGGACCGTCCTATTCGCTTCCGGGCGAGAACCCGTTTGACGATTGGGATGTTTCCCAGCGTTATGCAAACCGGAGCGAATTTGCCCTGGAGCGGGCCGCGCGGCACAGGTCGGGCGCAAAAATCGTCCGCGAGCTGATAGCCAAGGCGCAAAAGGATGGCTTGCTATGACGACCTTCGACGAGATCCTTCCGAAGCTAGCCGCAATCTTCCAGCGCCACCCCGATGTGGCTTCCATCGCTCCCATCCTGGTCAACCGGGATTTGAACGGACGGGTGCGGCTGATCATGGACGAAAAATGGGAAACCAATCCGGCGGCACGGGCGGAATTGGACGCCATCGCCAGGGAAGCTCGTGACGCCCTGGGGCCACACGCCCATTCCGCCGAGCAGATGCTGATGTTCGAACCAAATATCGAGGGGTCCATCACCGAAGAATCGGCGTTTCCCCTCGAAGATTGCGCGGGAATCAACGTCGTCGACCGTCTGGCGATGGAAGGGGATTGGGCGAAGATCACCCCGCCGCTGACGACGGCGCAACGGATTGTTTTCTTCTCGATCAAAGGCGGCGTCGGCCGCTCGACAGCTCTCGCCGCGACAGCCTGGGTGCTGGCAGAACGGGGGGAGCGTGTGTTGGTGCTCGATATGGATCTGGAGTCTCCGGGCCTCTCCTCGTCACTGCTTCCTCAAGACCGGCGACCAGCCTACGGCATCGCCGACTGGCTGGTCGAGGACTTGGTGGATAACAGCGAGTTGGTGTTCGCTGATATGGTGGCGACGAGCGAGCTGTCCAGAAATGGGGACATTCTCGTGGTTCCCGCTCATGGTAAAGATCCTGGTGAATACTTGTCCAAGCTTGGCCGAGTCTGGATGTCCAAGGCGGGTCGAAACGGTCAGCGTGAATCCTGGCCGGAACGGCTTCGCCGTCTGCTGGACAGGGTGGAGGAGCGCTGGCGCCCTAGCGTGGTGCTGATCGACTCTCGGGCCGGGATCGACGAGGCTGCCTCGGCTTGCCTCACCGGCCTTGGAGCATCGACAATCCTGCTGTTCGCCATTGACGGCGATCAAACCTGGACCGGCTATCGCATGTTGTTCCGGCATTGGCGTAAGGCCGGACGGGTAAGAGAGATACGCGAACGCCTCCAGATCGTCGGTGCGATGATCCCCGAAACCGGTGCTGACAAATATTTTGAGGAATTGCGGGAACGGGCCTGGGATGCCTTTGCCGACGAACTCTATGACGAGATTCCTGCGGGTGCGATACTGTCCGAAGGAGATTCATGGAGCTTCGACCAATCGGATGAATCGGCACCCCACTACCCTTGGGCGGTGCGCTGGCATCGCGGTTTCGCAGCACTCCAGAGCCTCCACGGCAAACTGAGTGTAATCGGACGCGATGAGATAAATGCGGTATTCGGCCCGCTGATCGAAGGTGTCATGGCTTCCGTCGAGATCGACCGAGATGCGGTATGACTAGCGAGCAAAACCAGACAATACTGCGCGCGATCATTGCGGCGCTGCCCGAAGACACCTCTCCGCACGGGGAAACACCGCAGCCGCGCCACGTTTATGTCCCACCGTCGCACATCAAGGCGTTGCGCCTGGAATGCGGGCTGGTGATCGGCGGCCGGGGCGTCGGCAAGACGTTCTGGAGCGCTGCGCTCCGCTCTGACCTCATCCGGCGAATGCTGGGCGATTCCGTCCCCGATCTGTCTCGGATCACCGTTCATACCGGATACAGCGAACATCCTCACCTAGATGCCTATCCTGACGCGGACGTCTTCAAATCTCTGCTGGAAAACGGGTATGAGGCGTATCATATCTGGCGAGCCGTTATCGCCCGGTGGCTGGCGGAAATCGTGTTCGGATCGATGCCCCAAGAAAAGTGGATAGATTCGACCAAACAAATCAAGGATGACCCGGAACAATTCGGACGTTTATTGGAACGCGCCAATAATGAATTGGGTTCGCGGAACGAATACGGCCTGATCGTTTTCGACGCTCTTGATCGACTGGGCGGGGACGACTGGCACCGGATGGACAGGATCGTGCGCGACCTGCTGAGGGTCGTCCTCTCGCTCAAGCCGTTCCAGCGCCTGCACGGCAAGGTCTTCCTGCGGGAGGATCAGTTCGCGGGGCGGCAGGTGATGGATTTCACCGATGCATCGAAGCTGTTGGCCACAAAGGTCGAGCTGACCTGGGGCGCATTGGACCTGCACGGCCTGCTTTGGCAATATCTTTGTAATGCCCCCGAAGCGCATGGGGAAACCTTGCGCCAACTCTACAACAGCACGATAAGTGACCCGCCGTTGCGGACAATCGATGGCGTATGGACTCTTGAAGAGTACGTCAAGCGACATGAGGGCGTTCATCGTTGGCTGTTCGCTGCACTGGCCGGGAAACAGATGGGACGCGACCATCGCCGCGGCGTGCCGTACACTTGGTCGGTTGGCCATCTCGCCGACGGTCGGGGACATACCTCGCCGCGTTCTTTCCTGGCAGCGATCCGCGCGGCAGCCGAAGATTCGCAGGATCGCTATCCGGGCCATTTTCACCCCCTACACTATGAAAGCATAAAGCGGGGCGTGCAGAAGGCATCCGCAATCCGGGTGTCAGAACTGGCCGAAGACTACCCCTGGGTGAAGACGCTCATGGAGCCGCTGGGCGGTGTGACGGTGCCGTGTTCCTTCGACACCATCGAGGAACGCTGGATGGAAAAATTGGGTGAAAGTCCGCAGAAAATCGCATTCGTTAGCCTGCCGCCAGAGCATTATGAGGAGGGATGGCACGGGGTGAGGCGTGACCTGGATGCCCTCGGTATTTTCGAACGGATGATAGACGGCCGCGTCAACATGCCCGATCTTTACCGCGTGGGCTTCGGGCTGGGACGCCGGGGTGGCGTAAGACCCATACCCAAGCTGGGAAAGGAATAGGCGCGGCGTCCGCCGCGCACATCAGTGCTCGGCGGCCAGCGCGGAGCGGCGTTCCTCGACCACCTTGTCGGCGACCCGGCCCGAAATTTCCTGGAGATGGTCGAACCGCCACGAGAAGGTTCCCACCCCCATGGTCAGCGAGCGCAACTCGACGATCAGGTCGCCCATCTCGGCCTGAGGGAGGTAGGCCGACACCGTATCCCAGCCGCTCCAGCCGGGTTTGGCGTCGTAGCCGAGGATCTGGCCGCGCCGGCCGGAAACGATGCGCTGCGCCTTGGGGGTGGCATCGGCCGGCACCGAGATGTCCACCCGGAGAATCGGCTCCAGCAGCACCGGCTCGCATTTGGGCAGGCCCTCGGCCATGGCGATGCGGGCGGCGGTCTTGAAAGCCATGTCCGAACTGTCCACCGAGTGGTAGCTGCCGCCGGTCAGCGTCACCGCCATGTCCACCACCGGAAAGCCCAGCGGTCCCTGGGCCAGATAGTCCCGTACCCCTTCCTCCACCGCCGGAACGTACTGCCGCGGGATCACGCCCCCGACGATGCGGTCCACAAAGGCGAAGCCTTCGCCGCGCCCCAGGGGGGCGATATCGAGGGTGACGTCCCCGAACTGGCCGTGGCCGCCGGACTGCTTCTTGTGGCGCCCATGCACCGACGTGCCCCTGCGGATGGTTTCCTTGTAGGGGATGGTGGGCTTGCCGGTGGCGATCTGGAGGCTGAAGCGGTTCCTCAGGCGGTCGGCGGCGACCAGCAGATGGATCTCGCCCTGTCCCCACAGGACCATCTCCCCGAATTCGGGGCTGTGCTCGAAGCGATAGGAGGGGTCCTCCTCCACCAGCTTGGCGACGGCGCCGCTGAGCTTGACGTCGTCCGCTTTCTTGCCCGCGCGCAATACCAGCCCGAACAGGGGGTCCAGCGGCGACGGCCAGGGGACCGGTGCATCTCCGCGGGCGCCGACCATGTCGCCGGTGGCGACGGCATCGAGACGGCCCAAGGCCACCACCTCGCCCGGCCCAGCCTTGGCGGCCTTGGCCGGAACGCCGGCGGGAAAGACATGGAGCCCGGAGACGCGGCCCCCGTCCACCGCGGCGCCGTCGGCGATCTCGCCGCGCAGCACGCGCGCGATGCTGAGTTTGCCGGTATGGGCGGCATGCACCGTCTTGAACACCCGTGCCGCCGGGCCCCCGTCGGCGCCGAACCCGAGCCGGCGGGCGGTCGCGGCGGGATCGGGGACCTCGTGGCGCAAGGCCTTCAACAATCGCGTGATGCCCTGTCCGCCTTCCGCCGAACCGAAGAACACCGGCACGATCAGGTCGCCGGCAAGGTCCCGGGCGAGATCGCCATAGACCTCGTCCTGGGGCGGTACGGCGTCCTCCAGCAATTCTTCGAGCAGGTGGTCGTCGAAATCGGCGAGATGCTCCAGCATGTCCTGGCGTGCCTGGCCTTCCTCCGTCCGCAGCGTGTCGGGGATGCGGATCAGGTCCGAGGATGCCCCGGGGCGGTAGCGGTACGCCCGCTCGCTGACCAGATCGACGAAGCCGCTCACCCGTTCGCCGTCGCGGATGGGGATTTCCCGCAGCACCAGCGGCCGGTCGGACACCGCCTGGAGCGCCTCCAGCACGTCCCGCAGGCGTCCGTCGGCGACGTCCATCTTGTTCAGGAACAGCATGTGCGGAATGTTCTGCCCGTCCAGGAACTTCAGCAGCGGCGTCACCATCACCGCGCGGGCCGGGTCGGGGTCGCAGACGACGATCGCGGCATCCACCACCATCAGCGCGTTATAGGCGTCCTGCTGGAATTCGACCGATCCGGGACAGTCGATGAAGGTCCATTTCTCGCCCAGATATTCGGTGGCGGCGATGTTGGATTCCACGCTCATCCAGCGGGCGCGGGCTTCGGGCGAAGCGTCGCCGACCGTGCCGGCCTCCTTCACCCGTCCCTGCCGCGGGATGGCGCCGGTGCGGAAGAGCAGGGCTTCGAGGAGGCTGGTCTTGCCGCTGGCGAACGGGCCGACCAGGGCGGCGGCGCGGGGAAGGGATGGTGTCTTGCCGGTCATGGAGCCCTCCGGATCAGGAGCCGGAACCCCCTCGGGGGGCTCCGGTGGCACGTTTTCCATGGTCCCAGGTGGGCGCGTCGGCATCAACAGGAAATAGCGTCGGCCGGCCTATCGCGACGATGGGGGAGCGGTCCGCCCTCTCTTTCGGGTGGCGGGCGGAACGCTTCCTCCGGGGGAGCTACGCGGAAATGAGCCGCGCCACCAGATCGGCCAGCCACGCCAGTCCGGTGGCGATGGCAAGCCGGCGCGCGTAGCGGCGGAAGGTTTCCGCCAGCATCCGGGCGAACATCGCCCGCTGCCGGCGATCGGCGCCGGGAAGCGTCAGCCAGGCTTCCGAGCGGCCGAACGGCATTTGCGGGGCGAACACCCCCAATTGCCAGAGAACCGCCGTCTCCAGGCTGAGGAGAACGGCCGTGATGTCGAGCGCCATGCGGGGCTGCCCGCCGAGCGGCGCCACCAGGGTGGCGATGACCAGCAATCCGGTCAGGGCGATGCGGCGGACGGAAGCTTCGGCGGTGTCGCGCAAACGGTCCATGCGGTACTCCCCGGAACGGTTAAAAACTTACATGGTGCGGTGGCGGCCGACGCGCCAGACGTCCCGATGAATTGCGCTGCATGGAGATTGCCGTTCGGGGACGGGTGCCGGTCTTCCCGCCCTTTTGTCTTGCAAGGCCGGGACGCTTGGTTTAACCGAGCCGGTTGGGGGCAGGGCGTTCCGCCCGAACTGGCTGGAATATGGCATGACCGAAATCTCCGATCTCGTCGAACGCGTCGAGCAGTTGAAAGGCACACGGGTGCTCTGCGTCGGCGACGCCATGCTCGACCGTTTCGTCTACGGTTCCGTCGATCGCATTTCACCCGAGGCGCCGATCCCGGTGGTACGCATAGAGCGCGAGACAGCCATGCTCGGCGGGGCCGGCAACGTGGTGCGGAACATGGTCGCCATCGGGGGCGCGCCGACCTTCCTGTCCGTGGTCGGCGACGACGCGCCCGGCCGCGACGTGACCCGGCTGGTCGGCGAACACGGCGAGATCGATCCGTGCATCATCGTCGAGCCGGGGCGGCAGACCACCATCAAGACCCGTTTCTTCGCGTCGGCCCAGCAGCTCCTGCGCGCCGACAGCGAGACCACCGCCCCACTGTGCGACGCCGTGCGCGAGCGGATGCTCGCCAACGCCGAGCGCCTGCTGCCCCGCGTCGGCGCCCTGGTGCTGTCGGATTACGGCAAGGGCGTGCTGTCCCATCGGATCGCCGCCGACCTCATCGGCCGCGCCCGCGCCCGCGGCAAGCCGGTGGTCGTCGATCCCAAGGGCATCGACTATGCGATCTACCGCGGCGCCACCGTGCTGACGCCCAACCGCAAGGAACTGCACGAAGCCACCAAGATGCCGGTGGATTCCGACGAGTCCATCATCGCCGCCGCCCGCCACCTGATCGCCACCTGCGGCATCGAGTCGGTGCTGGTGACCCGCAGCCAGGACGGCATGACCCTGGTGACGGGGGCGGGCGCGGTCCACCATCTTCCCGCCGAAGCCCGCGAGGTCTACGACGTTTCCGGCGCCGGCGACACGGTGGTCGCCACCCTGGCCGCGTCCATCGCCTCCGGCGCCAGCCTGCTGGACGGCGCGCGCCTGGCCAACGTCGCCGCCGGCATCGTCGTGGGGAAGGTGGGCACCGCGGTCGCCTACGCCTCGGAGGTTGTCGCGGCCCTTCACCATGACGATCTGTGGGGCGGCGAGTCGAAAATCGTCGCGGTGGACGGCGCCGCCGAGATCGTCGGGAGGTGGCGCCGCAAGGATCTGGCGGTGGGGTTCACCAACGGCTGCTTCGATTTGCTGCATCCCGGGCACGTCTCGCTGCTGACGCAGGCCAAGGCCGCCTGCGACCGGCTGGTGGTGGGGCTGAATTCGGACGCCTCGGTGGCCCGCCTCAAGGGTCCCGCCCGCCCGGTGCAGTCGGAGGCGGCCCGCGCCACCGTGCTGGCCTCGCTGGCGACCGTCGATCTGGTGGTGATCTTCGGCGAGGATACGCCGCTCGAACTGATCCGCGCGCTCCAGCCCGACGTGCTGGTGAAGGGCGCCGATTATACGGTGGATACGGTGGTGGGGGCCGATCTGGTGCAGGCCTGGGGCGGCAAGGTGGTGCTGGCCGAACTGGTCGAGGGTTGCAGCACCACCAACACCATCAAGCGCATGGCGGCCCGCTGACGCGGTTCGCGGCGGCGGGCTGAAAGGACCGAGCATGACGGGCGATCCGACGTCGCACCTGACCCAATTGGGCCATTCCTCGCCGCTGCCGGCCTCGCCCGACGAGGCGGTGCTGGAAACCGTTCCCAATCCCCATCCCGGCACCCTGTATCTGGTGCGCTTCGCCGCGCCCGAATTCACCTCCCTGTGCCCGATCACCGGACAGCCGGATTTCGCCCATCTGGTCATCGACTACGTGCCCGAGCAGGCGCTGATCGAAAGCAAGTCGCTCAAGCTGTTCCTCGGCAGCTTCCGCAACCACGGCGCCTTCCACGAGGATTGCACCGTGACCATCGCCAAACGCCTGATCGACGCCGCCGAACCGAAATGGCTGCGCATCGCCGGGTACTGGTACCCGCGCGGCGGCATCCCCATCGACGTCTTCTGGCAGAGCGCGACTCCGCCGGAGGGCTTGTGGCTGCCGGACCAGGGCGTCCCCCCGTACCGGGGACGGGGTTAGCCCCATCCCCCGCCGGCCGGTGAACCGCCGGGAGACCCGATGATCGCCGTCAAGGACCGCATCCGGGCCAAGGCCCGGGACCTGGGCTTTCCCGAAACCGGCTTCGCCGCCGCGCTCGGCCGTCCGCAATGGCGCCGGAACCTGACGGATTGGCTGGCCGAGGGCCGCCAGGGGGACATGGCCTGGATGGCCGAGAACGCCGACCGCCGCACCGAGCCCCGGACGCTGTGGCCCGAGGCGAAAAGCGCGGTCGTTCTGGCCATGCCCTACGGCGTGCCGGGCGATCCCCTGTCCCTGCTGGCCCATCCCGAGCGGGGCAGCATTTGCGCCTACGCCCGCAACCGGGATTACCACGACCTCGTCAAGAAGCGGCTGAAGATGCTGGCGGGGTGGATGGTGGCCGAGTTCGGGGGCGAGGTTAAGGTCTTCGTCGATACCGCGCCAGTGATGGAAAAGCCGCTGGCGCAGGAAGCGGGCCTGGGATGGGGCGGCCGCCACACCAATCTGGTGTCGCGCCGGCTGGGTAGCTGGTTCGTGCTGTCCGAAATCCTCACCACCCTCGACATCCCCCCGGATGCGCCGGAGAGCGACCATTGCGGCCGCTGCCGCGCCTGCCAGGATGCGTGCCCGACGGGAGCCATCGAGGGGCCGGGGCGCCTGGATCCCCGCCGCTGCATCAGCTATCTGACCATCGAGCACAAGGGCCACATCCCGGCCGGCTTGCGGGCGGCAATGGGCAACCGGGTCTACGGCTGCGACGATTGCCTGGCGGCCTGCCCCTGGAACAAATTCGCCCCGCCCACGCGGGAAGCGGATTTCTTTCCCCGGGCGGAACTCGCGGCGCCGCTCCTGGCCGATCTCGTCCGCCTCGACGATTCCGGCTTCCGCCAGGTCTTCGCCGGCTCGCCCGTCAAACGGGTCGGCCGCGACCGTTTCGTGCGCAATGTTCTGATCGCCATCGGCAATTCGGGCCGAAGCGAACTCGCGGCGGTGGCGCGCGATCTTGTGGAAGACCAATCGCCTTTGGTGCGGGCGATGGCGGTGTGGGCGCTCAAGCGTCTGGGCACTGCCGCGCTGATCGCGGAATGCCGAGGCCGGAGGATGGCGGTCGAGGACGACGCGGCCGTGCTGGCCGAATGGGAATCCGGCTAGAGCAATTCCCAATTAAGATGGAATTGCTCCGAGTTGCGCAAAGTGCGCCCGCACGTCCGTGCGGGCTTGGGCTCAAGCGCCGCTCGGGCTTGACGAGCCGATTCCGTCAAAGTCGGATCGGCTCTAATCGGACGCCAGTACCCGGGCCAACTGGGATAGGGCCTCCTGGTATTTCTCGTTGCTGATGGCGGAGAAATTGCGGGCTAGGTCCAGGCACATCCGCTGGCGTGCGGTCAGGTCCGAGCTGGGCGAGGCGCCCAGGCCTTCGTAGAAATAGGTCACGGGGACGCCCAGGACCTGGGCGATCTCGTAGAGCCGGCCGGCCGAGATGCGGTTGATGCCGCGCTCGTACTTGTGGGCCTGCTGGTAGGTCACGCCGATGAGGTCCGCCATCTGCTGCTGGGACAGACCCAGCATGATGCGGCGCTCGCGGATGCGCATTCCCACGTGGCGGTCGGTGTCGTTGGCCCGGTTCACGGGGGCCCGGTTCACGGGGGCGCGATCGGTCGAATCGCCGTTCTCGACCTCGCGCCGGCGGCGGCGCTCGCGCCGCAGGCGCGCCGCGTCGCCGAACTGGCCGGTGTCAGCCGGACCTTGCATGGTTCCGTACCCTTCCCAAGGATCGATCGGCACGCGACGCCTGCCGATGGTGGGTTCACCCCCGACATATGATCACGGTGTCGCGATGACACCAGAGACGCAACCTCAAATCGAAAGGGGGAATCACAGGGTAAGGTCGAGCGACCGTCCCGAGGCCAGGCGCGGCAATGTCCCGTGGGTGATCTCGGCGGCGGGCGCCATGTCCTGGGCCGACTGTGTCTGGCGGGCATAGGCTCGGAGGCCGTCCCCGTAGGACGGCGCCGCGGCGGTTTCGGCCGTGTCCTGTTGGGCCAGGCTTTGGGCCAGGAAGGTGGAATTCTGCGCCGGGGCGAACGCGGCGCCCGAAACCGCCGTCTGTTGGGGAGAGGGTGGATTGCTCCCGCCCTGAGCCGGCGTGGCCGCAAGCGACGGCCGGGCGGGAGCGCGCGCCGCGTCGGCAACGGCATAACCCGTTGCCGGCACACGTTTGTCCGGTGCTGCGATGCCGGAACCGCTCAACCATGCCCCCCACCGAAATTAATGGATTTTAAACCTTTGGGGCGGCGGCAGGCAAGAACGGCGTGGGGGAATCTGCGGTTCCCAATATGGGCTTTTTCGCCGTCATCCCGGCTATGGTCGGGATGACGGCGTGAGCGAGGGTGCCTGACGACAACCGCCGTGCAGGCCGTCTATTTCTTCTTCGACAGCTCGTCGATTTGGCGCTGAAGCCGGTCCAGCCGTGCCTGGAGGGTCTCGCCGCCGGCCTCCGCCGGGGTCTCGACAGGGGGCTGGCCCTGGGGATAGAACGGCGAGAACATCTTCATCGCCGTTTCCAGGATCGCCATGTTCTGCTTGCCCATTTCCTCGAACGGCTTGAAGGGGAACAGGCCGTCCAGGGTGCTCTGCACGTATTGGCGCATTTTCTGCTCGTTGCGCAGAAACGTTTGCATGGAATATTCGAGATAGCGCGGCAGCACCCCGGCCAGCGAATCCCCGTAGAGCCCGATCAATTGGCGCAGAAAGCTGATGGGGAGCAGGTTCTGGCCGCTCTTGCCCTCTTCCTCGACGATGATCTGCGTGAGCACCGAGCGCGTTATGTCCTCGCCGGTCTTGGCGTCGTAGACGACGAAATCGGCGCCGTCCTTGACCATTTGGGCCAGGTGCTCAAGGGTAACGTAGCTGGATGTCGCGGTATTATACAGCCGACGATTGGCGTATTTCTTGATGGTGATGGGGGCCGGCGAAGTGGCTTGGGGCTCCGACATTGGGCTGCGCTTCCGAGCTTGGGCTGCTGAGAACAGGCACTCCCAGAGTTTTCCGTCGCGGCCGGAATGGCAACACATTTTTTGTACGCCAAGGAGTAGCCGCGCCGTTCGGCAGGGCGGTCTGGCCAAGGGGACCGGCATCCGATATAGTTCCCGCCATGTCCCAGACGCCGCCGGACTTCAAGACGCTCGCCGGTCGTTATCTCGACCTCTGGCAGGATCAGATGACGGCCATGGCGACCGATCCGGCGCTTGCCGACGCGCTTGCCGGCGGTATCGCCGCGATGTCGCAGGGCGTCGCCGCGCTCATGCAGGCGGCCCAGGCCGCGACGCAGGCGGCCGGCGGCGGGGCGGGCGGCAGTTGGGCAAGCGATAGCGGTAAGGCCGATCATGAGCGTACGCCGGCCAAATCCTCCCCATCCACGTCACCCCGGGCCTCGGCCGCTCCCGCTGCATCTGGCGGTTCATGCCTGGACCCTGCTGACCTCGCAGGCCGCATTGCCGTTCTGGAAGAACGGATTGCTGCCCTGGAAGCCGAGCTTGGCCGAAGCGGCGGCGGAGCTGGGGCGAAGCCTCGACGCCGCCGGGCCTGACGGCTACGAGCGGCTGGGCGACGCCCTGCTGACCGAGGCCCTGGCCCGGCACGAGGACTTTCTGAAGGGCGTTCAGGCCTACCGCCGCCACCCTTACCGCCGCACCCTGCCGGCGCCGCCGGCCCTCTGGGCCGAGGGCACGACGCGCCTGCTCGACTACCGCCAGCCGGATCGCGGCGGCGGGCCGGCGGTTCTGGTGGTGCCGTCGCTGGTCAACCGGGCCTATGTCCTGGACCTGCGGGCGGGGCGCAGCCTGATGCGGGACATGGCGGCCCGGGGGATGGCCCCATTCCTGGTGGATTGGGACGCTCCGGGGGACGCGGAAAAGGCCTTCACCCTCACCGATTACGTGGCCCGCCTGGAGCGCGCGTTCGACGCCGTCGCGGCCGAGACCGGCCGCCGCCCGGCGCTGCTCGGCTACTGCATGGGCGGGATGCTGGCCCTGGCCCTGGCGCAGCGCCGCGCCGAGGCGGTGAGCGCCCTGGTCCTGCTGGCGACGCCCTGGGACTTCCATGCCGGCGGCCGCGCGGCCCAGGGACGCCTGATGGGAGCCCTGGCCGGACCGCTCGGCGGCATCGTCGACGCCCTCGGCGAGGTGCCGGTGGACGTCTTGCAGACCCTGTTCGCCGGGCTGGACCCGAGTTTGGTGGTGCGCAAGTTCTCCGCCTTCGGCCGGCTGCCGCCCCGCAGCGCGCGGGCGCGGGACTTCGTGGCGCTGGAGGAGTGGGCCAACGACGGCGTGCCGCTGGCCGGGCCGGTGGCGCGCGAATGCCTGCTCGGATGGTACGGCGGCAACGATCCGGCGCAAGGACGCTGGCGTATCGCCGGCCGGCCGGTGCGCCCCGGCGAGGTGGCCAGCCCCGCCCTGGTGGTGGCGCCCGCGCGGGACCGAATCGTCCCTCCCCAATCGGTCAAGCCGTTGGCCATGGAAATTCCCGGTGCGCGGCCTATGGCTACCGCCGGCGGCCATGTGGGCATGTTGCTTGGACAGCGGGCCAAGACCGAAGTCTATGAAAAGATTGCTAAATGGTTAGTTCTTTCGGCGGTGCAATAGACAGGTTGCGCGCGGGTCCGGTCACGCAGTAAGAGACTTGCGGTCAACTTCACCCCGACTGATCCCGACGTTCGGGACAGCCGCCAAGGAGTATAGCTGCTCATGACCGAAATCGTGATCGCCGCGGCCACCCGCACGCCCGTCGGCGCGTTCAGCGGCTCGCTGTCGGGCTATTCGGCCGCGCAATTGGGCGCAATCGTCATCCGCGAGGCCCTCGGTCGCGCGAACATTGACGCCAAGGAGGTCTCGGAGGCGGTGATGGGCCAGATCCTCACCGCCGGACAGGGCATGAACCCCGCCCGCCAGGCCGCCCTGTGGGCGGGCCTGCCGGACGCGTCGACGGCCATGACCGTCAATCAGGTCTGCGGTTCGGGGCTGCGCGCCGTGGCCCTGGGAATGCAGGCCATCCTGGCCGGGGATTGCGCCATCGTCGTCGCCGGCGGTCAGGAAAGCATGACCAATTCGCACCACAGCGCCGCGTTGCGCGCCGGCGTCAAGATGGGCCCGCTGGAAATGGCCGACACCATGATCAAGGACGGCCTCACCGACGTCTTCAACGGTTACCACATGGGCCTTACCGCCGAGAACGTGGCGCGGGAATACCAGATCAGCCGCGAGGAGCAGGACGCTTTCGCCGCGGCCTCGCAGCAGAAGGCCGAGGCGGCGATCGAGGCCGGGCGCTTCAAGGACGAGATCGTCCCGGTCAGGATCATGGTGAAGAAGGAGGAAAAACTCTTCGCCACCGACGAATACCCGCGGCCGGGCACCACCGCCGAGGCGCTCGCCAAGCTGCGCCCCGCGTTCGACAAGGCCGGCACGGTCACCGCCGGCAACGCCTCGGGCATCAACGACGGCGCGGCCGCCGTCGTGCTGATGACCGCCAAGGAGGCGGATGCCCGCGGCATCAAACCGCTCGCCCGCATCGCCGCCTGGGCGACCGCCGGCGTCGATCCCAAGGTGATGGGCACCGGTCCGATTCCGGCCTCGCGCAAGGCTCTGGCCAAGGCGGGGTGGACGGTAGGGGACCTGGACCTGGTCGAGGCCAACGAGGCCTTCGCCGCCCAGGCCATCGCGGTCAACCGGGACATGGGCTGGGATACGGCCAAGGTGAACGTCAACGGCGGCGCCATCGCGCTGGGACACCCCATCGGCGCGTCGGGCTGCCGCGTGCTGGTGACCCTGCTTCACGAGATGGCGCGGCGGGACGTCCGCAAGGGCCTGGCGACGCTGTGCATCGGCGGCGGCATGGGCATCGCTATGTGCGTCGAGCGCTGACCGCGCCGACGGCCTTTCCTTACGACGACAGGCGAGACGGGGCCGGCCCGTGCGGGCCGGCCGCCAGGAACACAGACAGGAGACTTCCATGGGGCGTGTAGCACTTGTGACCGGCGGCACCCGCGGCATCGGCCGCGCGATATCGGTGGCGCTGAAGAATGCGGGGTATCGGGTCGTCGCCAATTATTTCGGCAATATCGAGGCGGCGCGGACGTTCACCGAGGAGACCGGCATCCCGGCCCTGCGCTGGGACGTCTCGAATTTCGCCGAATGCGAGGCGGCCGTGCAGAAGATCGCCGCCGAGCACGGCCCCGTGGACATCCTGGTCAACAACGCCGGCATAACCCGCGATTCGACCTTGCATCGCATGACCTACCAGATGTGGGAAGAGGTCATCCACACCAACCTGACCAGCTGCTTCAACATGGCCCGGCTGTGCATCGAAACCATGCGCGAGCGCGGCTTCGGGCGGATCGTCAATATCGGCTCGATCAACGGCCAGGCCGGCCAGTACGGGCAGGTCAACTACGCCGCCGCCAAATCCGGCATCCACGGCTTCACCAAGGCCCTGGCCCAGGAAGGCGCAGCCAAGAACATCACCGTCAACGCCATCGCCCCCGGTTACGTGGATACCGACATGGTTCGCGCCGTGCCGCCCGCGGTCCTGGAAAAGATCATCGCCAAGATTCCGGTCGGCCGCCTGGGCCGGGTGGAGGACATCTCCCGCGCGGTGCTGTTCCTGGTCGCCGACGATGCCGATTTCATCACCGGCTCGACCCTTTCGGTCAATGGCGGACAGCACATGTACTGAGCCTTTTCCGCCGTGTCCGGGGATCTTTCGCGCCGTGCGCGCGAAAGATCCCGCGCTCTTCGTGTCACAGGGGCAGCCGCACCCGTGCCCGCAAGCCCCCCAGCGGGGAATCCTCAAGGACGATGTCGCCGCCATGCCCGCGCACCACGTCGCGGGCGATGGCGAGGCCCAGGCCGACCCCGCCGGTTTCGGGATTGCGCGAGGATTCCAGGCGCGTGAACGGCTTGAACACCTCTTCCCGCCGCTCGGGCGGGATGCCGGGGCCGTCGTCCTCGACGACGATCTCGGCGGCGTCGGGCCGCCGCGCCACCCGCACATGGACATGCCCGCCATACCGTACGGCGTTGCCGATCAGGTTGCCCACGGCGCGCGCCAGGGAGTCGGGGCGGAGCGCCATCGGCACCGGCCCGTCGGATGTGAACGCGATCGCGCGGCCCTGGCGGCGGAAACGGGCGACCACCTCCTCGGTCAGGGCGGAAAGGTCGCCGGTCTGGGGGCGCTCGCTTCCCTCGCCGCGGGCGAAGGCCAGATAGCCTTCGACCATCCGCTCCATCTCGGCGACGTCCTCGGCCAGTTCCGCCCGCCCCTCGGTCTCGCCCATCATGGCGAGCTGGAGCTTCATGCGCGTCAGCGGCGTGCGCAGGTCGTGAGAGACTCCGGCCAGCATTTCCGTCCGCTGCTGGATCTGGCGCAGGATGCGCTCGCGCATCAGGGTGAAGGCGAGCGCCGCCTGGCGGACCTCGGTGGCGCCCTCGGGCTTGAAATTGGCGACGTCGAGACCGCGTCCGAATTGGTCGGCCGCCATGGCCAGGCGGCGCACCGACCGCACCTGGTTGCGCATGAAGACGGCGGCGATCCCCAGCAGCAGCATCGAGGTTCCGACCATCCACAGGATGAAGACGGTGGTGGTGTAGCTGAACAGCCGCTTGCTGGGAGCGGTGACCTCCAGCAGCCCGTCGGAAAGCTGGATGGTGATGACGACGCGGCGCCCCCGGTGGTCGTAGGCGACCCGGTAGGGGCGCTGCACCCGTTCCTCCAGGGCGGCATACAGGGCGCCCTGCATGATGCCGGAGGGCATGCTGTGCGGGGTGTTGGGCAAGATGCCGTTTTCGGTGAAACGGATCCTGAGGTCCGTGTGGTCGGCGGCGATCCGAAAGATCTTCTCCCGGTTCTCCGGTTCGGGGAAGGTGCGCATACCGTCGATGACCGCGCCGATGTCCCCGGCCAATCCGTGGGCCAGCCGTTTGGCCACGGTTTCCCAATGGCTGGTGTAGAACACGTAGGCGGACACCAGCTGCACCACCAGCAGCGGCGTGAACACGATCAGCAGCGACCGGCCCAGCAGACCGTGGGGAAGCAGCGTCTTGAGCCACAGGCTGGCGCGGTTCATCCTAGTCCGGCCTCAGCATGTAGCCCTGGCCGCGCACCGTCTGGAGGTAGCGCGGGTTGCGCGGATCGTCTTCGAGCTTCCGCCGCAGCCGGGTGACCTGGACGTCGATGGCGCGCGGGTTGGCGGCGTTGCCGGTGCGCGCGGCAAGGTCGTCGCGCGCGACGGCGGTGTTGGCCGCCTCGGCGAGCACCGCCATGAGCTGGCTCTCCGCCGTGGTGAGGTGGACGACATCGCCATCGCGCCGCAATTCGTACCGGGCCGGGTCCCAGGAGAATGCCCCCAGGCCGAGGCACGGCCGCGGGAGCGAGTCGGGCTTCGGCACCCGCCGCAGGATGCTGGCGATGCGCAGAAGCAGTTCGCGCGGCTCGAACGGCTTCGCCAGATAGTCGTCCGCCCCGCTTTCCAGGCCGCGGATGCGCGCTTCCACCTCGCCCATGGCGGTCAGCAACAGGATGGGCGGGCCCGACCGTTCCCGCAGGCTGCGGGTCAGCGACAGCCCGTCCTCGCCGGGCATCATCACGTCGAGCACGATAAGGTCGACCGCCAGCGCCCCGAGCTTCGCGCGGGCGTCGGCCGCGTCCGAGGCGGTGGTGACCACGTAGCCGTTGTCGGCCAGGTACTTGCGCAACAGCTCGCGCAGGCGGGTGTCGTCGTCGACCACCAGGATGTGGGGCTTGTCCTCCATGCCGGCTCCTCCCCGCGCGTGGCAGCGTCTACCGGTGGCCGGCGCCGGCCCGGCGGGGCGCCGGCGTCATCGGCGTTCTCCCCCGGGGCCGCGGCCGGGGAACCGGCTGCGGTCGGCGGCATCGATCAGCCCCAGCATCACCGTGCGGAACCCCTCGACCGCCCCCGTTCCCGCCCCGCGATAGGCGTCGGCGAAGCGCGTTCTTTGCCGTTCCGTCAGCAGGTTTTCCAGCCCAACCCCTTTCGCGGTCAAGTGCAGAAGGCGCTGGCGGCGGTCGCGCACACCCGGCTGCTGGGTTATGAACCCTTCCCCCACCAGCTGGCCCAGCACCCGCGACAGCGATTGCTTGGTTATCCTGAGGATACCCAACAGGTCCGAAACGGTCATGCCCGGATTGCGGCCGACGAAATAGATGACCCGGTGGTGGGCGCGGCCGAACCCGTACTGGGCCAGGATCGCGTCGGGCTCGGCGGTGAAGTCCCGATAGGCGAAGAACAGCAATTCGATTCCCTGGCGCAATTCCTCGTCGCACGGGAACCGCCGGTCGGCATCGGATGTTTTTACGTCAGTCATGTTGACATATATTGCTGAAAAATGGTACCCAAGGCAAGAGCGGCCAGCGGTTCTCGTTATGCGGCTCAGGAACGCTGTCATCCCGAGGGAGCGGAGCGACAGAGGGATCCTTCACGCGAAGGTGCCTGAAAGATCCCTCGCCGCCGGCTCGGGATGACAGCGGAAAATGCATAACGGGAACTGCTGAAGAGCGACCGGAAATTTTCCGACACCCCACACCCCTGGACGGACCCCATGGCAGTCATTCCCTTCGACGATCGCGACGGTTTCATCTGGTACGATGGCGCGCTGCTCCCCTGGCGCGACGTCCGGGTGCATATGCTGACCCATGGGCTGCACTACGCGTCCTCGGTGTTCGAAGGCGAGCGCGTGTACAACGGCAAGATCTTCAAGCTGACCGAACATTCGGAGCGGCTGATCGCCTCGGGCGACATTCTGGGGATGACGATCCCCTATACCGCCGCCGAGTTGGACGAGGCCACCCGCGAGACCGTGGCCGCCAACAACATCACCGACGGCTATGTCCGCCCGCTGGCGTGGCGCGGCAGCGAAATGATGGGCGTCGCGGCCCAGGCCACCCAGGTCCACGTCGCCATCGCCGTGTGGCAGTGGCCGAGCTATTGGGCGCCCGAAGCCCGCATGCGCGGCATCCGCCTCAACATCTCGGACTGGCGCCGCCCGCATCCGCAGACCGCGCCCACCCGCTCGAAGGCGGCGGGCCTGTACATGATCTGCACCATGAGTAAGCACAAGGCGGAAGGCCAAGGTTACGAGGATTCCCTCATGCTCGACTGGCGCGGCCAGGTGGCCGAGGCGACCGGGGCCAACGTCTTCTTCGTCATGGACGGCCGAATCCATACGCCGCTGCCCGATTGTTTCCTGAACGGCATCACCCGCCAGACCGTGATCGGGCTCGCGCGCCAGCGCGGCTTCGACGTGGTCGAGCGCGCCATCATGCCCGAGGAACTGGCCAAGGCGAGCGAATGCTTCCTGACCGGCACGGCGGCGGAGGTGACGCCGGTGCGCGAGATCGGCCCCTATGCCTTCGTGCCGGGCGAGATGACCCGCGCCCTGATGGCCGATTACGACGCCCTGGTCCGCGCCTGACCCAGCCTCCAGCAACCAGGGCGCGGTTGTACGTAAACTTTCGCGTAGAAATGCGAAGGCTGGTGTTCCGTTCGCCGCCCTTTCGTATTAGGCTGTGCGGAAGCGGATCGCACCTCCGCGAGCGGGGCGGGCAGCCTAGGGTGATGCGGTGAAAGCTTGGAATAGTATGCGGCTGACGAGCCGCTTCATGCTCGTCGTCGGCCTTGGCGTGATCGCCCTGGTCGCAAGCGTCGTCATCGCCATCGCCAGTTTCGAGCGTTCCGAAATGGAGCGGCAACTGCGGGCCCTCTCGGTTAACGAGATGACGTCGCTCCACGCCCTGATCCTCAATGTCATGGCGAAGCGGCCCGACGACAGCCAGGACATCGGCATCAAGATTTTCAACGCCTGGTTCGCCAGCCGCAACGTCGACTATCCCGGCAAGGTCTGGAGCGCCTGGAGTCCCAAGGTCAAGGCGTATGTGGCCGAGACCGAGCCGGACAGGAAGCCCAAGCTGCCGCGCGATGCCGTCGACGAGGAGGCCTTCGCCAAGAAGGTGCCGGTCGGGCGTCTGGTGGGCGGGTTCTACCGCTACGCCTACCCGATCGTCCTGGGCGTGACCGCGGGTGCCGACCAGGATGTCTGCTTCACCTGCCACGGCGCCATGGGTCTGGAGAAGGGCGACGTCATCGCCGTGCTGTCGTCGTCGCTGTCGACCGCGGAGCCCGAAGCCAAGCTCCACAACATTCTCGCCTGGCTGATCGGCGGCGGCGTCCTTGCCACCATCCTGGCCGTTCTCGGCGTGCGCTGGATCCTCAAGCGGGTCATTGCCGACCCCATCGAGGACATGAGCGCCCGCATGGGGCAATTGGCGCGCGGCGACACCGCGGTGAACGTCCCCGCCCTCGACCGCTACGACGAGATCGGCGATATCGCCCGGGCCGTCGAAGTGTTCAAGGACAACGCCATCGCCAAGCAGGCGATGGAGGCCCAGGCGCAGGCCGCCGCCGCCGCCCGCGAACGGCGGATGGCGCATCTGGAGGAACTGATCGCCTCGTTCGAGTCTGCGGTCGCCAACGTGCTGCAATCGGTCGCCTCCACCGCCCAGCGGATGACCGACACGTCCCGACGGATGGTCGAGTACGCCGACAACGCCTCCCAGCGTGCCAACGCGGCCGCGCAGCACGCCAGCGACGCCAACGAGAACGTCCGCATGGTGGCCGCCGCCGCCGAGGAACTGAGCAGCGCCATCCGCGAAATCGCGCAGCAGGTCGGGATGTCCAACTCGGTCGCCGCCAACGCCAACCGCGAGGCCGAGGACGTCAACGGGCGGGTCCACGGGTTGTCGGGGGCCGCCGACAAGATCGGCGAGATCATCGAGATGATCACCGGCATCGCCGAACAGACCAACCTCCTGGCGCTGAACGCCACCGTCGAAGCCGCCCGCGCCGGCGAATCCGGCAAGGGGTTCGCGGTGGTCGCGTCCGAGGTCAAGAACCTCGCCCGCCAGACGGTGAAGGCGACCGAGGACATTTCGATCCAGGTATCGACCATTCAGCGGGAAACGCACCAGACGGTGACCGCCATCCGCGGTATCAGCAGCACGATTTCCTCAATGGACGGGATCACCACCGCCATCGCCGCCGCCATCGAGGAACAGGGCGCCGCGACCCAGGAAATCGCCCGGAACATCGATCACGCGGCGGCCGGCACGCACGAGGTCTACGAGAACGTCACCAGCGTCACCGCCTCGATCCACGAGACCGACCAGGCGGCCCGGGACGTGCTGGCGGCGGTGGAGGCGATGCAGCGCGAGGCGGCGACGCTGCGCGGGGAAGTGGACCGCTTCCTGGCCGGAATCCGGGAGGGCTGAGACGGAGGGCGCGGGGCGTCAGCCGTCCCAACGCGCCGCCAGGGCGTCGTCCAGGTCGCGGGCGTCCACCCAGGAATCGCCATCGGCGGTGTGTTCCAGTTTCCAGAACGGCGCCTTGGTCTTCAGCCAGTCGATGAGGAATTGGCAGGCCTGGAAGGCCGCCTCCCGATGGCCGGAGGCGGCGGCGACCATGACGATGCGGTCGCCGGCCTCCAGACGGCCGTAGCGGTGGACGATCAGCACGTCCTCCAGGGGCCAGCGGCGGCGGGCCTCGGCCTCGATGGCGGCCAGGCGCGTCTCGGTCATGCCCGGATAATGTTCCAGGGTCATGGCCGTCACCCAGCCGCCGGGGCCGGCGTGCTCTGCGGCATAATCCCGGACGGTTCCGACGAATACGCAGGTCGCGCCGACCCTGCCGTTGCCGGCGGCGAAGCCGGCCAGTTCGGCGCCGACGTCGAAATCCCCGGTCTGGACGCGGATCATGCCTAGCCCCCCGTCACCGGCGGAAAAAACGCCACCTCGTCATCGGCGGCAACCGCATGGTCCCACCCCGCGTAATCCTGATTGACCGCGGCCCGGACGCCGCGCAGGTCGGCGAAGGCCTCGGCGTGGCCGGCCGAGCGCCCTTTCAGCCAGGTGACCAGGGCGGCGACGTCGCCAACCCCGGCCGGCGGCACCAAATCCTCTTCGCCGCGCCCGACCTTGGTCCGCAACCAGGCGAAATACAGAACCTTCATCGTGTGACCTCGGCAAAGGGGATATAGGAGACGGTATCGCCGATGGAAACGCCGCCGCAATCCTCGAGGATTTCCACCAGCCCGTCGGCCCAAACCATCGAGGAGAGCACGCCGGCCCCCTGGCGGGGGTAAAGCTCGGCGGCCAGGCCGCCATCCCGGGCGGCGACCCGCGCCCGCAGCCATTCCCGGCGGCCGGGTCGGCGGGCCAGGGAAAATCCCGCGGTCACCGGATAGCGGACGGGCGCGGTGTTCCGCGCGCCCATCAGTTTCAGCACCACCGGACGGGCGACCAGCATCAGTGTCACCAGGCCGGCCACCGGGTTCCCCGGCAGCCCGATGAAGGCGCGGCCGCGGACCTCGCCGAGGGCGACGGGCTTGCCCGGCTTGATCGCCAGCTTCCAGAAATGGAGCGTGCCAAGGGCCTCGACCGCCGGCCGGACGTGGTCTTCGTCGCCGACCGAAACGCCGCCCGAGGTGAGCAGCAGGTCGTGATCCGGCGCCGCGGCGGCAAGGGCGCCCCGGATCGCCTCCACCCGATCCGGCAGGATGCCGAGATCGGTGACGGCGCATCCCAGCATCGTCAGGAAGGCGGATGCCGAGCGGCGGTTGGAATCGTACAGGCAGCCCGGCGGCAGCGGCGCCCCTGGATCGCGCACTTCGTCGCCGGTGGAGAACACGGCGGCCCGCAATTGCCGGTGGACCCGTACCTCGGCATGGCCGGTGGCCGCCGCCAGCCCCAGTTCCGCCGGCCCGAGCCGCGTGCCGCGCGGAAGCGCCGCGGCGCCTTGCGCCACATCCTCGCCGGCCCGCCGGCGGTTGGTTCCGGCCGCCAGCCCACCCGGCACGATCACCGCGCCGTCCTCGGCGCGGCAATGCTCCTGCATGGCCACCGCATCCGCGCCGGCCGGCATCGGCGCGCCGGTGAGGATGCGGATGGCGGCGCCCGGCGCGAGGGGGCCCTCGAACGGATGGCCGGCGGCGGAGCGGCCGGCGACCCGCAGACGCACCTCGCCCTCGGCGGGAAGATCGGCGCTGCGGACGGCCCAGCCGTCGACGGCGGAATTGTCGAAGGGCGGCACATGCGTTCGCGCCACCACGTCCTCGGCCAGGAACCGTCCGGCCGAGGCGGACACGGGCAGGGTCTCGGCTTCCGCCACGGGGCCCAGCCGGCTGTCCAGCAGGGCCAGCGCCTCATCCAGGGAAAAAAGCTTGGACTCGGCGGCGAACGCGGCGCCGCTCAACACCGGGGGCATGCCGGGCTCACTTCGCCCCGGTGGTCGCGGGCTTGACGCTGGCGGCCGAGCCCTGGGCCGGCACGCCGCGGCCGTTCATATGCTCCAGCCCCGCGCGCAGGTAATCCCAGCCCGTGACCAGGGTGAGCAGCGCGGCCACCCACAGGCAGACCTCGCCGGCCAGGCGGACGTGGAGAACGGCCGGTCCCGCGTCGCCCACCAGCAGCACCGGCAGGGCCACCATTTGCAGGCCCGTCTTCCATTTGGCCAGCCGGGTCACCGGCATGCCGATCCGTACCTCGGCGAGGAATTCCCGCAGGCCCGAGACCAGGATTTCGCGCAGCAGGATCACCAGCGCCGGGAGCATGCCCAGCAGGCTGACGCGGTGGAAGGCCGCCAGCATGAACAGCACGGCGCCGACCAGCAGCTTGTCGGCGATGGGATCGAGGAAGCGCCCCAGCGCCGACACCTGATTGCGCGTGCGCGCCAGATGGCCGTCGAACCAGTCGGTGACGGCCGCCGCCACGAACAGCGCGCAGGCGATCCAGCGCGGCGTTTCCCCGTCCACGTAGAACGTCGCGACCACCAGCGGGATCACCACGATCCGCGAAATCGTCAGGAGATTGGGAAGGCTCGTCACCATGCGGGGCGCACCGGATTGTCGGCCCAGGACGGGCGCACCGGAATATTAGCCCTGGGGGTGGAAGTGATCATAGATTTTTTTGGCCATGGCTTTCGATATGCCGGATACCGCCTCAAGGTCGGCCAGGCCGGCATTCGCCACGTCCCGGGCCGCGCCGAAATGGTGCAGCAGCGCCTTTTTGCGCCGCGCCCCGATCCCGGGCACGTCGTCCAGCAGCGACTGGCCGATGGCCCTGGACCGGCGCTGGCGGTGCGAGCCGATGGCGAAGCGGTGGGCCTCGTCGCGCAGGCGCTGGAGGAAGTAGAGGACCGGATCCCCGGGCTCCAGGGAAAACGGCTCCCGTCCGGGAACGAAGAAGCGTTCGCGGCCGGCGTTGCGGTCGGGTCCCTTGGCGATCGCCGCCAGGGGCACGTCCTCGACGCCGAGATCGGCGAACACGTCGAGCGCCGCGTTGAGCTGCCCCTGGCCGCCGTCGATCAGCACCAGGTCTGGCCACAGGCCGCGATCGCGGTCGGGGTCCTCCTTGCGCGCCCGGCGGAACCGGCGCGCCAGCACTTCGCGCATCATGCCGTAATCGTCGCCGGGCCGCAGGTCCTCGCTCCGGATGTTGAACTTGCGGTAAGCCGCTTTCATCAGCCCGTCGGGGCCGGCGACGATCATGCCGCCCACCGCCTGGGCGCCCTGGATGTGGCTGTTGTCGTAGACCTCGACGCGCTCGGGCGCCCCGTCCAGGCCGAAAAGGCTGCCCACGCCGTCCAGCAGCCGGAGATGGGCGTCGCTCTCGGCCAAGCGGCGTCCCAAAGCCTCGCGGGCATTGTCGAGGGCATGGTCCACCAGGCGGCGGCGGTCGCCGCGCTTGGGTTCGAAGACGGCGATCTTGCGGCCGGCCTTCTCCGACAGCGCCTGGGCGACGATGGCGCGTTCCGCCGGTTCGAGGCTGACCAGCACCTCCCTCGGGGGTTGCTTGTCGGCATAGAACTGGCCGAGGAAGGCGGCCATCACCTGCGCGGCCTCCTCGCCCTGGGCATGGACAGGGAAATAGGCGCGGTTGCCGTAATTGCAGCCCGAGCGGAAAAAGAACACCTGGACGCAGGTGCTTCCCCCCGCCTGGTGAAGGGCGACCACGTCGGCCTCGGCCACCTCCTGGGGGTTGATGTCCTGATGGGCCTGGATGTGGGACAGCGCGCGGATGCGGTCGCGGTACACGGCCGCCTGCTCGTATTCCATGGCCGCGCTGGCCTCTTCCATCCGGGCCGCCAGATCGCGCTGGATGCGCTGGCTGTGGCCGGACAGGAAGTCGCGGGCCTCGGCCACCAGACGGAGATAATCCTCGCGCCCGATCCGCTCGACGCAGGGAGCCGAGCAGCGTTTGATCTGGTAGAGCAGGCAAGGCCGGGTGCGGTTGGCGAAAATGGTGTCCGGGCACGAACGCAGCAGAAAGGCGCGCTGGAGGGCCGAGAGCGTCTGGTTGACCGCCCCCGCCGAGGCGAAGGGTCCGAAATACTCCCCTTTGCGCGACCGGGCGCCCCGGTGCTTGACGATCTGCGGCCAGTCGTGATCCCCCGTCAGCAGGATGTAGGGAAAGGATTTGTCGTCGCGGAGGAGGATGTTGTAGCGCGGGGCCAGGCGCTTGATGAGGTTGCTTTCCAGCAGCAGGGCCTCGACCTCGGTGTGGGTGGTGATCACCTCCATCGATGCCGTGTCGGCGACCATGCGCTGCAAGCGGAGCGGCAGCCGGTCGGGCCGCGCGTAGGCCGCCACCCGCTTGCGCAGATTCTTCGCCTTGCCCACGTAAAGGGCATCCCCTTTCGCCGACAGCATGCGATAGACCCCCGGAGACGAGGACATGGTCTCCAGGTTCCGTTCGATCACCGCCACGCCGATGGCCAGGGGGCCGGGGCTGCCGGAGGGCTCTGCCGTTTCGGTGGGAAGGAGGGGGTCGCGCATGTCCGTCATGGCCGGTCGCATCGGCTGGGAGGCAGGTCCGGCAAGGGTCTATATCCGCTGTCCGACATCAAAAAGGATATCCACCGAATCTGTGGGTAAGTTTGTGGGGAAGTCCAGGGCAGCGGGACTTCCCCCCAGGCTCCGCAAGGCTTTGACCTCCTTGCACATTTTCTATGCAGAAATATGACATCTAATATTTTCAATGAGTTAGTGATTGTCAAGAGCCGATCCGCGGCGCCGATGCGCCATTTCATGCCGGCACGAGGACGTCGTGCGGCCGCCGCCATTACGCGCCCGCGTCTGTGTAAAACTTCGATTTGCAGGAAAAAACCGCGATATTTCGCCCTATTCCTCAGGCTAAGGCCTACACCTTTCGGGCTCATTCCTCGCAGGGGGGCGCTCCCGGTGCCCATTCCAGGTGCTGGCCGCCGTCGAGGGCGATCATCTGCCCCGTGAACGAGGGGGTGGCCAACGCGAACCGGACGGCCCCGGCGATCTCGGCGGGCGACGTCCCGCGCCGCAGCGGTGTGCGTGCCGATTGGGCCGCGAACTGCTCGGCGGTTTGCCGGCGGCTCGGCAGCGCCGGCCCGGGGCCGATGCCGATCACCCGGACGCCGGGAGCCAGGGCCAGCGCGAGGGTCTGGGTCAGGATCCACAGCCCGGCCTTGCTCAAGGTGTAGGTGGTGAAGTGGGGCGTCAGGTTCCACACCCGCTGGTCCAACAGGTTGACGATCACCGCCTCGGCATCCAGCGGCAGTTGGCGTGCCAGCTCCTGGGACAGCACGAACGGCGCCCGCAGGTTCACCTCCATGTGGAAATCCCACGTCGCGCGGGTCGCCGTCAGCGCTTCGTCCCGTTCGAAGGTCGAGGCGTTGTTGACCAGCACCCCGACGGGGCCCATTGCCGCCGAGACGGCCGGCAGCAGGCGGGCCGTCTCCTCCTCGCGGGCAAGATTCGCGGCGAAGGTGACGGCATGGCCGCCCTGGCCGCGGATGTCGGCCGCCAGGGCCTCGGCGTCGGCGGCTGAGGCCGAATAGTGGATCGCGACGGCGAATCCCTCCTCGGCCAGTGCGAGGGCGACGGCGCGGCCGATGCGGTGCGCCGCCCCCGTTACCAGGGCGACGCGAGGGATCGTGGCGGGAATGGACATGGGCATGGCGGAAGGATGGCCGAGGCCGTGCCCCGGTGCAAGCTCCGTCCGACCGGCCTTAGGCGCCGGCCGCGGCGGCGGCGCGGCGCGGCGCGGCCGTATGCACGACGGTGCGGACCGGGCGGTTGGGCACGGGCACGGAATCGAGCAGCGGCAGCAGCGCGCCGGCATGGGCCGGACGCGCCGCCGGGTCGGGATCGGTCATCCGTGCGATGAGGGCGGACAGGGTTTCGCTTTCCTTGTCGAGGAGCGCAGCGGCGCTCCCCGGCGCATCGGGCAGCCGCCCGGTCAGCAGACGGCAGGCGAGCACGCCCAGCGAATAGACGTCGGCCTGCGGGCCGACCGCGGCCGCGTTTTCCCGCTGCTCGGGGGCGGCATACCCGCTATCGGCCGGCCAATGGTCGCACATGGGCAATTTGCCATCGGGCAGCTTCACCATGCTGAAATCGGCAAGCCGGACGTTTCCGCCCTCGCGCGCGGTCAGCAGGATGTTCGAGGGTTTGACCCAGCGATGCACCATGCCGCGGCGGTGCAGGGCGGCAAGCGCCAGGGCCAGTTGCTTCAGGATGGCGATCGCCCGGGCCAGCCCCACGCGGCGCGGCCGGTCCCGTTCCGGCGCCGTTTCGGCCGCTTGGGGGGCGGCGATATCCTTGCCGATCTCATAGGGAAGGTGGGCGGCGAGGTACGGCATCACGAAGTAGGGGCGCCCGTCGCGAAAGCGCTCGAAGGTCTTGATCCCCACCACATGAGGATGGTCGAAGACGGCAAGGGTGCGCGCTTCGGCGAGGAAACGGGTGAGCAGCTGCCCCGGGCTCAAGGGGCCGTCTTGCAGGCGCCGCGGATCGAACAGCTTCACCGCGACCGGGACCAGAAGGTCGGGGTCGTGACAGAACAGAACCTGCGCATAGCCGCTGGTGACCGCGGCTTTGCGGATCGCATACTTGCCGATGGTATCCATTCCGCCCGCCCCCATCGCCCCCGACGCGCAAATCTAGCCGATATCGCATTCCGGGCGGAAGGCCCCGGCGCAGTGACCCCGTCACCCCCCCCGAATAGGCGAAACCGGCATTCGGAAATGAAAGGGTCCGTCACCGACGGACCCCCGATTCTCAATGGTGCATCTTGTCGATATGGGTGAACTCGGTGGCGTGATGCTGGCTGTGGTCGGCATAGCCATGGCTGGCCGGAGCGGAATGATCCGCTTGGTCGTGGCTTGCCGGCGCGCTGCCGTGGGAGGTGGGCGTGGCGCTGGCGATATCCGTCCAGTTATGCATGTCCGCCACCCCGTGCGCCACCGAACCATGGTCCTGGGTGTCCAGGACGTGGGTCCAGCTCTGGGTCGTGTCGTGTCCGCTGAAATCGAAGGTCATGTGCTCGCCCGAGGCGATGTCGTGATGGCCGGCGGCCAAATCATGGTGGCCCGCCGCGATGTCATGCTGTCCGGTGGCGATCTCGTGCTGTCCGGCGGCCACCTCGTGTTGGCCGACGCCGGCCTGGTGTTCTCCGGCGGCGACCTGATGCTGTCCGGTGGCGATCTCGTGCTGTCCGGCGGCCACCTCGTGCCGGCCGACGCCGGCCTGGTGTTCTCCGGCGGCGACCTGATGCTGTCCGGTGGCGATCTCGTGTTGTCCGGCGGCCACCTCGTGCTGGCCGACGCCGGCCTGGTGTTCTCCGGCGGCGACCTGGTGCTGTCCGGTGGCGATCTCGTGCTGTCCGGCGGCCACCTCGTGCTGGCCGACGCCGGCCTGGTGTTCTCCGGCGGCGACCTGGTGCTGTCCGGTGGCGATCTCGTGTTGCCCGGCGGCCACCTCGTGCTGGCCGTGCGCTATATCCTTCTCACCAGCCGCGATTTCTTTCGCGTCGCCATGCACCTTGCCGACCGCCATCTCGTGCTGTCCGGCGGCGATGTCGTGGCGTCCCTCGGCGGTCTCGTGCTGCCCTACGGTGATGTTGTGCCGCCCTTCGGCCACCTCGTGCTGTCCGGCGGCGATGTCGTGGCGCCCCTCGGCGGCCTCGTGCTGTCCGGCGGCGATGTCGTGGCGCCCCTCGGCGGCCTCGTGCTGCCCTACGGCGATGTCGTGGCGCCCCTCGGCGGTCTCGTGCTGTCCGGCGGCGATGTCGTGGCGCCCCTCGGCGGCCTCGTGCTGCCCTACGGCGATGAAGTCGAGCCCCTC
>JAJZVW010000052.1 GCA_021847015.1 Pseudomonadota bacterium | reverse complement strand
ACGGCGAGGGATCTTTCCGGCACTTTCGCGTGAAAGATCCCTCAGTCGCTCCGCTCCCTCGGGATGACAACATGCCCTGATGCCGCATAATGAGAACCGCTGCCCTTAGCCCCAATATGGTTCAATTAAGGGAAATATCGGGTATTATCAAATGCTTATCGCGTCTTGTGTCACCCCCAAGCCCGTCGTGCCCGCGACGAGCACGGGCATGACGGGTAAGGTGTGGCCCGATCGATACGATCCGCGAATAGAGTCTTTTTTATTCACTGAACGGTATTGCACATAGCTCGAAAGATCCCTCCGCTCGCTTACGCTCGGTCGGGATGATACGGTGAGCGAGGGCGCATAATGAGAACCGGTGCAGCGGATCATGGCGCGTTGACGATGCCGTGCTTGTCCATCAGGCGGTACAGCGTCACCCGGGAGATCCCGAGGTGCTCGGCGGTGCGCTTGACGTTGTGGCGGTGGGTGGCGAGCGCCTGGCGGATCACGGTTTCCTCCATGCCCCGGCGTGCCGCTTCGAGCGAGGTGGCGGCGCCTTCCGCGGCGTCCTCGGGGAGTCCGAAATCCTCGGGGCGGATCCAGGGGCCCTCCGCCATGACCACCGCCCGGCGGAGGCTGGCAATGAGTTCGCGGATGTTTCCCGGCCAGCCATAACGGCGGATGAGGGCCATCGCCTCCGGCGACAGCTTGCGCAAGGGCGTGCCGGATTCCTGGGCGAACCGGGCGGCGAAATGGGCCGCCAGCGTCTCGATGTCCTCGCCCCGTTGGCGGAGCGGCGGCATTTCGATGGTGAGCACGTTGAGGCGGAAGAACAGGTCCTCGCGGAACCGGCCCTCGGCCACGGCCTTGCGCAAGGGCACGTGGGTCGCCGCGATCACCCGCACATCCACCTTGATGGGATGCAGTCCGCCGACCCGGTCGATGGTGCTCTCCTGGAGGAAGCGCAGCAGATGCGCCTGCAAATCCAGGGGAAGATCGCCGATCTCGTCCAGGAACAGGGTGCCCTTGTCGGCGGCCTGGATGCGGCCGATGCGCCGCTGGTCGGCGCCGGTGAAGGCGCCCTTTTCGTAACCGAACAGCTCGGACGCGATCAAAGTCTTGGGCAGCGCGGCGCAGTTGATGGGAATGATGGGGCCCGTGGCGCGCGTGGAACGGCGGTGGATGGCAATGGCGGCCAGTTCCTTGCCGGTGCCGCTCTCGCCCGTGATCAGCACCGGCGCGTCGGTGGCCGAGACCTTGCGCAGGGTGCCGTAAAGCTTCTGCATGGCCGGGCTTGTCCCCACCATGGGCGGCTCCCCCTCGTCGCCTCCGGCGTCGGGCGGGGTGGCGGCGATCATGGGCTTCAGGCGCTCGGCCAAGCCGGGGTCCTTGGCCGCTTGCTCCAGGATCAGGGACGCGAGCGTATCCGCTCCCAGGCGGGCAAGGGTTTCTCTTGTCAGATTCGCTTCGTCGATATTTCCGTAATACATCGACATCTTTTGAATCCGGCACTCGTGACGCCCTTAATCTCGCAGAAAACCCACCTCAATTTCATGTGATCTTTCGGGGTGACGAGACGAACTTTAGTTGCCGGAAGTGCGGAATGCCGTGCGTTCATTGGCGGCTTGGGGGATTGACATGGGCGAATGGGGCGCCGGACCGCCGTAGGTGGTGGAGCATATTCGGAAATATAGCAGTTGGGGTATCTATGTAATCGAACAGTTATCATATGTTCGGCTCTTGAAAAAACTAGTAGATCAGGTGCGGTCGGATGCAGCGGCGTATGGCTCCGCCCATTCGGGGAGATAACGGGCATTCCCGGCGATACGGGGTGTGCAGCGTTGGGGAGATCTCATGGACGGTCGGGCAGTGCGGAGCGCATGCGCGGGAGTGGCGATCCTCGTCATGATGGGGAGCGTTGACGCGGCCCAGGCCGACCCGGTCACGCCCTGGTGGCTTTCGCCGGCCGCCTCCGCGGGCGGAGCGGCGCCCCTTTCCTTGTCCGGCAACGACGTGTTCCTCGCCCAGGCGGCGGGTGCCAATGGGCAGCAGGCGGCTCCGCCGCCGGGGACCCCGGCCCTGCCCGAGCCGTCCAACCCCACCGCTCCCATCGCTCCCAACGTCATGGGGGTGCTGACGCGCAAGGGCGTGCTGGTGATCGATCCCAGCCTCGAATACCAGCACACCAGCGTCAACACCTTCGTGGCCGGCGGCGTGGCGCTGCTTAACGTCTTCATGATCGGCAACTTCAACGCCAGCCAGCAGACCAGCGACGCGGTGACGGCCACGCTCGGGTTTCGCTACGGCATAACCGATCGTCTGGAGGGGGAATTGCGGGTCCCGTACATGTACCGCAACAGTACCAGCGTCGATACTCTGGTCTCGACCACCAACTTCCAGCAGACGACGGGCATGGAAGCCTATGCGCTGGGCGACATTGAATGGGCGCTGCACTACCAGGTCAACGACGGCCAGCAAGGATGGCCGGTGTTCGTGGCCAACTTCCGGACGAAAAGCAACACCGGCACCGGTCCCTTCGACAACGTCAGGTTCGACCCCGCGGGCAATGAAATATCGTTGCCCACCGGCTCGGGCTTCTGGGCGGTCGAACCCAGCGTCACCATGATCATCCCGTCGGATCCCGCGGTGTTCTATGTCAACACGGGCTATCTCTACAGCATCCCCGGAACCGTGGACCGGACCTTCGACCCCACCCACTTCATCACCACCGTCAATCCCGGCGGCGCGGTGCGGTTCGGCATGGGCATGGGCGTGGCGCTCAACGAGAAGGTATCGTTCCTGCTCGGCTATCAGGAGGATTTCATCTCCGGGACCCTGATCAACTTCGGCAACGGCTCCTCGTTCACCACCTCGTCGCTGTCGGTGGGCGTGCTCAACGTCGGCATGAACTGGCAGACAAGCAAGACCTCCACCTTCAACATCAATCTCGGTGTGGGGGTCACCCGCGACGCGCCGGACGTGGACCTGCTGGTGCGTATGCCGTTCTCGCTGGATCTGAATTAGGGGAATTACAGGGGAGAATTACGGGAATTACGGGGACGCAATACTTAATTCGCGCGCGAATTAAGTATTGCGTCCCCGTAATTCCCGGACAAGTATTGCGTCCCCGTAATTCCAAGTATTGCGTCCCCGTAATTCCAACAGCCTGTCGGGCGCGGACGTGATTCTTGCGTCCCCGTTACTTTGACTCAGTGGCCGAGGCCCGCCAGGCTCCCGGCCAGCCCCATGCGCGACGCCGCGACCATGGCATTGAAGTTCTGGTTGGCCCGCAGGAATCCCGGAAGGGTGATGTTCAGGCTGGTGGAATGGGCGACCATCGCCCCGTTGGCGGAATTGTGGATGAGGGTGTTGATCTGGTTGGCGAGGACCTGCTGGAGGACGCCGGTGCCGGCGCCCGTCATGAAGTTGAGCGCGCCGTTGGGCAATTGGGTCAGGGTCCCGCCGCTGGTCGCGGTGGAGACGTTGCCGATGCCGCCCGAATTGTTGATGGCCAGCGTGGTCGCCAGCGTTGCCGGGGGCTGGTCGGCGCCCTGGATGGTGGTGTTGAGCACCACTGCGAACTCGACGGGGATGCCCCCGACCATCATGCCGCCCCGCAGCCCCTGCAACGCGCTTTGTTGGAGTGGGGGGGCGCCGGGGAACGGGCTGTCGTTGGCAAGGTCCTGGGCCGCCGCCGGCACAGCGCCGGCACACAGCGCGAGCACGGTGCAGATCGCAGCGAAGGCGGGCAAGGCGGAAGGCGCGGAGGCGTCGTTCGTCATGGTCCACTCCTCGGATCTGATTGTGGGGTCGGCGCCAAGCGCCAACGGGCGTCAATAGGCCGGGAACTGGAAGAGTCCGGGGAACATCGTCGAGAACGTGGCTAGTCCGTGGCGATCGATGGCCATTGCGGAGGGCGCCTCGCGACGCACCATCCATTCGTCGGGAAGGTTGAAGTGGCGGCGGCCGACGTCCGCGTCGTCACGGATGACGAAAATGATTCCCTGCCACATCCGCTCGAAGTCCTGATGGGGCATGACGCGAAGGCCGGCGGCCGGATCGCCGAGGAGGACGTCGCCGTCCTTGATCCCCTTGATGACGACGAAGTGGTTGTAGCCCTGGGTGTTGATCAGGGTGATGGCGGGCATCCCCACGTCGGCGACCTTGGCGAGGGGCACCTTGTAGCCGTCGGAATGGTAGCCGATGGATGCCAGGTAGCGCTGCATGTCGGCCAAGGAGAAGCCGGATTTGCGGATGGCGGCCTGGTCGCCGACCTTGAACATGGCCTGGAAGACCGCGTCCTCCTTGATCGGGTGGTCATAGTGGTAGCTGAGCAGAGTCGCCAAGGCGGCCGATCCGCAGGAGAAGTCGTGCTCCTGCTTCACCACCGTGCGGAAGTGCGATTCCCGCAGGCTGATGACCGGAACGTTTACCAAGCCGCCGGTGGTGATGATGGTCATTTCGCCGGCGGGCGCGGGCAACGCGCCCAGCAGGCCGGCGGCAATTCCGGCGGCGAGCCCGAGCGCGCGGGTCCTGATCCTGTTCCGCATGGCTCCCGGCCCGATCAATGCAAATAGACGTTGACGTTCATGGCGTTGGAGAGGTTCGCCATGTTGCCGGTGTTCTGCATCACCGTGGCGATTCCATGGTTGCCGAGGATCGCGGCGGGGGAGATCGCCCCGTTCCACTGGGCGGCGCCGTTGGCGACCGTCATGCTGCCGACATTGGTGGCGGTCTGGTTTGCCAAATTGCCTTGGGTCATGATCTCGGTTCCGCCCCGTGCGGTCCCCATGACGTCGGAGCCGACGGCTTGGCCGAAGGGGGTGGGACCGGCATCCGCGGCCAAGGCGGACCCTGCAACGGCGGTCGAGGCCGCGATTGCGCAGAGGACGTGTCTGACGCGCATCGAAATGTTCCTTCCCGGGTAAAAGGGGTGCGAGCAAAGGAAACCGGCGGGTCTCCGTGAGGGGACCCGCCGGCGGCAGGGCAAGGGTTAGTTGCCCGTCTTCGCGTTGATGCTGAAGTTGAGGGTGTTGTTCACGCCCAGGCCGGTGCTTCCGATGCTGGTGGCCATGCCGTTGACCGTGCCCATGCTGATGGCGCCGATCCCACCGGTGCCGAAAGCCACCTTGCTGGTGCCACCGGCGCCGCCGATGCCCATGCCGCCCGTGCCGGCCCCGCCGATGCCGTAGCCCGACCGCACCAGGGCGAGCTGGGTGGCGGTCGCGGTCTGGGTGTTGGCGCCACCCGTGGCCGAGGGAGTGACGGAGTTGCTGCCGCCGGCACCGCCATAGGCGGTCGCCGCGCCATTGGGGCTGGTAGCGGTGTTGCCGTTGCTCACGCCCGCGTGGTTGCCGGTGTGGGTCCAGGCACCCTGGAGGTTCAGGTTGACCGGCACGGCGACCCCGCCGTCACCGGCGCCGCCATTGCTGGGATCGACATGGTTGGCGGCGAGCCCGGCGGCACCGAGGTTGCCGGTCAGGCCGAGCTGGCCGCTGAACGCGGTGCCACCCCTGCCGGTGGCGCCGTTGCCTTCGCCACCCCTGCCGTTGCCGCCGTTGGCGTCGCCGCCGAGGAGGACGATCGGCCCAAGCCTATTGGTGTTGGTCGTCCTGGTGGTGTTGGTCTGGGTGAATCTGGTGACCGTCGGATCCGGCATGACCGGGGCCGGGGTCACGGTCAGGTTGACGGACTGAGCCTGGCCCTGGCCCTGGATGCCGCCGGACGCGGCCAGGCCACCGCCATGGCCGCCGCCATGGCCGCCGCCGCTGGCGCTGGGATCGGCGGTGGTGTCGGTGGACGCCTGGCCACCGCCACCGCCACCGCCACCACCGCCGCCGCCGGCGACGGCGCCGTTCGCCTGGAACTCACCTTCGTGCTGAGAGACCGTCTGGGCATGGACGGCGGGGGCGGCGAAGGCCAGGGCCAGGCCGGAGACTCCCATCAACAATACCTTCTTCATTTTGCCTCCTATTGGCATTGCCTCAACGGATGACGACGTTCGCTGCGAGTCTCGCAGGCTGGCTTCCTCGCCGAGGGGCGGCCTGCGAGCCCGTCACGGGACCTCGGTCGCCCGGGGCCGGTTCGGACGGTCACCGCGGACGCCATCGATGGAGGCAACCGGCGTGCCAAGATGGGGGCCGGAGGCTAAGTATCGGAAAGGAAAGGAAACCCGCTCGGCCGCAGCCGGCGGCGGCCGCTACCGTGTGTAACGGAGATGAAATTCCGTGTCAGGGGGGTGAAACAGCCTCAGGCCGTCCAGGCGATGCCCAGGGTGGCCAGCGTGCGGGACAGCAGCGCGACCTTGCGGTCCCGGTCGGTCCCCGGCGTGCATTGGAGATAGTCGGCGGTGAAACCGGGGTCGCGCAGATGGATTTCGATCTGCCGGCGCATGGCATCGACGGCTATGCCGTCGATGAAGGTGCCCTTGCGGTGGAGATCGAGCAGGGTCAGGACCTTTTGCGACCGGCCCCCGCCCTTCTTGTCGATCTGCTCGAACAGCCGGGAGCGTTTGAGCAGGTCGGCGTGGGCCGCTTCCACCAGCCCGGCGTGGGCGGCCCTCTCGTCCTCGGGCAGCCACGACCCTTTGAGGGCGCGGTGGAGCTGGGTCAGGGTTTGCAGCTTGGGTACCGGCGGGTCCTGGCCGGCGACCACCCGCGGGACGACGTCGCGGTCGCCGAAGTAATGGTCGATGAAGGTCTTGAGGGTTTCCCGGTTGCCGGTGCCGATGGCCAGTCCGCACAAGGTCATCAAATGCAGCAGCCGGTCGGCCAGGACCTTGCGGTCCCGCAAGAGGTCGGTCACGGTCTCGGCATTGAGGTGCCGCGCCTGGCGCTTTTCCAGCAGGGCGAGCGCCTTGGCGCCGCCGATCAGGGCGTGTCCGGTCCACATGCGGCGGAACATGTCGAACACCGCCTGGATTTCCGCGTCGGGTTCGGCCGACCGCAGGGGAACCTTGCCGGCCAGCGCGCGCAACAATGCGAATTCCAGGCTCGCCTTGACCGAGGGGACCCTGTCCCGGGCGATCAGGGCATTGATGTCGGCGACCACCGGATCGGCGGTCTCTCTGGGTGTCCAGGCGCCCTTCCACAGGTCGATGAGATCGTTGCAGCGGGCTTCGACGCATTCGGCAATACCGAAAAGCTGGTCGAGGGCCGGGTTGCTCCTCAGCGCTTCGGCGAGTTGGGTCTCGACCAGCGGGAAAGCCGCGGAACCCTCGCACAGATCGAGAAGCCGCACGAGTTGGCGGATCTTGTCCTTCCACACTTTGAACTGGGTCAGGTGGTCGGCCAGCATCCGGTTGCCGCCGTAGCCGCGCTCCGCTTCCGGCAGGCGGGTCACGGCATCGGCGAACCCCTCGGGCTTCACGGACGGCAGCGGATGGTCGCGCTCGTCGTCCCAAATCTTGCGGCTGGCCTGCCCGATCAGGGCGTGCAGGTCGCGCACGCGCTTGGCCGGGCTTTCCTTCCGGCTGCGGGCCTGGAGGGTGGCGATCTTGTCGACCGCGTTCATCAGGGTGCGCCCGGAATCGTGGAGGCGCTTCTGGCATTTGGCCGAATGGAGCAGCTCGGTCGGCGTGATGATGAGCTGGTCGAGGAACGGGGCCAGGTAACGGCCGATCAGGTCGCGCGACGAGGGTCCGAAGAAATGCTCGACGGTGGTGCAGTAGGAGGCCTCGACCAAGCCGTCCGGAGCGGCTTCGGGCTCATCCCTTTTCGAAACATCCATGTCCGGGCTGCATCCCTTCCGCGTTGGGCGGGCCGGCACTGCTGGCCATGTCTTTAGGGATAATATCGAACGCGCGAAGGGAGCAAGGGTGTTTGTTGCTTCGCCGGCCGCAAGCCCGTGCCGACGGCACGGGCTTGGCCAGCGACGGACGGATCAGGCGCGGGCCGCCGCCGCGCTGTGGGCGCGCATGGCCAGGGCGGCCGCGTCGTCGTGGGCGCCCGCGACCTCCTCGGGGTAGGCCGTGATCTGGTGGATGGCGAGGTCGGCGCCCATGAATTCCTGCTCCTCGTCGAGGCGGATGCCCATGGCCGCCTTCAGGCCCCCGTAGACGGCGAGGCCGCCGCCGAAGCCGACGAGCACGCCGGTGCCGGTGCCCACAACCTGGGCCAGGGGGCTCACACCGCCCAGGCCGCCGAAGGCTTCGAGGCCGAAGACCCCGCAGGCCAGCCCGCCCAGCGTGCCGCACAGGCCATGCAGCGCCCAGACGCCCAGAACGTCGTCGATCTTCCATTTGTTCTGGCACAGATTGAACGCCCACACGAACAGAGCGCCGGCCAGGCCGCCGGTGACCAGGGCGGCGACCGGGTGCATGACATCCGAGCCGGAACAGACGGCGACGAGACCGGCCAGGGCCCCGTTGTGGACGAAGCCGGGGTCGTTGCGGCCCACCGCCAGGGCGGCGAGGATGCCGCCGACCATGGCCATCAGCGAGTTCAGCGCCACCAGGCCGGAAATGCCGTCAAGGCTCTGGGCGCTCATCACGTTGAAGCCGAACCAGCCGGCGCACAGGATCCACGATCCCAGGGCCAGGAACGGGATGTTGGACGGCGGAATGGCGACGACGTGGCCGTCCTTGCGGTAGCGGCCCATGCGCGCGCCCAGCATCAGCACCGCGGCCAGCCCGATCCAGCCGCCCACCGCGTGAACCACCACCGACCCGGCGAAATCGTGGAAGGGGGTGCCGAACAGAGCCTTGAGCCTGTCCTGGAACCCTAGCCGCGTCCCCCACGCCAGCCCCTCGAAGGCGGGATAGACCAGGCCGACCAGGATCGAGGTGGCGATCAGTTGGGGGCGGAATTTCGCCCGTTCGGCGATGCCGCCCGAGACGATGGCCGGGATGGCGGCGGCGAAGGTGGCGAGAAAGAAGAACTTCACCAGGTCGTAGCCGTTGGCCGCGAAGCCGCCGCCGGCGATTTTGCCGGAAATCACCCCGGCGCTGGACAGGAAGTTCACGCCGTAGGCGATCGAATAGCCGATGAAGAAGTAGACGGCGGTCGACACGGCAAAGTCGCTGATGATCTTCACCAAAGCGTTCACTTGGTTCTTCTTGCGCACCGTCCCGACTTCGAGAAACGCAAAGCCCGCATGCATGGCGAGAACCATCACCGCGCCCAAGAGCACGAAAAGTACATCTCCCCCCGTTTTCGTCGCTTCCATCATTTTCCTCTATCGGCTGGACGATTCGCCCTATGGGCAGGGCGCCCGCCATCAATATTCGTGCCAACTTTGGGGTTCCGCAAAAAACGACGAAAAATCAAGGTCGTAGTACTATGTGCAAAAATCAGGTGGTCCGACAATGGCGGGAAACAGGGCACAATCGCGAAAAGATGCAGAAAAAACAGGCAAATACTCCGCACATCGCCCCGGGTGCCTCGGGTGGCCGAGGAAAATTTATGCATGCGACGGCGGTGATAAATATTTATGCAGGTGCAGGGACGTTGTCGGCCGGGGCCGTTCGGCGCTCATCCTCTCTCCGCCTCACCCGGCGGCCAGCCTGTCCGCCTTGGCCGGGATCGGGCCGGAGTGGATTGGAGCGTTCGCCCAGCCCCGGGCATGCACAGATTTTGGGCTGCCCCGGGATGGCCGGCGGCCGGGCGGGACGAGCCGCGGACCACGGCGACGCGATCCGAGCGGGCGGACTTTCGAATTGAGGGGGGGAAATGGCGCGAGTGACGGGGCTCGAACCCGCGACCTCCGGCGTGACAGGCCGGCGCTCTAACCGACTGAGCTACACCCGCGTCGCATGCCCGCTGGCGCCAGCCGGGCAAGACCGACCCGCGAACGGGAGTCTGAAAACCGAGGACAAGGAAAATGGCGCGAGTGACGGGGCTCGAACCCGCGACCTCCGGCGTGACAGGCCGGCGCTCTAACCAACTGAGCTACACCCGCGTCGTAAGGGCCGTCTGTATAGCGGGCTCCCTTCGGGGACGCAAGGGGAGAATTTCGACGGACGGCCCGGCTCTATGCCTGTCGTCATCCTCCGCTCGGACGCGCGGCGCTCTGCCCCTGTCGCGTGGTAATGTACCGGCCAGTCGCAGCCCGGAGGTATCTATGCGGTTGATCGTTGTTGCGAGCACGGCCCTGCTTGTCCTGCCACCGATGGCGATGGCGCAGCAGGCTCCCGGAGCCCAGCAAGCTTCTGGGACCGGGCAGGCTTCGGGGGCTCAGGAGGCTCCGAATTCCCAGCAGGCATCCGGAGGGGGCGGCGGCGAAACGCAAAAGCCCCTCATCGACGCCCCTTATGTCAGCGGCTCCCTGGGCTGGCACATGCCTCTCGACGAATCCATCGACAATGTCGATACCTCGGTGCGCCGCGGCGACGGCTTCGCCCTTCACGGCGCCATCGGCCACCAGTACCGGCAATGGCGGGCGGAGGCGGAGCTGGGCTGGTACCGGGGCGGCGCCGGCACCAACGACGGGCAAAGCGACACCGCCAGCGCCATGGTCAACGCCTATTACGACTTCGATACCGGAACGGGCTTTTCGCCTTTCGTCGGCGGCGGCGTCGGCCTGGGCTGGATCGACTACAGCAACGTCAACGTGGCGGGCCTGGGCAGCATCAACGACAACCAGGTGGGGTTGGCCTGGCAGCTCATGGCCGGGCTGGGCTACAGCCTCACCGACGCCCTCATGCTCTATGGTGATTACCGCTGGTTCGACATCGCCAACGTCAAAATGGAGACGGCGGCGGGCTATCAGGCCAAATTCGCCGATTTCGGCAGCCACAATGTCGAACTCGGCATCCGTTACCGTTTCTGATAGCGTCCAGGAATCCCGACGACCGGCGGAGGGCGACATGGCGGACATCATCAACCTCAACAACGAGCGCAAAGCCAGGGCCAAGGCGGAAAAGCAGCGCCAGGCGCAACGCAATCGGGCCGCGTTCGGGCGCACCGCGGCGGAAAAGGAATCCGCCCGCCAGCGTGCCGACAAGGAGAAGCGGGATATGGACGGCAAGAAGCGCGACGAGTGACCGCCGCGTCGAATCCCCGGGCGATTAACAAAGTGTGAACCGCCGTTGCGCCATTGTTGCGGGCGTGCGTGCGGGTGGCCGCGCGGGGAGGGGGTGCAGCATGAAGAAGGTCTCGCGGGTCGCTCTGACCGTCCTTGCCCTGGGGGCGATGGTGGCGCTGGCCGCCTGTGACACCATCGGGGATTCCCAGGAGGGCGCGGACCGGGCGATGAGCGCGCTGGCGCGGGGCGACACCGCCAACGCCGAAAACTACGCCCTGACCGCGCTGCGGAAAAACCCCAAGGATCCCTACGCCCTGCTGGTCGCGGGGCTGGTCTACCAGACCACCGGGCGTTACGAGCTGGCCCGGCAATATTATTGGGTGATCGTGTCCAACCGGCCGCAGGTATCGCTGATGGTGCCGGGCGACAACGGGGTGATGCAGCCGCGGCCGATCATCGACGTTGCGCAGGCCAACATCGCCGTGATCGACAAGATCACCGGCCGGAGCACGCCGCATACCAGTGCCCAATCGGGGCGCGCGCCCGGGGAGATGGTGGCGCTGCCCCCCCCCACCGATGCCGAGGACAACCTTGCCACGCGTTTCCGCGTGTTGAAGCGGCTGCTCGCCGACGATTTGGTGACACCCGAGGAATACGCGGCCCGGCGCAACGCCAATGTCGGTGCGCTGCTTCCCTATTCGTCGCCGCCACCGGCGGCGGGGCTCGACCGGGCGGCGCCCCCCGATGCGGAAGTGGTCGACCGCCTGCGCGCTCTGACGGCGGACGTCGAGCATCGGGAAATGTCGCCGGGCGAGGCGAGCGCCGAACGCACGGTCATTCTCGACGGCCTGCTGCCGGCCAAGCCGGAAGCCACCGCGGTGCCGCCCCTGCCGCCAAAGGACGTGATCGCGGAGGCGAAGCTCGTCGGGCGGCTCGAACGCTTTCGCGGCCAGGGGCTGATCTCGACGGAGGAGGAGGCCCGCGAAAAGACGGCGATGGACCGCGCCATGGGCGGCGCGGCTCCAGCGGGCGCCACCGCCAGCGGCCTGCGTTACGCCGCCCCGCCCGATGCGGGCGCGCCGACTGCGCTCGCACCGGCCGCCGCCGCCGCCGGCACCGCCGTTCAATCGGCGCCCGCGCCGGGGAGCTGGGGCGTGGGGCTGGCCTGGGCCGGCGACGAACGGGCCGGCCGCAAGGCCTGGGAGGGGATCAAGGCCAGATTCCCGGAGGAGTTGGGCGCCAAGCAGGCCGTGGTGACCAAGGTCGCGCTCAAGGGCAAGCGTGTCCGTTGGCGTGTGGTGGCCGGGCCGTTCGACAGCCAGGACGCCGCCGGCGGCATGTGCAAGACCCTCAAGCTGCACCGTCAGGCGTGCGATCCCACCCCATTCGGGGGGGACGCTCCGTAACCGGAACGTCACGAAACCCTTGACGGCGCCCCCGGCGAAGGACTAGGAATCTCCTCCCGGCGTATGGCGTCAGCCGTCCTCCGGGGGTTTTTCCCCCCCAGTTTTCGGGTTACGGAAAAATGGGGTTGACTGGGGGTGCCGGGCGTGGGTATAAGCCGGCCTCCCCGCGATGACGGGGCGGCGATCCGGCGGTGTCCGGGTGGCTGTTGGGACCTTCGGGTTCCGGTTCTTTGACAAGTGAAGACGGATAAGGAAGGGATGCGCAGGCGGCGTCGGTCCGTAGATATGGACCGTTCGAAGCTTGAGCATCTTGCCAAGAATGCGTGATGTTATTGCTTTGG
>JAJZVW010000005.1 GCA_021847015.1 Pseudomonadota bacterium | reverse complement strand
TCAGCAGAGTCTGGTCCTTGGCGATCTCCTCGACCGACGCCGCGTCGATCTTGGCAAGCCACTTGGACCGTTCGGCCTTCTGCTGCGCAAGTTCCTCCTCCAACTGGCCCCGGGCCGACCAGTTGAGGCTGCCATGGGTGTAGCCGTCGATCGTCGGCCAAGCCGGGTAAACCACCCAGTAGCCGATGGCCCAAATGACCGTCACCCAGAACACGTAGACCCACCATTTCGGCAGAGGAGTGTTGAGCTCCTTGATGCCGTCCCACTCGTGGCCGGTCGTCATCTGACCGGACACGGCATCCTTTTCAATGGAAGCCATAATCAGCGCTCCTTGTCGTCGTCATCCCTGAAGGGAATGTCTCCATAGGAGTCGAACCGGCTCTTGTTCTTGGGCCGGTACGCCCAGAAGACGATCCCCAGGAACAGGATCATCACCCACAATCCCCACAGGGGGCGGAGAACATGCTCGACGAAGTCGATGACAGGATTCACCGCTCCCCCTTTACCTGCGGATCGACGCAGGGTCGACGGCGGTGAAATCGACCATGGTGCCGAGTACCTGGAGATAGGCCACCAGGGCATCGAGCTCCGTGATCGTCTTCGGATTGCCGTCCGCGGCGCCCATGCGGGCCTTGGGATAGCGCTTGGCGATCGCCGCGTCCGACGAATCGGAGCGAACCTGCTCCTCGAGGTCGGCCTTGGCGTTCTTGATGTCCTCGTCGGTGTAGGGAACGCCGACCAAACGCAAGGTCTTCAGGTGGTCGGCGATGTCGTCATACCTGAGCGGCCGCTTGAGATGCGGGTAGCCCGGCATGACGGACTCGGGAACGACGTCGCGCGGATTGATGAGGTGACGGACGTGCCAGTCGTTGGTGTACTTGCCGCCGATGCGGGCGAGGTCCGGACCGGTGCGCTTCGACCCCCACTGGAACGGGTGGTCGTACTTGGATTCGGCCGCCAGGCTGTAATGGCCGTAGCGTTCGACCTCGTCCTTGAACGGACGGATCATCTGGCTGTGGCACAGATAGCAGCCCTCGCGGATGTAGATGTTGCGGCCCTCCAGCTCCAGCGGGCTGTAGGGACGCACCCCGTCCACCTTCTCGATCGTGGATTCGATCGAGAACAGGGGGACGATTTCCACCAGACCGCCGACGATCACCATGAGAAGGATGCCGACGGCGAGGAGGAAGACGTTGGTTTCGAGAACCTTGTGGTGTTGGAACATGTGTCGTCCTCCTCAGCGGGCGCCACTGGTGGCGGGAGCAAGGACCTCCTCGTCGGCGACGTCGCCCCGGATGGTCTTGAAGAAGTTGTAGGCCATCACGAGACCACCGATGACGAAGAGAACGCCGCCGGTCGCACGGATCACGTAGTAGGGATGCATCGCTTCGACGGTCTCGATGAACGAGTACTGGAGGAAGCCCAGGTTGTCGTAAGCGCGCCACATCAGGCCCTGCATGATGCCGGAGATCCACATGGCGGTGATGTAGAGAAGGATGCCGATGGTGGCGATCCAGAAATGCACGCCCACCAGCTTCAGCGAGTAAAGCTCGCGGCGGCCCCACAGCTTCGGCACCAGATAATAGAGGGCGCCGAACGACACGAAGGCCACCCAGCCCAGCGCACCGGAATGCACGTGGCCGATGGTCCAGTCGGTGTAGTGGGACAGCGAGTTGACCGCCTTGATCGACATCATCGGGCCTTCGAAGGTCGACATGCCGTAGAAGGCCACCGAGGTCACCAGGAAGCGCATCACCGGGTCGGTGCGGAGCTTGTCCCAGGCCCCCGACAGGGTCATCAGGCCGTTGATCATGCCGCCCCAGGACGGCATCCACAGCATGATCGAGAAGGTCATGCCCAGCGTCTGCGCCCAATCCGGCAGGGCCGTGTAGTGCAGGTGGTGCGGGCCGGCCCAGATGTAGAGGAAGATCAGCGCCCAGAAATGCACGATCGACAGCCGGTACGAATAGACCGGACGCTCGGCGCGCTTGGGCACGAAATAGTACATGATGCCGAGGAAGCCGGCGGTCAGGAAGAAGCCCACCGCGTTATGGCCGTACCACCACTGCACCATGGCGTTCTGCACGCCCGAGAAGATGTTGTAGCTCTTGAGCGTGGTCGCCGACACCGGGATGGCCAGGTTGTTGCCCAGGTGCAGCATGGCGATGGTCAGGATCATCGCCAGGAAGAACCAGTTGGCCACATAGATGTGCGGCTCGCGGCGCTTCATGAGCGTGCCGGCGAAGGCGATCAGGTAGGCGACCCAGATCACCGTCAGGTAGATGTCCAGCGCCCATTCCGGCTCCGCGTATTCCTGCCCCTGGCTGTAGCCGAGGACGTAGGACAGCGCGGCCAGAACGATGAAAAGGTTGTACCCCCAGAAAATGAAATTGCCGAATCCGCTTCCCCCGAACAGCGACGCCCGGCTGGTACGCTGGACGACGTAGAAGGAAGTGGCCATCAGCACGTTGCCGCCGAAAGCGAAAATCACGGCGGAGGTGTGGACGGGGCGCAAGCGCCCGAAGGTCGTCCACTCGAGGTCGAGGTTGAGGGCTGGGAAGGCGAGCTCCCACGCAATGTAGTCGCCCACTAGAAAGCCCACGACGCCCCAGAATGTCGCCGCAAGGACGAACTTCTTCACCACGTCTTCGCAATACGCGGCGTCGGTGTTGGTGCTCATGCCGAACTCCTTGATAGACCGAAATAGGGTCTTGCTCGGAACTTTGGCCAAAGAAAACCGCGACATCATTACCCCCGAGTCGCGGCGGCCGGGTGCCTGTACCGAGTGTCGCGCACTATGCCGGTTGGTAAAGGCAGGGCCATTGATCCATATCAAAATTGGGAAAATTTATGTGTTTTCAGCGCATAGTCCTACCTCGGATGGGATTGCGCTCCTTCGCATGTCGGCTGCACGGACGTGGCAGGCCGACGAGACAAAGGTCCAGGAGCGGGCGGGCCGAGGCGATTGCCGGGGCAGGCGGCCTGCTCTACATTGCCCCGCCATGACCGGAACCACCCCCACCATCTCCGCGGGCCCTCCCGTGGTCCGCCTGCTCAAGGGACGCGCGCGCCGCCTGCGCGCCGGCCATCCCTGGGTCTTCTCCAACGAAATCGACATGACCCCCGAGGCCAAGGCGCTGCCCGCCGGCAGCCTGGTCGCGCTGGCGGATGCGGGCGGCGAAGGATTGGGGGTGGCGACCTTCAATCCCCATTCGCTGATCGCGGCCCGCATGCTGTCCCGGGACCCCGCCTGCACGGTGGACGAGGCGTTCCTGGCCGGCCGCCTGTCGCATGCGCTGGCCCTGCGCGGCGCCCTGTTCGGCGAGCCGTACTACCGCCTGATCCACTCCGAAGCCGACGGCTTGCCCGGCCTGATCGTCGACCGTTACGGCGACGTCGTCAGCGTCCAGGTCAACACCGCGGGCATGGAGCGCCTGACCGAGCCGTTTCTGGCCGCACTGGACGCGGTCCTGGCTCCGGCCGCCGTGGTACTGCGCAACGACAGCCCGGTGCGGCGGCTGGAGGGATTGGACGAATACCATCGCGTGGTCAGGGGCGATGCCGCCGGCCCGGTGGAACTGGTGGAAAACGGCGCCCGTTTTCTCGCCGACATCGCCCAAGGCCAGAAGACCGGCTGGTTCTACGACCAGCGCGACAACCGCGCCTTCATGGCGCGTCTGGCCAAGGGCCGGCGCATGATCGACCTCTACACCTACGCCGGGGGCTTCGCCATCCAGGCGGCGATGGCCGGGGCCGCCGAGGTCGTCGCCGTGGACCGGTCGGCGGACTCCCTAGCGCTGGCCGAACGCTCGGCCGCCCTCAACGGGGTCCGGGTGCAGACCATCCGCGCCGAGGCTTTCGCGGAAATGGCCCGTCTGGCGGCGGCCGGGGAGAGATTCGGGGTGGTCGTCGCCGATCCCCCGGCCTTCGTCAAGACGAAGAAGGACGTCGCCGCCGGAGCCAAGGGCTACCGGAAGATGACCCGCCTCGCGGCGGCGCTGGTCGAGCCCGGCGGCTTCCTGTTCGTCGCCTCGTGCTCGCATCACATGCCGGCCGAATTGTTCGCCGAGGAGGTGGCGCACGGCCTGGCTCTCGCCGGCCGCTCGGGCCGTATCCTGAGGACCGCCGGCGCCGGTCCCGACCACCCCATCCACCCCCATCTGCCGGAGAGCGCCTACCTCAAGGCGATGGCATTGCAGCTCGACTGATCAGCCCGGCCTGCGCGCCACCGGGAACAGGCGCCGGAACGGAAACAGGGTCTTGCCGCGTCCGCCGTCAGGCGAACGTCATCATCAGCCGCGCCCACCTCTGCGCCCGCCCGCCCAGCAGCAGCGGCAGGACGGCGCTGGCGGCGGCGAGCCTTCCCGCGTCGGCGAAGGTCGGCGACGCGGGCGCGGCGGCCGCAACCTCCGCCGCGGGCAGGCGCTTCCGCACCGCCATGATCCAGGGAACCGCCATGTCCGCGGCGCGGGGGGCCAGAATCCCCACCCCCAGGACCCGGCCGCGGCGATCGATGACGACCTTCACCACCCCGTCCGGCCGGCGTTCCGCCCGCGCCTGCTCGATAGTGCCCAGCGGCCATCGCAGCAGGCGGAAGGCCACGCCCAGCGCCCGCGCGGACTCTTCGTCCAACCCCACCTGCACCAGTTCCGGATCGGTGAAGGCCACCCGCACCGGCGGCGACAGCCGCGCCGGCAGACGCAGCACCGCCCCGGCCAACAGGCCGGCGGCCGTGGCGGAGGGATGATTGGCGCCCCGAGGTGCCGCCCACACACGCGGATTGCCGGTGCGTCCGCTGCCGTCGGCCTGGATGCCGATGCGCGCGTCCCAGGCGATTCCGGCCTCGGAAAGGCCAAGGTCGGCCACGGCCGGCAACACCTCCTCGGCCGTGATCCGCACGCCCGGCCCGTCGTCGAGCCCCACCCCGTCCACCGCCAGCTTGCGCATCAGCAGCGCGGCCAGTTCACGATCGAATCCCTCCAGCGGCGGCCCCGCCGGCCGCAAGGCCACGGCACAGCCCAGCCGCGCCAGCACCTGCGCCAGGACGAATGCGGTCGGCCCGCCGCCCGCCACCGTCAGCCGCTCGGGCAATTCCGGCAGGGAGAGCAGCGCATCCTCGGCCGGCATCGCGGCCGGGCCGGGAACGATGAAGAAGCGGCGCGCGCGGACGCTCTGGCCGGCAACGGCGAGGTGCCTGGGGCCGATGAACCGTCCCGGGGCCTCGCCGACGGTCACGCCCAGCGCGGTCAAGCGTTCGCGGCTTTCGTCCGGCTCCCCGCCCGACGCCGCTTCCTCGGCATGACGCCTGACGGCCGCCCAATCGGCGGCGGCCGCGCCGGCAACAATGCCGAACCCAGGCGCCGAGCGGACAGCCGCCGCGACCCGTCCGGCTTCCGCCAGGGCCTTCAGGACCACGGGCCGCTGCGGCCGGAATCCTCCGGGCGTGGGCACCAGCATCGTCCGCATGCCCAATTGCGCGGCTCCCGACGCAAGCGCCGCGGCCACGGGCCCGGAACCCAAAACGCAGACATCGGTCTCGATCGTGGCGGTCATCGGCCGAACATACCACGAGCCGCCGCGGTTGACTCCCCTGCCGCCCTGGCTTATAAGCCCTTCCTTCCGATTTTCACGCCCAGTTCAAACCGGAGTCTATCCCCGTGAAGCGCACCTACCAGCCGAGCAAGCTCGTCCGCGCCCGCCGCCACGGCTTCCGCGCCCGCATGGCCACCGTTGGCGGACGCAAGGTCATCGCCAACCGCCGCGCCCGGGGCCGCAAGCGTCTGTCCGCCTGAGCGGCGTTTTCCGGCAACAGGAATGCCCGGTCATCCGACGCGCCTGCTGAAGCGGTCGGATTTCCTGCGCGTCGCCGCGGCGCGGCGCAAATGGGCGGCGCCGGGGTTGATCCTGCAAGCCGCGGCGGCCAACCAGGCCGCCGATGGCCCGCCGACCCTCAGGGTCGGTTTCACCACCTCACGCAAGGTCGGCAACGCCGTGGAGCGCAATCGCGCCCGGCGGCGGCTGAGGGCTGCGGTGGCCGAGGTTTTTCCCGCCTCGGCGGTTCCCGGACTCGACTACGTGGTGATCGGCCGGCGCGAAACGCTGACCCGGCCATATTCTCTTCTCTTGCAGGATTTGCGGACGGCGTTAAAACGTGTCCGCGCGCTGCGGCAGGAAGGCGATGGCCTCACCGTCGGCGTGCGAAAGGAAACGGAGAGCGAATGACTCCGGCCGGCACGCTTCTCCGCGGCCTCGTCCGCGGCTACCAATTGCTGCTCTCGCCGGTCCTGCCGGCAAGCTGCCGCTTCCATCCGACCTGTTCGGCCTATGCCATGGAAGCGATCGCCAAGCACGGGGCGGGCAAGGGCGTCTGGCTGGCGGCACGCCGAATTCTTCGCTGCCATCCCTGGAACGAGGGCGGGTACGACCCCGTCCCCGATCCCGGGCCAAGGAAAAAGGGCGGCGATACGGCGCCCGGCCGGCACTCGGATAGGATGTCATGAACGAACAGCGCAATCTGATAATCGCCATCGCCATCTCGGCCCTGATCCTGTTCGGGTTCCAATGGCTTTATCCCAGGCTGCCCGGCCATCGCCCCGTGTCGCAGCAGACGACCGAGACCCCCGGCGCGCCCACGACCCCGACGGCCGTTCCAGGCCAGCCCCCGGCGCCGGCCGCCGCCTCGGCCGCTTCTCCCGAGACCCGCGCCGAGGCGCTGGACCAGAGCCGGCGCATCCCCATCCGCACGCCGAGCCTGAGCGGTTCTATCGCGTTGACCGGGGCCCGCATCGACGACCTCACCCTGATGGGCTACCACGAGGAGCCCAATCCCGACTCTCCGCACATCACCCTCTTGTCGCCGCCGGGCTCGCCCGAACCCTATTACGCGGAGTTCGGATGGGTCGCGAGCGAGCCGGGCATAAAGACGCCCGGGCCCGACGCCATCTGGTCGCCCGTCCACCCCGACGCGACGCTGACCACCGAAACGCCGGTGGCGCTGACCTGGGACAACGGCGCGGGCTTGCGCTTCGTGCGCACCTACGCGGTGGACGACAAATTCATGTTCACCGTCTCGCAACGGGTTGAGAATTACGGCACCAAGCCGGTCGACCTCTACCCCTACGCCTTCATCGCCCGCGTCGGCACGCCGCAGACGGCGGGCACGTACATCCTGCATGAAGGCCCCCTCGGGGTGCTGGACGGCACGCTGAAGGACGTTAAATACACCACGCTGCGCAAGGAACGGGCGATCAGCGAAAACACCACCGGCGGCTGGATCGGGTTCACCGACAAGTACTGGCTGACCGCGCTGATCCCGGACCAGAACGCCCAGGCCGTCGGCCGCTTCACCGATCAGACCACGACCGGCACCGACCACTACCAGGTCGATATGACCGCGACCACGCCCACCGCGGTGCCGCCGGGCGGTTCGGCCGAAACCCAATACCGCATGTTCGCGGGCGCCAAGATTCTCAACCTGCTGGACGGCTATGCCGCGAAATACGGCATCGCCAAATTCGATCTCGCCATCGATTTCGGCTGGTTCTGGTTCCTGACCAAGCCGTTCTTCTACCTGCTGCGCGCGCTGCATCAGGCCCTGGGCAACATGGGGCTGGCGATTCTCGCCATGACGGTGCTGATCAAGCTCGCCATGTTCCCGCTGGCCAACAAATCGTATCTGGCGATGAGCAAGATGAAAAAGCTCCAGCCGGAAATCCAGCGCCTGCAGGAACGCTTCGCGGACGACAAGATGCGCATGCAGCAGGAGATGATGGCCCTCTACAAGCAGGAGAAGGTCAATCCCGCCTCGGGCTGCCTGCCGATGGTGATCCAGATCCCGGTGTTCTTCGCGCTCTACAAGGTGCTGTTCGTCACCATCGAAATGCGCCACGCGCCATTCATCGGCTGGATCCACGACCTTTCGGCACCCGATCCGACGACGGTGTTCAATCTGTTCGGCCTTCTGCCGTTCACCCCCCCCGCCTTCCTGCACCTCGGCATCTGGCCGTTGATCATGGGCGTGACCATGTGGCTGCAACAGAAGCTCAATCCGCAGCCGGCCGATCCCGTGCAGGCCAAGATGTTCCAGTTTCTGCCGATCGTCTTCACCTTCCTGCTGGGCCGGTTCGCCGCGGGGCTGGTGATCTACTGGGCATGGAGCAACACCCTGTCGATCCTCCAGCAATGGGTAATCATGAAGCGCGCGGGGGTGAAGACCTGACCTCCCCGGCCACATCCACCGACGGCGCGGCCGGTCTCGACGAGGCCGGCCGGCTGCTGTTCGCCCGCGAGGTGACGTTCTTGCGCGGAGTCGAGCGGCTCGACGCGCTGCCGCCGTTCGGCCTGCCGGAAGTGGCCTTCGCCGGCCGGTCCAATGTCGGCAAGTCGTCGCTGATCAACGCGTTGTGCGGCCGGTCCGGGGTGGCGCGCACGTCCAATACCCCCGGCCGCACCCAGGAACTCAATTTCTTCGACGTCTCGGGACGCCTGGTGCTGGTGGACATGCCCGGCTACGGCTATGCCCAGGCTCCCAAGGACAAGGTGGACCGCTGGACGCGTCTGATGACGGGCTTCCTCAGGGGCCGCCCGGTGCTGAGGCGGGTCATCCTGCTGGTCGATTCGCGCCACGGCGTCAAGGACCGCGACCGCGAGATGATGACGCTTCTGGATCAGGCGGCGGTGGTCTATCAGGTCGTGCTGACCAAGGCGGACAAGCTCAAGCCGCTGGAACTTGACGCCGTGCGTGCGCGCACGGCCGAGGAGATCGCCAAGCGCGTCGCCGCCCACCCCACCATCATCGTCACCAGTGCGGAAAAGGGAGCCGGCATTCCCGACCTCCGCACCGAACTGGTTCAGTTGGCCAACCCGGAGTCCGCACCATGAGCGACACCCCCACCCCGATGCCCGACCGCGACGCGTGGCTGGAGCGCGCCAACGTGCTGTCCGAGGCGCTGCCGTTCATGCGCCAGTTCGCGGACGAAACCCTGGTGGTCAAGTACGGCGGCAACGCCATGGAGAAGGCCGATCTGTCGCGGCTGTTCGCCCGCGACATCGTGCTGCTGAAGCAGGTGGGCATCCATCCCATCGTCGTGCATGGCGGCGGCCCGCAGATCGACAAGATGCTGAAGCGCCTGGACATCGTCACCGAGCGCGTGGACGGCCTGCGCTACACCGACGAGGCCACCGTCGAGGTGGTCGAGATGATCCTGTCGGGCTCGATCAACAAGCGCATCGTCTCGGCCATCAACGAGGCCGGCGGCTTCGCGGTCGGCCTATCGGGCAAGGACGGCCACCTGATCCGCGCCCGCAAGCTGCGGCGGACCCGCAGGGACCCCGGCAGCAACATCGAGCAGATCGTCGATCTCGGCTTCGTCGGCGAACCGGCCGAGATCACCCCGCACGTGCTCGATTTCTTCCGCGAATCCGACATCATCCCGGTGGTCGCCCCGGTCGGCATGGGCCCGGCGGGCGAAACCTACAACATCAACGCCGATACCGCCGCCGGCGCCATCGCCGCGGCCTGCGAAGCGCGCCGCCTGCTGATGCTGACCGACGTGCCGGGCGTGCTGGACAAGGCCGGCAATTTGATCCCCGAGATGACCGTGAGCCAGGTGCGCGCCTGCCTCGCCGACGGCACCATCTCGGGCGGCATGATCCCCAAGGTGGAAACCTGCCTCGACGCCGTCGAGGAGGGAGTCGACGCCGCCGTCATCCTGGACGGCCGCGTTCCCCACGCCGTGCTGCTGGAATTGTTCACCCCGCACGGCGTCGGCACCCTGATCAAGGCGGATTGAGGCGGCGGTCCCTCACCCGCCTCGCTCACGCGCGGCACCCTCTCCCGCGACGCGGGGGAGGGTTTTCTCCAGGCACCGCTCCACCCACAGCCGCGTGAGCTTCTCCCAGGTGCCGTTCTGGGACAGCCGCTCGCCCAGGCACTGGAAATCGACCTCGTCCAGGTTCTGGTCCTGGTTGGCGCAGGTGAAGACCACGCTTTCCTTGCCGGTGACGGGATCGCGGTGGCGCTGGAGGCACTGGGCGCAGATTTCCTTCATCATGCACTGCATCGGCGAGTTGATGGAGCCGATGCCCACATGGCCCGGCTTCAGCCAGCGGACCAGGCTGTCGTGGCGGGCCCTGGCCACCGCCGCCATCATCCGGTCCGAGCCGATGGCGACGATCCGGTCCACGCTCTCCAGCGGAATCGCCGCCGCTCCCAGCCGCCCCTCTCCATAAGCCGCCATGGCGGCGACGATGTTGCCGGCGAAGGAGCGGTCCTGCGGGCGGCCGGGGGAGAACGGCTCGCCCCGGTCCACACACCACACCACCACGTCGGCCGCCGCTTCGATGTCGGCCACCTTGAAGCGGTCGCGCGCCTCGCGGTAGCCGGCGAAATACAGCACGGTCGAGCCCGCGGCGCGCAAGGCGGCGCCGATGGAGAACAGCACCGCGTTGCCCAGCCCGCCGCCCGCCAGCAGAACCGTCTCCCCTTCGGGAATGTCGGTGGCCGTGCCGGTCGGTCCCATCAGGACCACCGGCTCGCCCGGCGCCAACCGCGCGACCAGATCGGACGAGCCGCCCATTTCCAGCACGATCAGGCCGACCAGCCCCCTATCCGGATCGGTCCAGGCCCCGGTCAGGGCCACGCCCTCCATGGCGAGGGTCGTGCCCTCGACCCGCCGCGCCAGGGTCTCGTAATTTTGCAGGCGATAGAACTGGCCGGGCCGGAACGCCCGCGCGGCGAAGGGGGCGCGCACCACCACTTCGACGATGGTGGGGGTCAGGCGGTTGACGGCATGCACGCGCGCCCGCAGGCCGTCGTCGAGCGCCCGGAAGAGGTCGGACGCCGCCACCGGCGAGGCTTCGCGCGCCATCAGCGCCCGCGTCACCACGGGATGGCCCTGCTTGGCCGAGGCCATGGCCGACACCACGTTGCCCGCATAGCTGGGATGCAGGTCACCGAAGAAACTGACGGCGTTGCCCATCCCGTCCACGTGCATCAGCACCCGGGGCACGGGCGGCTTGGCCACCCGCTCGGGCGTGACGGGATTGCCGTCCTCGTCGATAGCCTGGAAGAACTTGCCGTCCAGGGTGACGCCGCCCCGCTCGCGGGCGAGCGTGGTGTTGGGCACGGTGCCCGCCGCCACCAGGATGGCGCGGGCGGGCAGCAGCCGTTCCGCCCCTTCCGCGCCCTTGACGCGCAGACCGGCGGCGGCGCCGAAGCGGTCCACCTCGACGGCGATGGGAGTGAGGCGCTCGGCGAACAGAATGCCTTCCTCCAAGGCCTTGCTCACCTCCTCGTGGTTGCGGTAGGCGGGGCTGTCGGTAAGTCCGCGGCGATAGGCGACGGTGGCCCCGCCCCAGGCGCGCAGCAATTCGCCGATCCGCGCCGGGCGCCCTTCCGCCTCGGCCGCTTGCCGTTCGGCCCGCAACGCACGGGCGTGGACAAGGAATTCCTCGGCGACGATCGCGTCTTCCTCGGACCAGGACGCCCGCACCACCGCCTCGCCCTTCTCCGCCGCCAGCACCTCGTAGCGGGCCAGGAATTTCTCCACCTGGACCGGGTAATAGGCCAGCGCCTCGGTGCAGGTGTCGATGGCCGTCAGCCCGCCGCCGATCACCACCACCGGCAGCCGTATTTGCAGATTGGCCACCGTGTCCTTGCGTGCGGCCCCGGTGAGTTGCAGCGCCATCAGGAAGTCGGACGCCTGCCGCACGCCCCGTGCCAGGCCGTTGGGCATGTCCAGCACCGTCGGCTTGCCGGCCCCGGCAGCCAGGGCGACGTGGTCGAAGCCCAGCGCGAAGGCCGATTCGAAGGTCAGCGTGCCGCCGAACCGCACGCCGCCGAACATGGCGAAATCCTCCCGCCGCTCCAGCAGCAGCCGGATGACCTTGAGGAAGTTCTTGTCCCAGCGCACGGTGATGCCGTATTCGGCGACACCGCCGAAGCCGGCCATGACGCGGTCGCCAAGATCCTCCCACAGGCTGCGCACGTCCCGGATCGGGCGGAACGGCACGCGGTTGCCCAGCGTGTCCACGCCCGACAGCTCGGGCGGCAGCGGCTCGATCTTGAGCCCATCGACCGCCGCCACGGCGTGGCCGTCCTGCATCAGGTGATGGGCGAGAGTGAACCCCGCCGGGCCGAGACCGACCACCAGCACCTTGCGCCCCGACGCATCGCGCGGCAGCGGCCGGCGGATGTTCAACGGGTTCCAGCGGGTGAGCAGGGAATAGATCTCGAACCCCCACGGCAATTCGAGCACGTCCTTGAGGGTGCGCGTTTCCGCCTGGGGAATCTCCACGGGATCGCGGTTCATTACCTGGTAGATGCAGGCGCTCATGCAGTCGTTGCAGATGCGGTGGCCGGTGCCGGCCAGCATGGGATTGTCCACCGTCGCCACCGCCAGGGCGGCCAGGGGCAATCCCTTGCCTTTGACCTCGTGCATCTCCGAGATCTTCTCCTCCAGCGGGCAACCCTCCAGCAACATGCCGACGGCGTTGGTGACGAGGCCGCCGGCCTTGCGGTCGGGCATGCCCTTGGAGCAGCTATCCTTGCCCTGGTGATGGCAGAGAATGCAGTAGTTGGTCTGGTCGAGGGCGCCGGCGAGGTCGGTGCCGGGATCGGTGAGGCCGAACCCGTCGCGGCGCCACAGCCGCTCCGGCGGGAAGGCCAGTGCCGCCACCCCTCCCGGCCCCGCCACCGTTTGGGCGGCGACGCGCGCCAGGGGGTCGTGCCGTTCGGGCTGCCGGAACAGCACGCCCTGGGGATGGGGCGCGGAGCGCGACCGCCAGGCCCGCCACGCCGCCCACCGGGCGGCCAGCCGCAGGTCGTCCGCGTGGCGCGGCTCGTCGTCCATCCAGCCGAGGACCGCCCTGGCGAAGGCCAGCTCCGTCACAGGCCCTTCGATCCGCCGGCCAAGCTCGGCCTCCAGCGCCGGGCCGTCTTGGGCGGCCGCCTCGTCCTCGGGCACCTCCTTGAGGGCACGGCGCTGCACGAACAGCCGCTTGGCCTCGAACAGGGGCACAAGCCCGGCATGCTGGCCGCGCAAATCGGCCGCGGCGGCGCGGATGCCGAACAGCGCCGCCAGGAAGTCATCGAGGTGCGGAGCAAGCGCCAGGATCAACGCGGACTCGTCCTTGGCCGGCACGCCCCCGGGATCGGCGCGCGCCGCATCCAGCCGCGGGGCCAGATCGGGGGCCGCGTGCGCGACCTCGGCAAGGAAGGCGGCATCGATGCGCGCCAGACCCTCGCGCCGATATAGGTCGGCGAAGGCGATGCCGAAGCCGAAGGTCGGGTCGTTCCTATCCAAGCTCATGGGCTTATTCCGGAAGTGCCGAAGGGGGAACACGCCCTGGCGGGCGGCGCCGAGGTTTCATAGATAACTGGAACAGTCGGCTATTTTCCACAACAAAAAGACGGCACCATGATTCCGATGAAACCGGGATGGAACGGGGCTTGTAGAATCGCCGCACCGCCCTACGACGACGGCAGCCGCCGGCTCGTCCGCCTTTGGCTCTTCATTTGCGTGGCAATGGCGGCCCTGATGGTGCTGCTGGGCGGACTGACGCGGCTGACGGGATCGGGCCTGTCCATGGTCGAATGGAATCCGGGAACGTTTCTTCCGCCCCTGACCTCGGCCGAATGGCATAGTGCGTTCCTCAAGTATCAGGCCAGCCCGCAATACCGTCTGGTCAATCCCGATCTCGATATGGCGGGCTTTCGGCGCATCTTCTGGCTGGAGTACGTCCATCGCCTGTGGGGCCGGCTGGTCGGGGTGGCCGTCGTCGTCCCGCTGGCGGGATTTGCCGTTCGAGGCTGGATCGAAGGGCGGCTGGCGGGGCGTCTGCTGGGGATCGTCGCGCTCGGCGGCCTGCAAGGCGTGATGGGTTGGCTGATGGTGGCGAGCGGGCTGGTGGACCGGCCGGAGGTCAGCCACTTCCGGCTGGGGGCCCATCTGGTCATGGGCTTCCTGATATTCGGCGCCCTGCTGTGGACGGCGCTGGACGAGGCCGCGGGAGCGGCCCCGTCCCCGCGCATCCCGCGCAAGGCACGGCGGGCGCTGGCGGCGCTGCTGGTCCTCGTGCTGGTCACGGCGACCTGGGGCGCCTTCGTGGCGGGCCTGAAGGCGGGATTGGTGTACGAGACCTTTCCGCTGATGGACGGACACTGGCTTCCGCCCGAGGGGCGCGACATTCTTCGCGATCCTGGCCCGGTGCAGTTCGTCCACCGGCTGCTGGCGGCGTCGGTCGTCCTGACCCTGTCGGGGCTGTGGCTGTGGAGCCGGCGCTGGCCCGGGATCCCCCGCCGCGCTATGGCCATCGCCGCCGGCTGGAGCTGGGTCCAGGCCAGCCTGGGCGTGGCCACCCTTCTCAATCGGGTGCCGATCCCTTTGGCCGCCGCCCACCAGGTGGGCGCTCTGGCGCTGTTCGCCCTGGCGATCCGGGCACTCCACGGCGTGCGCAGGGCGGAACGCTAGTGGTCCGGTCCCGACAAAATCAATTCAATAAATTAGTGACCTGCCTATCCCAGAAATTCATGGGATGAATTTCTGGGATAGGCAGGTCACTAGCCGCGCAGCCCTTGCACGTCCACCGGGGTGATCTGCTCGGGCCTCAGGTATTTGTCCGCGTATTGGCTCCATATCCTCGAATCGAGGAAGAGCCGGAAAAGATCGGGGTCGATGTGGCCTTGGCCGGCCATTGCGGACATGATGGCCATCGCTTCGGAAAGATTTTTCGGCTTCTTGTAGGGACGGTCGGCAGCGGTCAGCGCCTCGAAGATGTCGGCAATGGCGATGATGCGCGCCGGAACGCTCATGGCGTCGCGCGTCAACCCGCGCGGATAACCAGCCCCGTCCACCCGCTCGTGATGGCCGCCCGCCCATTCCACGATCCTTTTCTTCGTCTTGGGGAAAGGCAGCGCCCGCAGCATCAGGATGGTCTGGATGATGTGTTCGTTCACCACCAGCCGATCCTCTTCGGTCAATGTGCCCCGCCCCACGCAGAGGTTGTAGATTTCCCCGCGATTGTACTTGTGTGGCATGGGCATCTGCGTAATGCCCTCGGCCAGGTATTTCCGGGGATCGATGGGGGCGTCGTGAGGGATGATGTGCCACGGCTGGTCGGCCAGGAGGTTCTCGACCACCGGCAGCGGCGCCGCGGCTGCGGAGCAGCGGCGGAGTTCGTTGGCGCTCAAGCCCAGCCGGTCATCGATGGTGCGCACCCACGTCGTGGAGGCGATGCGCTTCAGCCGCTCGATCCGGCTGGGAGCCATGAATTCGCTGCCCAAATTGCACTCGGCGATGAAGGCGAAGTCGTCGTCGAGTTCGATCAGCCGGCGCTCGTAGCGTTCCTTCAGGACGGCGTCGTCCTCGTCCCCCCTGGGGATGGCTTCCAGATACTCGATCCGGGCGTCGCGCTTCAGCACCTCGAAGCGCGTGCGAATCTCGTGGATGCGGTTGTGGACCGTTTCCAGCTTGGTGGCCTTGTCGATCACGAACTCGGGCGTGGTGATCTTGCCGCAATCGTGAAGATCGGCGGCGATGGAGAGGTCCTCCCATTCCTCCTCATCCAACGAAAAATCCTTGAACGGCCCTTCGTTGGCGGTGCACGCGGCACGGGCCAGCGCCAGCGTCAGTTCCGGCACGCGTTCGCAATGCCCGCCGGTATAGGGGCTCTTGGCGTCGATGGCGACGGCGATGAGGTGGATCAGGGACCTGAACAAGTCCTTCTGGGCCTGGAGCAGGCCGGCGTTCTCCAGCGCGACCGCCGCATGGCTGGCCAGGGTGGTCAGCAGCGGCGCGACCCCGGCATCGAAAGGAACGATCCGGCCATCCCCAGCCCGGGCATTGATCAGTTGAAGCACGCCGACCACCTGGCCCTGGCGGTTTCTGAGCGGCACCGCCAGGAAGGATTGCGAACGGTAACCGGTGCGCGCGTCGAACGCCCGGGTTCCGGAAAAATCGAAATCGGCAACCGTCCGGACGTCGGCGATGTTGACGATATCCCCGCTGAGCGCGCAGTGGGTCGCCACGTTCCTGTGATTGGGCTTGCCGTTGTCGTCGTAAAGAGGCAGGGGCGGGTACGGCACGTCCTGGCCGGTGTCGCCGCCCACGGCGACGCCGAGGGACTCGTTCAGCATGATTTCGAAACGCAGCGCGTCGCGGGCTTCGGTCATCAGGTACAAGGTGCCGCCGTCGGCGTTGGCGACGGACCGCGCGCCGCGCAGTATCTTTTCCATGAGATGGTTGTGGTTGCGCTCGGCCGACAAGGCGATGCCCAGTTCGAGCAACATGCCATAGCGTTCATCCTTGGTGATGGCCGTCATCGCCCCCTCGCACCTGTTGCGTTGCGCACAATTTACAGGGAAGGCATCCCTCATCCAAGGATGTATAGGGAATTCGCCGGCCTTGACGCGGGCCGCCCGGGCGGCTTCCCTGTGGGCGAGCGTTTCGGAGGGGACAATGCCTTACGACTCCCTTCGCGACTTCATGTCGCGCCTGGAAAAGAGCGGACGCCTGGTCCGCGTGACCGCGCCGGTATCACCGGCGCTGGAGATGACCGAGATCCAGACCCGCCTGCTGGCCGAGGGCGGGCCGGCGGTACTGTTCGAGAACGTGGTGCGCCCCGATGGCAGCCGTTACGGCATGCCGGTGCTGGTCAACCTGTTCGGGACGGTCGAGCGGGTGGCCTGGGGCATGGACCGCGAGCCCCGCCAATTGCGCGAGGTGGGCGAGACCCTGGCCTTCCTCAAGCAGCCCGAGCCGCCCGGCGGCTGGCGCGAGGCGCTCGACATGCTGCCCTTGCTGAAGACGGTGATGGCGATGAAGCCCAAGACCGTGGGTGGCGCGCCATGCCAGCAGGTGGTGCTGAAGGGCGACGAGGTGGACCTGTCGGCCCTGCCGATCCAAGGCTGCTGGCCGGGCGAGCCGGCGCCGCTGATCACCTGGCCGCTGGTGGTGACCCAGGGCCCGCGCGCCAAGGGGGCGGATTCCGACAAGCGCGACGCCTTCAACCTCGGCATCTACCGCATGCAGGTGACGGGACGGAACACCACGCTGATGCGCTGGCTGAAGCATCGCGGCGGCGCCCAGCACTTCCAGCGCTGGTCGGCGGAGAAGCGCGAGCCGATGCCGGCCGCCGTGGTGATCGGCGCCGACCCCGGCACCATCATCGCCGCCGTCACGCCCGTGCCCGAGACCTTGTCGGAATACCAGTTCGCCGGTCTGCTGCGCGGGCGCAAGGTCGAGCTGGTGGAGTGCAAGACGGTTCCCCTCAAGGTTCCCGCCGAGGCCGAGATCGTGCTGGAAGGCCACGTCATGCTGGACGAGACCGGCCCCGAGGGCCCCTATGGCGACCACACCGGCTACTACAACTCGGTCGAGGATTTCCCGGTGTTCCGGGTCTCCTGCGTCACCATGCGCCGCGATCCGATTTATCTCTCCACCTTCACCGGGCGGCCGCCGGACGAACCCAGCGTGCTGGGCGAGGCGCTGAACGAGGTGTTCATCCCCCTGCTCACCCAGCAATTCCCCGAGATCGTCGATTTCTGGCTGCCGCCCGAGGGATGCAGCTACCGCATCGCCGTGGTCTCCATCAAGAAGGCCTATCCCGGCCACGCCAAGCGGGTGATGTTCGGCGTGTGGTCGTTCCTCAAGCAGTTCATGTACACCAAGCTGGTGATCGTGGTGGACGACGACATCGACGCGCGGGACTGGAAGGACGTCATGTGGGCGGTCTCCACCCGCATGGACCCCGCCCGCGACATCACCGTCGTCGAGGGCACCCCCATCGACTACCTGGACTTCGCCAGCCCCGAAAGCGGCCTGGGCGGCAAGCTGGGCATGGACGCCACCAACAAGTGGCCGCCGGAAACCAAGCGCGAATGGGGACAGAAGATCCGCATGAGCGACGAGGTCGTCGAACGGGTCACGCGGCGCTGGAGCGAATACGGCCTGCCGGGGAGCGGGAAGCCGATCTGGAAGTGACCGTGCCGCCATCCTGCCGCCGCCTCGCCGAACGGGTGCGGGCGACCGGTCAGGCCGTCCGTTCGAACCATGCCCGGTTTTCCTCCAGCCAGCGCCGGAGCGCTTCCTTGTCGCCGCGATCCCTGGGTGAAAAGCCGGGACGGAAATAGTCCAGCCACGCCGGGATCGTCCGCGCCGCCACACCGCTGCGGCCGAACAGGAAGCGCAAGCCCTGGCGCCAGGTCGCGGCTTTGAATGCGTCGCCGCTGCGGTAAAGGCCGTCCACCGTCTGCACCGCGACGTCCAGGGCGAAAACCAGGGTGACGTAGAGGAACCAGCCGATCCGGCGCCAATAGCCGCCGCCCGCCGCCCGGTAGACGTCGAAAATGACGGAGCGGTGCTCGCATTCCTCGACCGCGTGCCACATCCACAAGGCCCGCGTCGGCGCGGATGCGCCATCCAGCCAATCCGAGTGACGCAACACGATATCGCCGAAGGCTGCGGTGAAGTGTTCGTAGGCGGCGGAGACCGCCAGCTTGCTCGTCAGCCTGAAGCCTTCGGTGGCGCGGATGCGGCGGGCGGCGGCGGGCTCGACCCGGTTGCGCAAGCCCTGGTCGGCGAGCCTGGCGTTGAAGACGCGATGCAGGTGGCTGTGGGTGGCCTCCTGGCCGATGAAACGGCGGACATCCTCCGCCAATTCCGCATCCCCGATCAGCGGCAGGGCGGCGCGAACCGCGTCAATGAAATACCGCTCGCCGATCGGGAACGACAGGGACAGCGCGTTGAAGACCTGCGTGCGGAAGGCGTCGCCCCCCAGCCACCGCAGCGGCATATCCATGGCCGCGACGTCGATGTTCGGAGATCGAACCGTAAGGTTTGACATGGCCGTTTCCTCCGGCTGGACGGGAAAACGATACCCGGCCATCCTCAGTGTCCCAACTCGCATTCCCGGCTGGTGGCCCAATGCCCGACACGCGCGACCAACCCGCTGATTCCATGAGAAAACGGCCGCTTCAGGCGAGGACCTGGGCAACCGTGCGGACGATCTTCGAAGCCACCCTTCAGATTTTGGAGAAGGACGGCGAAACGGCGCTGACCACCAACCGGGTGGCAGAAAGAGCGGGGTTCTCCGTCGGCACGCTTTACCAATATTTCCCCAACCGGAACGCCATCCTTCTGGCGATGATCGACCTGGAGCGCCGGCGGGTGGTCGCGTCGCTGGAGCGGCTGCTGATGGACGCCGAGTCCGGCGCCGCCCATCCCGCCGAGGTCCTACGCGCCTTCATCCGCATATTGGTGGCGTCCTTCGGCACGGGCAACGCAGTCCGGCGTCATCTTTTGAAACGCGCCTGGCTCCTGGATCATACGCCCCAGGTCGTCGCCGCGACCCAGGCCATCGCCGCGCGAATCCGGCTGTTCCTGGAGCGGGCCAGCCACCCGGATTTCCCGCCGCCCGACGATGCATCCCTGTTCGTCGCCACCCGCGCCGTGCTCGGCGCCATCCGCGCCGCCGTGCATGAGGATAGCCCGTTGATCGGGACGCCCGAGTTCGAGGATGCCGTGGTTCGGATGGTTTTGGGCGCGAGGGCCGACGCGATGGGCTGACCGGCCCCTTAACCTGGATTTCCCACATGGGAAATCCAGGTTAGGCCTTCACCCCCGCCCCGCCCCGCTTGGCTGCGGTGGGGTCGAGCGGCCAGCGCGGGCGGGGGGCGAAATCGAGGGGGTCGGTGAGCCCCAGGCGGAAGCGTTCGATCCCGGCCCAGGCGATCATCGCCGCGTTGTCGGTGCAGAGATTCAAGGGCGGAGCGATGAAATCCATGCCCCCTTCGCCCCCCACCGTCATCAGGGTCTCGCGCAGGGCGCCATTGGCGGCAACGCCGCCGGCCACCACCAGATGGCGGGCGGCGGGCCAGCGCTCGGCGACCTCACGGATGGCGTTGCGGGTGCGGTCGGCGATGGATTCGGCCACGGCCGCCTGGAAGGCGGCGGCGACGTCGGCCGCGTCCCGTTCCGACAGGGGCTTGGGCAAATCCTCGATCAGCAGGCGCACGGCGTTCTTCAACCCCGAGAACGAGAAATCGCAGCCCGGCCGCCCCTTCATCGGCCGGGGCAGGGCGAAACGGGCCGGATTGCCGGCGGCGGCCGCCTTTTCCACGGCCGGGCCGCCGGGATAGCCCAAGCCCAGCATCTTTGCCACCTTGTCGAAGGCCTCGCCGGCGGCATCGTCGATGGTAGTGCCCAAGCGCCGGTACTCGCCCACACCCAAGACCGCCAGCAATTGGCAATGCCCGCCCGAGGCCAGCAGCAGCAGGTAGGGGAAGTCCAGGCCGTGGGTGAGGCGCGCCGTCAGCGCGTGGCCTTCCAGGTGGTTGACGGCCAGGAACGGCTTTCCCGCCGCCAGGGCGATAGCCTTGGCGGTCATCACGCCCACCATCACACCCCCGATCAGCCCCGGCCCGCCTGTGGCGGCTATGGCATCCAACCGGCTGAACGCCAGACCGGCGCGGCGCATCGCCTCGGCCACCAGCCGGTCGGCGTGCTCCAGATGGGCGCGGGCGGCGATTTCCGGCACGATGCCGCCGAAGGGGCGGTGTTCCTCCAATTGGGACAGCACCACGTTCGACAGGATTTGGCGCCCGTCCGTGACCACGGCGGCGGCGGTTTCGTCGCAGCTCGTCTCGATACCCAGGATCACCACGTTAAAAGTCCCTTTCCAACCCCGCCGGCATTTCCTACAACACCCAGGTCATGACAGCTACACCCGTCCTTCGCATCGGCACGCGCGGTTCGCCCCTCGCGCTCGCCCAGACCCACGAGGTGCGCGACCGCCTGGCCGCCGCCTGGCCCGAACTCGCCGCCCCCGGCGCCATCGACGTGGTGGTCATCAAGACCACCGGCGACATGGTCCAGGACCGGCCCTTGGCCGAGATCGGCGGCAAGGGCCTGTTCACCAAGGAACTGGACGATTCCATGCTGGACGGCCGCATCGACCTCGCCGTCCATTCCATGAAGGACGTACCTACAGTGCTGCCCGACGGCATCGTCCTGCCCTGCATGCTGCCGCGCGAGGACGTGCGCGACGCCTTCATCTGCCTCAAGGCCAAATCCCTGGCCGAGCTTCCGGCGGGCAGCGTGATCGGCACCGCCTCGTTGCGCCGGGGCGCCCAGATTTTGCACCGCCGCCCCGATCTGCGGGTGGTCAATTTCCGCGGCAACGTCCAGACCCGCCTGCGCAAGCTGGGCGAGGGCGAGGTGGACGCGACGCTGCTGGCCATGGCGGGACTGAAGCGCCTGGGGCTGGTCGAGCACGCCACCGCGGCCCTGTCCACCGACGACATGCTCCCCGCCGTCGCCCAGGGCGCCATCGGCATCACCTGCCGTACCAACGATCCCACCGCCCACCGCTGGCTGGGTGCGCTGAACGACGGCGTCACCTTCGTCCGCGTCACCGCCGAGCGCGCCTTCCTGGCCAAGCTCGACGGCTCGTGCCGCACCCCCATCGCCGCTCTCGCCGAATTGGATGGCGACCGCCTGGAGTTCCGGGGCCTGATCGTCAGCCCGGACGGCCGCACCATCCATGCCGCCCGGCGCAGCGGCACGGCCTCGGCGGCAGAGGCCCTGGGCACCGACGCCGCGCAGGAACTGCTGGACATCGCCGGGCCCGGCTTCTTCACCTTCAAGACCGGCGGGTAAAAGCATGCGGGCGCTGGTCACCCGCCCGCGCGACGATGCGCAAACCACCGCCGACCTGCTGCGGGCCCGTGGTTTCGATGTGATGGTCGAGCCTCTGCTGGATATCGTTCCGGTGGACGGCGCAGTGGTCGAAGCCGACGGAATCCAAGGCATCCTCGCCACCTCGGCCAACGGCATCCGCGCGCTGGCCCGTGTGCTGGCGGACCGCTCGCTGCCGGTCTGGGCGGTGGGGGATTCGTCCGCCCGCGTCGCGCGCGCGCTCGGCTACGCCAATGTGGAAAGCGCCGGGGGCGACGTCGAGACCCTGGCCGCCCTGGTCATCGGCCGCGTCGACCCGGCCAAGGGCGCGCTGCTGCACGCAGCGGCCGGGGCCGTCGCCGGAGACCTCGCTGGCCGCCTGGGCGCCGCCGGATTCGCTGTGCGCCGCGTGGTGCTGTACGACGCCCGTACCGCCACCGGGGTCTCGGCGGAGCTGGCGGATGCGCTGCGCACGCAATCGTTGGACGCCGCCTTGTTTTTCTCTCCCCGCACCGCCGCCACCTTTGCTACGCTGGTCGGGGCCGCCGGTTTGGACCCGTGCTGCCGGTCCGTCGCCGCCTACGCGTTGAGCGCGGCAGTGGCACGGGAATTGGGGACACTGCCCTGGCGGTGGATCACGGTCGCCCCGGAGCCGACCCAGGCCGCCCTGTTGGCGGCGCTCGACGACGATACCCCGCGGCTCTCCGCCGCCGACCCGAGGCCAGCATGAGCCAGAGCGACGCCGATACCGCCCCGCCCACCGACAAGGCACCGGCCGAGGCGCAGCCCGCGCCCGCCAAGACGACGCCGCTCCGTCGAAGCCTGCGGGCCGCCGCCGCCGGAGCGGCGCTGACGATCCTCGCCGTCGCCGGAGCCGGAGCGGCATTGTGGCCCCGGATCCTTCCCTACGCCACCGGGCCGAGCAACACCCAACTCGCCCAGGACATCGCCGACCTGCGCCAGGAATTGGCGCTCGCCCGTTCGGCCGCCGGTCGGCCCGGCGACAGTGCCGCCCTGACCGGACGGGTGGCCGCGCTGGAAGCCTCGGTGCAGGCCTTGCGGGATCAGTCCGCATCCGCCCCCGCATTGGCCGACGACGTGCGCTCGCTGCGCGAACGGTTGGACAGGGCCGACGCCGAAATCCGGGACCTGCGGGACAAAAGCTCGTCCGTGGGCGCCACCCTCCTCGCACTGGGCCAATTGCGCGAAGCCGTGGACAACGCCATGCCTTTCACCGCCGAGTTGCAGGCTGTGACCATGCTTGCTCCGAAGGAGGGAGACCTGGCTGGTCCTTTGACCGTCCTCAAGGCGCGAGCGGCCATGGGCATACCCACCGCTTCGGCACTGACCGAGACCTTCCACGAACTGGAACCCTCCATCGTCCGCGCCGAAGCGCTGCCGGCGGAAAACGGCTGGTGGCGGCAGACCCTGGAACACGCGATGGCCCTGGTGTCGGTCCGGCGCGAGGCGGCCGGGGATGGCAACGACGCTTCCGCCGCCGCGGTGGCGTCGCGGGTGTGGATGCTGCTGGCCGCCGGGGATTTGGCCGACGCGGCGGCGGAGGCCGAACGTTTCACCGGCGGGCCGGCCGAGGTGGCGGGGCCCTGGCTCCGGACCCTGCGGGCGCGTGTGGCCGCCGACCGGGCGTTGTCGGAGCTGACCGCCCGAATGACCGCCGCCGCCAGCCCGAGGCCGTGACATGCTGCGCCGGCTCGTCCTCTTCGTCGTCGTCACCGCCCTGCTGGTGGCCGGTGCCGTCTGGCTGGCCGACCGTCCGGGGGATGTGACCATCCACTGGCAGGGCTGGCGCGTGGATACCACCGTGCCGATCCTGCTGATCGCCCTGGTTCTGCTGGTGGCGGCGATGGAGATCGCCCTGCGGCTGGTGCGGGGCGTCGTCGGCGCGCCGCGCCGCTGGATGGCACGCCGCCGGGAACGCCGCACCCGCGAGGGCTACCGCGCCCTGTCCGACGGCCTCGCCGCGATCGCCGCCGGCGACACCAAGGCCGCGCGCAAACTGGCGCGCCGCGCCGACAAGATGCTCGGCGACGATTCGCTGACCGGCCTGCTGACGGCGCGCGCCGCCGAACTGGCCGGGGATGCGGGCGAGGCCGAGCGCCGCTTCCGTACCATGCTGGACCGGCCGGAAACCGCCTTCGTCGGGCTGAAGGGGCTGATGACCCAGGCCCTTGAGCGCGGCGACGGCGAAGCGGCGCTCGATTTCGCCCGCCGCGCCTGGGCCGCCCGCCCCGGTGCCGAAGGCTTGGCGGCGACCCTGTTCGACCTTCAGGCCAAGGCGGGGCAGTGGGCCGAAGCCGAGCTGACCCTGGCCGAGGCCAAGCGCCACGGAAGCCTGAACGGCGCCGAGCGCCGCCATCGCGAGGCACTGGTGCTGAACGAGCGCGCCGCCCTGGCCGACGCCGCGGGCGATGTCGCCGAGGGAGCGCGGCTGGCGCTGCAAGCCCACAAGGCGGACCCGATATTCGTCCCGGCCGCGGCGCGGGCGGCGACGCTGCTCGGCCGGATGGGCAAGAGCCGCAAGGCGGCGGCGGTGCTGGAGGGCACGTTCCGCTACGCCCCCCACGCGGCGCTGGCCGATGCCTGGACCGCCCTCGCCCCGGCGGAGGAGCCGCTCGCCCGGGTCAAGCGGATGGAACGGCTGATGCGCGCCAACCCGCAAGCGCCCGAGAGTCACGTCGCCCTGGCCGAGGCCGCCCTGGCGGCGAAATTGTGGGGGCAGGCCCGCACCCATCTGGAAGCGGCGGCGAAAACGCACCCCTCGGTTCGCATCTACACGCTGCTCGCCCGCATCGAACGCGAGGAACGGGGCGACGAAGCGGCGGCCCAGGCATGGCAGGCCAAGGCGGCGACGGCCCCCGCCGATCCCACCTGGGTCTGCGCGGCCTGTGGCGCGCGAACGGAAAGCTGGTCCGTCGGCTGCCCCACCTGCGGCGCGATCGACCGGCTGGTGTGGCACTCGCCCGGCACCGGATTGCTGCCGGTGCCGGTTCAGTCCTCGTCGGCGATGGCCGGGGGCTCCAGCTCCTCGTAAAGGCCCTGGGCTTCGACGGCCGGCCCGCGCCGAGCGCCGAGCGCAGCCACCCGCACCCGCCGCCACCGCCGCCCGGTCGGAAACAGCAATTCATCCCCCGGGCATACGGATTGTGCGGCCTTGCCCACCGGCTGGCCGTTGAGGCGAACCTCGCCGGCCGCGATCACGGACTGCGCCAGGGAACGCGTCTTGAAGAAGCGCGCGAACCACAGCCACTTGTCGATCCGCAAGGTTTCGGCCACGAAAACCTCAACTGCACTTCGAATATCCGCAGCTCGTGCAGGTGTCGCAGCCCTCCGCCCGCAACAGCGACCGCTGGCCGCATTTCGGGCACGAGCGCAACGGAATGCCGTCGCCCAGATTGACGATCTTGCGCCGATCGCGCGCCTCGGGCGGTTCCCGCGCCGCCTTGGAATCGGGCAGGAACCCGATGTCGATCATGTGGCGTTCGATGACCTCGCCGATGGCCGCCAGCAGCGACGGCACGTAGCGGCCGCCCACCCATTGGCCGCCGCGGGGATCGAACACCGCCTTCAATTCCTCGACCACGAAGGACACGTCGCCGCCCCGCCGAAACACCGCCGAGATCATCCGCGTGAGCGCCACGGTCCAGGCGTAGTGCTCCATGTTCTTGGAATTGATGAACACCTCGAAGGGACGGCGGCGGCCGTCCTGGATGATATCGTTGATGGTGATGTAGATGGCGTGGTCGCTTTCCGGCCAGCGCACCTTGTAGGTGGAGCCGGGCAGCGCCTCGGGCCGGTCGAGCGGCTGCGTCAGGTGGATCACCGCCCCGGCGTCCAGATGGTCCTTGGGCCGGAGAGGTTCGCCCAGCGGGAGCTCCCGCTGGCTCTCCCCGGACGGCTCCGTCTTCACCTCCAGGACGGCGCCGGTGATCTCGTTGGGGCGGTAGGTGGTGCAGCCCTTGCAGCCAAGGTCGTAGGCCTGCGAATACACGTCCTTGAAGGCGGCGAAGGAGATGCTTTCCGGGACGTTGATGGTCTTGGAGATGGAGGAATCGATGTATTTCTGCACCGCCGCCTGCATGACCACGTGATCGCCCGGAGTGAGGCGCTGGGCGTCGACGAAATAATCCGGCAGCGGCGTGTCCTCCCCCTTCAGGCGGCGGAACAGACGGTAGGCATAGTCGGTGACCTCCTCCTCGCGCCGCGTGCCGTCGGGTTGAAGGACGTTGCGGGTGTAGTGGAAGCTGAACACCGGCTCCAGGCCCGACGAGACGTTGTCGGCGAACAGCGAGATGGTCCCGGTCGGCGCGATGGATGTGAGCAGGGCATTGCGGATGCCCTTCTCGGCGATAGCCGCGCGCACGTCCGCGTCAAGCCCTTGCACCGTCTCGCCGGCCAGGAACTTGTCCTTGTCGAACAGCGGGAAACTGCCCTTCTCCGCCGCCAGGTCGGCCGAGGCGAGATAGGCGGTCCGGCGCAGTTCGGCCAGCCATCGTTCGGTCAGGGCGATGGCCCGCTTGCCCCCATAGCGGGCGCGGCACTGGATCAGCGCGTCCCCCAGCCCGGTGACGCCCAGGCCGATCCGCCGCTTGGCCTTGGCTTCGGCCTCGTGCTGGGGCAGCGGATAGCGGGACACGTCGATGACGTTGTCCATCATCCGTACGGCGACCGCGACGATGTCCTTGAGAGCATCGACGTCCAGGCGCGCGCCGTCCTCGAACGGATCGAGCACCAGCCGCGCCAGGTTGACCGAGCCCAGCAGGCAGACGCCATAGGGCGGCAGTGGCTGTTCGCCGCAAGGATTAGTGGCGTGAATCTCCTCGCAATACCACAGATTGTTCAGACGGTTGATGCGGTCGATGAAGATGACGCCCGGCTCGGCGTAGGCGTAGGTCGCCCGCATGATCTTGTCCCACAGGGCCCGGGCCGGCATGCTCTTGTAGACGGTGCCCTTGAACGTCAGTTGCCAGGGGGCGTCTTCCTTTACCGCCGTCATGAACGCGTCGGTGACCAGGACCGAAAGGTTGAACATGCGAAGCCGCCCCGCTTCGCGCTTGGCGTCGATGAACGCCTCGATGTCCGGATGGTCGCAGCGCATGGTCGCCATCATCGCGCCGCGGCGCGAGCCGGCGCTCATGATGGTGCGGCACATGGCGTCCCACACGTCCATGAACGACAGCGGTCCCGAGGCATCCGCCCCCACGCCTTTGACGGCGGCGCCCTTGGGCCTCAGGGTGGAGAAATCGTAGCCGATACCCCCGCCCTGCTGCATGGTCAGCGCGGCTTCCTTGAGATGCTCGAATATTCCCGACATGTCGTCGGGAATGTCGCCCATGACGAAACAGTTGAAGAGCGTCACCCGGCGGTCGGTACCCGCTCCCGACAGGATGCGGCCGGCGGGCAGGAAACGGAAATCCCGCATCGCCTCGAAAAAACGCTGTTCCCATTCCGCCGGGGCCCCCTCCGGCTGAGCCAGGGACCGCGCCACCCGCCGCCATGTGTCTTCGATGGTTTTGTCCACAGGTGCGCCGTCCGGCGACTTCAACCGGTATTTCATATCCCAGATTTGCTGGGAAATAGCGGCCACCTGCGTCATTCACGTCCCTCCGCCGGGCTCGGCTGTGTCCGGTCCCGTCTCCCGATTTGCTGCGGAATTGGCACAATTCCAGCTTTCACAATGGAAGCGGCTCGACTCTAGGTCCGGGGCGGGAACGGCGTCAAGGGGGCTCGTTCCCTTTTTGTTTCCACAGACGAAGTGCCTGATATCCCATGCAAGCGGGGACTTATCCCCGTTTTCCCGAACGGGAGGGACGCGGGATTCCACAGACTTTTCCACAGGATCCCGGAAGCGCCGCGGGCGCGGGCGCGGGCGCGCAACATCCCGCCGGACAGCCGTCAGCGGGTGGGAACCGGCTTTTCGCTGCCGTAATCGTAGAAGCCCCGCCCGGTCTTGCGGCCCAGCCAGCCGGCCTCGACATACTTCACCAGCAGGGGGCAGGGCCGGTACTTGGTGTCGGCCAACCCGTCATGGAGAACCTGCATGATGGCGAGGCAGGTATCGAGACCGATGAAATCCGCCAGTTCCAGCGGTCCCATGGGATGGTTGGCCCCCAGCCGCATGGCGGTGTCGATGGCATCGACCGAACCCACGCCCTCGTACAGGGTATAGACCGCCTCGTTGATCATCGGCAGAAGGATGCGGTTGACGATGAAGGCGGGAAAGTCCTCGGCCGAGACCGGGGTCTTGCCCAACCTGGTCACCATTTCCCGCAGCATGGCGAAGGTTTCCTCGCCGGTGGCGATGCCGCGGATGAGTTCGACCAGCTGCATCACCGGCACGGGGTTCATGAAATGGACGCCCATGAACTTGGCCGGCCGGTCGGTGGAGGCGCCCAGACGGGTGATCGATATCGACGAGGTGTTTGAGGCGATGTATGCGTCCGGCCGCAGCACCGGGCAAAGGGTCTGGAAGATCTTGCGTTTTATCTGCTCGTCCTCGGTGGCGGCTTCGATCACCAGGTCGCTGTCCGCGAACGCGCCGTAATCGGTGGACGTCCGGATTCGCCCCAGCGCCGCCAGCTTATCCGCCTCGGTGATCTTTTGACGCGCAACCTGCCGCGCCATGTTCTTGTCGATCGTCGCGATCGCTTTCTTGAGCTGGTCGGCGTTGAGGTCGAGCAGCGTGACGTCGAGCCCCGCGAGCGCCGCCACGTGAGCGATGCCATTGCCCATCTGGCCGGCTCCGATGACACCGATTTGCTGGATCATGACCTTGCTCCGAAATGGCGGGCGCGGGGGCGACCGGGATGGCTTATTCGTCCAGTGCGGCGGTAAGTTCGGGAAGGGCTTTGAAGAGGTCCGCCACCAGGCCGTAATCGGCGACCTGGAAGATCGGCGCTTCCTCGTCCTTGTTGATGGCGACGATGACCTTGGAATCCTTCATGCCGGCGAGGTGCTGGATCGCGCCGGAAATGCCGACGGCGATGTAAAGGTCGGGGGCGACGATCTTGCCGGTCTGTCCGACCTGGAAATCGTTCGGCACATAGCCGGCGTCCACGGCCGCCCGCGAGGCGCCGACCGCGGCGCCCAGCCTGTCGGCCAGGGTTTCGAGGAGCTTGAAATTGTCCCCCGAGCCCATGCCGCGGCCCCCCGACACGATGACGCGGGCCGAGGTCAGTTCCGGGCGTTCGGATTTGGACGATTGCTGCGACACGAACCGCGCCTTGTCGAAGCCGCCGGTGGCGGCGACCGCCGCGATGGCGGCCGAGCCGCCGTCGCGGGCCGCCGGTTCGAAGCCCGTTCCGCGCACGGTGACGATCTTGACGGCATCCTGCGAGCGGACGGTGGCCAGCGCGTTGCCGGCATAGATCGGCCGCACGAAGGTATCGGCGGACACCACGGCGACGATGTCCGACACCTGGGCCACGTCGAGCAGCGCGGCCACGCGCGGCATCACGTTCTTGCCGAAGGTGGTCGCGGGCGCCAGCACATGGGAATAGCCCTTGGCCAGCGTGACGATCAATTGGGACAGCGGTTCCGCCAGCGCATGGGCATAGGCCGCGTCGTCGGCCGTCAGCACCTTGGCGACTCCCGCCACGCGGGCCGCCGCTTCGGCGATCGCGGCGACGTCCCGGCCGGCAACCAGGATATGGATGTCGCCGCCTATGGCTTTGGCGGCGGTGACGGTGTTCAGGGTCGCGGGCTTGAGCTGGCCCGCATCGTGCTCGGCAATGACCAGAACGCTCATCGGAGGACCTTCGCTTCGTTCTTCAGCTTGTCGACCAGCTCGGCGACGCTGGCCACTTTGACGCCCGCCTTGCGCCTGGGCGGCTCCTCGACCTTGAGCGTGACGAGGCGGGGCGCGGTATCGACGCCCAGACCCGCCGGCGTGAGCATGTCGATGGGCCTCTTCTTCGCCTTCATGATGTTGGGCAGGGAGGCGTAGCGGGGCTCGTTCAGGCGCAGATCGGTGGTCACCACCGCCGGCAGCGCGAGACCCACGGTTTCCAGGCCGCCGTCGACCTCCCGGGTGACGTCCACGCCGCCGTCGCCGACCACCACCTTCGACGCGAAGGTGCCCTGGGGCCAGCCCAGGAGGGCGGCGAGCATCTGGCCGGTCTGGTTGGAATCGTCGTCGATGGCCTGCTTGCCCAGGATGACGAGGCCGGGGCCTTCCTTTTCGACCACGGCCTTCAGCAGCTTGGCCACGGCGAGCGGCTGCAATTCGTCGTCGGTCTGGACCAGAATGCCGCGGTCCGCCCCCATCGCCAGCGCGGTGCGGATGGTTTCCTGCGCGGCCGCGGGCCCCATGGACACCACCACGATCTCGCCGATCTTGCCCGCTTCCTTCATGCGCACGGCCTCTTCGACGGCGATCTCGTCGAAGGGGTTCATCGAGAATTTGACGTTGGCCGTCTCGACGCCGGAACCGTCGGCCTTCACCCTGATCTTGACGTTGTAATCGACAACGCGCTTGACCGCGACCAGTACCTTCATGATCTCTGCAAAGCCCTCTCACCGGCCGGCGCCGGAAAAGCCAGAATCCCGCAGGGTATTTTTCTATTGCGTTGCACAATATGATGGGCTGCCGGGAATGTCAACGACAGTGCCCTAAAGATAAGGCTCAACGATTGGCCCCTGGAACCCATAGGACGTCGGCACTGCCCTTGGTATTCAACCATCGCGCCATAACGAAAAGATGATCGGAAAGCCGGTTGGCGTAAGCAATGGCCTGAGGGTTGACCTTTTCCGTCTCCGCCAGGGCGGAAATCAACCTTTCGGAGCGGCGGACGACGGTGCGCGCATGGTGGAGATGGGCGGAAGCCGGCGTGCCGCCGGGCAGGACGAAGGAATCCAGCGGCTCCAACTCGTCGTTCATCCGGTCGATTTCCGCCTCCAGGCGCAGAACCTGGCCTTCAGCGATACGCAGGCGGCTGCCCTGCCCCTCGCTATCGGCAAGCGGCATGCATAAATCCGCACCGAGATCGAACAGATCGTTCTGAATCCGCGCCAGCATGCCGCCGGCCTCGCCGTCGGTATGGAGGCGGGCGAGCCCGATGGCGGCGTTGGCCTCATCCACGGTGCCATAGGCCTCGACCCGGAGGGTATGCTTCGCCACCCGGGTGCCGTCCCCCAGCGATGTCTGCCCCTTGTCGCCACTGCGGGTATAGATGCGGGTTAGCCGTACCATGACCGTTCCCTCGCGGCTGCCAACGCCCTCTTTATGCCACGGCGCACTCCCGGGCGCGACAGCGACCGGCGGCTTCCCCGGGCTCACGAATGCACTATACTCCGGCCGTCATCTGCGGAGCGCTTCGGCCGAAATGCGACTTTCCCCGACCTTGAGCGTCTACATCGCCCGCCAGTTCCTTCTGGCCTTCGTCACCGTCCTTCTGGTGATCATGGGGATCATCCTGCTGTTCGACGTGATCGAGCTGATCCGGCGCGCCGCCGGACGGCCGGAACTGGGATTCGGGCTGCTGCTCGCCATGGCCTTGCTCAAACTGCCGCAGATGACCCACACCATCATGCCGTTCGGCGTCATGATCGGCGCCATGATCGCCTTTTGGCGGCTGACCCGGACCCACGAACTGGTAGTGGCCCGGGCGGCGGGCGTGTCCGTGTGGCAATTCCTGGCGCCGGTGCTGATCGCCACTCTGGCCCTGGGTGTGGTGGAAATCACCGCCTTCAACCCGCTGGCGGCCAGCATGTACGCGCGCTTCGAGCGCATGCAGAACGCGCTCCTGACCAACCGGGGCAACGCGCTGGACGTGTCGGAGGTCGGGCTGTGGCTTCGCGAAGGCTATGGCAAGGACCATGGCGGAGGACAAGTGGTGGTCCACGCCGAGGACGTCCGCCAGGAAGGCTTGGTGCTTTACCTCGGCGACGTGCACATCTTCATCTACGACAAGCCCGACCATTTCAGCCGCCGCTTGAGCGCCGCCAAGGCCCGGCTGGTCGCGGGCGCGTTCGAAATGCAGGACGTGTGGTTGATGACCCCCGGCAAACCGGGAGAGCATTTCGACACCATGACCTTGCCCACGCGCCTGACCCTGGAGCGTGTTCACGACAACTTCGCCTCGCCGGAAACCCTGTCGTTCTGGCAGTTGCCCGGCTTCATCGCCTTTTTCGAGAAAGCCGGCTTCTCGGCCCCCAAGCACCGCATGTATTTGCAGTCGCTGATCGCCTCGCCGGTGCTGTATTGCGGCATGGTGCTGGTCGCCGCCCTGTTCTCACTGAAACCCAACACGCGGTCGGGCGGCCTGGTGGGACGGGTCGCCGCCGGCGTCGCCACCGGCTTCATCCTCTATTTCTTCTCCAAGATCATCTACGCCTTCGGCCTGTCGCAGACCATCCCGCAGGTGCTGGCGGCCTGGGCCCCGGCGATGATGGCCGGCTTCGCCGGTCTCGGCGGATTGTTCCACCTGGAGGATGGGTGATCACAACAGCCGGTGCAGGCTGTTCTTCCTCGGCGTCCATAATCCGCGCTCGATCGCCTCGCCGAGCCGGGCCTTGATGTCCGCCAGCGCGCCCGGGTTGGTGTCGGCGAGGAACGCCGCGACCCGCTCGTCGCCGAGATAGGCTTCCGCCACCAGGTCGAAATGGTGGTCCTTGACGGCCCCGGCGGTCGCGGCGAAAGCGAACAGGTAATCCACCGTCGCCGCCATCTCGAACGCGCCCTTGTAGCCGTGACGCATAACGCCTTCGATCCATTTGGGATTGACCACGCGGGCGCGCACCACCCGGGCGATCTCCTCCTCCAGGCTGCGGATGCGCGGGCTTTCGGGGCGCGAATGATCGGCATGCCATACGGCCGGCGCGCGGCCCGATTCCACCCGCACCGCCGCCGCCAGCCCGCCCTCGAACTGGTAATAATCGTCGGAATCCAAGAGGTCGTGCTCGCGGTTGTCCTGGTTCTGGATCACCGCCTCGACTCCCGACAGCCGCCGGCGCAGGGCGTCCGCCGCCGCTTCGCCGTCGCGACCGCCGCCATAGGCCCAGCCGCCCCAGGCGACATAGGCGGCGGCGAGGTCCGTGTCGGTGCGCCAGCCCCGCTCGTCGATCAGCGCCTGCAAGCCGGCTCCGTAGGCCCCGGGCTTGGCGCCGAAGACCCGCGCCGTGGCGCGCCGCTCGCCCATGGCCGGGGTCTCGGCCCGCACCCGCGCGGCCAGGGGATTGACGTCGTCCGGCTCGTCCAGGGCGGCCACCGCCCGCACCGCCGAATCGAACAGGTCGAGCAGCGCCGGGAAAGCGTCGCGGAAAAACCCGGACACCCGCAAGGTGACGTCGACCCGCGGACGGTCGAGGATGCCCGCCGGCAGGATCTCGAAGCCCATCACCCGGCGCGATCCGCCGTCCCAGGCGGGACGCACGCCCATCAACGCCAATCCCTGGGCGATGTCGTCGCCGCCGGTACGCATGTTGCTGGTGCCCCACGCGGTCAGCGCCACCGCCCGCGGCCAGGCGCCGTGCTCCTGCAAATGGCGCTCCAGCAGCAATTGCGCCGACTTCCACCCTAGGGTCCACGCGGCCGGGGTCGGCACCGTGCGCGTATCCACCGAGAAGAAATTGCGTCCGGTCGGCAGGACGTCGGGCCGCCCGCGGGTCGGCGCCCCCGACGGGCCGGGCGGAACGAATCGTCCGTCCAATCCGCGCAAGAGACCGTCAATTTCGGCGGCGCCGCACCCGTCCACGGCGGGAGCCAACCGGTCGCGGATTTCGGCCAGCACCGCCGGGGTGCGGGCCCACCCCGCCTCGGCCGTCCGCGCCCCGGAGACCAGGGCCTTCGCCAGGATTTCCAGCCGCTCCACCGCGTCGCCCTTGGTGCGCCAGAGCTCGGCCGGACGATCGAGCGCCGCCGGCTTCGGCCCCGTCCAGGTTTCGCCCAGCACGCAATCCAGGGGATCGAAATCCAGCCCGAGATCCCCGGCCAGCGCCCGCAGCAACGATGCGTCGGCGGGAGCGCCGCCGCGCGGCACGCGGACCAGCGCGACGAGAAGGTCGGTGCGCTGTTCGCCCTCGGGCGAGCGGCCGAAGACGTGCAGCCCGTCGCGGATCTGCATCTCTTTCAGCTCGCAGAGGTGGTTGTCGAGCTTGCCCAGGGCCGCCTCGGGATCATCCCCGGGAACGATTCCGACGTCGCGGTCCAGGCCGGACACCGCCGCCAGGCCGAGGATGTCCTTGCGCAGCACGGCGAGCCGGCGCGGATCGATGCCGGCCGCCTCGTAATACTCGTCCACCAGCCGTTCCAATTCCCGGAGCGGCCCGTAACTCTCGGCGCGGGTCAAGGGCGGCGTCAGGTGGTCGATGATCGCCGCCTGTGCCCGGCGCTTGGCCTGGGTGCCTTCGCCGGGGTCGTTGACGATGAACGGATACAGATGGGGCATCGGCCCCAGGCAGGCTTCGGGGAAACACTCGGCCGACAGCGCCAGCGCCTTGCCCGGCAGCCATTCCAGATTGCCGTGCTTGCCCATGTGAACGACGGCGTCGGCGCGGAACCCCTCACGCAGCCAGGCGTAAAACGCCAGGTAATTGTGGGGCGGAACCAGGTCGGGAGCGTGGTAGGACGACGCGGGATCGATGTTGTAGCCGCGTGCCGGCTGGATGCCCACCGCCACCTTGCCGAGCCTCAGTACCGGCAGGCGGAATTCGCCGCAGGACAGTTCCCCCTTGCGGAAGAAGGGATCGCCTTCGGGCGGGCCCCAGCGGTCGCGCACGGCATCTTGCAGCGCCGCCGGCAGCGCGTGGAAAAAGGCGAGATAGTCCGGCAGCGCCAAGCCTTCGCGGGTCTCCCGATGCACCAGGGCCCGCCAGTCGTTGGTCGGCCCCCGCAACAGGCGCTCGATCAGGGCGTTGCCGTCCGCGGGCATGTCGCGGACGTCGTACCCGGCGTCCGCCATGGCCTTCAGCACCTCGACCGTGCCGGCGGGGGTATCGAGGCCGACGCCGTTCCCCAGCCGCCCGTCGCGGTTGGGGTAGTTGGCCAGCACCAGCGCCACCCGCCGCTCAGGCATGGGTTTGCGGCGCAACCGCGCCCAGGCCGCCGCCAGATCGGCGACGAAGGCGACGCGGTCCGCCACCGGCCGATGGCGGGCGATGTCGCATTGGGTGGCCGGATCGCGGGCGGCCACCTTGAACGACACGGCGCGGGTGACAAGGCGCCCGTCCACCTCGGGGAGCGACACGTTCATGGCGATGTCGCGCGCCCCCAGGCCTTTGGTGCCGCTCCGCCACGCCTCCTCGCCGCCGCTGGCGAGGATGGCCTGGAGGACCGGGCAATCGGCGGCGGCGAACGGCGTATCCTGGGGCCGGCCCGGCGCGGCGACGGCGAAGCCCGTGGTATTGACGATGACGTCGGGCGGCGCCTGGGCCAGCATCGCTTCGGCCGCGCCGGCCGACACCGGGTCCTTGAGGCTGTGGACGAAGATCCCGAAGGCATCCATGCCGCGCTCGGCCAGGGCGTCCAACATGGCGTCCACCGGCGCGGTGTCGCCCGCCAGCATCAGGGCGCGGTAGAACACCAGCGCGGCCACGGGCCGGTCGCGGACGGCCGGCGGCTCGCCTTCGGGATACCGGCCGGCCGGCGGCAGCGGCCTGGGCTCCAGCCACGCCATGTCCCGGCCAATCAGCCCGGCGAGAAAACGCAGCGCCTGTTCGGCGTTGTCGGTGCCGCCGTAGAGGAGATAACGCCACAGCCGGTCGGCCGCATCCGTGGGAATCGAGGTCTCGGCGGCAAGATCCGGATCGGGGCGGTCGTCGCCGGGCAGCACCGCCAGGGGAATGCCCTTCTTGCGGCAGGACGCGGCCACCTGTTCGAGACCGTAGGGCCAATAGCTGCGCCCGCCCAACAGGCGGACCACCACCAGACGGGCGCGCTCGACCACCGCCTCGACGTACAGATCCACCGACATGGGGTGGCCCAACCGCAGCAGACTGGCGAGCCTGAGCGAGAACGGGGCCGGCGCCAGCCGCCCATACGCCGACGCCAGGCAGGCCAGCTCGCTGTCGGCCGAGGACAGGAAGACCACATCCGCCGGCTGCTGGCCCAGATCGAGCGCCTGGGAACCGTCGTCGATGCTGCCGGGCTGGGCGGCGAGAAGATGCATCGGATGCTATCCGATGATTTGCGCCGTGATGGCGGCCCGATCCAACCCCCTGCGTCCGATCACCACCAACCGGCTCGCGCGGTCCTCGCCGGGCTTCCACGGCCGGTCGAAATAGCGCTCGATGCGCCCGCCGACCGCCTGCACGACATGCCGCGCGTCCTTGCCGGGCACGGCGAGGAATCCTTTCAGCCGCAGAATGTCGTGGGCGGCGATGACCTCGGCCAGGCGCGCTTCCAGCCTGCCGGGGTCGCCCACCGGCGGCAGCGCCAGGGCGAAACTTTCGAAATCGTCGTGATCGTGGCCTTCCTCGGCGTCGTGATGGCTGGGCCGCGACGCCAGATCCTCCTCGGCCGCGGCGGTAAGGCCCAGCATCACAAGGGAATCGACCACGCCGCGCACGGTGGCGACCAGCTTCACGCCCGCGCGCAGGCGCCCCTCCAGCTCCCTACGGACCGCCGACAGGGTGACGGCATCGACGAGATCGGCCTTATTCAGCAGGACCATGTCCGCGCAGGCCAACTGGTCCTCGAACACCTCTTCCAAGGGATTGTCGTGGTCGAGGGCGGCGTCGGCGGCGGCCTGCGTCCGGATCGCCTGGGGATCGTCGGCGAAGCGGCCGTCGGCCACCGCCGCGGCGTCCACCACCGCCACCACGCCGTCCACGGTGACGCGGGAACGGATATCGGGCCAATGGAAGGCCTTCACCAGCGGCTTCGGCAGGGCCAGCCCCGAGGTCTCGATGACGATGTGTTCCGGCGGATCGGGCCGGTCCACCAGCTTCAGCATGGTCGGCAGGAACTCGTCGGCGACGGTGCAGCACAGACAGCCGTTGGCAAGCTCGACGATGTCCTCCTCGCGGCAGCCGGCGGCGCCGCAGGCGGCAAGCAATTCGCCATCGATGCCGACATCGCCGAACTCGTTGACGATCAGGGCGATGCGCCGCCCCCCGCTGTTCTCCAGCAGATGGCGCACCAGCGTGGTCTTGCCGGCGCCGAGAAAGCCGGTGACCACGGTGACCGGAAGCTTGCGGAAAAGGCTCATGGGACATCCTTGAGAACGAGGGGAAGGCCGGCGGCGACGAAGACCACCCGGCGGCACATTGCGGCGACACGCTGGTTGACCCGTCCCTGGTGGTCGCGGAACGCGCGTGCCAGGGAATTGTCCGGCACCAGTCCCATGCCCACCTCGTTGGCCACCAGCACCACCGGGTCCGGCGGATCGCGCAGAACCTCGCACAATTCGCCGCAGGCCCGGTCCACGTCGCGACCCGCATGCATGAGGTTCGAAATCCACAGGGTCAGGCAATCCACCAGGATCGGCCGGCCCGACCGCCCGTGACGCTCCAAAGCCTCCGCCAGGGCCAGCGGCTCTTCCACCGTCAGCCACTCGGGCCCGCGGCGGGAACGGTGCTCGCGGATGCGGGCCTCCATCTCGGCGTCGAGAGCCTGGCCCGTGGCGAGGTAGACCGCCGGCCGCCCGGCCAGCAGGCTTTCGGCGAAGGCGCTCTTGCCCGAGCGGGCGCCGCCAAGGACAAGCAGCGCGAGAGGAAGGCCGGACGGGGTCAGCATCGCCTCCAGGCAGTATGGCGTCGGGAAACCGCCGTTTCATTGCCACCCATGCCCATCACCGGGATGGCGTCAAATCTGTGTGCCCGACGCCGTCAAACCCTCGGACATGATCCCCAACATCACGCAATCCTTGTCAAACTTGATTGTGACGTCGGCACGTTGCGAGATGTCGTAGGGATTGGTCTGCACCCAGGTCTGCGCCGTGCGGCCATCGGCCAGGCGCTTTACCGATGTCGGCGCGAACCCGAAGGCGTTCGTCACGTCCTGGCACGTGGTGACATGGGGATGAAACTCGCCGAGCTTCGTCAGCATAAGCTCCTGCCTCTCCCCGCAGGCCGCCAGGACGCCCGCAACCGACAGGATGCAGAAATACCTCATGGCCCGATCCCTCTCTTGACCGCGCTCGGCCCATTCCGGAAATCCGGCGAACCGGGAACGCCCGGCCCCCCTGTGTCAGGGCAGCGTGTCAGGGCAGCGCCAGCGTCACGGCGGAGGCGGGTTCGGCGACGTTCACGCGCATTTCGCCGCTGTTGCTTTCGCGCCCGCTGATCGTGCCGGTGAAGACCTGTTCGACCGCGTGGTTCGCGTGGGTGTCGTGGATGGCGATCAGCCCGTATTCGCCCGGCGCCAGGCCGAGGAAACGGGTGGTGATGCTGCCGTCCTTGGCGTCGCGCGCCCGCAGGTTGCGGGAATCGTCCTGCCGGCTCATGTGGTCCGGATCGCTGATGACGACAATGCGGATGTCGCCGGAATCGGGCTTCACGTTGGTCACGGTCACGCTGAGGTCGGCCGCTCGGGCCGCCGGCGCGACGGCGAGCAGGCAAACGGCGGCAAGAAGCAGGCGGCGCATGGAACGTATCCTCCCTTCGCTGATGGGCATCACCAAAGACCCCCGCCGGGCGCTTGTCAAGACTGCGGCCAAGGCCGGTCAGGCACCGAAGCGCGCCGCGAACTCCTTGGCTTCCCGCTTGGACAATCCGTAGCGCTCGGCGTCGGCCGGCACGGCCTTGCCGGCGACCATGTCGCGGAGCAGGGCCATCTCCATGCGCGAAAAACGCACCGCTTCGAGCTGGTAGTCGCGGAACGCCTCGTGCGTCACCGGCACCCAATCGGCCATGAGGTCCAGGATCTTCTCGGCATAGACGCGGATTTCCCACTGGGCGTGCGGATCCGCCCTGAGCCGAAGGAAGTGCATGAGGTTGTGCAGGTTGGTCTGCCAGTACATCTGCGTGTAGGTCGACAGCGGCAAGCCGATGCGCGCGAGTTCGCGCGCGATTCCGGTGCGGTCCCCGTCCAGCGTGTTGCCGTCCACATCGGCGTTGAGCAGGTGGTGGTACGACGCGAAGCCGCGCTCGGCGTCATCCTTGAGGAGCCGCAACACCTCGGCGGCCTGCTCGGGCGTCAGGCCGGCGCCACGCCCCTGCTTGTTGTCGGTGGACTGGACGGCCACGTGCTCGGCCGCCGGCAGGTAGAACTCGTCTGGCAGGATCGAGTAGCGCGCCGAATACTCGTTCAGGGACGCGGTGCGGTGGCGCACCCACTGGCGCATGACGAAGATCGGCAGCTTGACGTGCAGCTTGACGACGCAGCCCTCGAACGGGCTGGTGTGCAGATGGCGCATCAGGTAGCGCAGCAGCGCCCGGTCGTCGTTCAGGCCCTTGGTGCCCTTGCCGTAGCTCATCCGGGCCATTTGCAGGATCGACAGGTCGTCGCCCATGTAATCCTTGACCGCGATGAAGCCGTGATCGAGCACCCGGTGGTAGACGTTGACGTGACGTTCCATCCCCTCCGACACCGGGCGAACGGTCGTGGAGGTTTCGCGGAGGGGCGCGTCGGAAGGCGTGGGCGGCGGCAAGTCGTCGGGGTCGCGAGCGGTCATGGATTCCTGCCTGGACAAGTCTTGAGCGTTTTTACCGGTCCCTCAGGTCCCGTACAACATCCGTGCGCGGGCGTCGAAGCTGCGCCACACCCGCGCCTCGACCTCGGGCACGGCGATCCGTGCCAAGCCCTGGAGCAGCGGCGAGCGGAACGCCACGCTGTAGTCGGCCTGGACGCGGCAGCCGCCTTCGTCCCGCGGGGTGAAGCTCCACTGCAAGGCGAACGCCTGGAACGGGCCGTCGGCCGATGTGATCTCCAGCCGCCGGGGAGGCGCCGGAACCGCATGGCTGCGGAAACGGATGTCGATGGGTCCCACGCCGAAGTGGTTGTCCACCTCCCACCCCGCGGCGGAACGCGCGGTCACGACCGCCCGGCGGCACCATGGGACGAAGCCGGGATAGTCTTCCACCCCGGCCGCCAGAGCGAACATCTGCTCGCACGTCCATTCGGGAAAATCGCGGAAAAAAGAACCGGCGATGTGATGCATCTAATCGGACAGAATCTTGCGGATATTGCGCACGACGATGTCGAGGACGGCGACGACCGAATCGTTCCTGACGATCTCCACGGAACCATGCTGGACAAGGTAGACCCGGTCGCCTTCCGAGAAGTCTTTCCGCCCCGCGTAGAAGGTTTTCCCTTCGAGAACGCGGTTTCTCCTGTGGATCGTCGCCATGCGCCCTCCCGATCGCCGAGGCCGATCTTAATAGCGCAATGTGCGCAAGTCACCCCTCCACCTTTGCCCCGGCTCGACAGCGCCTGTTGCTGTCCATACACTCTCGTCCATGAAACCATGCGCCGATCCAATGGCTTGCCGGTCATGACGGAGCGCTCCGATCTCCGCGCCACCTTGCGGGCGCTGATGGCGCGTACCGTCGCCAACGGCTGCACCGAGGCGGAGGAACTGACCGCCGCCCGGCTGGCCGGGCGGGTCGCCGCGCTCATCGACGGCGCCGGGCACAGGGCGCCGCACGCGGACGCGGGCCGATCCGAACGCAATTCCGCGGAATATCGCGCGCTTCTGGAAAGGACCGTGCTGGAAAGCCTGCTGAAGGCCGCCATCCACGAATTGTCCCTCAACCACATCAACATGGTCTCGCCGCCCAGGCGCCGGGCCGAAGGGCAAGCGGTGGAGCAGGTCGGCGTGGGAGCGCTGCTGGAGCCGCATTTCGCCATGATGCTGGGGGGCCGCTCGGCCATGGCGCGCGACATCATCGCCCAGGTCATCGAGGAGTTGATCCTGGAAGGCCAGCTTCCCCCGCACATGGCGATTCCCGTCGGCGATTGACCGGCCCGTCGCGGGCGCGCTGGAAATCCCGCGAAATCCTCTTACACTGCCCGCACCCGTGAGAGAGACGTCATGAGGACGCTTGCCCCATGCAGTGGCTGCTTGATCCGCAAATCTGGCTTGGCCTGGTCACCTTGTCGGCGCTGGAGATCGTTCTCGGCATCGACAACCTGGTCTTTCTCGCCATCCTCACCGAACGCCTGCCCGAGAGCCAGCGGGCCAAGGCCGCGCGGCTGGGGCTGGGCCTGGCCCTGATCGGCCGGCTGGCGCTGCTTGGCGGCGCGGTGTGGATCGTGGGGATGGCCGAGCCGGCCTTCGCCATCTTCGGCCATGCGGCGAGCTGGCGGGACGTGATTCTGGTGGGCGGCGGCATCTTCCTGCTGGCCAAGGGGACGCACGAAATCCACGGAGCCCTGGAGGGCGAGGAGGACGACGACGCCGATCACGGCCGAAATACCCGCGGCAGACAGGCGGCGCTGGGGGCGATCGTCGCCCAGATGGTCCTGCTCGACCTGGTCTTCTCGCTCGATTCGGTGATCACCGCCGTGGGCATGGTCAGCCAGCCCATGGTGATGGCCGCCGCGGTGGTGGTGGCGATGGCGCTGATGGTCGCGGCCGCCGGCCCGCTGTCCGCCTTCGTGGCCAAGCATCCGACCGTGCGCATGCTGGCGCTCGCGTTCCTGCTGATGATCGGCATGTCGCTGACGGCGGAGGGGCTGGGAGTCCACGTGCCCAAGGGCTATCTGTACTTCGCCATGGGTTTCTCGGTGGCGGTCGAAGCCCTCAACCTGATCGCGCGCCGCCGCCGCCGGCCGGTCCAATTGCGTCATCCTCTGCCGTGACGCCGGGGCGGCCGATCGGCGGATGTCCCTGTTCGTGGTGGGGTTGAGCGCGTCGGAATGGTGTGCTATCGCTTCCGGCGGCCATTGGGCCCGGACTTCTCACTTGGACACCGACAGCACCGCGATATGATCGCCCGCCTCAAAGAGCTGTTGAGCCTCGGCCGCAACGGCGCGGAAGCGGCGGATCTGCGGCTGGCGACGGCAGCGCTGTTGGTCGAGGCCGCGCGCATGGACGGTGTCGTGGACCCGGCCGAACAGGCGCGCATTCTCGCGCTGCTGCGCGACCGGTTCGGAATATCCGAAGCCGAGGCCGGCGCGCTGGCCGAGGATGCCGGACGGGCGGCGGACGAGACCGTCCAGCTCTTCGGCTTCACCCGGATCATCAACGACAGCCTGATGCCCGAGGACCGCGTCCGGATGATCGAAATGCTGTGGGAGGTGGCCTATGCGGACGGCCGGCTCCACGATTACGAGGCGAACCTGATCCGCCGCATCAGCGGGTTGCTGTTCGTCTCGGACCAGGATTCCGGCGAAGCCCGCAAGCGTGTCTTGGCGCGGCGGCATCCCACAGAGAACCCGGCCTGACGCCGGCACGAGCAAAAAACCCGATTGGAGTAACGACATGGCCTACGTCGTCACCGAAAACTGCATCAAGTGCAAATTCCAGGATTGCGTCGAAGTCTGTCCGGTCGACTGCTTCTACGAGGGCGAGAATTTCCTCGCCATCAATCCGGACGAGTGCATCGATTGCGGCGTGTGCGAACCCGAATGCCCGGCGGAAGCCATCGTGCCGGACACCGATCCCAAAGCGGCGTCCTGGGCCGGCATCAACAGGGAATACGCCGGCCAATGGCCGAACATCAGCCGCAAGGGCGACGTCCCGGCCGATGCCGAGGAATGGAAGGACAAACCCAACAAGACGGCCCTGCTATCGCCCAAGCCGGGGCGCTGATCGCCACTCCGCCTAGATCGAAAGGCCGGTCACGCCGATGGGGTAGACCGGCCTTTTTCTCTGTTCACATCCGTGCCTCCATGGTATAAGGGACAGTCCGCCGCATTGTGTCGGCCGGACGCCTTTTTCGGCATGATGGCCATGCGGGCGACGGATCGCCCACCAGGAACAACCGAAGCAGTCGAGACCGCCCCAAGTGGACGCGGGCTGGAGGCCCTGTTTGCGTGGGAGCCAGCGTGGGCGCGATGCGGGCGGCCTTTAGGGAATGTGAACAGATGTCGAGCGTTTCTTTCGCCCAAGGCGATTATGTGGTGTATCCCACCCATGGCGTCGGTCAGGTGGTCGCCATCGAGACCCAGGAAATCGGTGGCATGAAACTCCAACTGTTCGTCATCACCTTCAATCGTGACCGCATGACGCTGCGCGTCCCCCTCGCCAAGGCCCACAAGTCGGGCCTGCGCAAGCTGTCGTCGCGCACGGTGATGGAAACGGCTCTCTCCACCCTCAAAGGCCGCGCCCGGGTGAAACGCACCATGTGGAGCCGGCGGGCCCAGGAATACGAAGCCAAGATCAATTCCGGCGACCCGGTTTCCATCGCCGAAGTGGTGCGCGACCTCCACCGCAACGCGAGCCAGCCCGATCAGTCGTACAGCGAACGGCAGATTTACGAGGCGGCTCTGGAACGGCTGGCGTCGGAGCTCGCCGCGGTCGAACGCATCGACACGCAGGCGGCCACCGAGAAACTGGAAAAACTGCTCGAAGCCGCCTGACGCCTTGACGGTGACGGTTCGCGCCGCCACCGCCGCCCGGGCCGTCGCCGGACTGAAAGGTCGCATCCATACGATGGCAGGACAGCGCCTCTCCGCAGCGCCCGAGCCCCCTGTGCTGGCCGCTTTGCGAAGCGGCGGCCGGGTGTGGGCCGTCGGCGCCATCCATGGAGAGGCCGATCGCCTGCGGTCGCTCCATTGCCGCCTCGCCGCCGAATTGCGGCCCGGCGACCAGCTCGTCTATCTCGGCGGCTATCTCGGCCATGGCGCCCAGGTCCGCGAAACCGTCGACGAGCTTCTGGTGTTTCGCCGGTTCTTCATCGCGCAGCCGGGCGTGGAGACCGAGGACGTGGTGTTCCTGCGCGGCGCGCAGGAGGAGATGTGGCAGAAGCTGCTGCAACTCCAGTTCGCTTCCCGGCCGGCCGAGGTTCTGCGCTGGCTGATCGAGCACGGCGTCGGCGCCACCATCGCCGCCTACGGCGGCGACCCGGAACAGGGGCTCCATGCCGCCGAGGACGGGGCATTGTCGCTCACCCGCTGGACCAGCGGCCTGCGGCAGGCCGTCCGCCAGTACGACGGCCACAACGCGCTGCTTTCCTCGCTCAAGCATGCCGCGCTCACCGACGATGGCGCGCTGTTGTTCGTCCATGCGGGGCTCGATCCCGGCATGCCCCTGGATACGCAACGCGATTACTTCTGGTGGGGCTGCCCCGCCTTCGAAAGCCTTGAGGGGGCTTGTCACGGCTTCCGGGCGATCGTGCGCGGGCGGGCGCCCAACGGTCCCGGCCTCCAGTTCGGCCCCCTGGTCACCCTCGACGCGGGATGCGGCCAGAACGGGTTCCTCACCGCCGCCTGCTTCGACGCCGACGGCCGCATTCTTCACTTCATCGAGGACTGATCACGCCGGCGCCGCCGCGCCGGCCGTCATTTCAGCGCCACCCCCACGGCCAGGGCCGCGGCGATCAGCCAGGGCACCCACCCGGGAATCCGGCGCGCGCGGCGGTCGCCCACGATCTCCCGCAGGGTTTCGGGACGAAGCCGGATGCCCCCCTCCGCCAGCATGGCCACCGACTTCTCCAGTTCGGCGAGCAGACGCGGCAGCCGCTCGAACGAGCCCAGCGCGCCCATGGCCATGTCGCGCAGCCGTGCCTCGGGCCCCAGGTTGCGGCGCATCCAGCTTTCGATCAGCGGCCGCGCCAACTGCCACATATTGACCGTGGGGTCGAGGCGCCGCCCGATCCCTTCCGCCACCAGCATGCTCTTCTGCAAAAGCAGAAGCTGCGGCTGGGTTTCCATGGCGAAAGTCTCGGTGACCTCGAACAACTGGCCCAGCAGGCGCGCGACCGAGATTTCGTGCAGGGGACGCCCGAGGATGGGTTCGGCGATGGACCGGCTGGCCTGGGTGAACGCATCCACCGATTTGTCGGCCGGCACGTACCCGGCCTCGAAATGGACCTCGGCGACCCGCCGGTAGTTCCCGTTCAGGAAACCGATCAGCATTTCCCCCAGGAACCGCCGGGTGCGCTGTTCGACGCGGCCCATGATGCCGAAATCGACCGCCACGAGATTTCCGCCGGCATCGACGAACAGATTGCCCGGGTGCATGTCGGCGTGAAAAAAGCCGTCGCGGAAGACCATGTTGAAGAAGACTTCCGCCGCCTTGCGCAGAATGACGTCGACATCGTGGCCGGCCTCGATGAGGCGTTCGCGCTCATCGACGGGAATGCCGTAGACCCGCTCCAGCGTCATCACCCGCTTGCCGGTCCTCAGCCAATCGACCGCCGGCACGCGGAACGTCTCGTCGCCGGCGAAGTTCTCGGCCAGTTCCGCCGCGGCCGCGGCTTCGAAGCGCAAGTCCATTTCCAGCGCCACCGATTCGGCGAAGGTGCGCACACTGTCCACCAGGCGCAGGCGGCGCAAGCGCGGCTGGGTCAGTTCCACCCATTCCGCCAGCCAGCCCAGCAGATCGATGTCGCGCCGGAACGCCTCGGCGACTCTGGGGCGGAGCACCTTGACCGCCACTTCCGCCCCCTCGGTGGTGATGGCGAAATGGACCTGGGCGATGGACGCGGCGGCCACCGGCTCGTCGTCGAAGCTGGAGAAAATCTCGGAAACCGGCCGGCCCAGCTCTTCGACGATGATCCTGCGTGCGTCCTTGGCGGGAAAGGGCGGCAGGCGATCCTGAAGATGGGAGAGATCGGCGGCCATCTCCTCGCCGACCAGATCGGCGCGGGTGGACAGCGCCTGGCCCAGCTTGATGAACGTGGGGCCGAGTTCGCTCAAGGCATCGGCCAGCCGCTCGCCGGGGCGGCCGACGGTCGCCGGCCTGCGGCCGAAACGCAACGCCGCCGAGACCAACCCGGCCATCGGCAAATCCGCGATCGACAGCGCATCGTGACGCGCCAGAACGCGGGCGATGGCGAGCAGGCGATGGAGATTGCGCGCGGCCCGGATCATGCCTTCACAGACGCCAGCCGGAATGGATCGCGGCGATCCCGCCCGACAGGTTGCGGACCTCGACCAGCGAGAAACCGGCGGCCTCGACCATCCCCGCGAGTTCCTGCTGGGGCGGGAACCGCCGGATGCTCTCGACCAGATACTGGTAGGCCTCGCGATTGCCGGTGACCATGCCGCCAATGGCCGGCAGCACATTGAAGGAATAGGCGTCGTAGGCCTGCTTCAGTCCCGGCACCACCACCCGGCTGAACTCAAGACACATGAAACGCCCACCCGGCTTCAGCACGCGGTAGGCCTCGGCGATGGCCTTGTCGATGCGGGTCACGTTGCGCAGACAAAAGGCGATGGTATAGGCGTCGACCGAACGGTCCGCGACCGGGAGCGTCTCGGCATCGCCGCAAATCCAGGCCAAGCCGCCCAGAATGTTGCGGTCGATGGCGCGGTCCCGCCCGACCGCCAGCATCTCGCGGTTGATGTCGCAGACCATGGCCTTGCCGCCGCCGCGCTTGCGGAAGCCGAAGGCGACGTCGCCGGTGCCCCCGCCCACGTCCAGCAGCGTCATGTCCGGCCGCGGGCGCAGCCAGTCGAGGAAGGACGCCTTCCACAGGCGATGGATTCCTCCGCTCATCAGGTCGTTCATCAGGTCGTAGCGACCGGCCACCGAATCGAACACGCCGCGCACCAGCGAAGCCTTTTCCGCCACGGGCACCGTGCGGAAACCGAAATGGGTGGTGGCCTCGGGGCCGGAATCGTCGTCGGTCGTCATGGGCCGGCACAATAGCCCAAGACCGCTTTCCCCGCGAGGGGAGAAGTTAACCCGCCCGCGGTTTGCAGCCGGGGTTTGACAGCCGGCGGGCACGTGCGCGACTCTGCTGCCATGCCCGAATTGCCCGAGGTCGAAACCGTCCGCCGAGGCCTGGCCGCCGTCTGGGAAGGACGCCGTCTGGCCGCCGTCGTCTGCCGCCGTCCCGACCTGCGCGTCCCCTTTCCGGAGCGCTTCGCCGAACGCCTGGCGGGGCGCCGCATCGAGGCCGTGGGCCGGAGGGCGAAATACCTGGTGGTGAGCCTGGAGGACGATCTGGTCCTGCTCGCGCACCTGGGCATGTCGGGCCGCATGACCATTTCCGGACGGCGCGACGCGCCTCCCGGTCCCCACGACCATGTCTCGTTCGTCACCGACGACGGCACCGAGGTGACGTTCACCGATCCCCGGCGCTTCGGTCTGATGACCCTGTGCGGGACGGCCGAACTGCCCCGTCATCCCCTTCTGGCGTCCCTCGGCCCCGAGCCCCTCGGCATGGACTTCAACCCCGGGGTCCTGGGCCGGGCGCTGGACGGCAAGGCGGCGCCGATCAAGACGGCGCTCCTCGACCAGACCGTCGTCGCTGGACTGGGAAACATCTATGTCTGCGAAAGCCTGTTCCGCGCCGGCATCTCGCCGCTGCGCGCGGCCGGCTCCCTGTCGGCGCGGGACCTGGCGCGCCTCGTGCCGGCGATCACCTCGGTGCTGGAGGAAGCCATCGCCGCCGGAGGCTCGTCGCTGCGCGACCATGTGCGTCCGGATGGCGAGATCGGTTATTTCCAGCACGCCTTCGCGGTCTACGGCCGCGAAGGGGCGGCCTGTCCCGGATGCACCTGCGACCCCGCCCGGACGGGAGGCATAAGACGACTGGCCCAGGGGGGACGGTCCACATTCTTTTGTTCGAAACGCCAGCGTTGATGGTATAGCGTTGACCCATGCGGAGATGTCGCGCCTTCCTGTTGGCCCTCGCCCTCCTTGCCGCCGGACCGTTCAACCAGGCCCGGGCGGAGGGATTCCTCTCGGCTTGCGAGGACCTTCCCCTCGCCCCGGGCCTCACCGAGGTCCCCGATTCCAGCCTATCCTTCGACACGCCGTCGGGACGGATCGTCGAGGCCTACGCCAAGGGCACGGTCGGCGAACGCACGATGCTGGCCTTCTATGCCTCGACGCTTCCCCAGCTCGGCTGGACGCGCGAGAGCGACACCCGCTTCCGCCGGGAAGCCGAGGTACTGCGTCTGGACTCGTCGGTGGAGGACCGGAAGCTGGTAGTCCACTTCACCATTTCACCGGAATGACCCACCTTCCAGGGAAGGACAGGACATGCCGTACGAAGCCATCGCCGTCGACGTTCGCGGCCGTGTCGGCCTGATCACCTTCAACCGTCCCAAGGCGCTGAACGCCCTCAATGCCGTGCTGGTGAGCGAGCTGGCCCGGGCGCTCGACACCTTCGAGGCGGATTCCGAGATCGGCGCGGTGGTGCTGACCGGCTCGGACAAGGCCTTCGCCGCAGGAGCCGACATCCGGGAAATGGCGTCCAAGACGTACATGGACGCCTATATCGAGGATTTCATCACCAATGGCTGGGAGCGCATCACGCGGTGCCGCAAACCGATCATCGCCGCGGTCGCCGGCTATGCGCTGGGCGGCGGGTGCGAGATGGCGATGATGTGCGATTTCATCCTCGCCGCCGACACCGCCCGCTTCGGCCAGCCGGAAATCACCATCGGCACCATGCCGGGCGCCGGCGGGACCCAGCGCCTGACCCGCGCCGTCGGCAAGGCCAAGGCGATGGAGATGTGCCTTACCGGCCGCATGATGGATGCCGCGGAAGCCGAACGGGCCGGGCTGGTCAGCCGCATCGTTCCCGCGGCCGATCTGATCGACGAAGCGGTCAAAGTGGCACAGCGGATCGCGGAGATGAGCCGCCCGATGGCGATGATGGTCAAGGAAGCCGTCAACGCCGCGTTCGAGACCGGCCTGTCCCAGGGCATCCGCTTCGAGCGCCGCCTGTTCCACGCGACCTTCGCCACCGAGGATCAGAAGGAAGGCATGGCCGCGTTCGTGGCCAAGCGCTCGCCCGCGTTCAAGAACCGCTAGTGGTCCGATCCCGACAAAAGGTTCAAAAGATTGAACCTTTTGTCGGGTGAATCGGCCCACTAGCCCCGTCCCGCCGCCTCCAGTTCAAGGACCTCGATGACCTGGACGCATTCGTACGGGTACTCGAACAGCTTCAGGGCCAGGCGCGCCAGCCGCACCATCGCCCCGACGGGGATCGGCGGCGCGTGCAGGACGTTGGCCGTCCATCCCTCCTCGATGCAGCGGTGGAACGCGTCGGCGGCATCCCGCAGCACCACGGGAAAATGCAGGCTGCGGCGGTTGGCGAGTTTGAGCCCGCAATCCCGGATCACCGGCAGCAGGGCTTCGAAATCCTCCGGCACATGGGACCGCGCCATGCCTCGGTCGACCGCAGCCGCCGTAATGCGGCGCAGCGGATTGCGGCTGTGGCGGAACAGCCGCTCGATCTGCCGGCGGAGCGGAATGGCGGCGTGGTTGGTGGACGTGACCAGGGAAATCACGCCCCCGGGTGCCAGCAGACGCCGCGCCTGATCCAGCACCTTGGCCGGGTCCACATAGGCAAGGATGAAATGGACGACGACGAGGTCGAAGGCCTGTGCCGGGGCGTGCTCGGCCGCCTCGGCCGCGGAAGCGACGACCGGCGTCAGCGGGACGCGGCGGTGCGCCAGATCGAGCATTGCTGTCGAGATGTCCACGCCGGTGAATTCCAGGCGCAGCGGCAGCGACGACAGCATCTCCAGGAACGCGCCGTCGCCGACGCCGAGGTCGATCACACGGATCACATCGTCCGTGGCCCAAAAGCGCGTCCGGATGGACGACACGACCTCGCGGTTTTTCTGCCCGATGATCTCGCTGCCGGAATTGTAGCCCCTCGCCACGTAATCGTGGATCCTTCGGCTCATGGTTCGCGACCCTTCACCGCTGGCGACGGGCGGCCCGCGCCCTAGTGCACCGACACATTCGGAAGGTGCACCGAGCTTCTGAATGTGTCGGTGCACAATTCGTTGATTTTGTGGGCCGATTCACCCGACAAAAGGTTCAAGGTCATGAACCTTTTGTCGGGATCGGACCACTAGCCGGCTTGCAGCCGTCCGCGCCGTGGTAACCGAAATCCAGTGCCCCCCGTTCCCGGCTCTCCCCTCTTGCCCCCGGAACAGGCCGCGACGCCCCACCGAAGGCGAGGTGACCGAGACCGTCGGATAGGAAAGGAAACGCAGCCGGAGGAGGCCGGCTCGCCCGGTCAGTCCTCGCTTTCCAGCGAGGCGACGTAGCGCAAACCGTCAAGAGCGGTGTGGAACCAGTCTTCGCGGGTCTCGTCCTGGGCGTAGACCAGCCACGCGGGGCGGCGGAAATCCGGCGCGCCGGTCACTTCGAAGAGGCGGCCGGCGGCCAGGTAGCCACGGATGGCGCGCATGGGGAAATACCCGGTGCCGCCGTAGGACAGGATGTGCTGAAGGCCGAGCGCGCCCAGACCCACGGATACCGCGGGGGTCTTCATCTCGGGAAAGGATTGTCCGTGGGCTTGGCGGAATTCGGTCCCCCAATCGACGAGAACATAGTCGTCGTCCCATTCCGCAATCGTCCGCCGCCGGGTAGACACCATCACCAGATGCTCTTCGAGCAGCTTCTCGATGGTCAGCCCGGGCCGGCTTTGCGGCGAATACATGACGCCGACATCCAGCAATCCTTCCGACAGCTGCCGCATCAGACCATCCGACAGGCCCACCTCGGCCCTGAGCGCGACATTGGGCAGCGCGGTGCGCATCCAGGGAATCCACTGCACCAGCAAGCGGTCCCACAGCGAGAATTGGCCACCGACGTTCAGCACCGTATGGAAGCCCGGCGGCAGGGCGATTTCCTGCCGGGCCTGTTCCCACACCCGCACCAGCATGGTGGCGTAGCGCCGGAACTGCATGCCGGCGGCCGTCAGCTCGGTACCGGCCTTGGAGCGGACGAACAGCGGCCGCCCCAATTCGTCCTCAAGCGCCTTGATGCGCATGCTGACGGTGGATTGGGTGACGCTCAGCCGTTCGGCGGCTTTGTTGAAGTTCCCCGTCTCGACGATTTCAAGGAACGTGCGCGCGAGGTCTATGTTCATGACCGCATCCGATGGCGGGGCGGCCGGCGGCACCCCGGGGGAAACGGCGGGACTTCTAGCGCACCCCAGGGCATAGTTCAACTGGACAACGGGCTTCCATCGGAAATTCCGATAAGCCCGAGTCGGCCGGGGCGGTGGCGGACGCGAGGCCCCAGTGGTCCGACCCAGACGATTGGTTCCCAATCGCCTGGGTAAGCCGGCCCACAAAATCAATGAATTGTGCACCGACACATTCGGAAGGTCGGTGCACTAGGGCCTCGCGTCCGCGAACGCCGTCAGGCGCGGGCCTGGGCCTTGGTATCGCCGCGCTGGCGCGCGGTGTATTCCTTGAGTTGGCGCTCCATGGCCTGGAAGGCGTCGCGCAAGGCGATGTAGATGTCCTCGTTGACATGGGAATCCTTGGGGTCGCGGGTGACCACGAGCTCCGTTCCCGGCACTGTCAGGTCGATGCGGATGTGGAAAGGCTCCCCCTTGTGGTGCAGGCTCGACGAGTTGCGGTGATGAGCCTCGATCGCCACCCGGCAACTGGTGATGCGGTCGCAAAACTGCTCCAGCTTGGACGCCTTTTCACGGATGCGCTCCTCGACGGCTTCCGAATGGTCGATGCCGTGAAAGGTGACCTGGAGAGGTAGCTGCATAAAGAGTCTCCTGCAAATCCCGCCCGCGGATGGCGGTGATGACAATCTTTGGCGTCATTGGAGACGACTCCGATGCGCCGCTCCCATTCTTTCGAACTCGTTGCGGGCTTGCAACCCCCCGGGCGTTACCTCATATGAATGCGCCCGCCAGGCACCGCCGATTGAGGACGATTGAAAGAGGCCGGATCGACATGACCGAAGAGAAACGCGCGTTTCAAGCTGAAGTGGCCAAGCTGCTCGACATCGTCGTGCACTCCCTCTATTCCAACCGGGAGATCTTCCTGCGCGAGCTGGTCTCGAACGCCTCGGACGCCTGCGACCGCTTGCGCTACGCAGCGCTGACCCAGCCCGAGCTGACGGCCGGCGATCCCGATTTCCGCATCCGCCTGATTCCCGACGCGGACAAGGGCGTCCTCACCATCGCCGACAACGGCATCGGCATGAACCGTGAGGACATGATCGCCAACCTCGGCACCATCGCACGCTCGGGCACCGCCGAATTCGTGCGCCAGCTGGGCGAGGACGCCAAGCGCGACGTCAGCGTCATCGGCCAGTTCGGGGTCGGGTTCTATTCCGCCTTCATGGCGGCCGACGCGGTGACCGTGGTGTCGCGCAAGGCCGGCGAGGATACGGGATGGAAATGGGAATCCCAGGGCGACGGGGAATTCACCGTTTCCGAAGCGGCCGACGCCGCTCGCGGCGCCGCGATCACCTTGCGCCTGCGCGAGGATGCGAAGGATTTCCTGGACCCTGCCACGCTCCGGCGGATCGTCAAACGGTACTCCGACCACATCGCCATCCCGGTGGTCCTGGTCGAGGACGGCAAGGACGAGACCCTCAACTCCGCCAACGCCCTGTGGACGCGCTCCAAGACCGACATCACGCCCGAGCAATACAAGGAGTTCTACCACCACGCCGCCCACGCCTTCGACGAGCCCTGGCTGACGATCCATTACAAGGCCGAAGGCGCCATCGAATACACCGGCCTTCTGTTCATCCCCAGCCAGAAGCCGATCGACATTTTCCACCCCGACCGCAAGCAGCACGTCAAGCTGTACGTGAACCGGGTCTTCATCACCGACCAGGTCGAGGACCTGCTGCCGCCCTACCTGCGCTTCCTGCGCGGCGTGGTCGATTCCCAGGATCTGCCGCTCAACATCAGCCGCGAGTTGCTTCAGCACAACCCCATGCTGGCCAAGATCAAGACCGGGCTGGTCAAACGCGTGCTGTCCGAGCTGAAGCGGAAATCCGACGAGGAAGGCGGCGATTACGAGGCCTTCTGGGAGACCTTCGGCGCCGTCCTCAAGGAAGGGCTTTACGAGGATTTCGAACGCCGCGAGGAAATTCTGGGCCTCTGCCGCTTCCACACCACCGCCGGCGAGGGCTGGACGACGCTGGAGCAGGTCCTGGGCCGCATGAAGGAGGGCCAGGACGCCTTCTATTACATCGCCGGCGACGATATCGCGGCCCTCAAGAAGAGCCCGCAACTGGAAGGCTTCCTGGCGAAGGGCGTCGAGGTGCTGCTGCTGACCGACCCGGTCGACGAATTCTGGGTGACCGCCATCGGCAGCCACAAGGACAAGCCGTTCCGCGCCGTGACCGAAGGGGGCGTGGACCTTTCCAAGATCGCCGGAGGCGAGGCCAAGGAGGCGGAGGAACCGGCGGCGCCCGCGGACGAGGTGGACAGCCTGATCGCCGCCGTCAAGCTGGCCCTGGGCGAAGCGGTGCGGGACGTGCGGACATCGGAGCGGCTCACCGGCTCGGCGGTCTGCCTGGTCAGCGAAGACGGCCAGATGAGCGTCCACCTGGAGCGGATGCTGCGCGCCCACCGGCAGCTTGAACGGGAGTTTCCGCGCATCCTCGAACTCAACCCCCGCCATCCGCTGATCAAGGCCCTCGCCGCACGGGTCAAGAGCGGCGGCACCGGGGCCGAGATCGAAGACGTCGCCCATCTGCTGCTGGACCAGGCGCGGATCGTCGAAGGGGAGCCCCCGGCCGACCCGACCGCCTTCGCCCGCCGCATGGCCGCCGTGATGACTCGGGGCCTGGGAGTCTGACACCGGGGGCGCCGAACTCGGATGGCCAAACCCTTACCGCCCCTCTGAGTGAGGCTGTCGTCCCGAGCGAAGAGAGGGATCTTTCAGACATAAAACGGCTGCCGCCAGCGGCCGAAAGATCGTCGCTGTCGCTCCATCGGGATGACAGGCGGGCTGAGGACGCAATCGGCCGATTCGACACCAGGGGCCGGCGCCCTTGGCGCTTCCGCGATCGTTCTTGCAATCGGCCGGCCAAAGGCCGAGTCTTGCGCCGTCATGATCATCACCAGCGGCCGGGGCCGCGTGCTGGCGGTCCTCGGTCCCACCAATACCGGCAAGACCCATTTCGCGCTGGAGCGCATGATGGGCCATGCCACCGGCATGATCGGCTTCCCGCTTCGGCTGCTCGCCCGCGAGAACTATGAGCGGGTGGCGCGCATCAAGGGCACGGGCGCGGTGGCGCTGATCACCGGCGAGGAGAAGATCCTCCCGCCTCATCCCCGCTATTTCATCTGCACCGCCGAATCCATGCCGCTCGACCGCCAGGTGGCCTTCCTGGCGGTGGATGAAATCCAACTGTGCGCCGATCCCGAGCGCGGGCACGTCTTCACCGACCGTCTGCTTCACGCGCGCGGCGGCGAGGAGACGGTGTTCCTTGGGGCCGAGACCGTAAAACCCTTGATGCGGCGCCTTGTTCCCGCGATCGAATTCGTCACCCGCCCCCGCTTTTCCCAGCTTTCGTACACCGGACCGCGAAAGCTGGCCCGGCTGCCGCCCCGCTCGGCGGTGGTGGCGTTCTCGGCCGCCGAGGTCTACGCCATGGCGGAATTCATCCGCCGGCAGCGGGGCGGCGCCGCCGTGGTGCTGGGCGCCCTCAGCCCGCGCACCCGCAACGCCCAGGTGGGCCTGTACCAGGGCGGCGAGGTCGATTACATCGTCGCCACCGACGCGATCGGCATGGGCCTCAACATGGATGTGGACCATGTGGCCTTCGCCGCGCTGAGAAAGTTCGACGGACGCGCGCCGCGCGATCTCGCCGCCGCCGAGATCGCCCAGATCGCCGGCCGGGCCGGGCGCCACATGAACGACGGCACGTTCGGCACCACGGGCGACGTCGGCGCCATCGCGCCGGAGATCGTCGATGCGGTGGAGAACCACCAATTCGCTCCGCTCACGGCCTTGTCCTGGCGCAATTCTGACCTGCGCTTCACCTCGATCGAAGCCTTGCTCGCCAGCCTAGACCGTCCGCCGCCCACACCGGGGTTGATCCGCGCCCGCGAAGCGGACGACCACATGGTGCTGGCGGCGTTGGCCAAGGAACCCGACATCCGCGCGCGCGCCGGCCACCCGGACCGGGTCCGGCTGCTGTGGGACGTTTGCCAGATTCCGGATTTCCGCAAGGTGATGGCGGACGCGCACACCCGCCTGCTGTCGCAAATCTTCCGCCACCTGACCGGTCCCGACGGCCACCTGCCCACCGATTGGCTGGCCAACCATGTGCGCCGGCTCGACCGGGTGGACGGCGACGTCGACACGCTGGTGGGCCGCATCGCCAGCGTCCGCACCTGGACCTACGTGTCCCATCGCGGCGACTGGGTGCAGGATCCGGCCCACTGGCAGGACCTCACCCGCGCCATCGAGGATCGCCTGTCGGACAGCCTCCACGAGCGCCTGACCCAGCGCTTCGTGGACCGGCGGACCGCAGTCCTGGTGCGTCGCATGCGCGATGCCGACGGCCTGCTGGGGGCGGTGGCGCGAACCGGCGAGGTGCTGGTCGAGGGCCACCATATCGGCCGGCTGGTCGGCTTCCGCTTCGAGCCGGACGCCTCGGAGGGAGCCAACGCCGCCAAGGCGATTCTCGCCGCCGGAGGACGGGCCCTCAAATCCGAAATCGCCGCCCGCGCCGATGCCCTGGCCGCGGATGGGGATCAATCCTTCGCCCTGGCCTCGGACGGCCGCATCCTGTGGCGGGACGAACCGGTGGCGCGGCTGGCCCCCGGCGCGGACGTGTTGAGGCCCCAGGTCGAACCCCTGGCCAGCGAGCTGTTGGGACCGCCCCTGCGGGACCGGGTCGGGAAACGGATTTCGCGGTGGATGGCGTCGGCGGTCGCCGATGCCTTCCGCCCGCTGATGGCGGCCGGCGAAGCGCCGCTCAAGGGCGCGGCCCGGGGCCTGGTCCATCAACTGGGCGAAGGCTTGGGGTCCCTGCCCCGGCACAGGGCGGCGGCGCAGATTCGGGCGCTGGCGGAGGACGACCGCAAGACGCTCGCGCGCCTGGGCGTCCGGTTCGGCGTCGAAAGCGTGTACATGCCGGCATTGCTCAAACCGGCCGTGCAACGTCTGCGTGGCCTGCTTTGGAGCGTCCACCACTCCGTCCCGTTTTCCGGGTTGGCCGATCGCGTCCCCGGCGAACGGGTGACGGTGGCCGCCGAGCCCGAGATGCCCCCGGCGTTCTACGAGGCGCTGGGCTATCGCGTGCTGGGAAACACGGCCGTGAGAGTGGACATGCTGGAGCGCTTCGCCGCCGAGGCCCGGCGTCTCGCCCGCGACACGCGGGAAACGGGCGGCGGGTCGGACGGATTCCAGGCGACTCCGGGCCTGCTTTCGTTGCTGGGGCTGTCGGTGGACGACGCCGCCGCGCTCCTTGCCGCGCTCGGCTTCGAGCGTCGGGGACAAGGCCCCGAATCGCGATTCCGCTCCAGCCGCCGCCAGCCGGCCGGCGGACGTCCCCGGGACCGGCGCAAGCGCCCCAGCGACTTGGCCGATAGTCCTTTCGCCGTCCTCAGAGGGCGTTGACCTTCACGTCCCCTGTCGCGCCGCGATCGCCCCGTAGCTCGTGGCCACCGCCAACAGGCACCGCTCGAAATCCGGGGAATCCGAGGTGAGCGTGCGATAGAAGACGTGGCTGATCTCCGAGAACACGGGTTCGTCGGGATCGTTCGCGAAGGCGACCGGAAAGGCGGTGAACACGGTGAGCGCGGCGTCCCGCTCCTTGGCGAACCCGGCGTTCGGCATCGCCTGCCAGACCGTCGCCAGCATTCGTGCGGCCGCCTCGACCGTGGCGACGTCGCGGCGCTGCCTCAACGCCTCGCGGAACTGGAACGCGAGTTCCCGCGGGCGCCGCGCCACTTCCGACCGGATGAACGGCCGCTGGACTTCCGGGCCGCCGGCCTCCCGCGCCGTTCCCGCGCCAGCCTCGCAGAGTTCGCGGAAGCCGAAGCCGCCGTCGCCGTGCCGGAAGAACAGCATGAGCACCAGCACATCGACCAGGCCGCCGGGAAGGGTCCCGTCCAATGCCCGAAGGCGCTCGGGCAATTTGGCGTGGCCCGCGAGAGCCGACACTTCCTTGAGCGCGAGGGCGAAGCGGCCGGCATCGAAATCCAGCAGCAGACGCAGGAACCCGAAATCGCACGCGTCGGGCAATTCCAATCCGGCGGAAGCCGCCATGTCCCGGAACCGGGTGAGCAGCTCCAGGGCTTCCATTTCGGCGGGTTCGATCCCGCCCCCGGCGCCGTCCTCCATCCGCACCTTGCGCTTCCCGGTCCAGGAACCCAGGGTGAATCTTATTCCCAGGACGTGCCAAACCCTTGGCTGGCTGACCGGGATCTCGACCTCCCGGCCCTCGGTCCCCGCCCCCCCGACAGCACCGTTGGCCAGCTTCGCCTCGACGCTGTGGTGAAGCGCGGCGAGTTGCCCCAGCCGTTCGCCGAGAATCCCCCAGATTTTCGGCTGGCTGCCGGCGAGAAAGGATTCGACGGCGTCCGATTGCGCCATGATCGGGGTCAAACCGGAATAGACGTCGCGTTCCAGGGCGTCGCGGCGATCCTCCATCAGCACGCCGGTGACGAAGTCCCGAACCACCCCGCAGAACGCCTGGGTGAAAAGGAAGAACGGCTGCGCGTGACAGTAGGCGATGCTGGGAAGGGGCGGCGCCGCAATCTGGAACGGCTTGAGACGGCGGTCGATCACCTCGCCGACGAAAAGGGCCGTGAGGTGTTCGGCGGCCGACCGCGCGGGATGGAACGAGGTCGCGCCATCCGCAGGCAAGGCGGTGTCCAACGGCATCCGGTCGGCCGCGCGGCGCCGGTGCGGCAGGGAAGGCTCGCCGGTGCCGTAAAGGATTTGCCACGCCTGCGCGATTTCCGGGCGCAGTTCGATGACCACCCGGATCACCTCCCGCGCCAGCACCTTCTGGCCGTCCAGACCGCGCCCCGCCATGCCGGCGACGAACGCATCCTGGACGATGGTCAGGAACTCGGCGTCCCCCTTCCTTCGCAGCAGGGACCGCAGAATCTCGCCCATGACCCGCGCCAGCGCCCCCTCGCTGGCGAGATGGTCGAGCTTGGCCGAGAATTCCTCGAACAGCAGGAAATCGTTTGCCGCGTCCATCGCTCAAGGCCCCCAGTTCTTCTGGATCGCCACCGCCGAGACGGAGTTCTTGGGCGAGCCCTCGATGACCCGGTCCGAGTAGACCAGGTAGACCAGCACGTCGCGCTTCTTATCCAGGAAGCGCACGACCTGCATGGTCTTGAACAGCAGGGAGGTGTCTTTCTGAAAGACCACCTCGCCGTCCTTGAAGGGCTGCCTGAAGCTGATGGGGCCGGTCTGCCGACAGGCCAGCGACGCATCCGACGTGTCCTCGGCGACCCCCAGCCCGCCTTTGATCCCGCCCCGCTTGGCCCGGGACAGGTAGCACGTGACACCGTCCACCTTGGGATCGTCGAAAGCCTCGACCACGATCTTGTCGTTCGGGCCCAGCATCTTGAAGACTGTCGAGACGCTGCCGATTTCCTCGGCCCTGGCGGAGATCGCCGACACGAGCAGGATTACGGCGGCGAAACAGGTTCTCGTCATCTTCGTTCTCCTTGATGACGGGGGACTTTCCTTGAGAACGTGCCGGGCCCGCGACAGCTAAGACTATACGATGACGGGCCGTGATGCGAAAGGCCGTTCGCCGCCGAAGCGTTCCCCCTTGCCGGGAAATGTGCTAGACCGCACATTGTGTACAACGAAGTCCGAGACGACATGGCGGACCCGGTTCCGGCGCCTGGGGACGAAGCGATCGGCAAGACCGCCATTGCCGGGATCATGCGGAGCGGCTCTGGGACGCCGCCGACTTCTCCGGGCACCGCTCCCGCCCGTATGGCCGGCCTGACCATGGAGACGGCGGAATGAGCTTGCTCACGGCCCTGTTTCCCCGCGGAATGCGCCGCCGCTGGTGGCTGTTCCGGCCGATCGACGCGCTCGTCGCCGTGTGGCCGGCGCCCCGGCGGAAAACAGGCATGGTCGTGGTGCGGATGGACGGCATCGGCGACATGGCGATGTTCCGCCGCGCCCTCGACCATTACCCCGCGGCGTTCGGCATCGACCGCAAGGACATCACCGTCCTTGGATGCCATTCCTGGAAATCCCTGGCCGACGTCGCCTTCGCCGGCTTCCGGGTGGTGACCATCGACGAGCACGCGTTCGAGAAGAAATGGCTCTATCGCCTGAAGATCGCGCTATGGATTCGCCGGCAGGGGTTCCAGACCGCCGTGTGCGACATCTTCATGCGCAAGGTGATGACCGCCGATTCCCTGGTGTGGATGAGCCGTGCGCCCAAGCGGATCGTCTGCCGTCCCTTCATCACCGAACGCACCCGCAGGGAATACGCCTGGTATCTGGCCAAGGCCACGCGGGTGATCGACACCGGCCCGTACCCCACGCACGAAGGGGTGCGGCATTTCACCTTCCTATCGGAAATCGCCGGACGTTTATTCCGCGCCGAGGTGCCGGCGCTGCATTGGCGCACCGTGCCGCGCGGTCTGCCCGGGGGCCCCTACGTGGTGATGAATTTCGGCTCCAATGAGCCGGGGCGCCGCTGGCCTTTCGACGGTTTCCTGGCGCTGGCGCGGCGTTGCCTGGAGTCCGGTTTCCGCGTCGTCTTCGTCGGCGCCCGCCAGGAAGCCTTTGCCAAACCCCGCATCGCGGCCTTGAACCATCCCGACGCCATCGACACCATCGGCGACCTGAGCCTTCCCGAGCTGATGGACGTGCTGAAGCGCGCGGCCTGCGTGGTCACCAACGACACCGGTCCCGGTCATCTCGCCCTGGGCGTCGGCACCCCCACCGTGCTGATCGCGGGCGGCGGCCATTTCGGCTCGTTCGTTCCCTATCCCGAGCCGATCCGGCCGGCCGGGGCCGTCTTCCTGTCCCGGCCGATGGAATGCTACCACTGCCTGTGGGTATGCCCGAAACGTACCCTGCCCCAAGACCCGTTCCCCTGCGTCAAAGAGGTCACGGTGGACGAGGCGTGGGACGGAATGCGCCGCGCCCTGAAGCGTGTGCCGGCCGATTACGGGTTATCGGTCTAAACAGACGCGTAATAATAATCGCTGGATGAAAAATCACTGGACTAGTGGTCCGATCCCGACAAAAGGTTCAAAGGCTTGAACCTTTTGTCGGGTGAATCGGCCCACAAAATCAATGAATTGTGCACCGACACATTCGGAATGTCGGTGCACTAGCGCTTGCGTATCCGCAGGCGGTGTACGCCCTCGGGCCCTGCCCCGGGTTCGGCGACCGGATCGGCGATATCGACGCCAAGGGGCGCAAGGGAACGGGGGACATTGGCCAATGGTTCCTTGCCCGCCAGGCGCACCTCGGCCGTCTGGCCGGGAAGCATGCGCTCCACGACCAGTTTGGCGCGAACGAAGGTCATGGGACAGACCTCCCCGGTGATGTCGAGGTAAAAATCGGCCTTGTCGTCCATCGCAATCCACCTTTTTCCTTTTTCGTAATGGTTATTGCCACATCTGTCCGAAAAACTTATATACAGGCCCATCAGTCGTAACTGGAGGCCTGCTCTAATATGTCGGAGCGTTCGAATGCCGGCGATCTGCTGACGCTGACCACCGAAATCGTGTCGGCCCACGTCGCCAACAACACCGTTGCCCTCGGGGACCTTCCCCAACTCATTCAGGATGTCTACCGGACCCTCGCATCCGTCGGCAGCGCTCCGGCCGCACCCGAGCGTCCCCAACCCGCCGTTCCGGTGAAGAAGTCGGTCACCCCCGACTACATCGTCTGCCTTGAGGACGGCAAGAAGCTGAAGATGCTGAAGCGGCACCTCAAGACCGCCTACGATATGACCCCTGAGGAATACCGCGAACGCTGGAACCTGCCGGCGGATTATCCGATGGTGGCCCCCAACTACGCCGCGCACCGTTCGTCGCTGGCCAAGAAGATCGGCTTGGGCACCAAGCCGCGCAAGCGCGTCGGCAAGCGGGGCTGATCGCCATCGCCATGACGGGCGTCGCGGGTTGCGGACACGCGGCGCCCCGGTGCATCATGCCGGTCGGGTCGCATTGAGGGGTGTCGCATGATTTCGCGCATCGAACAACGCTGCATCGACAAGAGCATGAAGATGACGGATCAGCGTCGGGTCATCGCCCGCGTCCTTTCCGACGCCGACGATCATCCCGATGTGGAGGAGGTGTATCGCCGGGCGACCAGGATCGACCCGCGAATCTCCATCGCCACCGTCTACCGCACGGTCCGCCTGTTCGAGGAAGCGAACATCCTGGAGCGGCACGATTTCGGCGATGGCCGCGCCCGCTATGAGGAATCGCCTAACGAACACCACGACCACCTGATCGATATGCATTCCGGGCAGGTTATCGAGTTCACCAGTTCGGAAATCGAGGCCTTACAGCGGGAGATCGCCAAAAGGTTCGGTTACAGGCTGGTCGGCCACCGGTTGGAGCTATACGGAGTGCCGTTGACTTCGGGCGACGATCCGGACCAGAAATGAGGCCGGAACGGCGCACCCCATCGGGCGTCGCCGTGCGAGGGTATGACTGACCGCGAGGGGCGATGTCATTGGTGGAACCGGACGATGCCGGCTCCCGCCTGGAGGTGAGACTCGCCTCCGGCGATGAGGAGATCCGGGCGGCGCAGGCCCTGCGCTATCGGGTCTTCTACGAAGAGATGGGCGCCAAGCCGACCGACGCAATGGCCGCCCGGCATGCCGACTTCGACGATTTCGACGCCGTCTGCGATCACCTGCTGGTGATCGACCCGGCCAAGGGCCGGGGCGGCGCCGGGGTGGTCGGCACCTACCGCCTGATGCGCAGGGCCATCGGCGAGAGGTTCGGCCGGTTCTACACCGCCGGCGAATACGATATCTCGAAGATCGTCGCCAATGGCGGCCAGTTCATGGAACTCGGCCGGTCCTGCGTGGACACCAGATACCGCAACCGCTCGACCATGAACCTGCTGTGGGCCGGCATCGCCTCCTACGTGCGGGAGAACAACGTCGACATGATGTTCGGCTGCGCCTCGCTTCCCGGCACCGATCCCGAGAAGCTGGCGACCCAGCTCAGCTACCTCTACCACTGGCACCTCGCTCCGGACCCCATCCGGCCGTGCGCCCTGCCCCATCTCCACACCGACATGAACCGGGTGCCGAAAGAGCGCATCGACCCCCGCCGCGCCCTGGCGGAAATGGCGCCGCTGGTGAAAGGCTACCTGCGCCTGGGCGGCTTCGTCGGCGACGGCGCGGTGATCGACCATCAGTTCAACACCACCGACGTATGCGTGATGGTGAAGACCGAACTGGTCACCGACAAATACATCAAACACTATGACCGCACCGCCCGCGATGTCCTCGCCGGTTGAGTCCCCGATGGTCAGCCCCGTAGCCGCGATCCTGCGTTTCGCCGCCTTCCTCGCGATCACGCTGGTCATGCTGGGACCGTACATGGCGCTGGTGGCCATCGGCTGGAAGTCCCATTCCCGCTACAGCTCCGCCTATTGGCGCGTGGTCACCCGCGCCATCGGCATCCGCGTCCGGACGTTCGGCACGCCGGTGGCGGGCGGACCCGCCCTGATCGTCGCCAATCATGCCAGCTACCTCGACATCCTGGTGCTTGGCCGGTTGCTGCCGGCCTGCTTCGTGGCCAAGCGCGAGGTCGCCGGCTGGCCCGGGTTCGGCTTTCTGTCGCGCGTCGCCCAGACGGTCTTCGTCGAGCGCAAACGCGGCGGCAGCGCCCGCCAGCGCGACCTGTTGCGCGGCCGCCTCGACGGAGGCGAGATGCTGATCCTGTTCCCCGAAGGCACGTCCAACGACGGCAACCGCGTCCTGCCCTTCAAATCGGCCTTGTTCGCGGTAGCCGAAGAGCCGGTTCGGACGGCAACGGGAGACGCCCGTGCGCTGCCGGTGCAGCCGGTGTCCGTGGCCTATACCCGCCTGGACGGGCTGCCGCTCCAACGGGCCTTCCGGCCCTTCTACGCGTGGTACGGCGACATGACCCTGGCCGGACATCTCTTCACCGTGCTGGGGCTGGGACAGGTCACCGTCGACGTGATTTTCCACCCGCCGGTCACCATCGGCAATTTTCCCGACCGCAAGGCCCTGGCGTCCCACTGCCATGACGTGATCCACCACGGCGTCACCCTGGCGCTGGCCGGACGGCTGCCCTCCGACCCGGCGCCCGGGGCCGTGCCGGCGCGGGCGTGACGGAATGCTTGACGGCACCGCCCATCCCGGCTTAGAAACGTCCCCTCTTCAGGCCCGTTGAAGGCCAGCCTCCGAGGAGGTCCGCCGGTCCGCGAGTTTCGCGCACCGGCGCGTGCTCGTTTGGGGCCACGGAAAGAAGGTTTCGATGTTCGAGTCCTTGAGCCAACGGCTGTCCAAGGTTTTCGACAAGCTCACCGGCCGCGGTGCGCTGTCGGAGGCCGACGTCGCGGAAGCGCTGCGCGAAGTGCGCGTGGCGCTGCTGGAGGCCGATGTCGCCCTGGCGGTGGTCAAGGATTTCGTCGCGCGCGTCAAGGAACGCGCGGTCGGCCAGGAGGTGATCAAATCGGTCACCCCCGGCCAGATGGTGGTCAAGATCGTCCACGACGAGCTGATCGCCACCCTGGGCACGGAAGGCGCGGAACTCAACCTCAACGCCGTCCCGCCGGTGGCGATCCTGATGGTCGGCCTTCAGGGCTCGGGCAAGACCACGACCTCCGGCAAGCTGGCGGTGCGGCTCAAGGCCGACCGCAAGAAGGTGCTGCTGGCCTCCCTCGACGTCTACCGGCCGGCGGCGCAGCGGCAATTGGAGATCCTGGCCGAGCAGGCCGGCGTCGGCTCGCTGCCGGTCGTCATGGGCGAGATGCCGGTGGCCATCGCCCGCCGCGCCATGGAGATGGGACGGCGCGAAGGGTACGACGCCGTCATCCTCGATACGGCCGGCCGGCTGCACATCGACCAGGAGCTGATGGCCGAGGTGGCCCAGGTCCGCGACGCGGTCGCGCCGACCGAGACCCTGCTGGTCACCGACGCCATGACCGGTCAGGACGCCGTCACCCTGGCGCGGGAATTCAATGAGAAGGTCGGCGTCACCGGCATCGTGCTGACCCGCGTCGATGGCGACGCCCGCGGCGGCGCGGCCCTGTCCATGCGCGCCGTCACCGGCCGGCCGATCAAGTTCCTGGGCATGGGCGAAAAGCTCGACGCCCTCGAAGTCTTCCATCCCGACCGCATCGCCGGACGCATCCTGGGCATGGGCGACGTCGTCTCGCTGGTCGAGAAGGCGATGGCGACCATCGAGCAGGACGAAGCCGAACGGCTCGCCAAGCGGATCGAGAAGGGCAAGTTCGACCTCGACGACATGCTGTCGCAGTTCCGGCAGGTCGAGAAGATGGGCGATCTCAAGGGCATCCTGGGAATGCTGCCGGGCATCGGCAAGATGGCCGCCCAGCTCAAGGACGCCAAGATCGACAACAAGATGCTGGGGCGGCAGAAGGCCATCATCTTGTCGATGACCAAGGTTGAACGCCGCAACCCCGACCTCATCAAGGCGTCGCGCAAGAAGCGCATCGCCGCCGGTTCGGGCACCAGCGTGCAGGATGTGAACAAGCTCCTCAAGCAGCACCAGCAAATGGCCGACATGATGAAGAAGGTCGGCAAGCTGGGGCAGAAAGGGCTGATGCGCCACGGGCTGGGCGGGTTGCTGCCGCCTGGCCTCGGAAACAGGTTCGGCCGCTGACGGCCGGAAACGATTTTTGGATTTGACGTAGAGGGAAGACCGAAGGATGTCGCTTAAGATTCGTCTCGCCCGCGCCGGCGCCAAGAAGCGCCCGTTCTACCGCATCGTGGTGGCCGATTCCCGTTCGCCCCGCGACGGCCGGTTCATCGAGAAGGTGGGCACCTACAACCCCATGCTGCCGCACGATCACGCCGACCGCGTGACCCTCGACGAGGAGCGGATCAAGTACTGGCTGTCGAGCGGCGCGCAGGCCACCGACCGTCTGGCCCGCTTCTTCTCGGACCGCGGCCTGATGGCGAAGCCGGCCCGCCCGGAGCAGACCAAGAAGCCCCAGCCGAAGGCCAAGGCCCAGCAGCGGGCCAAGGAAGCCGCCGATCGCGCGGCCGCCGCCGCCGCGGGCGAGTAAGCCCCGATGGCGGCCCGCGTGTGCGTCGGCGCCATCGTCGGCGCGCATGGGGTCAGGGGTGCCGTCCGGATCAAGAGCTTCACCGAGCAGCCGGCCGATATCGGCCGCTACGGCGTGGTGGAGGACGAGAGGGCGGCGCGGACGTTCGCGTTTCGCGTGATCGGGCAGGTCAAGGGCCTGGTGATCGCGGCGCTGGATGGAGTTGAGGACCGCGACGCGGCCGAGGCGCTCAAGGGCACGAAACTGTTCGTGGCGCGCGAGCGGCTGCCGGAGACCGGTGCGGAGGAATTCCTGGTCGCCGACCTCGTGGGTCTGGCGGCGGAGGCTCCGGACGGGACGAAATTGGGGACCGTCAAGGCGGTGTTCGATTTCGGCGCCGGCGACGTGCTGGAGATCGCCGGAGCGGGCGGCGGCATCATGGTGCCGTTCACCCGGGCGGCGGTGCCGGTGGTCGATGTCGAGGGCGGGCGCGTAGTGGCGGTTCCGCCGGTCTACGCCCCTGAGGAAGAGGACGACGAGGGTGGCAGAGGACGGGAGGACTAGGGTTCCGTGGCGGGCCACGGCGCTCACCATCTTCCCCGAGATGTTCCCGGGTCCGCTCGGCCATTCGCTGGCCGGCCGCGCGCTGGCCGAAGGCGTGTGGAACCTGGACGCGGTGGACATCCGGTCGTTCGCGACCGACCGCCATCGCAGTGTCGACGATGCTCCGTTCGGGGGCGGCGCCGGCATGGTGATGCGTCCCGATGTGGTTGCCGCGGCGATCCGCTCCGTCGGAGAGCCGGGGCCGCTGATCTACCTTACCCCGCGCGGGCGCCTGCTGGATCAGGCGACGGTGCGGGACCTGGCGGCGGGACCGGGGGCGACCATCCTCTGCGGCCGCTTCGAGGGGGTCGACCAGCGGGTGCTGGAGGCCTTCGGAGCCGTCGAGATCAGTCTCGGCGACTTCGTGCTGTCGGGCGGCGAGCCCGCGGCGCTGGTGCTGCTGGATGCCGTCGTCCGGCTCCTTCCCGGCGTCGTCGGGAAGGAGGAGTCGCTGACGGAGGAGAGTTTCGAGTGGGGCCTCCTGGAGTATCCCCACTATACCCGGCCCCAGACATGGGAAGGCCGGGCGGTGCCGGAGGTTCTGCTTTCCGGACACCACGAGAGGATTCGCGACTGGCGCAAGCGCCAGGCCGAAGAGGTTACCCGGCAGAGGCGCCCGGACCTGTGGGACCGGTACGTCGCCGCCACACGGAAACTTTGAGATGGTGGCCTCGATCGGCCACTGGGACAGCGAGGGTTTGAGGATGAACATCATTGAGCAGCTCGAGCAGGAGCAGATCGCGAAGCTGACCGATTCCAAGACCATTCCCCAGTTCGCCCCCGGCGACACGGTGAAGGTCAACGTCAAGGTCGTCGAAGGCAACCGCGAGCGTGTCCAGGCTTACGAGGGCGTCTGCATCGCCCGCAAGAACGACGGCCTGAACAGCTCGTTCGTCGTCCGCAAGATCTCCTACGGCGAGGGCGTCGAGCGTATCTTCCCGCTCTACTCCCCCAACATCGCCTCGATCGAAGTGATCCGCCGCGGCGACGTCCGCCGGGCCAAGCTCTATTACCTGCGCGACCTGCGCGGCAAGGCGGCCCGCATCGCCGAGCAGACCACGGGCTACTCGGCGAAGATCTCCGCCGCCGAGCGCGAAGCCGCCGCCGCCGACAAGGCGGCCGCCAAGAGCGGCGAGTAAGGGCTTCCTTACCGCACGCCTTCTCCGGTCATCCCGAGGGAGCGTAGCGACCGAGGGATCTTTCACGCGGAACCGCCCGAAAGATCCCTCGCCGTGGGCTCGGGATGACAGTGGGGCGTGTACCGTTGTGTTGTTCGAGGGACCGCCATGGCCAAGCCGCGCACGCTATTCGACAAGATCTGGGACGCCCATCTGGTGGATGCCCAGGATGACGGCACCTGCCTGATCTACATCGACCGCCATCTCGTGCACGAGGTCACCAGCCCGCAGGCGTTCGAGGGCCTGAAGCTGGCCGGGCGCAAGGTGCGCCACCCCGAATACACGCTGGCGGTGGCCGACCATAACGTGCCCACGACGGACCGGTCGAAAGGCATCGAGAACGAGGAGAGCCGCGTCCAGGTCGAAACGCTGGAACGCAACGCCAAGGAGTTCGGCGTCCCCTATTACCGCACGGACGACGTGCGCCAGGGCGTGGTCCACATCGTCGGCCCCGAGCAGGGCTTCACCCTGCCCGGCACCACCATCGTCTGCGGCGATTCGCACACCTCGACCCACGGCGCCTTCGGCGCACTGGCCTTCGGCATCGGCACGTCCGAGGTCGAGCACGTTCTGGCCACCCAGACCCTGGTGCAGAAGCCGGCCAAGAACATGCGCATCACCGTCGCCGGGCCGACCCCGGCCGGAGTGACCGCCAAGGACATCGTGCTGGCCGTCATCGGCAGGATCGGCACGGCCGGGGGCACGGGCTACGTGGTCGAGTACGCGGGCGAGGCGATCGAGGCTCTGTCCATGGAAGGGCGCATGACGGTCTGCAACATGACCATCGAAGCCGGCGCGCGGGCCGGCCTGATCGCCCCCGACGACAAGACCTTCGCCTATCTGGCCGGCCGGCCGCAGGCTCCCAAGGGTGCCGCCTGGGAGGCGGCCCTGGCCTATTGGAAGACGCTGCGCACCGACGACGGCGCGCAGTTCGACGCCGAGATCACGCTGGACGCCGCCACCCTGGTGCCGCAGGTAACCTGGGGCACCTCGCCCGAGGACGTCATCCCCATCACCGGCCGCGTGCCCAACCCCGCCGACATCGCCGACGAGGCCAAGCGCCGGGCCGTGCAGCGGGCGCTGGACTACATGGGCCTCGCCGCCGGCATGCCGGCCAGCGACATCGCCGTGGACGTGGTGTTCATCGGCTCGTGCACCAACGGCCGCATCGAGGATCTGCGGGCCGCCGCCGCGGTGCTCGAAGGCCGCAAGGTCGCCCCGAACGTCCAGGTCCTGGTCGTGCCGGGGTCCGGCCTGGTCAAGGAACAGGCCGAGTCCGAGGGCCTGGATGAAATCTTCCGCGCCGCCGGCGCCGAGTGGCGCGAGCCGGGCTGCTCCATGTGCCTGGCGATGAACGCCGACCAGCTCAAACCCGGCCAGCGTTCCGCCTCGACCTCGAACCGCAATTTCGAAGGCCGGCAGGGCCGCGGCGGACGCACCCATCTGGTCAGCCCGGCCATGGCCGCCGCCGCCGCCATCACCGGCAAGCTGACCGACGTGCGCGGCCTGTGACGGCAGTAAATTGTTGTGTAGGTCCGAGCAGATGTGAGACGGGCTGAACCGCTTGCACCGGGTCGGCCGCCAGCGAGGCCTTGAGGTCGGCGGTGCTCCGGTAGTCGGCCAGGATGCCCTTGCCGGCCTTGACCGTCAGGCCGCCGCCGGCGGTCATCTGGATCATGCGCGCGACGGTGTCGGAATGCCCCTTTTCCCCCGCCGACTGCCACAGGGCCGAGTTGTGCGAGCGGCTGCTTTGCGCGAAGCTGCTGTCGGTGGCCGCCAGCAGCGACACCGCGCCGCCCGCCGAAAGCGTCAGGGGGCCAGCGGGACGATGTCTCGCCCGCGAGTGGTGAGCGAGTTTAGTGCAGTGTCACCGGAACCCAGTGTCACCGGAACCTAGTGCAGTGTCACCGGAACCGCAGCATGATCTGCTCGGTGCTGTAGAGCGAATCGGTGGTCCATTGGCCGTGGCTGGTGGCCGTCCAGGTCACGGGGAGAGGGAAGGCGTCGATCGGCAGGCCGTAGGAGAGGTCGCCCTGATAGTCGGTGAACTGGGCCTTGGGCGAGCCGGGCCACTCGCTGTCGTCGCGCGCGCCCAGGATTTGGAGGCCCTCGTTGCATTGCACCCGCGAATACAGGATGCCGGTCGCCAAATGCCGCACGTCGTCGAGGGCGAGCGCGACGATCGCCAGCTTCGGGCTGTTGCTCTCGGTCACGGTGTCGAGAACGCTGTTGCTGACGCTTTTGTAGGTGAGGGACAGGCTGGCGAAAGTCTTGCCGGTGCCGTCGCGATAGAGCAGCCGGTCGATCCCGAGACTGGCCGAGCGCTGCGTTCCCGCGGTCTGGAAGGTTTGGTTCTGACCGAGAAGCTGGCTGCGGTATTCCATATAGTTGACGGCCGTGTTCAGCCGCCAATAGCCGTAAGGAATCGAGCTGTTCAAGGTCCAGCTGTTGGTCGACTGATACGACGCGTTGTCGAATTCGCTCTGATTGTGGAACAACCCGAAATAGTCATCGATGCCGAGCAAGTCCTCGATTTCCGCCGAGGCTTTGGCCTGCACCTCGCCGGTGGCTCGTTGTCCGGAATTGTCTACGCCGGCAGTGACGCGCCAGAACTTGGTGGGGTGGTTGTCGATGGCGATCTGGCCGTCGCCGGGTTGGTCCCCGGGGATCAGCTGCACGTGAGCGTCGTTCGAACGCAGGCGGTTGAGCTGGTCGATGCCCTGTTCGATCAGCGGTTCTCATTATGCGGCATCAGGGCATGTTGTCATCCCGAGGGAGCGGAGCGACTGAGGGATCCTTCACGCGAAAGTGCCGGAAAGATTCCTCGCCGTCGGCTCGGGATGACAGCGAAAAATGCATAATGAGAACCGCTGGCCGCACAAGCGTTTCGTTGCGGGCGGGAGGAAAATGGGTTAGCAAGGCCGCTTCGCTTCCGAGTCACCGTCGACCAGGGACCGCCATGGAAAAGTTCACTGTTCTGACCGGCGTCGCCGCGCCGCTGCCGATGATCAACGTCGATACCGACATGATCATCCCCAAGCAGTTCCTGAAGACCATCAAGCGCACCGGACTGGGCAAGAACCTGTTCGACGAGATGCGCTATACGCCCGACGGCAAGGAAATCCCGGATTTCGTGCTGAACAAGCCGGCCTACCGCCAAGCCAAGATCCTGGTGGCGGGCGCCAATTTCGGCTGCGGCTCCAGCCGCGAGCACGCGCCCTGGGCGATCGCCGATTTCGGCATCCGCTGCGTCATCGCGCCCAGCTTCGCCGACATCTTCTACAACAACTGCTTCAAGAACGGCATCCTGCCGATAAAGCTGCCGCAGGAGCAGCTGGACAAGCTGATGGACGATGCCGAGCGGGGCGCCAACGCCACCGTCACCATCGACCTGGAGCGCCAGGAAATCCGCGGCCCGGACGGAGGATGCGTTTCCTTCGACATCGACCCGTTCCGCAAGCACTGCCTGCTGAACGGACTGGACGATATCGGGCTGACCCTCCAGAAGGCCGACAAGATCGCCGCCTTCGAGGCCCGGCGCCGCGCCGGTACGGCATGGCTGTGACGGCCCGCGGGGGGCGCTACAAGGATTGACCGGTGCCTCCTCCAGGCGCTACCCAGACATCCCGGTTTTTTAATTCTGACCAGAAGGTGTGACATGGCGGCGAAAAAGCTTCTCATCCTGCCCGGTGACGGCATCGGGGTCGAGGTCATGGCCCAGGTGCGCCGGATCATCGAGTGGATGGCCAAGAAGCGGGGCGTCGCTTTCGACGTCACCGAGGGCCTGATCGGCGGCGCGGCCTACGACGTCCACGGCACGCCGCTGGCTGATTCCACCCTGACCGACGCCATGGCCGCCGACGCGGTCCTGCTGGGCGCGGTCGGTGGCCCCAAATGGGACGGCCTGCCCTTCGACAAGAAGCCCGAGCGCGGTCTGTTGAAGATCCGCAAGGACATGGGCCTGTTCGCCAATCTGCGCCCGGCGGTGGTGTTCGACGCCCTGGTGGAGGCCTCGACGCTCAAGCCGGAAGTGGTCGCCGGCCTCGACATGATGATCGTGCGCGAATTGACCGGCGGCCTCTATTTCGGCGAGCCGCGCGGTATCGAGCAGCTTCCCGACGGCCAGCGCCGGGGCTTCAACACGCTCTCCTACACGACGTCCGAAATCCAGCGCATCGGCCGCGTCGCTTTCGAACTGGCGCGCAAGCGCAACAAGAAGGTGTGCTCGGTCGACAAAGCCAACGTGCTGGAATGCACGGTCCTGTGGCGCGAGGAGATGATCAAGCTGCAGCAGGCCGAGTACCCCGACGTCGAGCTGAGCCACATGTACGTGGACAACGCCGCCATGCAGTTGGTGCGCAATCCCAAGCAGTTCGACGTCATGGTGACCGAAAACACCTTCGGCGACATCCTCTCCGACTGCGCTGCCATGCTGACCGGCTCGCTCGGCATGTTGCCGTCGGCCAGCCTGGGTGCCGAGGATGCCCAGGGACGCCGCAAGGCCCTTTACGAGCCCATTCACGGCTCGGCCCCGGACATCGCCGGCAAGGACATCGCCAACCCGCTGGCCACCGTGCTCAGCTTCGGCATGTGCCTGCGCTACTCCTTCGACATGGCCGCCGAGGCCGACATGATCGACGCCGCCGTCAAGAACGTGCTGAAGGGTGGCCTGCGCACCGCCGACATCATGCAGCCGGGCAAGGCCAAGGTGTCGACGACCGTCATGGGCGAGGCCATCGTCCGCGAACTGGACAAGATGGCCTGACGGTCCCCGGCGCGTTTCGACGGAAGCGTGAGGTACGGGGGTATGAAGGGTTACGGGGACACAATACTTAATTCACGCGTGAATTAAGTATTGTGTTCCCGCAACCCTCGCGCCCGCTTCCCTCCGGCATGGCCAGCGTCAATCCCGGCTTTCCGGCCGCCCTATCCGAATGGTATACAGGGTGCGGTTTGGGGATGGGGGATGCCGTGACGCTCCTCGACATGGTGATTTTTGCGCTGTTTCGGGGAATCGCCGAGGTTCTGCCGATCAGCGCCTCCGGCCATCTGGCCTTCCTCCCCGGGCTTTCGCCGGACGGAAGGGATGCCAGCGCGGCCGTGGCCGCCGCCGCGGATTTGGGGATCGCCGCCGCCTTGGCCCTCTATTTCTGGCGGGACGTGCTGGAGATCGGCTCCGGCCTGTGGAAACTGGCCAAAGGCCGCCCGGACGGCGGCAGCCGCGCTTTTCTCCGCCTGGCCGCCGCCGCCGTGCCCGCGCTGGTCCTGGGTTGGACATTCGCCCGGCTGTTGGGAGCGGCGGCGACCACGCCCCACGCCGCCGCCGTATCCCTGCTGGTGTTCGGCTTGTTTCTGCTGGCCGGCGACCGCTTGGGCGTGCGGGTGAAGCGGATCGAGCACATGAGCTACCGGGGTGCCTTCGCCATCGGCCTGCTCCAGGCCGCAGCCGCCGTCCCCGGCATCTCCCGGGTGGGCATCACCATCACGGCGCAGCGCCTGATGGGCTACGAACGGCCGGCGTCCGCCCGCTTCTCGCTGCTGCTGCTTCTGCCTAGCCTGGTCTTTTCGGCATCGGCGGAATTCTGGCAAGCGCATCGCGCCGGCCTGACGGTATCCGCGGACCTGGCGCTGGCGGCCGTCGTCGCCGGAATCGCCGCCCTGCTGGCGGTGGCGGGATTGATGGCCTGGGTCGAGACACGCTCGTATGCCCCCTTCGCCCTCTGGCGCATCCTGGTGGGCGGCGGCCTGCTGACGCGCGCCCTGCTGGGGTGATGCGCCGCCCACTGAAAACATTGGCGTTTTTCCGTGGAAATCGAGCGGAATGGGCATTCCGTCACAAACTCTCAGGCGGCGCCGCGCCAGGCTGAGCTTTCGAAGGGCGAAAGGTTGTCCAGGAACTGGCTGGCGGACATCTGCCACGAATAAGTCTCGGCGTGGGCTCGGCACGCCGCGGGCGAGAGGGCCAACGCCGCCCGCGCCGCCGCCCGAAGGTCATCGGACAGGACGCCGACCCGCGCGCCGCCGACGACGTCGAGCGGACCGGGCACCGGGAAGGCCGCCACCGGCAGGCCCGACGCCAGGGCTTCGAGGAGAACCAGACCGAACGTGTCGGTCCGGCTGGGAAAGACGAACACGTCCGCGGCGGCGTAATGTCGCGCCAAATCCTCGCCCGATCGGGCGCCCCGGAACACCGCCGCCGGAAAGCGCCGGCTGAGATCGGCCATCTGCGGCCCGTCGCCGACCACCACCTTGGTGCCCGGCAGGTCCAAGGCGAGAAAAGCCTCGACGTTTTTTTCGACCGCCACGCGCCCCACATAGAGGAAGATCGGGCGCGGCAAATTCGGCAGCGGCCCGGCCGGCCCCTTCATTTCGGGACGGGGATGGAACAGGTCGACATCGACGCCCCGCGTCCAGCGGCCGAGATTGGCGAAACCGCGCTGGCGCAACTCCTCCTCGATGCCCTGGGTCGCCACCATCACCCGCGCGGAGGCTCCATGGAAGCGGCGCATCACCGCATACGACAAACGGAGCGGCACACGCCAGCGGGCCTGGACATATTCCGGGAAACGGGTGTGATAGGCGGAGGTGAACGGCAGCTCGCGGCGGAGACAATAACTGCGCGCGGCCCAGCCGAGCGGACCTTCGGTGGCGATGTGGATCGCGCAGGGCTGGGCTTCCTCGATCCGGCGCGCGAGCTGGCGCCCGGAGGCCACCGCCAGCCGGATTTCGGGATAGCTCGGACACGGCACGGTGCGGAAGCGATCGGGTGTGACCATCACGACCTGATGGCCGCCACGCTCCAGTTCGTCCTTCAGCGCGTGAAGCGTGCGAACGACACCATTGACCTGAGGATACCAGGCGTCGGAGACGACAAGTATTCGCATAACTTCTCCTGTGCGCCCCGGTCGGCGGCGCGGGCGCCGGCCTCGGACCAGCGGACGATCTCGAGGGAACCGTCGAAATGCTCGACCACGGCGGTGCAGCTTTCCACCCAGTCGCCGCAATTGGAGTAGAGCACATCGCCGATGGTGCGGATCTCCGCGTGGTGGATGTGCCCGCAGACCACGCCATCGACCCCGCGCCGGCGCGCCTCCTCGGCGACCGCCTGCTCGTAGCTGGCGATATATTGGACGGCGTTCTTGACCTTGTGCTTGAGGTAGGCCGACAGGGACCAATAGGACAGGCCCAGCCGTCGGCGCACCACGTTCAGCCAGTGATTGATCCAAAGGGCGAAGGTGTAGGCATGGTCGCCCAGATGGGCCAGCCACTTGGCGTATTTCACCACACCGTCGAACGCGTCACCGTGAAGGACGAGGAGATGTTTCCCATCGGCGGTCTCATGCACGGCGTCCCAGGCGACCTCGATCTCGCCCAGCGACAAGGTGGCGTAGTCGCGTGCGAACTCGTCGTGATTGCCGGGAATGAAGAGGACCTTGGTGCCCTTGCGGGCCTTGCGCAGCAGCTTCTGGACGATGTCGTTGTGCGTTTGCGGCCAGTACCAGGACCGCTTGAGGCGCCAACCGTCGATGATGTCGCCCGCCAGATACAGGTATTCCGATTCGGTATGCTTAAGGAAATCAAGTAGAAATTCGGCCTTGCATCCACGTGTGCCAAGGTGGACGTCGGATATCCATATAGAACGGTAACGTCTCGCCCCTTCGGCATATACGTTCATCGTGTCGGAACCCGTGAACGGAGATAAAACACGAACTTTCTATGCGTCATGTGGCGTGACGTACACACATTTTCCGTCTACGGCGGACGATTTCATCGAAATGAAACCATCATGTCATAATTGTTTAATTAGTTTTCTTCTCCGGTATTGCTACTCATTTGCCATGGTGCAGAATATGGCTCAAATGGAAATGCCTGCCACTGCGGCCGCCGACGGGCAGCGGCGGATCATGGTCGTGTACAATCCCGCGGCCGGACCCAGCCGCCGCAAACGGCTTCACGCGGTGCTCGACCGCCTGCGCGCCGGAGGGTGCGCCCTCACCATCCGGGAAACCACCCGCCGCGGCGACGCCGAGGAAATCGCCCGCGACGCCAGCGCCGGGGATTACGACATCATCGTCGCCGCCGGGGGGGACGGCACCGTCAACGAAGTGGTGAACGGCATGGTCGCGCACGGGGGCGACCCGCCCATGCTGGCGATCATTCCCTTGGGGACCGCCAATGTGCTGGCCTTCGAAATCGGGCTCGATCCCCAGGATCTCGCCAGGGTCGCCGACACCATCGCCCAAGGCCTCCCCCGCACGGTCCATCTTGGCGTCGCCAACGGCCGCCATTTCGTGCTGATGGCCGGGGCCGGATTGGATGCGCAGGTGGTCGAGGGGATCAACGTCCACGCCACCCTCAAGCGGCACACCGGCAAGCTCGCTTATGTCGTCGAGGGTTTCCGCCAAGCCTTCGGCTACGATTTCCCCGCCCTGCAAATCCGGGCCGACGGCCAGGTTTACGAGGGCCGCATGGCGGTGGCGTGCAAGGGCCGCCATTACGGGGGCCCGTTCGTGGCGGCGCCCGGAGTCACGCTGGAAGACCCCAAGCTGGAGGTCTGCATCCTGCCTCGGAAAGGGCTGGCAGGGATGCTGCGCTACGGGCTGGCCCTGCCGCTCGGCAAGCTGCCGGATCTCCCGGAAGTGACGCTGGTGTCAACCCGATCGCTCACCATCGTCGGCCCCCGGGGCGCGCCGGTCCAGGCCGACGGCGACATCGTCGCCCGCCTGCCCGCCGAAATCGCGATCGCCAAGGAGACCGTCCGCCTGGTGGTTCCCACCTGACGGTTGTTCAGCCGAGATACTCGGCCACGCAATTGGGCGTCTCCCACACCCGCACCCCCACCAGGCGCGCCGTCCCGGCCGAGCGCCGCCGCACCGGCTCCTCCAGACACCGGAACCAGTGCTTGGCGAGGCATTCGGCGGTCGGCTGGAAAGGGACCACGTAGAGTTTGGTCGCCAGCCGGGTGTCGTTGGTCAGGGCCGCGCCGCGCCGCTCCACCTCCGCCGCCAGCCCCGCCAGCCAAATCTCGGGCTCGGCCCCGGCGGGAGCGAACGCCGCCAGCAGGTCGCGGTCCGCCAGCGCGGCGATGAAGCCGTGGTCGCACGGCTGGTCTATGGCCGCCAGCATCTCCTCCTTCAGGAAGCCGAAATCGACCACCATGTCGGTCTGTTCGCCGTCGTGATGGACGTCGCGGGCCTCGCACACGGCCTCGATGGCGTAACGGTGCCCATGCAGGTGCCGGCATTTGGAGCCGTGGGTCATGATTCGGTGGCCGGCATCGATCTCGATGCGGCGGCTGACGCGGTAGCTCATGGTATGCCGACGATCTTGTGGGTCTGGAGCGAGAGTCGCCATCGCGGATGCGCAAGGCAATAGGCGATGGCGGCCCGCCGGTTGGCCTCCAAGCCGGGGCCATCCATCGGTTGCAGGAAGAAGTGGCGGAACGCCAGGCGTTCATAGGCCTCGGGCGGCGCCCCGGCCTGGGGATAGACCAGCTTGATCTCGTCCCCCGCGTCCACTGCCAACATCGTCCCCGCCTTGGGGCTGACGCAGATCCAATCGAGCCCCTCGGGAAGCGCGCGCGTGCCGTTGGTTTCCACCGCCACGGCGAATCCCCGGACATGCAGGGCGTTCACCAGCGGCGCGTCGAGCTGGAGCGCCGGCTCGCCGCCGGTGGCCACCACCAGCCGGTCCCGGGTGCCCCCGGGCCATGCCGCCGCGACGGCATCGGCCAAGGTCTCGGCGTCGCCGAATTGCCGCCCGTCGACGAAATCGGTGTCGCAGAACCGGCAGACGGCGCGGGCGCGGTCCTCGTCCCGCCCGCTCCACAGATTGCAGCCGGCGAAACGCAGAAAGACCGCGGCACGCCCGGTCTGAGCGCCCTCACCCTGGAGCGTCGCGAAGATCTCCTTGACCGCGTAGGACATGCGCTAATGATCGCTGCCGTAAAGGATTTGACCGGCGACGCCGGTATCGTAGGCCAGGCCTTCGACGGTCAGCGTCAACGCCATGGGGAAGCTGCCGCGGATCAGCCCCTTGCGCTCGAGCGCGGTCCAGACCGAAGGATTGGACAGGCCGGTCGCATCCCTGGACAGCGCGACCTTGTCGCCGATGTGGAAATGGTCCCCGTGCGGCTGCGGCAGGGTGCTGAGGAAAACCTCCCCGTTTTCCAGCGCGGTCGCGGTTTGGGGGTGGCGGGCCAGTTCCTGGAACATCACCAGCGTCTTCAGTTGCAGCGGATTGAGCTTGAGCGGGTTCTTGCTGGGCGCCATGGAGGCCTCGGCTGGACGGCGAAAGCGGTTTACTGCGGGCGGGGCTACCAGCGCAACACGCCGCCGATCGGCTTGGCCTTCTCGAAGCCGCGCTTGGTGACCAGCACCCATTCGTTGACCTGCATATAGCGCGGCGCCAGGAACTGGTACAGATCGCGGATGCGGGTGATCGTCTGCTCGGAGCGGACGACGAACACCCCCTTCCACACCCGGATGATGTCGTCCCAGGGCATCAGCCGGCGGTGAAGGTCGTCGCGCACTTGCCGTATGTACCCGACCTGGTTGTCGATGTTCTTGAGCATCGCCAGGATTTCACCCGTCTGGGCATCGACCTGGTCGAATTGATCCTGGAACATCTTTACCGCGCGTTGCGACAGGCGCGCGACCTGATCGGTCGTTTCGATCATTCCGCGCTCGGCGCTGTAAAGACGCCGCAATGCCTGGACCTTCTCGTCAACCTTCCTGATCTCGGCGAACACGTCACGCTCGGCCTCGATATAGGCAAGATTTCTCGCCAGGGACTCGATGTATTTGACGATCTCCTCCCGCCGCTCGCGGCCCAATCCCAATTCCTCGGCGGCTTCGGAAAAGGCGAGGCTGACGTTCTTCTTCACCTGGGGATCTTCGGCAAGCTGCATCAGCTCTTCCACCGAGGTGAAAATGTGTTCGTCGCCGGTCAGCCAGGTGACGAGCTGCATGGTCAGCCGCTGGCGGGCGATCAGGAAATGCCTCTCCTGCGGTTCCCACGACGCTTCGTGGGTGGTGATTTCCTTGGGAAGCTCGTCGCCCGGCCGCAGCCCGCGGACGAATTGCAGGCCCTCGGCGATCCTGTCGAGCATGGCCGCGTCGGCGCTTCCTTCGGTCAGGCCGAATTCGCGCTTGATGCCGTCGAAGGAAAGCACGGCATCGTTGGTGGAAAGCTTGAGCACCGCCACGGGCTCTCCGGAATCGGCCAGCCGGAAGTACAATCCCTCGAAGGAGGAAAAAAACTTGTGCTCGAACCGAATGGCGCTGTCGGCCGGACCCGCTTTGCCGCCTTCGGATTTTTCGTCACCAGCCGGTGCCATTCCCCGCCCTGTCCGCGATCATCGACCCCAGTATGCCGTCCCGCCCCATCGGGAACAAGAGTGCGGGAACAACGCCAGCGGTTCTCATTATGCGCCCTTGCTCGCGTTGTCATCCCGACCGAGCGCGAGCGAGCGGAGGGATCTTTCGCGCGAAAATGCCCGAAAGATCCCTCGGCTACGCTCGGGATGACAATGAAAAAAACCATAATGAGAACCGCTGGAACAACGCCGACAGGCGAGATCTCAGCCGTCAGCCTCAACCATGGCATGCCCTTCCCGGCCGTGGACATAGCCATTGGCGAAGTCCGCCCCCGGACAAAGGGCGCCGAGCCGCGCCGCCGCCGCCGCCGGATCGACAGCCCCCGCCAGCGTCTCGCGGAACAGCCCGGCCACGCCCACCATATCCACGTCCTGGGGCCACAGCCGGAAGCGCCGCACCCCTCCCGCCCGCAACGCGTCCAACTCGGCCAGCAGGCTCACATAGTGGTAGGACATGGTCTGAGTGCCGTTGACGGCCAGGAAGGGCTCGTCGTCGAGGGTGTCGACCACCATGCCGTCGGGGTCGTCGGCGCAGACGTACTGGCAGCTGTCCTTGGCCAGATTGCGGGCGCGGGCGGCATAGCAGCGCGCCGAAATGGCCAGCGGCAGGCGCCCGAACGCTTGAACCTCGATCTCGGCGGCAGCGCCGCCAGCCAGCGTGGCGATGGCCGCCGCCGAAAGTTCGGCCGGAAGACACACGCGGACGGCCCCCAACCGCTCCAGATGGGCGAGCGTGCCCTCGTTGTAGACGTTGACCAGCGGGCCGACGGCGAAAGGCCGTCCCGCCGCCAGGGCGGCGGCCGAGACGTCGTTGGCCTCCACCAGCCAGCCGTCGGCACCGCTCAATTCGGCGATCTGGTCCATCTCCCGCTTGGACATCACCAGCGCCAGGGTGGACAGCACCACCTCCTTGCCCGAGGCGGCGAGGCGGTCGAGGATTTCCGGAAGATGGGGGGCGATGAACGGCGAGCGCTTCGAGCACACCACCTCGCCGACGCAGACCGTGTCCACATCCGCCTCGTCGGCGATGCGGAAATAGAAATCGCGCAGCTTCTCCGGCCGCCAGTTGAACAGCACCGGGCCAAGGGTGAGACGGGGCTTCGACGGGATGTTCTCGGGCATGGTCAACGCCAGGTCTTCTCGTAAGCGCCGGTGGTCTGGCGGCCGCCTTCGGTGATGCGGTCGAGGTCGAGGTCCGGCACCGGCCGGCCGGCCAGGACGGCGTCCACCCCCTGGCGGAACGCCTGGACCACGGCCGCCACATAGGCGCGGCCGCGCTGGCGGCCCTCGATCTTGAAGGCGGTGACGCCGGCCTCGATCAGCTCGGGCAGCATCGCCAGGGTGTTGAGCGACGTCGGCTCCTCGAACAGGTAGGAGGCCTTGCCCTGGGCCACGAAGCGGCCCTTGCACAGGGTGGGATAGCCGGCCGGCTCGGCCCGGCCGAAGCGGTTGATGGTGAACCCGCCGAGCTTCGAGGTGATGCCCTCGGCGGTCTCCTCGTAACGGACGTGGGCGGCGGGCGAACAGACCCCGTTGACGTTGGGGGACTGGCCCGTGGCGTAGGAACTCAGCGCGCAGCGGCCCTCGGCCATCACGCACAATCCGCCGAACACGAACACCTCGGTCTCGACCGGGCGGATATGCTGGTTGAGGGCGGCGATCTCGTGGACCGTCAGCACGCGGGGCAGCACCACCCGGCGGATTCCGAACCGATCCGCGTAGAACCGTATGGCGGCGGGGTTTGAGGCCGCGGCCTGCACCGACAGGTGCAGCCGGGCTTCGGGATGCCGCTCGGCGGCGTAGGCGATCAGCCCGATATCGGCGAGGATGAGGGCGTCGGCCCCCAGCCCGACGGCATCGTCCACCGCGCGGTGCCACAAATCGGCCGCCCCGGCGCGCGGAAAGGTGTTGATGGCCACCAGCACCTTCGCCCCCCGCCCGTGGGCGTAGCCGATGGCCTCGTCCAGCTCCTTGCGGCTGAAATTGAGACCCGGGAAGTTGCGGGCGTTGGTTTCGTCGCGGAAGCCCACGTAGACGCAATCGGCCCCCGCATCGACGGCGCTCCTCAGCGCCGCGGGCGTACCCGCCGGGCAAACCAGCTCGGGCCGGCTGGCGGTGGACGCGGAGGTCATGCGTGGGCGCTCCGCGCGGGCTTCGCCTGCGCCTTGGCCTGCTTGCGCAGCGCCTTGATTTCGGCCTCCAGCGCGGCGATGCGCGCGGATTGCGCGTCCGTCCCCTGAAGGGCCGGGGCGATCAGCGACTGCCGTACCGTCTCGATGTCCTGCCTGAGGCGGGCGAAGACGCCCAGCGCCGCACCCGCCACCATCCTGACGGGGCGGCCCAGCGGGCCGAGGGCGGTGGCGAAATCCTCAAGGAGGTCGATCCCCGCCCCGTCCACGGCATTGCGCAGGGCCACGACCACTTCGGTGTCGCCCTCGACCACCAATTGCCGGCTGAAGAACAGCGCGTCGCCGTCCACCTTGCCCTCGGCCAGGGCGATCAGCGTTTCCAGCGGGCCGCGCACGGTGGCCACGGCTTCGGCGGGGTCGATCTCGCGCCGTACGGTCAGACGCGGAGCGGCGGGATCGGGCTCCAGCACGAGGACGAAGGGAAGATCGATGGGGTCGATGCAGACCGCGGCCTGGGCGTAGGGCGCCATCCGGTCGAGGATATCGGGATGCCGGCGGCGCACCAGCGTCATCAGGGCATCGAAGACCGGCTGCAACAGCGAGGGACGCACCGATCTCAGCGCCAAACCCACCAGCAGCATCGGCGTGAACGGCGGCACCGTCCGCCCCCCGGTCTGGCCTTGCCCCTGGATCATGGCCAGTTCTCCCGAATATTCTTTGCCTAACCCGTGTTGCTCATAGACCCGCCGGTCCCATGCCGTCAAGCCGCGCGCGGGCGCACCAGCGGTTCTCATTATGCGGCATCAGGGCATGTTGTCATCCCGAGGGAGCGGAGCGACTGAGGGATCTTTCACGCGAAAGTGCCGGAAAGATCCCTCGCCGTCGGCTCGGGATGACAGCGAAAAATGCATAATGAGAACTGCTGCGGGCGGATGTCTCGGTTTGGATTTGCGCGTTGGGCTGTGGTGAGCGGCGTTTGGGAGGGACTGGATTGGGCCGAGAGCGGAATGGCGGGTTTCTGACTTGGGATGAGGCATACCAGACGCTGCTGTTGGGCAGGTGCTTCAGCAGGAGTTGACCCAGATCGGTCATTCAGGATGGCACACAGCGATTCCGGAAGCTGGCCGAAATGAACAGGCCGGCGGCGGGTTGTCCGCTCATCCAGTTTTCGACGGCGATCGATGGCGCCGGGCGCATGAGTTCCGAGATGACGTTGGTGTCGAGCAGGATCATGCGCCGAAATCCGGCGGCTCGCGCATCGGCTCGCGCGGCGTCTCGGGCAGATCGACACCGCCCAATGGCGCAAATCGCGCACGGATGGCGGCGGCCAGATTGGTTGGGGACGACGGTTCGCGATTGAGTGCGGTCCGCAGGATATCGCGGGCCTCGTCCTCCATCGAGCGACCATGCATCGCGGCCTGGACGCGCAGGCGTGCCTTTAGCGGTTCATCGAGATTGCGGATCGTGATGCTGGCCATGGATGCCCCGGCCTTGAAATCAATGCTGACAATCTAATCATTGATGGCGTCGCTCGCCAGCGCGGCGGGAGGGAGTCAAACCGAGGCACTGCCGCGGGCGGGCTGCCGGTTGTTTCTCCGGCCCGACCGCGCTACGGTAGCCGGCGTTCACCCGCGAGAACCGGAACCATGTCCCGACGAGCCGCGATCGCCTTGTCCGCCATCCTGTTCGCCGCCGCCGCCCCGGCTTGGGCCAAGGAACGTCTGGTGGTCCCCGAATTGGCGGATTGGAAAGTGGTCGATACCCATACGGACGGAATCGCCGACGTCCGCGAGCTGGTCCCGGCCAACCAAACCGACGACGACTGGACCCAACGGCTGTCCATCCAGGCGTTCCGCGGCGCGGCCATGTCCGCCGGCACCTTCCTCGGCGGCCTCCCGCAGCAAATGGAGCCCGTTTGCGACGGCATGGCCGCCGAACCGGTACGCACCGTCGCGCTGGACGGTGCCGCCGACGCGGGCCGGCGCGCCATCGCCTGCGGCCGTTTCAAGGGCGACGGCAAGGGCAATTACACCCTGTATTACGCCATCCACGGCCGCGAGGCGCTGTACGTGCTGGCCCGGGCCTGGCGCGGCGCGCCCTTCGACACCGCCGCACCGCCGGTGTCCGCCGCCCGGCTGGCCGAGTGGAATGCCATGTTCGACGCCGTGCGTCTGGAACAGGACTCGCCATGACCGAACCCGCCATCGCCATCGGCATCGTCACCGTTTCCGACCGCGCCAGCCGGGGCGTGTACAAGGACGAGGGCGGTCCCGCCATCGAGGCCTGGCTGGTCAACGCCCTGGCCAGCCCGTGGCGGGCGGTTGCGCGGGTGATCCCCGACGAGCGGCCGGTGATCGAGGCGACGCTGACGGAATTGGCCGACGTCGAGCGTTGCGCCCTGATCGTCACCACCGGCGGCACCGGACCGGCGCCGCGCGACGTCACGCCGGAAGCCACCGAGGCCGTGTGCGAAAAGATGATGCCGGGATTCGGCGAACTGATGCGCCAGGAGAGCCTGAAGGTGGTGCCCACCGCCATCCTGTCGCGCCAGACCGCCGGCATCCGCGGCCGGAGCCTGATCGTGAACCTGCCCGGCAAGCCCAGCGCCATCGCCGATTGCCTGAACGCGGTGATGCCCGCCGTTCCCTATTGCATCGACCTCATCGGCGGCCCCCGGCTGGACACCCGGCCGGAGGCGTGCAAGGCCTTCCGCCCCAAGGGGAAGTGATCACGCCGGCCAGGTCACCAGGTGGTGATCGAGCGGCCCGGCGCGGTTCTCGGCGATGGCCCGGCCCCGCACCGAAATCCCGGCCGAATGCACCGTCTCGGGATCGCCCGACACCAGCGGATGCCACCACGGCAGGTCCTTGCCTTCGGCCAGCAGCCGGTAGGCGCAGCTCGACGGCAGCCAGCCCAGGCCGGCGACCGCATCGGCGGTGAGCTGCACGCAGTCGGGAACGTGGCTTCGCCGCCCCTCGTAGTCCTTGCACCGGCAGGTACCCAGGTTCAGCAGCCGGCAGGCGACGTTGGTGTAGTAATAAACCCCGTCCGCGTCCGCATCCTCCAGCTTGTGCAGACAGCACTTGCCGCAGCCGTCGCACAGGGATTCCCATTCCCGGGGCGTCAGCTCCGCCAGCGCCTTACTGCGCCAGAACGGCGCGGGAATCGTGGGTGCGGATGAAGTCGCGGACATCGGGATAAATCTCCTCGCGCCAGCGCCGGCCGTTGAAGACGCCGTAATGGCCGACCTTGGGCTGGAGGTGGTGACGGCGCAGCGCCTCGGGCAGAGCGGGACACAGGCGGTGGGCGGCTTCGGTCTGGCCGACGCCGGTGATGTCGTCCCGCTCCCCTTCGACGGTCATGAGCGCGGTGCGGCGGATCAGGGACGGATCTACCGGCCGCCCGCGCGAGCGCATGGTGCCCAGGGCCAGGCGGTGCTGTTGGAACACGGTTTCGATGGTCTGAAGATAATACTCGGCCGACAGATCCATCACCGACAGGTACTCGTCGTAGAATTTGCGGTGCTGTTCGGCGGAATCGCCATCGCCGCGGACCATGTTGTGGAACAGGCCCAGGTGCTCGCCGACGTGGCGTTCCAGGTTCATGCTCATGAACCCCTGCAATTGCAGAAAGCCCGGATAGACCCGCCGCCCGCGGCCCGGATGATTGGGCGGAACCGGATGGATCACGGCCCGTTCGAACCAGGACAGCGGTTTCGCGGTGGCGACCTCGTTGACCTTGGTCGGGCTGATGCGGGTATCGATGGGCCCGCCCATCAGCACCATCGACCGCGGCTGGCAGGGATCGTCGCCGGCCGCCATGAGCGACACCGCCGCCAACACCGGCACCGCCGGCTGGCAAACCGCCAGCACGTGCGTATCGGGCCCCAGGAAGCGCAGGAACTCGGTCACGTAGTCGATGTAATCGTCGAGGTCGAACCCGCCCTGCGCCAGGGGCACATCCCGCGCATCGTGCCAGTCGGTGATGTAGACATCGTGCTCGGGCAACAAGGTCTTCACCGTGCCCCGGAGCAGGGTGGCGAAATGGCCCGACAGCGGCGCCGCCACCAGGACGCGGGGATCGGATCGCCCCTCCACCCCCTCGCGCCGGAAATGCAGCAGCGTGCAGAACGGCTTGGCCACCGCCACCACCTCGCGCACGGGCACCCGGTCGGGGCCGGTCTCGGTGAACGGCAGGTTGAAGGCGGGCTTCACGTACCGGCGGGTGGCGCGTTCCACCAGTTCGGCGCCGGCCACCATCGCCCGGCCGAACCGGGTGTACGCCAACGGCAGCCACGGATGGCTATAGATCGTCTGAATCGCCCCCGCGACCATACGCAAGGGCGTGAAGGTCGCGCGCTGCAATTCGTGAATTTGATAGAGCATGCGCCCCTTTCCCTGCCAAGGAGGTACGACCAACGAGGAGGGGTTTGCCCGATGGATTAGGATAAGGGCAAGAGACTCGTCCGGGTTAGCCCGTTTTCGCCATGACCGCCACGCGACCCCGCCGCAGCCCGATAATGCGTCCGCCGTGGTTAAGCGGGGATGAACCCGTGCCGCGTCGCGGCAGCGTCACGCGCGATCGATGAGGTGGACGAACGACCCCATCACCCGCCCGGCGCGGCATCCGGCGTCCGGCAGGGGAGCGCCGGCGGCATCGGCGACGGCGAACAGGCGCTCGCCATCCTCGGCCGTGGCCGAGGCGAAATGGAATTCGTGGCCGCGGAAGCCCATCCCGGCCGCACCCAGCGGACCGTCCGTCAGGACGGTGAGGCGGCGATAGCCGAGATGGCGCCGGGGTGCGGCGAAACTGGTGTCCACCGGCAGAAGGCCCAGCATGGGATGGACGGCGCCGTCCGCATCGGCGAGCGTCCGCCCCAGAACCATGTAGCCGCCGCATTCCCCCAGCACGGCGGCGCCCCGTGCTACGGCGCCGCGCATGCCGGCTCGGAAATCGTCCTGTCCCGCCAGCCGCGCGGCGTACAGTTCGGGATAGCCGCCGGGAAGGTAGACCGCGTCGGCATCGGCGGCGGGACCTTGGCCGGCCAGGGGCGAGAAAAAGCGGAGTTCCGCGCCGGCCCGCCGCCAACCGGCGAGGATTAGCGGATAGGTGAAGGCGAACGCCTCGTCCCGTGCCACGGCGATGCGCTGGCCGAGGGGCGGAACGGCGGGGTGGGGAAACCCGTCGGCACGCAGCCGGCCGCTCCGCGCCATGGCAGCCAGGGCATCGAGGTCGACATGCTCGGCCACCAGGGCCGCGGCACGGGCGAGAAAACCCGCGACGTCGGGATGTTCGCATGCCTGCACCAGCCCAAGATGCCGGCTGGGCACCGCCAGGCTCTCCCGGCGCGGCAGAAAGCCCAGAACCGCCACGTCGGGAACATGGGCCGCCATGGCGCGCGCGATCATGCGCCGATGCTTGTCGCCACCGACCCTGTTGACGATGACCCCGGCGACGGTGACGTCGGGCCGGGCGCCGGCGAAACCGGCGACCACCGCCGCGACGGACGCGGCCATCCCCCGCGCATCGACCACCAGCACCACCGGCCAGCCGGTGAGCGCGGCCGCCTCCGCCGTCGAGCCGTCGGGCTCGCCAACGGGCGCGTCCGCCCCGTCGAGCAAGCCCATGACCCCCTCGCACAGCACCAGATCGGCACCCTCGCCCGCTTCGTCCGCCACGGCGGCCAGCATGCTCCGGCGCATGGCCCAGGAATCCAGCGACAGGCACGGCCGGCCGGTGGCCGCCGCATGGAAGGCGGGATCGATGTAATCGGGACCGATCTTGGCCGAGGCCACCCGCACGCCGCGCCCGGCCAGGGCGCGCAGCAGCCCCAGCGTCACCATCGTCTTGCCGCTGCCCGAAGCGGGCGCGGCGACGATCAGGCCGGGAGCCACGCCGCGGCCCCTCTTTTGTCGTCATCCTGAGCGCAAGCGAAGGATCTTTCAGGCACCATCGCGTGAAGGATACCTCCGCCCGCTCGCGCCCGGTCGGAATGACACCGAAAGCGAACGAAGGCCGCCACGATCAGTTCAGGACTTTGCGCAGGCCGTCGGCGATCTGGTCGGCCGTCGCGCCATGGGCGAAATGGGCGAGAAAACGGCCGTCGGTTCCCATCAGATAGATGATCGACGAGTGATCCACCGTATAGATGCCGTCGCTGGTGGGCCTGGCCTTGGCCGCATAGACCTTGTACGCCTTTTCCGCCGCCGTCACCTGCTCGGGCGTCCCGGTCAGGCCGATCATGCCGGGATAGAACGAGGCCGCGTAATCCTTGACCACCTTGGGGGTGTCGCGCTCGGGATCGACGGTGATGAACAGGGGCGCGATGCGCTGCCTCTGCTCGGGCGTGAGCTTGTCCAGCGCCGAGGCAATGATCCCCAGGGTGGTGGGGCAAACGTCGGGACAGAACGTGTAGCCGAAATAGACGAGCATGAAGCGCCCACGGAAATCGGAATCCGTGACCGTGCGGCCATCGCCGTCCACCAGGGTGAACGGTCCGCCGATGGTGGCGCCGCCCCCTGGGTGATGGCTGTCCCACACCAGGTAGCGGAGGCCGACGCCCAACGTCAGCACGAGGATGAGGGCGAAAATGGCGACGAGAGGTGTGTTTCGGCTCGTCATCGGCTCAGTCTCCCAGCGGGGTTCCACCGAGCATGCGGACGGCCATCAGCCCCAGCATGCCGGCATTGGCGACGAGCAGCAGCGGCGCCCATCGCAGGATCGGTCCACGCCAGCGGCCGGCGGCGACATGGCCGGCCAGCCCCACGGCGAACAGCGCCGGCAGCGTCCCGGCGGCAAAGGCGACCATGGCCAGGGCCCCGGCCACGGGATCGCCGGTCGCGGCCGCGGCGGCGAGAGCCGCGTACAGCAGGCCGCAGGGGATGAAGCCCAATGCCAGCCCCAGCAGCCAGCCGCGCAGGCCGGTGGGATTGGCGAACAGCGGCCGCGCCCACGCGCCCACCGTCCCGCTCCACCAGCCTTCGCCCGAAGCGTCGGGGAACAGCAGCGCCTTCAGCCTGGGCAGCGCCATCCCCGCCAGGAAGACGGCGGCGAACACCAGCAGCGCGGCCGCGAGGAAACGGAAACCGCCCCACCCGGCCAACGCCCCGGCGGCCGAGGCCGCCACCGCGCCAAGGACGGCGTAGGTCGTGGCCCGCCCGAGGTGATAGGGGATCAGCGCCGCGCCGCTCAGGCGATGCCATTCCCGCATTTGGCTGGCCGGCACCGCCTCGAACCGGGCGGTCACCTGCGACAGGACGAAGGGGCCGCACATGCCCACGCAATGGGTGACGCTGCCCACCAGCCCGGTGAGGAACAGCCCGGCCAGCAGCCCGCCGTTGTCGGCGACCGCGACCCGGCACAGGGAGAGGCCGGAGGACAGGACGGCGAGAAGACTGTCGGGGCTGGTCATGACGTCGAACCCGATTCCCCCTCAGCCCGGCCGCCACCAGTTCAATCGGCGGCGCAGGGCGACGACACCGCCCACGACCAACAGGGCCGGCGGCTCGGGATGCGCGGCGGCGACGTCGGCGACGAGACGGCCGAGAGTGCTTTCCAACACCACCTGATGTTCGGTGGCCGCCCGGCTCACCACGGCCACCGGCTCATCGGCGTGGCGGCCGGCGGCCAGCAGACGGGCGACCACCTCGTCGAGCTGGCGGAGCGCCATGTAGAACACCATCACCGGCGCGCCACGCGCCAGCCCGTCCCAGTCGAAGCCCTGCGGAAGGCTGCCGTCCTGGCCATGGCCGGTGACGAACGCCACCGAGGAATTGCAGTCGCGGGCGGTGGCGGGAATGCCGGCATAGGCCAGCCCGCCCACCCCAGCGGTGATTCCCGGCACGACGCGGAAGGCGATGCCGGCATCCGCCAGGGCCAGGGCTTCCTCGGCACCGCGCCCGAACACGAACGGATCGCCACCCTTGAGGCGGAGCACGCGCTTGCCCGCGCGCGCCAGCGCAATCAGCCGGTCGTTGATGTCGCCCTGGCGCGGGCTGGCGTGGCCGCCGCGCTTGCCCATGGGTTCGATTTCGGCGCCGGGGCGGGCCAGGGTGACGACGCGGGGATCGACAAGGGCGTCCTGCACGATCACGTCGGCGTGCCTGAGCGCATGGAGAGCCAGCAGGGACAGCAATCCGGGATCGCCCGGGCCGGCGCCCACCAGCCAGACGGTTCCGGGCTCGAAGGTTGGGAGGTCGAAGGGCAGGTCGCGCATGGGCGCCACTATAGACAAGTCGCGCCGCCATTGCTGTCCTTTTCATCACCGTCGGGCCGACTTACAGTGCCGGTCATGAGGAAGGCATTGCGCAAGGGATGGACCACCGGCGCCTGCGCCGCCGCCGCCGCCAAGGCCGCGTTCACCGCGCTGCACGGCGGCACGTTTCCCGACCCGGTGACCATCCGCCTGCCCCAGGGCCGAACCCCGGCCTTTCCCCTGGCCGCGGCCGAGCGGAAGGCGGATGGCGCGTCGGCGGGAATCGTCAAGGACGCGGGCGACGATCCCGACGTCACCCATGGCGCCCTGATCCTGGCCACCGTGACCCCGGCGCCGGCCGGAAGCGGCATCGTCTTTCGCGCCGGCCCCGGCGTGGGCACGGTCACCCTGCCCGGCCTGCCGCTGCCCCCGGGCGAGCCGGCCATCAATCCCGGGCCGCGCGCCCAGATCGCCGACAACATCGCCGATGCCGCCGAGGCGCTGGGCGTCGCCGCGGATTGCGTGGTCACCATCGCCATCCCCGGGGGCGAAACGCTGGCCGCCAGGACCATGAACCCCCGGCTGGGCATCGTTGGCGGCCTGTCGGTCCTGGGGACCACCGGGGTGGTCATCCCCTATTCCTGTTCGGCCTGGGTCCATTCGATCCAGCGGGCGGTGGACGTCGCCGCCGCGCTGGGCATCTGCCATGTGGCCGCCGCCACCGGCAAGACCTCGGAAGCGGCGATCCGGCACGAGATGTCCCTGCCCGACCAGGCCATCATCGACATGGGCGATTTCGCCGGCGCGCTGCTCAAGCACTTGCGCGCCAAGCCCTTCGCCAAGCTGACGCTGGCCGGGGGACCGGGCAAACTCGCCAAGCTGGCGGGCGGCGCGATGAACCTCCATTCCGGCGCCACGGCGGTGGACCGGGGCCTGCTGGCGGACATGCTGGCCGAACTGGGGGCGGAATCCGCTCTGGTCGAGGCGGCGCGGCGCGCGACGACGGCGGCCCAGGCGGTGATGCTGGCCGAGAGCTTTCCGTTGGCCGAGGCCATCGCCCGGCGCGCGCGCGAAAGCGTGCGGGCGATCCTTGCGGGGGGCATGGCGGTGGACGTCTGGGTGGTGGATCGCGGCGGGCGCATCCTCGGCCGGGCGGGAGACCGCCCGTGATTACCCCGCTCCGCCTGCTGATCCTGGGTGGGACGGGCGAGGCCGCCGCCCTGGCGTCCGCACTGGCGGAGCGGTTCGGCGCGGCGCTCGGCCTGGTCAGCTCCCTGGCGGGACGGACCGGGACCGTGCCGGATGTGCCCGGGCGCGTGCGCATCGGCGGTTTCGGCGGCGCGGACGGGTTGGCGGCCTATTTGCGCGGCGAAATGGTCCATGCGGTCATCGACGCCACCCATCCCTTCGCCGCGCGGATATCGGACCATGCGGTGCGGGCCTGCGCGGCGGCGGGAGTCCCGCGCCTGACCCTGGTCCGGCCACCCTGGGTGCGACGCGACGGGGATCGTTGGACCGAGGCCGATACCATGGGCGGCGCGGCTGCCCGGCTGCCGTCCCTGGGCCGCCGCGCCTTCCTGGCGGTGGGCCGCCAGGAACTGCCGGCCTTCGCGCGTACGGCCGGCGTGCGTTTCCTGGTGCGTCTGCTGGCGCCGGCGCCGCTGGACCTGCCGGAATCCGAGGTGGTGATCGGCCGCGGCCCCTTCGGGCTTGAGGACGAGATCCGGCTTCTCCGCCGGCATTCCATCGACGTGGTGGTCGCCAAGGCCGCCGGAGGCGAGGCCACCTACGCCAAGATCGCGGCGGCGCGGGCCTTGTCCCTGCCGGTGCTGATGGTGCGCCGGCCGCTCCCGCCGGCCGGCCCGGCCGTCACCACCATCGCCGCCGCCCTGGACTGGACGGCGGCGGTCATGGCCGCCCGGGGCGCAGCACATGATCGTGATCGGGCGCATACAGCCGGGAATCGGTGAATGCGCTTTCGCCCAGGACGCGGCCGACCAGGATCAGGGCCGTGCGGGTGATCCCGGCCTCCTTTACCTTGCGCCGGATGTCGGCGAGCGTCCCGCGCAGCAGGATCTGATCGGGCCAGGACACGCGGCAGGCCACCACCACCGGGCAATCGGCCCCGTAAAGGGGGGTCAGGTCCAGCACCACGCGGGCGAGATTGTTGACCGACAGGTGGATGGCCAGGGTCGCGCCGCTGCGGCCCAAGCCCGCCAGATCTTCTCCCTCCGGCATGGCTGAGGAACGCACCGCGGTTCGGGTCAGGATCACCGTCTGGCTGATGTCCGGCAGCGTCAGCTCCGTGGCGAGGGCGGCCGCCGCGGCGGCGAAGCTTGGTACCCCCGGAGTGACGTCGTAGGGGATGGCGAGGGCGTCGAGCCGGCGCATCTGTTCGGCGATGGCACCGTAAAGCGAGGGATCGCCGGAATGCACCCGCGCCACGTCGAAGCCCGCCTCGGCGGCGCCGGCCATCTCGGCGACGATCTCGTCGAGGGTGAGCGGCGCGGTATCGACCACCCGTGCGCCTCTGGGGGCCTCGGCGACCACTTCGGCCGGCACCAGGGAGCCGGCGTAGAGCACCACCGGACTGCGGCGGATCAAGTTGAGTCCGCGGATCGTGATGAGGTCCGGAGCGCCCGGACCGGCGCCGATGAAATGGACGGTCATGCGCAACGGAATCCAAGGTTGCCGGGAATTGGCCCCACAATAACGACCGCGTGGCGCGCAAGCCAGGGGGAGCACTCCCTTCGTCCGGCTGCCTCTCACGGAGATAGGGGGAACATGGAAGGGGCAGCGGGCATTTGCGTTACTGAGGCAACGCAGCGAGGAACGCGCTATGACCCTTCCCGCCCTGCCGGCCGCCGTTCTGGCCATCGCGCTTGCGTTCGGGTTCTGCCCGGCTGCGGCGGAAACCGCCGGCAACGCACCGCCCCCCGGCGCCGGTGCCGGGGACCATGCCCTGGACCCGCCTCCCGACGACCACGAGCTTCAGAACTTCGTGACGGCCTTCGTCCGCCTCATCGGCGTGCAGCACGGCTACATGATGATGATGGAAGGCGAAGACGACCCGGTGCGGCTGGCGGAAATGAAACGCCACGCCGTCGAGGACATGACCGCCGCCGTCCAGAAGGACGGCATGAGCGTGGCGCGCTACAACGCCATCGCCCAGGCGCTGCAAAACGACCGCAAGCTGCAAGGGCGGGTGGAGGCGATCCTGCACCAGATGGCCGACAAGCCCGACGCGGACGACGGGGGCAAGAAGTGAGATGGCGATGACGACGACCCGCCCGGTCACCGAGGCCGACTTTCTCGCCTACGTGGACGGGCGGCTGGACGCCGTTCGTCAGGCCGAAGTCGAAACCCATCTGCGGGCGGTGCCGGAAGACGGCGAGCGGGTTGCCGCCGATATCGCGATACAGGCGGGGCTAAGGCTGCTGTTCGGCGACAGGGACGGGCAACGGCGGGAGGGCGCCGGAGGAAAAGGTGCCCGCCGCGCACCCTGGCCGAAGCGCACGGCGCTGACGTTCGCCCTCATCGCTGGCGCATTCGTCGGCGGTTGGTGCATGGCGCGGATCGGATCGGATGCGGCGGTGCCGGCCGCCTACCTGCGCTGAATTATGGGGACACAGAATTATGAGAATTATGGGGACACAATACTTAATTCACACGTGAATTAAGTATTGTGTCCCCATAATTCTCATAATTCTGTGTCCCCATAATTCAGCGCAGGTAATTCCCCCCGTAATTCCCGTTCCTGGCGTTCGTGCTCTAGTCCTTGCGGTCGCTGACGTCGATCACCCCGACCTCGTCCCGGCTGGGAAGATCGGCGGTGCTCCAGCCGCCGCCGAGGGCGCGGATCAGGCGGACGCTGGCACCCAGACGGCGCGTCTTGACGTCCAACTGGGAACGTTCCTCCACGAGCGCGGCCTGCTGGGCCTCGACCACGTCGAGGTAGTTGACCGCGCCGTCCCGGTACAGGTTGAGGGAGCCGTCCAGGGTCGCCTTGGCCGCCGTGACCGCGGCATCCACCTCGACCGATTCCTGTTCCAGGTGGTGGAGAAGGGCGAGCTGGTCCTCCACCTCCGCGAACGCGCCCAGCACCGTGGCCCGGTATTGCTCCGAGGTCTCCTTCAGCCGGCCATACGCGGCCGCTTCCTGCGCCTCCAAGAGGCCGCCCTCGAACACCGGCAGGATGAACTGCGGACCGACCGACCAGAAGCTGTAAGGCGCGGCCAGGAAGCCGCTCTGCAAGGAATTCTGAAAGCCGCCCATCAGATTGAGGGTGATGTTGGGATAGAACGCCGCGCGGGCGACGCCGACCTCGGCGTTGGCGGCGGCCACCCTGCGCTCGGCGGCGGCGACGTCGGGACGGCGTTCGAGCAGCGTCGACGGCAGACCGGGCGGAGTGGCGACGATCTTCATGTCCACCAGCGCCGGCGGGATAGAGAAATCGGACGCCGGTTTGCCGATCAGGCTGGCGATAGCGTGCTCGTACAGCGCGCGGCTGGCCAGGACATTGGATACCGACGCGCGGGCGCTGGATAGCTGGGTCTGGGCGCGGGTGACGTCGATGATCGACGCGATCTTACCCTCGAACCGGGTCTGCGTCAGTTTCAGCGCCTGGTCATAGCCCTCGACGGTGTCCTGAAGCAGCTTCACCTGGGCATCGAGCCCGCGCAGGGTCACGTAATCGTTGGCCAGTTCGGCGTGAAGGCTGAGACGCACGGATTCGAGATCCGCCGCCTGCGCCTGCGCCGACATCTCGCCCGCCGCCACGCTGTTGCGGACCGCCCCCCAGAGGTCGAGCTCGTAGGTCGCCCCGGCGCCGATCAGATTGTCGCCGAAGCGGTTGGGCTGGTTCTTCGACCGCAGCGGCCGGTCGGCCGACTGGCGGTTGCGCGTGCTCGATCCTTCGAGATCGATGAACGGAAACAGGTAGGCTTCGGCCATCGCCGCGTAGGCGCGGGACTGGTCGTAGCGGGCGACGGCGGCGGCCAGCGTCGGGCTGGAGGGGTCCACCTGGGCCTCGAGCGTGTCGAGGGTCCCGTCCCCATAGGCCGTCCACCACGAACCGCGCGGGATTCCATCCGACGGATTGGCCGCCTTCCACGGCCCCCCCTCCTTGAACGCGACCGGCTTGGGCACGGCCGGAACCTTGTACTCCGGTGCCAGGTCGCAGCCCGCCACCAGCGGGATACAGGCGGCCAGCACCGGGCCGAGCAGACGTCTCATTGGGCCGCTCCCGCGGACGGTTTGGCGGCACCGCCCGAGGCGCCCCCGGTCGTCTCGGCCACGCGCACCGGATCGCCTTCCTCGAGCGAATCCGGGGGAACCTTGACCACCCGATCGTCCGGACCCAGGCCGGAAACGATCTCGACCTGGGTACCGAGGTCGCGGCCGACCTTGACCGGCTTCATGACCACCTTGCCGTCGGGGCCCACGGTCGCAACCTCCGTACCGTTCTGGCGGAACACCAGGGAACTGGTGGGCAGGCGCAGGACATTGGGATTGGCCGGCAGTTTGAAATGGACCTCGGCATAGGTGCCGGGCGGAAGTTCGCCGTTGGCGTTGTCGGCCTCCAACTCGACCAGCATGGTGCGCGACGCCTCGGTGATCGCCTCCGCGGTGGTCACCAGCACGGCGGGGAACAGCTTGTTCGGACGCTGCGGCGTGAGCAGCGTGGCCTTCATGCCCTCCCTGAGACCGGCCGACTGGGCCTGCGGAACGCGGACATAGACGCGCATCTTGTGAACGTCCGCCACGGCGAACAGCTCGGGACCGATGCCGCTGCCGGTGTTGATCAGGGCGCCCACGTCGGTCTTGCGGGCCGTGACGACGCCGTCGAAGGGGGCGATGATGCGCTTGAAGCCTTCGAGGGCCTGCAAGCGGGCGACATTCGCCTGGGCGGCGGCAAGGGCCGCCTTCTTGGCCTCGAGGTCGCCCGTCTTCTCGTCCGCCTCCTGGCGGGACACCGAATTGGTGGCGACCAGTGCCTGCCAGCGTTTGGCGGTGATCTCGGCCAGTGCGGCATTGGCCTTCGCCTGGGCCAGGTCCGCCTGGGCCTGCTGGTATTGCTGGTCGAGGTCGGGCGCGTCGATTTCGGCCAGCAACTGGCCGGCCTTCACGTGGGCGCCGATGTCCTGATACCAGTTTTTCAGGTAGCCGCTGACCCGGGCGTAGATGGGCGCCTCGAAATACGCCTGCACGTTGCCGGGCAGCACCAATTCCTGGTTCTCGACACCGCGTTGCGGCGCGACCAGCTCGACCGACGGAATGGCCTGCTCATCGGTCCATTTGGCCAGCTTGGCTTCGTCCCGGGTGCGGATCACGATACCGGTTCCCGCGATGGCGACCACCCCGATGGCGGCCGCGATGCCAACGGCCGCAAGCTTGCCCTTGCGCTGACGATGTGACGCTCGGAATTTTTCGCTGTGCGACGACATAAGAACTATCTCCGGGAATTAGGTGCGGACGGCATCGTTGGACGGGGCTTGGAGGCCCGCCGCCGTGGCGGATTTGCGTGAGTGGACGATGGCAAACACCGAGGGCACGAAGAACAGGGTGGCGCAGGTCGCGAAGACCAGGCCGCCGATCACGGCGCGGCCCAGGGGCGCGTTCTGCTCGCCGCCCTCGCCCATGCCGAACGCCATGGGCGCCATGCCGATGATCATGGCCAGCGCGGTCATCAGCACGGGACGGAAGCGGGTGAAGCCCGCCTCCATGGCGGCGGTCACCGCGTCGTTGCCGAGCGACAGGCGCTCACGCGCGAAGCTCACCACCAGGATGCTGTTGGCGGTGGCCACGCCCATGCACATGATGGCGCCGGTGAGCGCCGGAACGCTGAGCGTGGTGTGGGTGACGAACAGCATCCAGACGATGCCGGCCAACGCCGCCGGCAAGGCCGTGATGATGACGAACGGGTCCAGCCACGACTGGAAGTTGACGACGATCAGCAGGTAGATGAGCACGATCGCCATGACCAAGCCGAACAGAAGCTGGCTGTAGGCGCTGTTCATGGTCTGCACCTGACCGCGCAGGACGATCATCGAGCCTTTCGGCACGTCCTTGGCGGTGTCGCGCAGGATCTTGCCGATGTCGTCGGACACCGCGCCGAGGTCGCGGCCCTGCACGGAGCCGAACAGGTCGATCACCGGCTGCACGTTGTAGTGCGACACCACGCCGGCGCTGGGCCCGCGGTCCACGCTGGCCAGACCGCCCAGGAGCTGGGTCGCCCCGTTGGCCGTGATGGGCAGGTTGCGCAGGTCCGACAGCGATTGCAATTGGTACTGCGGCATCTGCGCCACGATGGGGTACGAGACGCCGTTCCTGGGATTGAGGTAGAAGGTCGGCGCCACCTGCCCGCTGCCGGACAGGGCCACCAGCATGTTGGTGGCCACGTCGCGCTCGGTAAGGCCGACGTCCTTGGCGAGCGTGCGATCGACGGCGATGTTGAACGTCGGGTGGTCGAAGGCCTGCTGGATGCGCAGGTCGGCGATGCCCGGCACCTTGCGGATCGCCTTCAGCAGCTTGATGGCATAGGCGTGGTTGTCATCGAGGTCGTTGCCGATCACCTGCACGTCGATCGGCGCCGGCAGGCCGAAGTTCAGGATCTGGGTGATGATGTCCGCCGGCAGGAAGGCGAAGGTCGCGCCGGGGAACAGGCGTGGAAGCTTTTCCCGCAGCTTCTGGACATAGTCCGCGGTCGGCTTATGCTCGGGGGTGAGCGAGATCAGGATATCCGCGTCCTCAGGGCCAATGGGCGCCGAATTGCTGTAGGCGACGTTGATGCCGCTGATCGGCAATCCGATATTGTCGACCATGGTGCTCATCTCGTCGGGCGGGATGACCATCTTGATCGCCTGCTCGACCTCGTCGCAGAGCTTGGCCGTCTCCTCGATGCGGGTACCGGTTTGGGCGCGCAGGTGCAGCTTGATCTGGCCGGCATCGACCAGCGGGAAGAAGTTGCGCCCGAGCCACGGGGCGAGCACGAAGGACGCCACCACGAAGGCCAGGAACCCGACGACGAACCGCCGCCGGTTCGCCAGCGCCAGGGTCAGCAATTCGCGGTAACTCTCGCGGAAGCGTGCGAACTTCACCTCGAATCCGTGCTGGAAGCGCACCAGCGGATTGCGGGAGCGGCTGTGCCCGTTGTGGCTGTCGTGGGACTGCATCACGTATTCGAGATGTCCCGACGCCTCGTGGCCGCCGCTGTGGGGCTTCAGCAGGTAGTTGGCCATGGTCGGCACCAGGGTGCGCGACAGGATGAAGGAGCCGATCAGCGCGAAGACGACCGCCTCGGCCATCGGCACGAAGAGGTAGCCGGCGACGCCGCCCAGCCCGAACATCGGCACGAACACGATGCAGATGCACAAGAGCGACACGAAGGCCGGCACGACGATCTGCTTCGCGCCGTCCATGATGGCGTGCTCGACCTCCTTGCCCTGCTCAAGGTGCCAATTGATGTTCTCGATGGTCACCGTGGCGTCGTCCACCAGGATGCCCACCGCCAGGGCCAAACCGCCCAGGGTCATCACGTTGATGGTCTCGCCCAGGGCCGCCAGCACGGTGATCGAGAACAGCACCGCCAGCGGAATCGACACGGTGATGATGAGCGTCGAACGCCAGCTTCCCAGGAACAGGAGGATCATCAGGCCGGTCAGCGCGGCGGCCATGGCGCCTTCGCGCACCACGCCCTCGACGGCCGCCTTCACGAACACCGACTGGTCGCCGACCGCCTTGAGTTGGAGGCTGGGCGGCATGGATTCCGAAATCTTCGGCAGCCGGTCCTTGACGCCCTGGATGATGTCGAGCGTCGAGGCCGAGCCGGCCTTCTGGATGGTCATCAGCACCGCGCGATGGCCGTTCATGCGGACGACGTTTGTCTGCGGCGGATAGCCGTCATGGACGTAGGCGACGTCGTGCAGGTAGAGGACGGTGCCGTTGACCTTCTTGACCGGCAGGTTGTTGAGGTGGTCGATGACCTTGGGGCTGGCGTTGAGTTCGACGTTGTATTCGAACTTGCCCACCTTCTCGGTACCCGCCGGCAGGATCAGGTTCTGCGCGGTGATCGCGTTGATGACGTCCTGCGGCGACAGCCCGGCGGCCTGCAGCGCCTGCAGGTTCATGTCGACCTGGACCTGGCGCACCTTGCCGCCGTAAGGCGACGGAATGGCGGCGCCCGCCACGGTGGCGAGCTGCGGGCGGATGAAGTTCTGGCCCAGGTCGAACATCTTCTGTTCGGACAGGCTCTTGCTCGACAGGGCCAACTGGATGATCGGCACGCTGGAGGCGTTGTAGCTGAGCACGTAAGGCGGCGTGATGCCCGGCGGCAGCAGCTTCAGCACCGTCTGCGACGCCGCCGTGACCTGGGCGATGGCGGCGTTGATGTTGACCTTCGGCTGGAAGAAGATCTTGACCACGCCGAACCCGGGCAGCGATTGCGACTCGAGATGCTCGATGTCGTTCACCTGCGTGGTCAGGGTGCGTTCATAATAATAGATCACGCGCCCGGACATGTCTTCCGGCAGCAGGCCGGTATACGTCCACACCACGCTGACGACAGGAATCCTGATGTCCGGGAAAATATCCGTGGGGGTGCGGATCACCGCCAGCGGCCCGAAAATCATGATCAGAAACGCCAAGACGACGAACGTGTAAGGACGTCGCAGGGCGACCTGTACTATCCATAACATCTGAGACTCTCCGGGTGTGAACCGTTGCGACTGGATATACCATCCATATCAAGGCGATGAAAACGCCGTCTCTCATCCTTCGGCGCCGTGCCGGCCGAGGGCGAACGAACGGGGGCGTCCCCGCGCCCCGCCTGACAGACCCTTCTCTTGCGTTCGGGAAGACCGCGAAGGAATGCGCGATAGAAACCGTTGGTCACGTGACGGGATCCCTGTTTCCCGCCGACGCGATGCCGTCCGGCTTGCCGATCAGATCGGCCGACGCCAGGGGCAATTCGACTCGGAAGGTGCTTCCCGCCCCCGGCGAGCTGGCGACCGTGACCCGGCCGCCATGGGCGGTGCAAATGGATTTGACGATGGCCAGCCCGAGGCCGGCGCCGACCTCGCCGCGAGCGGTGGCGACACGGAAGAAGCGGTCGAAGATCATCCCCTGGTGCTGCGGCGCGATGCCGATGCCGGTATCCGTGACGGCGAGCACGGCCATGCCGGGCACGGTGGCGACGTCGACCGACACGCGCCCGCCGGAGGGCGTGTATTTGGTCGCGTTATCGATCAGATTGACCAGCACCTGCTTCAGGCGGTCGCGGTCCCCGGCCACGAAAACCGGGGGGCGTGACGGCCCGTCCAGCCGGATATCCTTTTCCTCGGCCAGCAGGCGCATCTGGTCGATGGTCTCGGCCGCCAGCGCGATAAGGTCCACCGCCCGGTGGACCCGCTTGCCGCCGATGCTGTCCATCCGCGACAGCGCGATCAGGCTTTCGACGATCTGACTGAGCCGGACCGCCTCGTCGAGGGTGTTGCCCACCGCCGTCTGGACGTCGGCGGGAAGGTCGAGCCGGGTGGCCATCAGCTCCAATTCGCCGCGCATGATGCTGAGCGGCGTGCGCAATTCATGGGCGGCGTCCGCCGAAAAGCGGCTTGCCTGCTGGTAGGCGTTGTCCAGACGTTCGAGCATCCGGTTGAGGGCGCTGCCCAGCGCTTCGACGCGATCGCCGGTGCCGGCCAGCGGCAGGCGGTTGTGGGGGCTGTTGAAGGTCAGCGCCTCGGCGGCCTCGATCATGGCTTCGACCGGGGCCAGCGCGCGCCGGACCAGCACATAGCCGCCGCTGGTCGCCAGGATCAGGAGCACCGGCAGGCCGATCAGAAGGGACGTGGCAAGACCGGTCTCGGCCGTTTCCATCAGTTCGTTGGACACGCCGGTCTCGACGGTCACCTTGGCGCCGCCGGGAAGCGCGAACTGGCGGACGTACAGCAGGAGGTTGCCCCAGCGGTCCAGCCGCGGCTTGCCGGAGGCCGCCGACAGCGGCACGGTGGCGGGATCGAAATCGTGCTCGACCGGCGCGGGCGACACGTAGACGACGCGGCCGCCGACGCTGATGCGGATGAAGCGCCCCTGGGTCTCGGGGGCGAAGCGCTGCTCGATGAGCTGCGCCAGACCCGCTTCGTCACCCAGCGCGTTCCGCGCGATGTCCCACACCGCCTCGGCCCGGGCGCCGAGGTTCTCCCGGTTGGTCTGGCGGATGTAGCGGTCGAAATTGGTGTAGGTGTAGGTGGCGAAGGCCGCCCCCAGCAGCATCAGCAGCCCGCAATACCACGAGACCAGGCGGAAGGTGAGCGACCGGCGGTTCACGGCGCACCGTCCGTTCCGATGGCGTAGCCGACGCCCCGCACGGTGCGGATCAGCTTGGGCTCGAAGCCGTCGTCGATCTTCTTGCGCAACTGGCGGACATAGACGTCCACGATGTTGGTCAGGCCCTCGAACGACTGGTCCCACACGCGCTCGATGATCATGGACCGCGACAGCACCCGGCCCGGATTGAGCATGAGGTATTCGAGCAGCGAATATTCCTTGGGACTGAGTTCGATGCGCTGGCTTCCGCGCCGCACCTGGCGGGTCATGCGGTCAAGCTCGAGATCGCCGATCCTCAAGGTGCTGGCCTTGACCACCGGCCCGCGGCGCAAGAGCGCGCGCACGCGCACCAGCAACTCGGCGAAGGCGAACGGCTTGGTCAGGTAGTCGTCGGCGCCGGCGTCGAAATTCTCGACCTTGGTGTCCACGTCGCCGCGCGCGGTCAGCACCAGCACGGGCGCGTTGTAGCGCTGCTGGCGCAACGCGGTCAGCAGGGACGTCCCCGATCCGTCCGGCAGGAGGAGATCGAGGATGATGAGGTCGTAATGGACGGTCAGGGCCATTTCCAGCCCCTGGGCGACCGTCGTGGCAGCATCCACCGCGTAGCCTTCGCCGCGAAGGCTGCGGAGCAGGATACCAGCCAGTTTTTCCTCGTCTTCGACGATCAGGATGCGCATCGGCGCCCTTTGCCGGTGTGACCCCCGTTGGAGGGCGGACGGGACGTTCTAGCCCATCAACATGAAAGGGGCATGAGCCGAATATTAAAATATCCTCATCGAGATAGCGACTCCCTCGCCCTTGCCACGGCGGCTCTCGTTAAGCACCGCCACTTACGCTGCCGTGCCAACCGGGCGCCAGCGCGTGGAGGGCTTTCGGGCAGGGTGCGTGAAAGGTCCCTCGGCTTCGCTCGGGACGACAGTTCCTTTTCTGTCGTTCCGAGCGAGCGCAGCGACGAGGAACCTTTCACGCACCCTGCCCGAAAGGCCCCTCGGCTTCGCTCGGGGCGACAGTTCCTTTTCTGTCGTTCCGAGCGAGCGCAGCGACGAGGAACCTTTCGTACGAGGTGCCTGAAGGATCCCTCGGCTGCGCTCGGGATGACAACAAAAAGAATCGCTGCCCTTGCTACGCGAAGACCCCCTCCCGGCGGGAGGGGGTCCCGAGCGTCGGCCGCTTCCGCGATCAGAACGGGAAGTAGCGGACCGAGAACATGGCGATGTTGTCCTCGACCGTCTGCAAGCCGAACGGCTTGACCCAGGTCTCGGAATCCTCGATGCCGATCTTCATGGCGCCGTACTTGCCCTTGTAGGCCGAGTACCAGGCGCCGACGTTGATCTGGCGCACCGCCTGGGCGTTCACGGAGCACGCCACACCTTCGGTGTAGCAGCCCGCCATGGCCGCGTTGGTCGGCGTGCCCCAGCCGTTGCCGGCGGTTCCGTTGTCGGTGGCCGCAGCCGCTTCCATGCCGGCGTAGCCGTAGATGTCCCACAGATCGTTGGGATGACCGACCAGGCCGAGCAGCACCTGCGCCTCGGGGATCGGGGTCAGCTTGCCCGTGGTGGGATCGACGGTGACGTCGGGAAGCTGCGACGTGCCATAGCGGCCGATGCCCCGCCCGACCAGGCCGCTGGCCTGGAATTCCAGGTACTTCGGCACCACCGGGATGAGCGCGTCGGCGCCGAAGCCGCCGCCCATGGTGGTATAGTTGCTGTTGCCGGCGGTGTCGTACACCTGGCTGTTGAAGAAGCGGGCGACGCCGTAGGCTTCGTAGTGGCCGAAGCTGGTGTCGGCCGCGACCTTGGCCGTGATGTCCGGGATCTGGTCGAGTGAGAGGTTGGGCTCGCCATACCCGGCCAAGCCGCAGCCGCTGTCGTTCTGGCCGTTGTTGATGCAGCTCGCGTTATTGATATGGACCTGCCGGCCGTCAGGAAGGGTGAGCGTGCTGTTGTTGGCATAGGCGTTGGCCCCGCCCATGGTGGTCTGGGGCGACTCGATCGCGATACCGGCCCAAAGGGTCTTGTTCCAATCCTTCACCAGGCGGACCTGCGGCTGGCGGGTCCAGGTGAAGCCGGTGGCGTACTGCGCGTCAATCGTGAGCGGCGTGATCTCGCTGCGCGGCGTGATGCCGACCCGATCGAGCGTCAGCAAGCTCCAGGTCTGGCCGGCGAGGAAGTGCCAGCCGTCCTTGTCGTCGTCATAGGTGGTGTACAGGTGCCGGACGCGCGGCACGTAGCTGTTGCTTTCCTTGTAGTTGGACCCGGTGCCGATGCCCAGAAAGTCCATCTCGTAGTAGGCCGCCAGCGAGGAGTAGTCCTCCTGCCCCTGGACCAGCAGCGACAGGCGCGACTGGCGGGCGGTGTCGCGGAACTCGCCCGTGTAGTACTGGGGCAGGTTCCGGTACGGGATGTTGCCGCCCGGGCCGCCAAGAGCGCCGCCGACATTGTAGCCCGACCCCACGTCCGACCCTTCGAAGCGGGTGCGGTAGATGGCCGTGTTTTCGATGAAGCCCCCGAGGGTCACCTTCACCGCCGAGTTGGTCAGGAAGTTCTTGCCGTCGGACGTCTGGCCCTGGGCGGCCTTGTCGGCGATGGCCTTGGTCTTGGCCTGATCGGCCTTGACCTGATCGAGCTGCTTTTGCAGATCCTGGATCTGGGTCTGAAGAGTCTGAGGGTCCGCGGACTGAGCGAAAGCCGGCATGGCAAGCGCGGAGCCGAGGATCAGTGACGACGCGGCCAGCTTTACACGCGCCCGCGTCGTAGAATCCAAGTTACGCATAACTAGCACCCCCTAGTGGTGTACGGTTCGCCAGGCGGCCTATGGTCGAATTACCTCGGCCATACTGGGTTGCGGGCGGATGCTAGCAATGCGGATGGGGGTGCCAAATGACACTACTATGACAGTCCTTCTAACGTTTTGGGTATAGACCGGAACGGTTGCCGAAAATACGCCGGGATTTTGCGGAACGGCCCGGAAATCTTGGGCTTTCGTCAGTCCTGTTGCCAATCGGCCACAGAGCCATGGAAAAGCGGAACGCGGCGGTGAAAACCCATTCACGCCTCAACCTGACCGTGAATCCTTCCGCGTCCGGGGGCAGGGCTCCGAACTCAGATGACTGAATCCTTGACGCCCCCGCGAGTGATGGTGTCATCCCGAGCGGAGAGAGGGATCGTTCAGGCACAAACGGCAGCCGCCAGCGGCTGAAGGATCCCTCGTCGCTGTCGCTCTGTCGGGATGACAGGGGGGGTGGACGATGACATTGACCAATTCGAAACCTGAGTTCGGAGCCCCGCGTCCGGGGGGCCAGGCTTGCGGCATCCGAAATCCGTATTATTCACGTAGTACTCAAAGGTCACGTCCGCAGGGACCCGCGCCATGAACCTCGTTCGCACCGCCGCACTGCTCGCCGTCCTCACCGCGTTGTTCCTGGCCGTCGGCTGGCTGGTCGGGGGGCGGAGCGGCATGGCCGTCGCCTTTGTGGCGGCCATGGCCATGAACGCCTTCGCCTATTGGAATTCCGACCGCATGGTGCTGGCCATGGTCGGAGCGCGCGAGGTGGATTCCGCCAGCGCGCCGGGCCTCGCCGCCATCGTCTCCCGGCTCGCGGGCCGTGCCGGCATGCCGCCGCCCCGCATGTTCATCATGGACGGCGATCAGCCCAACGCCTTCGCCACCGGCCGCGATCCGGCGCACGCATCGGTCGCCGCCACCGCCGGACTGCTCCGGCGGCTTCCGCCCGAGGAAATCGAAGGGGTCATGGCGCACGAGCTGTCCCACGTAATGCACCGGGACACCCTGATTATGACCGTTACCGCCACCATCGCCGGAGCCATCGGCATGCTGGCCAATTTCGGCCTGTTCTTCGGCGGCATGCGGCGCGACGGGGAGGGCGGCGGAAGCCCGCTGGGCGCGGTGGGGGCGCTGCTGGCGGCCATCGTCGCGCCGCTGGCCGCCATGCTGGTCCAGATGGCGATTTCCCGTACCCGCGAATACGCCGCCGATGCCGAGGGCGGCCGGCTGTGCGGCAACCCGTTGTGGCTGGCGGCCGCCTTGCAGCGCCTGGACCAGGCGTCGCACGCAATCCCGAACGCCCAGGCCCAGGCCCATCCCGCCACCGCCCACCTGTTCATCGTCAACCCGCTCGCAGGTGGTGGAATGGACAGCCTGTTTTCCACCCATCCCAGCATGGAGAACCGCATCGCCCGCCTGCGCCAACTGGCCGCGGAGATGGAAGCCGGCCCGCCCTCGCCCGGCGCGGCCCCCGCGCCGGGACCGTGGGGCGGCTCCCCCCGGCGCGGCCCGTGGGGCTGAAGGATTGCGACGGGTCTCAACATGCCCCCTTGCCGACAATGTCATCCCGACCGAGCGTGAGCGAGCGGAGGGATCCTTCACGCGACAACGCCTGAAGATCCCTCGGCTGCGCTTGGGATGACAAAGAAAAAGCCCATAACGAGAACCGCCGGAGGGCCTTTGCCGGAGCGTGAAAAATCAGGTAAGACCTGGACCCGGTTTCAGCGAACGCTTGGAGCGGAAACGTGAGCGCCCCCCGCATCACCGACGAGGACCTCGACCGCCTCATCCGCGAAGACGTTCCTTATGGCGACCTCACCACCCGCTCGCTGGCGTTGAGCGGGCAGCCGGCCGAGATCGTCTTCCGGGCCGGAGCGGCCCTGGTGGCCTGTTCGACCGAGGAGGCCGCCCGGATCATGACCCGGCTCGGCTGTGTCGCGACCTTGGCGGTCGCCAGCGGCGTTTCCGTCGCCACCGGCGAGGAACTCCTGTCGGCGCGCGGCCCGGCGGACGCGGTTCTGGCCGGCTGGAAGGTGGCGCAAACCCTGATGGAATACGCTTCGGGCATTGCCTCCGCCGCCGCCCGCATCGTCGAGGCCGCCCGCTCGGTGCGGCCGGACGCGGTGGTCGCCTGCACACGCAAGACCTTCCCCGGCACCAAGGCGGTAGCGATCAAGGCCATCGTCGCCGGAGGGGCCATACCGCACCGGCTGGGCCTGTCCGACACCCTGCTGATGTTCCCCGAGCACCGCGCGTTGCTGGGCGCGGTGCCGCTGGCCGAGGCCATCCGCCGGCTGAAGGCGTCCTGCCCGGAGAAGAAGGTGGTGGTGGAGGTGACCGCCGAGGACGATGCCGGGGCCGCGGCCGAGGCCGGCGCCGACGTGGTCCAACTGGAGAAGTTCGCTCCCGACCGGGTGGCGGCGGTCGCCCGGCGCCTGGCCGGCGGCACCGCCCTGATCGCCGCGGCCGGCGGGATCAATGCCGCCAACGCCGCCGCGTATGCGGCGGCCGGCGCCCGCATCCTGGTGACGTCGGCGCCCTATTCGGCTCCGCCGGTGGATGTGAAAGTGACGATCGTGCCGGCGACGCGATGACGGCCGTCCTCGCGGATGCCCGCGCCGTGGCCCTCGACCTCCTCACCGAGGTCCTGGTGCGCCGCCGTATGCTGGACGATTCCTTCGACAGCCACCCGGCCATACCCGCCCTGGCCGAGCGCGACCGCGCCTTCGCCCGGCTGCTGGCGGCGACCACCCTGCGGCGGCTGGGCCAGATCGATTCCCTGATCGGCCGCTGCCTGGAGCGCGAGCTTCCGCCCAAGGCGGCGCGCGCCCGGATGGCGCTGCGCCTGGGAACCTGCCAGCTTCTCTTCCTCGACACGCCGGCCCATGCCGCCATCTCGACCAGCGTGGAGCAGGTCAAGCACGGTCCGCTGGCGGGGTATGCGGGATTGATCAACGCCGTCCTGCGCCGGCTCCACCGCGACGGCGGGGCCTGGGCGGCGGAGCAGGACGCCGCTCGCCTGAATACCCCGGACTGGCTGTGGGAATCCTGGGTACAGGCCTATGGCGGGCAAACCGCCCGCGCCATCGCCGACGCCCATCTGCACGAAGCGCCGACCGACATCACCGTCGCCGGCGATCCGGTGGAGTGGGCCACCCGCCTCGAAGCCGAAATCCTTGCCACCGGTTCGCTGCGCCGCCATGGCCACGGCGACGTGACCCGGCTGCCCGGCTTCGCCGACGGCGCATGGTGGGTTCAGGATGCCGCCGCCGCCTTGCCGGCCAGGCTGTTGGGGCCGGTGGCGAACCGGACGGTCGCCGATCTGTGCGCGGCCCCCGGCGGAAAGGCCCTGCAACTGGCGACGGCCGGCGCGCGGGTCACCGCGGTGGACCGCTCCGCGAAGCGGCTTGAGCGCTTTCGCGCCAATCTGGCGCGGATGGGCCTGGACGCCGAGATCGTGGAGGCGGACGCGAGCGTCTGGAGCGCCCCCGCGCCGTTCGACGCCGTGCTTCTGGACGCGCCCTGCTCGGCCACCGGCACCCTGCGCCGGCATCCCGACGGCTTGTGGCTGAAACGGCCCGCCGACGTCGCCGCGCTGGCCGGCGCGCAGGCCCGCCTGCTGCGGTCGGCGTCCGCCATGGTCCGGCCGGGCGGCGTCCTGATCTACTGCGTGTGCTCTTTGCAGCCGGAAGAAGGCATCGCGCAGATCGAGGCGTTCCTTGGCGAGGGCGTCCCCTTCGCGCGCGTGCCGATCCAGGCCGCCGAATTGGGGGGGCTTGCCGAACTCGTCTCCGCCGCCGGCGACCTGCGCACGCTGCCGTGCCACCTTGCCGACAAGGGCGGCATGGATGCATTCTTCGCCGCACGCCTGCAACGTTCGCTGGATTAGCCCCTTGCCCACTCCGCGCCGCTTCGTCCTGATCGACCGCGACGGGACCATCAACGTCGAGAAGCACTACCTGTCCGATCCCGACCAGCTCGAACTGATACCCGGCGCGGCCGAGGGCATACGGCTGTTGAAGGCGGCGGGGCTGGGGGTCTGCGTGGTGACCAACCAGTCGGGGATCGGCCGCGGCTATTTCGGCCTGGACCGCCTGGAGGAGGTGCATGCGCGCCTAAAGGGGATGCTCGACGCCGAGGGTGCCGGCGTGGACGGTATCTATATCTGCCCCCACGGCCCCGACGAGGATTGCGCCTGCCGCAAGCCGCTGCCGGGGATGATCGAACAGGCGGCGGCCGAGCACGGGTTCGATCCGGTCCGGGCCTTCGTCATAGGCGACAAGGAAGCCGATATCGGCATGGGCAGGGCGGTGGGAGCGACCACCTTCCTGGTCCGCACCGGCTACGGGGCCGAGCACGAGGCCGCGACCAAGGCCGATTACGTGGCCGACGACCTTGGCGCGGCGGCGCGGACGGTGATCGCCTTGGTGGAGGATTCCGGGCGGCGGTGATGCCGCCAATAGGCGCAGGGCTCCGAACTCAGATGACTGAATCCTTGACGCCCCCGCGAGTGATGGTGTCATCCCGAGCGGAGAGAGGGATCGTTCAGGCACAAACGGCAGCCGCCAGCGGCTGAAGGATCCCTCGTCGCTGTCGCTCTATCGGGATGACAGGAGGGGGGTGGACGATGACATTGACCAATTCGAAACCTGAGTTCGGAGCCCCGCCAATAGGCATCTGCCTCTGGCACCGCAGGGCCGGCTCGGCTATCGTCCGCGCGTGCGTATTCTCTTCATCACCGCCAGCCGCATCGGCGACGCCGTCCTGTCCTCGGGCCTGCTCGCCCATCTTGCGGAGACCCACCCCCAGGCCCGGTTCACCGTGGCCTGCGGACCGATTCCGGCGCCGCTGTTCGGGCCGGCGCCCTTCGTCGAGCGGGTCATCCCCATGCCCAAGCGCCGCCGTTCCGGCCACTGGTTCGACCTGTGGCGGGCCACGGCCGCGACCTGGTGGCACATGGTGGTGGACCTGCGGGGCTCGGCCATGGGCTTCGTCCTGCCCACCCTCCACCGCAGGGTTCTGCGGTCGTCGTGGGAACCCAAGCACCGCCTGATCCATCTGGCCACCGCGCTGGGGCTGGACCGGCCCTTGGCGCCGCGTCTGTGGAACACGCCGGACCAATTGGAGGCGGCGGCCGATCTGGTTCCGCCCGGCCCGCCGGTCCTGGCGGTCGGGCCGACCGCCAATTGGGGCGGCAAGCAATGGCCGGCGGAGCGTTTCGCCGCCGTGGCCGCCCGCCTGACCGCTCCCGCCGGCATCCTGCCGGGCGCGCGGGTGGCGGTGTTCGGCGCCGGGGGCGAACGCGAGGCGGCCGCCCCCGTCCTGCACGCAATTCCCGCCGAACGCCGGATCGACGCCGTCGGCCGGCTGGATTTGCCCACCGTGCATGCGGCGCTCGGACGCTGCGCCTTTTATCTCGGCAACGATTCGGGCCTGATGCACATCGCCGCCGCCTCGGGCGTCCCGACGCTCGGCCTGTTCGGGCCGTCCTCCGAAATTTTCTACGGACCCTGGGGCCCGAACTGCGCCACCGTGCGCGGGCCGCGCAGCTTCGAGGACATCTGCCACGCCCCCGATTTCGACCATCGCACCCAGGAGTCGCGGATGCTGGACCTGACCGTCGATACGGTGATCGCGGCGGCCGGGAAACTGGCGGCGCGCCTGGGAATGGCCGCCGACAACCCGGCACGGGAGAATTGCCCCTCCCGTTGATCCGCGTCTGTGCTATATCCCGGCGGAGACCGCATCTCCACACCGAGCCGGAGGTTTTAGCCGAATGTCCGATCTTCGCCCCGTCCGCCGTGCCCTTGTCAGCGTGTCCGACAAGACCGGCCTGGTCGAGTTCGCCCGCTTCCTGGTGGAACGCGGCGTGGAGATCCTGTCCACCGGCGGCTCGGCCAAGGCGATGCGGGATGCCGGCATTCCCGTGGTCGAGGTGGCCGACTATACCGGCTTCCCGGAAATGCTGGACGGCCGGGTCAAGACGCTGCACCCCAAGGTCCATGGCGGCCTGCTCGGCATCCGGGACAACGCCGAACATGAAAAGGCCATGGCCGCGCACGGCATCCAGCCCATCGACCTGCTGGTGGTGAACCTTTATCCCTTCGAAGCCACCGTGGCCAAGGGCGCGGATTACGACACCTGCGTCGAGAACATCGACATCGGCGGCCCGGCCATGATCCGGGCGGCGGCCAAGAACCACGACGGCGTCGCCGTGGTGGTGGACGTCGAGGATTACGCTTCGGTGATGGCGGAAATGGCCGCCAACGGCAATGCCACCACGCTGGCTTCGCGCAAGCGCCTCGCCGCCACCGCCTACGCCCGAACCGGCGCCTACGACGCCGCCATTTCCACCTGGTTCGCCAAGGAACTGGGCGAGACCTTCCCCCGGCGCGTGGTGGTGGCGGGCGAACTGAAGCAGTCGCTGCGCTACGGCGAGAACCCGCACCAGCAGGCCGCCTTCTACGTTTCCGGCAAGGCGCGGCCCGGCCTCGCCACCGCGCGGCAACTCCAGGGCAAGGAACTGTCGTACAACAACCTCAACGACACCGACGCCGCATTCGAACTGGCGGCCGAGTTCGAGCCGCCGGCGGTGGCCATCATCAAGCACGCCAATCCGTGCGGCGTCGCCGTCGGGTCCGACCTGCTCGGCGCCTACAAGCAGGCGCTGGCCTGCGATCCGGTATCGGCCTTCGGCGGCATCGTCGCCGTCAACCGCCGGCTCGACGGCGCCACCGCCGAGGAAATCTGCAAGCTGTTCACCGAAGTGGTGATCGCCCCCGAGGCGGACGAGGCCGCGGTGGCGGCCTTCGCCGCCAAGAAGAACCTGCGCCTGCTGGTCACCGGCGGCATGCCTGACCCGAGCGATCCCGGCATGACGCTGCGCGCCATTTCCGGGGGCTACCTGTTCCAGACCCGCGACAACGGCCGCGTGGCGATAACGGACCTGAAGGTGGTGACCAAGCGCGCGCCGAGCGAGCAGGAAATGCGGGATCTGCTGTTCGCCTTCCGCGTCTGCAAGCACGTCAAGTCCAACGCCATCGTCTACGCCAGGAACGGCGTCACCGTCGGCATCGGCGCCGGCCAGATGAGCCGGGTCGATTCGTCGCGCATCGCCGCCTGGAAGTCCCAGGAGGCCGCCCAGGCCGCCGGGCTGGCCCAGCCGGGCACCATCGGCTCGGTGGTGGCCTCGGACGCCTTCTTCCCCTTCGCCGACGGCCTGCTGGCCGCCGCCGCCGCCGGTGCCACCGCGGTCATCCAGCCGGGCGGCTCCATGCGCGACGCGGACGTGATCGCCGCCGCCGACGAAAAGGGATTGGCGATGGTGGTCACCGGGATGCGGCACTTCCGGCACTGACGGACGGCTTGGGGGGGCCGGCATGATCGTCGTGGGCCACCTGATCACCGGCCTGGGCAGCGGCGGCGCAGAACGGATGCTGACCCGCGTGGCCGGCATGTCGGACCGGAACCGGTTCCGGCATGTGGTGGTGTCCCTGACCGACGAAGGGTTCTTCGGCCCCGTGCTGCGCACGGCCGGAATCGCGGTCCACAGCCTGGGCCTGCGCCGGGGCCTGCCCAATCCCGCGACCCTTTTCCGTCTCGTCGCTTTGCTCCGGCGGGAAAAGCCGGACGTGCTGATGACGTGGCTCTACCACGCCGATTTTCTCGGCACGCTGGCCGCGCCGCTGGCCGGCGTTCCCAGCCTGGTGTGGAACCTGCGCTGTTCGGACATGGATTTGCGCCGCTATTCCCGCCAGAGCGCCCTGGTGGTGAAGGCGCTGGCCCGGCTGTCCCGGGTTCCCGATGTCGTCCTGGCCAATTCCCGGGCGGGAATCGCGGCGCACCGGGCGCTGGGCTACACCCCCCGGCGCTGGGAGATGATCCCCAACGGCCTGGACCTCGCCGAGTTCACGCCCGATCCCGACGCCCGAAGCGGGTTCCGCCAGCAGCTTGGATTGGCCCCGGACGATGTCGTGGTGGGCATGGTGGGCCGCTTCGATCCCATGAAGGACCACGCCACCTTTCTCGGCGCGCTGGCGGCGGCGTCCCGCTGCCGGCCCCGGGTTCGCGGCCTTCTGGTGGGACGCGGCACCGAACCGGGCGAGGCGGCGCTGGATGCGCTGGTCGGAGAGTCCGGGCTCGGGGACCGGCTGATGCGTCTGGGCGAGCGGCGCGACATTCCCAAGATCCTGCCGGCGTTCGACGTGCTGGTGTCCGCGTCCGCGTTCGGCGAGGGCTTTCCCAACGTGGTGGCCGAGGCGATGGCGTGCGGCGTGCCCGCCGTGGTGACCGATGTGGGGGATTCGCGCGAGGTCGTCGGCGACGCCGGATTCGTGGTTCCCCCGCGCAGCCCCGAACGCCTGGCCGGCGCCCTCGACCGGGTTCTCGCCCTGCCCCGGGATTCGCTCCGCGCCCTGGGAGAGACGGCGCGGAACCGCGCGGTGGAGCGGTTCTCGCTGGCCCAGGTGGTGGACCGTTACGAGGCGCTGTTCGCGGCGCTGTCCCCTTGCCGACCCCATTGACGGAAACACGCGGATGTGCGGCCTGACAGGCTTCCTTGAGGTTCCGGCCAGCCGGCCGGAGGGCGAAACCCGCACCATCCTGGAGCGGATGACCGCAAGCCTGCACCATCGCGGCCCCGACGACGGCGGGCTGTGGACGGATGCCGCACGGGGCATCGCGCTCGGCCACCGGCGGCTCTCCATCGTCGATCTTTCCCCCGCCGGGCACCAGCCGATGGTGTCCATGTCGGGCGATCTGGTCATCGCCTACAACGGCGAGGTCTATAACCACGACGAGATGCGGGCCGAACTGGCGGCGCTGGGCCACCGCTTCCGCGGCCATTCGGACACCGAGGTGATCCTGGAGGGCTGCGCCGAGTGGGGCGTCGAGGCCACCGTGCGGCGCCTGATCGGCATGTTCGCCTTCGCCCTGTGGGACCGCCGCTCGGGCACGATCACCCTGGTGCGCGACCGCATGGGCATCAAGCCGATGTATTGGGGCCGCTTCGGCGGCCTGCTGATGTTCGGGTCCGAGTTGAAGGCGCTGCGGGCCCATCCCGGCTGGCCCCCCGACATCGACCGCGGGGCGGTGGCGGCGTTCCTGCGCCTTTGCTATATCCCCGCGCCCCGGACCATCTACGCGGGCGTCAACAAGCTGGAGCCGGGCTGCATCCTGACCTGGAACGGCGAGGGCGAACCGGCGATCGCCCGCTTCTGGGACAGCCGCGAGGTCGCCACCCGGGCCCGGCGCGACCGCCTGTCCCTATCGGATGCCGAGGCCGCCGACCGCCTGGAAGCCCTGTTGAAGGACGCCATCGGGCGGCGCATGGTGGCGGACGTGCCGCTGGGGGCCTTCCTGTCGGGGGGCATCGATTCGTCGGTGGTGGCCGCGCTGATGCAGGCGCAAAGCCCCCGAAAGATCAAGACCTTCTCCATCGGCTTCGGCGAGGCCGAATACAACGAGGCCGAACACGCCAAGGCGGTCGCCGCGCATCTGGGCACCGACCACACGGAACTCTATGTCAGCCCCGCGCACGCGCTGGAGGTCATCCCCGGCATGGCGCGCTGGTACGACGAGCCGTTCGCCGATTCCTCGCAGGTCCCCACCTTCCTGCTGTCGGAAATGACCCGGAGCCACGTTACCGTCGCCCTGTCGGGGGACGGCGGCGACGAGCTGTTCGCCGGCTACAACCGCTACTTCCGGGGCGCGGAATTGTGGCGCCACATGAACCGCGTGCCGGCCCCCCTGCGCGCGGCGGGCGCGGCGGCGATCAGGGCGCTGCCGCCATCGGCCTGGACCGCGCTTTTGTCGGTGATCCCTTCGCGGCTGCGCCCCCCGCAGATCGGCGACAAGCTTCACAAGCTGGCCGACGCCCTGGGGCACATGAACCCGGACGCCATCTATCTCCGGCTGTTGAGCCATTGGCACGACCCGGCGGACATCGTCATCGGCGGCGAGGAGCCGCGCAATGTGCTGCGCGACAAGAGCGTGGCCGAAGACATCCCCGATTTCGTCGAGCGCATGCAGTTCCTGGATCTGGTCACCTATCTGCCCGACGACATCCTGACCAAGGTGGACCGGGCCAGCATGGCGGTGGCGCTGGAGGCCAGGGTGCCGCTAATCGACCACCGGGTGGTGGAATTCGCCTGGCGCCTGCCCATGGACATGAAGATACGGGGCGGCCAGGGGAAATGGCTGCTGCGGCAAGTGCTCTACCGCCATGTGCCCAAGGCCATGGTCGAACGCCCGAAGATGGGGTTCGGCGTGCCCATCGATTCCTGGCTGCGCGGCCCCTTGCGGGAGTGGGCGGAAAATTTGCTGGGAGAGGACAGGCTGCGCCGCCAGGGATTGCTGAACCCCGCCCCCATCCGCGCGAAGTGGCGCGAGCACCTGGAGGGCGGCCGGAACTGGCAGTACCCGCTGTGGGACGTGCTGATGCTTCAGGCGTGGATGGAGGAGTGGATGGAGGAGTGGATGGGGTGAGTGCCGCGACTATGCGCGGCGCCGGAATTACGGGGACACTAAGAATTACGGGGACACTATACTTAATTCAATTGGTGCGGGATGCCGCACCAATTGAATTAAGTATAGTGTCCCCGTAATTCTTAGTGTCCCCGTAATTCCACAGATCCGCTTCCGGTTTATTCCCAGTCCTCGATCCGCAGTCCCGGCACCCGCTGGAATTCACGAATGTTGTGGGTGACGAGGATCAGTTCGCGAGCCAGGGCCTGCCCGGCGATCAGCACGTCGTAAGGCCCGATGGGCGTGCCGGCGGCCGCCAGTCTCGCCCGCAATTCGCCGGCCTGCCGGGCGTCTTCGCGGTCGAACTCCAGCACTTCGAATTGCAGCGCCTCCACCCGGGCCAGGTTCTCGGCCGTCCTCTGCCCGCGGAAAGCCCCGTAAAACAGTTCGTGGGCGACAATAGCGGGAATGGCGAAATCCGATGGCCGGTGTTCGCGCAGCCGGGCCAGGAAGCCCGCATGTCCTCTGAGGAGGGCGATCACGGCGTTGCTGTCGAGCAGGAACGTCACTTGAAGAAATCCAGACCCGGACGGTCCTGTTCCGCCGGCTGTTCGGTCGCCGCGCGAGCGAAATCGTCGTCGAGCGGACCGACGATATGATCCAGCCACGCCCAGTCGTGGGCGACGGGTTCGAGGATAACGCACACGCCATGCCTGCGAATGCGCACCTCGTCCGTGTCGAAGCGATAATCCTTGGGCAGCCGCACCGCTTGCGAGCGCCCGGACCAGAACACCTTCGCGGTTTCCATGACACCCATCCTCGCCGTGATATATGGCACTGAGATATAGCATGGGCCGGCCGGGATCAAGGACAAACCGGGGACCGCCGGCGGCGTGAAAAGTTCCTCCGCTCGCTGGCGCCCGGTCGGAACGACAAGCCGTTTTCTGTCGTCCCGAGCGAAGCCGAGGGACCTTTCCGGCAGGCCGGGTGAAGGATTCCTCCGACGTGCCGATGCTTCAGGCGTGGATGGGCGGGCAGACGGGATGGGAATAGCGACTATGCGCGGCGCCGATAGACGAATTCGTCGCACCCCGACCCGGAGAGGCCAAGACCGCCCGGCTGAGTGAAGCTGCGGACGGGCTCGAACCCCAGACGCTCCATCAGGGTGGCGACCTCCGCCGGGCTGATGGATTCATAGGGGTGGCCACCCATCCAGTCGTGAACGTCGTGCCGGTAATTCATGCCGCGATTGCCGCGGTAATTGGCGACGTAGGCGTTGAAATCCCGCCACCGCAACGCGAATAACAGCCGCATGAGGGCGATGTAGACACCCTGGGCCAGGCGCTGGGCTCGCGCCGAGGCTTTGGCATACCAGCGCTTCTCGATCTTCCACGCCCAGCACAACCTGGTTTTCCGATAGAGCGCGACGATGAACACTCCTCCCGGCGCCACCAGGGCGCTGGCGCGTTCGATGGCTTCGACCATGGAGCCGGTATGGTGGAGGACGCCCCAGGAATAGACCACGCCGAACAAGCCGAACGTGTCGGGCGTCAGGGTGAAAACGCTGACCTCCTCGGCCCGCCAGCGCTTGCCCGGCGCGTTCTCCTCAAGCACGTTGCGCGTCGTCGCCACGGAATTGGGATCGATGTCCACCGCCACGACCTCGGCCACCCCCAGGCGGAGCGCCGCCAGGGCGTGAAGCCCCGAGCCGCAGCCGATGTCCAGGAACCGCTTGCCGGCCAGTTCGCCGTCCCCGGCCAATCGGAGCAACCCCTTCTCGGCTTCGGCGATGCGGTCGGAATCGATGGTCCGTGCATAGCTGGCCCAGTTTTCGCCAAAGGCGAAATGGCTGCGGACGTCTTTGAGGGCGGTATCGGACATTGGGGAAGGAATTCGGCGAGGGTGTGAAGGGAGCGGCGATGATAGCCGGCTGGGGAATGCGGGACTAGCTCTTTCCGCGCGCCGCCTCGGCCGCCCGGCGAACCGCGCCGAACCATGAAAAGTGACGCGAACCCCTGGAGGGCGGCCAAAGCGGGCGGTCCCTGCCGAGGGATGCCCTGATGCTTCAGGCGTGGATGGACGAGCGGTAGGGCGATAGAACTATACTGTCGCTCCAAAGCCGACACACCGCTGAGAGGGCGGAACGAAATGGTCGATATCGAATTCCTTGCCCATATTCGGGCCGCCGAGTTGGCAGAGATCGAGCGGGTCCTTCCCCAGGGGGGCCGAATCCTCGAGATCGGCGGCGGAACCGGCCAGCAAGCGAGGATGCTTTCCGAGCGGGGCTTCGACGTCGTCTCGATCGACATCAAGGACTCCCTTTATTGGGATCATCGCGTCTTTCCGGTGATCGACTACGATGGCCGCACGCTGCCGTTCCAAGACGGATCGTTTGACGTGGTGTTGTCGTCGAACGTCCTCGAACACGTCGCGGACCTCGCCGCTCTACATCGGGAAATGACGCGCGTATTGCGACGGGGCGGTGTCGGCATTCACATCATGCCGAGCCACGTGTGGCGCTTCTGGACCATTGTCACCCATCACCCTTATCTGGCGAAATGGCTAGCCGTCGGGATATTTTCCAGGCTATGGCCGACATCGTCCCCTCCGGCTAAGGCGGCTATGGGTAGCGCCCAAGCATCGACATCCGGCGGCGCCGAATCGCCTTCGACTCGCCGCTCGCTGGTTACGACGTCGGTCAATGGGCTGCGTACCATGGCGTGGGTTCTGCGGCGCGTCATCATGTCACCACGCCACGGCGAGCGCGGCAACGTGATCAGTGAAATTGCCTATTTCCGTCCCGCGTGGTGGTGCGGTGAGTTCCGTGCCAACGGCTACAAGGTGCTGGACGTTCGCCCGATGGGGCTTTTCTATACCGGCAATATGGTCTTGGGGGCGGGTCTTGGGCTGGACACGCGCCGTTGGTTGAGCGCCATCCTGGGGTCCGCCAGCTACATTTACAGGGTTTGTCCAGCGCAAGGCGAAGACGGGCGCCGCACCTGAAAGGCCACCTCGGTTAGCAGACGTTCCCACGATCTATGCACCGCCTCGGGCGTCCAGTTGGCGGCGTGGGAAATCGCCGCCGCGCCGAAGCGCGCGCGCGCCGCGTCATCCGCCATCAGGCGATCCAGCGCGGCGGCGAAACCCGCCGCGTCTTGGCAAGGATCGACCAGCACCCCGGTATGATCCGGCACCACCAGGTCCTCGACACCGCTGACGCCGTCGAACGCCACGGCGGGCAGCCCGGTGGCGATGCCCTCCGCCAGGGCGTTGGGAAAGCCCTCGAAGCGCGATGGAAACGCCATCAGGTGCGACGCCGCCAGTTCCGCCTCGGGGGTTCGGGTCACGCCCGGCAGTCGGATCCGGTCATTCAGCCCCAACGCAGCCACCTGCGCTTCCAGCGCCTTGCGTTCCGATCCCTCCCCGAAGATCACGAGGTCCCAGGCGGGATGGTGTCCGGCGATGCGGCCGAAGGCCTCGATCAGACAGTCGAACCCCTTTTGACGGTCAAGGCGCCCCAAACCGATGATGCGGAAGCGTCCCTGGGCGCCTGGGCGATCAGGTCGCGCGATTTCCGGCGGCGGCGGGGCCGCGTTGGGGACGATGTCGATCCTGCCCCACATCCAGCGCGGAAAATAGCGGCGCACCCGTTCCGTCTGCACCACCACGCGGTCCGCCAAAGCATAGCCTACCAGGCGCAGGATGGACTTGGCCCTGGGGATGCGATGCCGCGCGGGATCGATACGCTCGGACGCCACCACCGGCACCCCCGTTCCCAGACACGCGACCACGGCGGTCACGTTCGTAATGTCCATGAAGCCGAGGACCACGTGAGGGTGCCATGACCTGACGTGACGCCGAAGGGTGGGGAGGCGTGCGGCCACGCGGCGCACCCATGCCCATCCGCTTCCCCCCAGCAGGCCGCAGCGGACCAGCCGCACCGGCGGCGGCAGGTCGTAGAACGACGCCACCTCGGGCGCCTCCCACGTCACCAGCGTCACCTCATGCCGCTGGGCCAAGTGGGTGACCAGCCGGGCCATCGCCCGTTGGGCGCCGCCGGGTTCCATCGTCGAAATGACGCAGAGGATACGCATGGGTCCAAATTCTTCATTTCGAAGCTGCGAGTGCAGCAAATTGAAGAGCGGTTTGCCAGTCCTTTCTCAGCTTTCTTCCCAAGCGGCCGAATCCACCCCAACCGTTTGATGTAGAGCGGCTCGGGATATCGAACGAGCCGTTTGCCGCCGCAGGGACATTCTCCCTTACTGAAAACTGGACCTTGGAACCCACCGAAGATATAACGCCTTGATCGAAGGCGAGTACGTCCAACAGGGCGTCGGAGCAAGCTCTTGACGAGTGCGACGGGGTTTTCTGGATCGCCGGCTGGTGCTGGGACACAGCACGGATTTTTCCCGGCGGTGGCGGGTCTGGCCGGGGAGCGGCATGACGCACTGGTATATCGTTCACGCCCGAACCGTTTTGTCTGAAAGGCTGTGATGGACCAAGCTCTCGAAAAAAAGCTTCTGGACATTGAAGCAAAGCTGCTTGAGCACAAGTTTCCGCCGCAGCTTGTCATCGAAAATACTTCAGGCTGCAACCAAAAGTGTATCCATTGCTCTCACAAAGAGATGATCCGCCCGAAGAAGCGGATGGAAAGGGCTTTGTGGGACAAGATTGTCGAAGAGGTCGGAACGGAGGCCCCTGACACCGAGATTTGGCCCACCTTTTATGGTGAGGCGTTGAGCTTGGCTGGGGAGCTCTGGGACAGGATCGACTATGCGGCAGAGGTCGGGTGCCGAAATCTGGTACTCAACTCCAATGGGTCCTTGCTCTTGCGGCAGAACCACATCGACCGGATCCTGCGCTCTCCGCTCAAGCGCTTCATTCTCAGCCTTGATGGCCTTACCAAGGAAACCTATGAAAAAATCAGGTACTTGGGCAAATGGGAAACCACCTACCACGGCGTTGAGGAGCTTCTGAGGGAGAAGGAGAAGCGGGGACAGCTCTACCCACTCATTATCTGCCAGTTCTCGCTGATGAAAGAGAACGAGCATGAGGTGGAGCCTTTTCGGGAATATTGGAAGGCGCGGGGCGCGGAAGTCAAAGTCCGCCCGAAGCTGGAATGGACGGCGACCGGCTCCATCCGGTCGGATCGGATCGACCATGAGACGGACTTTCGCATCGCCTGCCCCTGGGGCAACAACACGATGGCCATTCACCAGGATGGGAGCGCTGTCGCCTGTGCCGTGGATTATGAGGGGCGGTTCAAGGTTGGCAATGCCGGGGACACCTCGGTAAAGGAGCTATGGCATCGTCTGGGAATGCGCTTACGGCGACTGCATCGCGAGCATCGATGGGACGAGATCCCTGATATTTGCCAGGGTTGCCGCGACTGGCAGACGGCCGGGGCCGAATACGAAAAGCGAAACCTGCCGGGCAGCCGTCCTTTCTGGTATGACCAGGAAACGACGGATTTCAAGGTCGCATCGCGCGAAATACGGTGAGAGGGAAACGTTGGCTCAAAATCCCACCACTGCAAGCGAGCAGCCAATTACCATTCAGCATACTCAGGAATCCTATGGCCTTCGCCCGGAGGCGGTCGATTTTCCGATGATGCTGGTGCTTTCCTTCGTTTATCCGTGCAATGCCGAGTGCCCGCACTGCCCGTATACGAACTCCAACATCCGGGACGCCTACAAGGATGTCCCTTTCATGCCCGAGGATATCTTCAAGCGGATCGCCGACGAGGCGGGACCGCATCAGGCCTATCTCCGGATCTCGGGAGGCGGAGAACCGATGTTGCACCCGAAGGCAACCAAGCTGTTGCCTTACGCAAAGGAGAAGGGGTGCCGAATTGGCCTCATCACCAACGGTTCCGCTTTTACGGAAAAAAATACCCGCATCCTGCTGGAGGCCGAAGTCGATATGATCGAGTTCTCGGTCGATGCGCGTGATCCGGAAACCTATGCCACCGTCCGCAAGGGATTGAAGTGGGATCGCCTGCTGCGCAACGTCGAGAGGATGATCGACACGCGCAACAAAATAGGGAGTTCCTCAAAGATTATCGCGTCCGGCGTCAACCAAAACGATGTCGATCTGGATGCGGTTGAAACGTTCTGGAGGGATGAGATCGGCGTCGACAACTTCATCAAGCGGAAATTCCTGACCTGGGGTGCCAACACGACCCTCGACGATTCCCGCTCGGCCGATCCGGCTCCCTATATCGAGGCCGGGGAAGTCCCCTGCCCGTTCATTTTCGAACGGCTGAACATCGATAGCCGCGGAAACGTGATGGTGTGCGGATACGACATAGCCGCCAACACCAGCATGGGCATGGTGGGGCAGCAAAGCATCAAGGACATCTGGCATGGGGAAGAATTCCGCCACTACAGGGACATGCATCTCTCGCGGCGGGGGCACGAGATTGCGCTTTGCGCATCCTGTCCCGATTGGAAGTACCGCTCGTGGCAGCACAATTACTGGAAGGTCGTAAAAAACGCCGAGGCGCATCGCCTGGACGTCCGCCAGAAACTGGGTGTGAACGACGACTTTCAAACCGTGTCAGACAGTAAGTAACGCGGCATGTGCGGCATTTGCGGATTCACCGGGGCACACGATCGGCGGCTGTTGCAACGCATGGCCGATGCCATCGTGCACCGCGGCCCCGACGATGCGGGCTATTGGGAGGGTGAAGGCATCTCGCTTGCCATGCGCCGGCTTTCCATCGTCGACCTCGATGGCGGCCAGCAGCCCGTCTTCAATGAGGATGGCACGATCGCCGTCGTCTTCAACGGCGAGATATACAATCATCCCGAACTGCGCGAGGAACTCCAGAAGAAGGGCCACCGTTTCCGTACGCACCACTCGGACACCGAGGTTTTGGTCCATGCGTACGAAGAGTATGGCGACGATTTCCTCCACAAGCTCAATGGGATGTTCGCGATCGCGCTGTGGGACGGCCGGCGCCGCAGGCTGTTTCTCGCCCGCGACCGCATGGGGATCAAACCGCTCTATTTCAGCTTTGCCCAGGGCAACCTGGCGTTCGCTTCCGAAATAAAGTCCCTGCTTCCGCACCCGGCGGTGCGCCGCACGCCGAACTTTGGAGCGCTCTACCACTATTTCAGCTTCAAGAACATTCCCGCGCCTTGGAGCGCCTATGAGGGCATCGAGCAACTTGGCCCCGGTGAAAGGCTGATCTTTGCCGGGACCACGCTCGATCGCTCATTCTGGTGGCGCTTTCAGATGGCCGAGAAGGCCAGCCTCTCCGAAGAGGAGGCCGCGCCGCACATAAGGGATCTGCTTGAAGACAGCGTCAGGCTCAGGATGCGGGCCGACGTCCCCTTTGGGGCCTACCTGTCCGGCGGGGTGGACAGTTCCAGCGTGGTCGCCTTGATGAGCAGGCTGGGCGCGCACAACGTCAAGACGTTCGCCTTGGTCTACGAGGATGACTTCAAGAACAAGACCGCAGACCGGGAATACGCCAAACTGGTCTCCGATATTTACGGAACCGAGCATTACGAGCACGTTCTCACCTGGAACGAGGTTGCAAAGAGCCTGCCCGACGTTCTCAACGCGTTCGATGAGCCCTTTTCGGGCGTGACGTCCACGTTCTTCCTGACGGCCTTGATTGCGCGCCATGTCAAAGTCGCGCTTTCCGGTGACGGCGCCGACGAGTTGTTCGGCAGCTACCTCTCGCACCGGCTGGCGCAACCCCTGCACAACTTCGCGGCGCTTTCCGGCAGGCTCGACCGCTTGACGGCGGCTGAACGGGCATTTCTCGCCCCTTACGGCGACAAGCTGGAATACCTGCGGGATATTTGGCGGCGCGGGACGGAGACGCAACGGCGGGCGAGCCTGTATCTGTGGACCGATGAAGCCAAGGCGACGCTGCTTAGCGATAAGATGCTCGCCTTGGCCAAAGGCCAAAGCACCGGGGAACTGATCCACGGCCTGTATGACGAGGCGGGCACGTCCGACCCGCTCAACCGTGCGCTGTTCTGCGACGTCAAGACTCTGTTGCCCGATCAGGTTCTGGCGTTTGTGGACCGCCTTTCCATGGCGCATTCCGTCGAAGTTCGTCCGCCTTTCCTCGATTACCGGCTCGTGGAATTCGCCGCTTCCCTTCCTGGAGGCATGAAGATCAAGAACGGGCGGAACAAGCATGTTCTGAAAGAGGCGGTGAAGGACCTTCTCCCGGCAAACGTAATCGACCGCCCCAAGGAAGGTTTCGTCCTGCCCATAGACGCGTGGCTGTTGGACAAAATGCGCAATCTCGTGGAAACCGTTCTTGGCGAGGAGCGTCTCCAGAGCCATGGCCTCCTGCGCGTCGAGGCGGTGAAAACGATACTAAGGGAACATTACTCCGGAGCCGCAAACCACGGCTCCCGGATATGGAATCTGATGATGTTCCAGTTATGGTGGGACCGTCAGTTTGCACACTGAGCCCAAAATTTCCCTCGTCAGGATGTCGGCGGAACACCTATCCCAGACGCGGGGCTGGCTGCGGGACCCCTCGTTGCGGCGAGAGATCGACTGCCTGGCCCCGCCAACTATCGAACAGAACAAGGCCTATTGGGAGGCCCGGTGGAACGATCCGTCCCGGGAAGATTATGCGATTCTGCGCGAGGACCGTGAGCATGTTGGGAACTGCGGCTTGGGCTCCATCGATTCCAAACGAAGGAAGTGCGAGCTGTGGATCTACTTGGGCTGCGCCCAAGGACAAGGTATTGGGAAAGCCGCTTTTCGGATTTTGCTGGCCCGGGCTTTCGATGGCTTAAATTTCAATCGCGTCTATCTTAGGGTAGTGGAAGGTAATAACCGAGCGCTGCAATTTTACCGAGGGTTTGGCTTTACACTCGAAGGGCGTTGGAGGGAAGACACGGTATTGGACGGGAAAACCGTGGACTCGTTATGGCTTTCCATGCTGGCAACGGAGTATCGTACCCTGGCTGCCGCTGTGATGGCCAGGGGGGGACTTTGACCACCGTTGTCGTGCTTCAACCTGGCTATCTTCCCTGGCTCGGCTTCTTCGACCAGATGATCCGATCCGATGTCTTCGTCTACTATGACGATGTTCAATTCGACAAGCACGGATGGCGCAACCGCAACAGAATAAAGTCCCAGACCGGCCCCCAGTGGCTCACCGTACCCGTGTTGAGCGGGGGAAAATTCGGCCAGTTCAATCTTGAAGTCGAGATCGACAACCGGCAACCCTGGGCCCGGAAACACATCCAAACGATCAAGCAGCTTTACGCCAAGGCGCCCTATTTGGGAGTCTATCTTCCACGCTTGGAAGAAATGCTTTGTTCCCAATGGAACCGCTTGGTAGACCTGGATATGGCCGTGATCGGGCTGATGTGCGACTGGCTTGGAATCAAACGGACGATCGTCCGCTCATCGCAGTTGGGCATCGAGGGGGAAAGAAGCGAGAGACTGCTTCGAATCTGCCGGCACCTGGACGCGGACACGTACCTGTCGGGTGTTTCGGCGCAGAGCTACCTCGACACTCCAAGGTTTGAGGCCCATGGCATCGCCGTGGAGTGGCAAAACTTCGGACATCCCACCTATTCCCAACTCCATGGAGAATTCGTCCCCTATCTATCCGCGCTCGACACGATCCTGAACGTCGGCGGTGACGGGGCGCTAACACTGTTAGTTGACCGCGAGGAAGCCAAATGAAGTCCATTCTTGTCACCGGTGGGGCCGGATTCATCGGAAGCAATTTCGTCCGGCACATCTATGACAAATATCCGGATTACCGCGTGATCGTCCTCGATGCGTTGACCTACGCGGGGAGCATCAACAACCTGCCCGACGGCGGCTTCGATTCGAAGCGATTCGAGTTCTGGTACGGAAACGTCCTCAATGCGGACTTGGTGGATTCGCTGGTGCGGGAGGCGGACATCGTCGTGCATTTCGCCGCGGAGTCCCACGTCACCCGCTCTATTTTCGACAATCGGTTGTTTTTCGAGACGGACGTCCTGGGAACCCAGGTCGTATCCAACGCCGTACTCCGCAACCGCGACAAGGTGGAATTGTTCGTCCACATCTCGACGTCCGAGGTGTATGGGACGGCCGTCTCGGACCTGATGACCGAGGACCATCCGCTCAACCCGATGAGCCCTTACGCGGCGGCGAAGTGCGGGGCGGACCGCTTGGTTTATTCCTACTGGTCCACCTACAAAATTCCGGCCGTGATCGTCCGGCCGTTCAATAACTTCGGGCCCAACCAGCATCTGGAAAAGGTGGTGCCGCGTTTCATCACCAGTTGCATCCTGGGAGAGCCGATGACAGTGCATGGCGATGGATCGGCTCGGCGCGATTTCCTTTTCGTCGAAGACCACTGCGACGCACTGGACCGGATTATCCATGCGGACCGCAAGACGGTGGCCGGACAGGTCATCAATCTTGGGACCGCTGGGGACGTGAGCGTGCTGGAGATCGCGCAGACGGTGAAGCGGCTCATGAGTCCGAAAAACAGCGATATCGTTTTTATCGGCGACCGGCCTGGCCAAGTGTTCCGCCACACCAGCGACTCGTCGAGAGCCAAGGCGCTTCTCGGCTGGGAACCCGCCACAAGCTTCGAGAACGGGATGAGCAAGACCATCGACTGGTACCAGTCGAACCAGGATTGGTGGACCCCCCAGAAGTGGATGAGGCATATACCCATCATCACCGCGGAAGGGAAAAAGGAACTGCATTGATGCCGCAAATTCCCTTCTACCTGCATGACCTGGGCAGACCCGAACTCGATGCGGTGGCCGAAGTTCTGGCCGGTCCGATCCTGACCACCGGCGAAACCGTCTCCAGGTTTGAACGGGAATTCGCGGACTATCTCGGGCGCAAACACGCGTTGGGGGTGACCAGTTGCACCGGCGCCCTTCACATATCGCTGCTTGCGCTTGGCATCGGGCCTGGGGACGAGGTGATTACCACCCCCATGACCTTCATCGCCACGGCCACCGCCATCATCGAGGCCGGGGCGGACCCGGTTTTCGTCGACGTCGAACCGGACACCGGCAATCTCGATGCCACCCGGATCGAAGCCGCCATCACCGGGCGTACCCGGGCGATTCTGCCCGTCCACCTTTACGGCCAGATGTGCGACATGCGCGCCATTCGCGCCATCGCCGACCGGCACGGCCTATTCGTCGTCGAGGATTGCGCCCATTGCGTCGAGGGCGAGCGGGATGGCGTGCGCCCCGGTCAGTTGTCCGATACGGCTTGCTTCAGTTTCTATGCCACGAAAAACCTCACCTGCGGCGAGGGCGGCGCCGTTGCCACCGATCGCGACGACTTGATCGAGAGGCTTCGCCTGCTGCGGCATCACGGCATGACGAAGACCGCCGCCGACAGGCAACGGGAAGGCTACCAGCATTGGGACATGGTTTCGCTCGGCTGGAAGTACAACATGGATAACATCCAGGCCGCGCTGCTTCTGCCCCAATTGAACCGTCTGAACGACAAGCTGAACCGCCGCCAGGCGCTGGCCGCCCTGTATGACGATTTGCTTCGGGGAATACCGGGAGTGCGGCTGCCCGCCACCCGGAGCGATACGGTACACGCGAGGCATCTGTTTCCCATCTGGGTGGATGCCGACATGCGCGATGAGGTGGTCGCGCGCCTGCATGAAGCGGGCATTGGCGTTGTCGTGAATTACCGGGCCATTCATCTGCTCAGCTACTTTGCCCACAGATACGGCTTTCGACCCGGCGATTACCCGATCGCGGAAGGGATCGGCGGCGAGACGCTATCCCTGCCCTTCTACCCCACCATGCCCGAAGAGTTCGTGCGGGCGGTGGCCGAAGCCGTTCGGCGCATTGTCCCGGAGAAGGCGCACGCTCCCTTGGCGCATCATGTAGGCTCATGCACTACGGTTTAAGGCACAACTTCTTTTGGATTCTGGTCAACCGAGCCGGGACCCTCCTGGCCGGCTTACTGGCGGCCGCATTGCTCAATCGGGCCCTCGGAGCCAGCGGGCGCGGCTTCCTCGCGGAAATGCAGACGTGGATCGGACTGTTTTCCGTGCTGCTCGGGATCAGTTTGGATACGGCGATTTACCATTACGCCAACCGCGAACGTTACCCGATCGGCGACGGCGTGCGATTCGGCACCACCCTCGTCTTGAGCCTCGTCGCCGGGGTGGCCGCCTCGGCCGGGATGGCCATGTTCATCTGGCTGCGACCCGAGCAGGTGTCTGAACAAGCCGATGCCCACGCGGCGCTCATGGGTATTCTCCTCATCCTCAGCATGATGGCGTCGAACGTGATGGTGTTCGCGCAGGCGGCCGGTCTGAGCAAGGCTTCGGCCTTTGGAGGTTTGAGCAACGGCTTGGTCTATCTCCTTCTGATCGGCCATTTCTTTCTGGCCGACCGCATAGACCTGGGCATCGCCCTGGGGGCCGCATCCGCCGCGCAAGGGACAGCCTTCGCGGTCACGGCGGCCCTGTGTTTTCGCAGCATCGAAGGTCCGATCGAGTTTGATTTCGGTGCCGCCAAAGGGATGCTTTTCGCCGGCTTAAAACAGCACGTTGCGACAATCTCGACATTTGTCTATACGAAGATAAATCAACTGATCGTGTACAAGTATGCCGGCGCATCGGAAGCGGGGCTGTACGCGGCGGCTTTGAATCTGGCGTTCGCTACCCAGATCGTTTTCGGCAGTTTCCAGTCCGCTTTGTACACCAGGGTGGCCAATGCGGGTGATGACTATGACATCACCATACGCTCCCTCAGACTGATATTTTACGGCGGCCTTCTATTTGTCGGGGTGGCGATGCTCTTCGCTGGGCCGATCATGATGCTTTACGGAGGCGCGGACTTTACGCATTCCGTGAACTTGTTCCGAGTGCTGGTACTTGCCTTTTGGCTGCTGTCTTTGTCGTCGCTCGTGTCTCCGCTTTACGTTAAAGCCGGGGCCTTCTGGTTTGCGTCCTGGTCCGCTGTTGTGCTGGGGAGTATAAGTATTGCCTTTAATTTTGTATTTGTCCCCCAATTCAAGGCATCGGGTGCGGCTGCGGCCACCGTCGTTACGACCGCATCGGGCTTCGCCATGTGCCTCGGATTTTTATATTACCTGTCAAAAAAGAGCCCACTCACCATCTTTAAACCCGATTTCTCGGCGGATTTATTTTTACTTCGTTCTCCATTGCAAAAAATATTGGAAAAAAAATGAGCGCTCTCATATTTTGCTCTTTCGAAGTTGGTGGCCTACCTTTTCGCTATGCTGAAACGTTAAACCGGCTTGGCATACCGACGTTCTACGTCTCCTTGGCTACGGGCGCCGCGGGGCATAATTCTACGGGTTTCCATTACGGCGGCCGCAGCCATCCGTGGGATTTGTCGGAAGAGTGCCGGTTCCATAAAAAGGCGGATGTCATATCCGGACTCCGAAGGTTGAAAGATAAGTATGGAATCGAAGCGTGTTTCGCCACCGGCCATCTATCCTACCTTCTGGATAAGGCGGGCCTTCGATACAAGTATTGGTGCTACGGCTCCGATCTGGATCAGTTGTGTTTTTTTCCGCATCCTCCAGCAGGAGCGGACTTCTTCAAGCCAAAGAGCTGGAAAGATTTTCTCTATTGCGCATTAGCGCGCCCAAAAGCAAGAGCGGCGATTTGCCGGGCCGATGCGGTCATCGCAGCTCCCTACCAGGAGGCAGCGCTGAACGATGTCTGCCCACGAATCCCCCGGTTTTTTCTGCCCCACTTGATCGCGACACAACCTTTCGAGCAGGTTTGGCACGCAAAAAAAGCGGCTCGGCAGTCGTTGAGACAACAGCATCAGGCTGAGAATCTGTTCTTCAGTTCTGTACGGCATTACTGGGAAGGGGTCCGGGCTCACGATTCGGACAACAAAGGGAACAACAAGGTTTTGGAGGCTTTTGCTCATTACCTTAGATTGTCCGGCCATGGCCGAGATAAGCTTATCCTCGTCGCCAAAGGTCCGGACGTGGCCGCGAGCCAAGCGATGGCGGAGAGCCTTGGGCTAATGGATCATGTTGTTTGGCAGGGAGAGATGCCTCGCGAACAACTGGCCACATTGTACTCCGGCGCAACCCTGTGCCTGGGTCAGTTCGGCACGCCGGTACTCACTTACGCAGCGCTTGAACCGCTTGCCAGCGGAACGCCGTGCGCAAGCTACTACATGGACCGCGCGCCTTCGCCCGCCGGTTTCTACGAGAAGCTTCCCCCAATCTGGAACAGCAAGGAGCCCAACGAAATCGCTGAGGTGATGGTCAACGTCGCCGAGACGCCAGAAGATGAATACAAGACTCTGTGCGCTTCGTCCTGGCAATGGATTTATGATAATTGTTCTGAAGTCACTTTTGCCAGAAGCTTCGCGGCAGAATTTCATTCCAGCGTAGGGAAGAGCGGCTGAACGTTACGATTTCCCCGCGTCAAAGTAATGGAGCCCGTACCAGCGGTTCTCATTATGGTTTATTTCGCTGTCATCCCGAGCGTAGCCGAAGGATCTTTCAGGCGTTTTCGCGTGAATGATCCCTCCGCTCGCGTCGCTCGGTCGGGATGACAACGGTAGCGAGAGCGCATAATGAGAACCGTTGGGCCCGTACAGTTGATGTTGCCGGCAATGCGCCCTATCCCCCACCAGCTCAACCGTCCCGGTCGGTCGCGGCATGGAAACTCTCCAGGACCGGAACGTCCCAAACCTGATTGCGGCTTCGCGGTCGCCGGCACCTCCGCCAGCGCCATGCCCAGGATCAGCCACAAAGGACGCTGAAAGGCCAGATCGTGGAATGTCGCCATCACCGCGAAACCGGCCAGGGTCAGCAATCCCGCCACACGCAACGCATCGTTCTGCCCGCCCCGCCGCGCCAACACCCGGACGCAGGCCACCGCGAAGCCCGAAAAGGCGGCGAACCCCACCACGCCCATTTCCGCCAGCACCCAAAGGGCGCTGTTGTGGATCACCAGCGGCTGCCCCAAGAGACCGGCGTGGCTTTCGACGAAGGTGCCCAAGCCCGCGCCCAGCAGGGGATGCTCGCGCCAGGTCGCGAAGGCCTCCTCGACCGACAGCATCCGCTCGCGGTTGGAATATCCGGCCTCCTGCCCGTCCGGATGCGCCAGAACGGCTTCGGAGGCCGACAGGCTCATCTCTCCATCCCCGCGCCCGACCCGCGGCTGGTGGTGGGCGATATTCGCGGCGATGACGATACCGGCCGCCAGCGCGGCGCCCATGACCACCACCCGCCGCGCCGCGGGCCCCAGGCGGATGACCGCGCCCGCCAGGACCACGCCCGCCGCCAGCAGGCCCGCCCTGGACAGCGAATACCACAGGCCCAGCATGAGCACGCCCATCGCCGGAGCGCCCCAGCGGATGACCGTGGCGGAAGGTTTGGCGGCAAGGCCGGCAAGCAGGGACATCGCGCACACGATTTCGAAGGCGAAGGCGTTGGGATTGCCGGTCAGCCCCATCAGGCGGTACTGGGAGACCCAGCCGAACGTCGTTCCCAACAGGGCCCAGCCGGCGATGGCCGCCGTCGCCGCCACCAGCATCACGGCGAACGCGGGCGTGTCTCCCCTCGGGCGCCATGCGGCCAGCCAACCGCCCGCCACCAGATAGCCGGCCAGCAGGAAGAAGCCGGCGAACCGGCTGCCCAGCGCCCAGGACGTGACATGCCCGGTGCGCCACCAGGCCACCGCCATGCCGAGCGCCAACGTTCCGGCCAGCAGGCCCAGCCACGGCCACAGCGCCAGCCGCCAGCGCGGCAGACCCCCCTTTCCCCGCCACTCCGCCACGGCGATGCCGGCCACCAGCGCCGCCACCAGCGGATCGGCCAAAGTGATGGTGAGCCCCGTCTTCGTCACCGGCAGCAGGTACTGGGTCTGATGGCCGAATGCCAGCGCGACGGCGAGAAGGGTGACGGCGATCGCGGAACGCCCGGATCGGGCCTCCGTCCGCTCCCTCGTCATCCGGCACCGTCGCGCGCCGAGCGCAGCAGGGACACGGCAAGCTGCGACAGCAGCGCGCTCGACAGCGCGAACAGGCCGATCAGCAGCCCCAAGGCCAAAGCCGCCTCGCCGGGCACCCCGAACATCGGCAGGATGAGCACCAGGCTGAATTCCCGCACGCCGAAGCCCGACAGGCTGACCGGCAGGCTGGACAGCAGCGCCACCAGCGGCAGCACCATCGCCAGATCCACCGGGGACATGGGCAGGCCGATGGCGCGGCCGATCAGCACGGCCATGCCGATGATGCAGAGCTGGCTGGCCACGGTGTAGCCCAGCGCCCCCGCCAGACTGCGATAATCCAGCACCATCGCCCGCAGATCGTGGACGACGTTGCGCAGGTAATCCGCCACGCGGCGGAATTGCTGCCGGATGACCTCGTTGGTGCCGTAGAAGACCAGGGCGGCCAACGGCACGGCGACCAGCGCCAGCGCGGCGATGCGCCGGAAATCGTCCGAGGACACCGCCAGCCTGAGGTCCGCGTGGAACCAGAAAACGCCGCCGATGGTCATGACCAGCAGAACCGCGGCGACCTGGAGGCGCTCAAGGAGGCTCGTCGACACAACCTTGCCGGACGGAACGCCGTGGACGCGCAGCATGCCGACCCGCACCATCATGCCGCCGACCACATTGACCAGGAGCGAATTGCCCAGAATGCTCAACACGTTCGCTTCCAGCGTCACACGGCGGGGAAGCCGGACGCCCACCGCGCGGAGCATCAGATGCCAGCGCATGGACGTCAGCAGCACCTGGCCGATGCCCAAACCCAGGATTCCCGGCACATAGGAACCGGAAACCTTGCCGAGATAGGACCCGAGCGCGCCCATGTCGGCGCGCACCAGGATGGCGGCCAGGACTCCGACACTGATCAGGAGTCTGAAAAGGAATTTCAAAGACATCGTCACTGCGGCGGATTCCGGGCCCTACCCCTGCGCCGGGCTACTCTTATAGGATCGAAGACGAGAAGACAATATAACCGGCGGTTCTCATTATGCATTTTTCGCTGTCATCCCGAGCCGACGGCGAGGGATCTTTCCGGCACTTTCGCGTGAAAGATCCCTCAGTCGCTCCGCTCCCTCGGGATGACAACATGCCCTGATGCCGCATAATGAGAACCGCTGCAATATGACCGGCCGGGCCGGCAGGGCTCCGAACTCGGATAACCAAATCCTTAATGTCCCATTGAGCGCTGGTGTCATCCCGAGCGGAGAGAGGGATCGTTCAGGCACGAACGGCAGCCGCCGGCGGCTGAAGGATCCCTCGTCGCTGTCGCTCCGTCGGGATGACAGGGAGGTGACGATACCATTAACCCATTCGAAATCTGAGTTCGGAGCCCTGGATACAGGCCCGCTCCCGTTCCCGGCCGGGAACGGGAGGAAGGAACGGCCCTTGACCAAAAGGCCTGGCTGCGTGCCTATAACTTCGGTCCGCGGCCGCGACGTTTGGGAGGAGACCGCCGTGCCCACATCCACCGGTTCTTGTCTGGAGCCCCGCGTCGGATGTTCCCCCGAGCAGGCGCCCGAGAGGCCCTTCGCTTGCGCGTCGGATGAGCACGGGACGTCCGTGCCGCGCCGTCCGCGGGTGCTCTATCTCGTCACCGAGGACTGGTATTTCACGTCGCATCGGCTGCCCACCGCGCGCCTGGCCCGCGACCTCGGCTGGGAGGTGGTGGTGGCGACCAATCTCGACCGGCACGCCGACGCCATTCGCGCGGAGGGATTCCGGCCGGTCCATGTCCCGTCCCTGCGGCGGCCGGGCGGCCCGCTGCGGCAGGCGGCGCGCCTGATCCGCCTGATCCGCCTCTACCGGCGCGAGGCGCCCGATCTCGTCCACCACATCGCCCTGGTGCCGGCCGTGTTCGGTGCCGCCGCCGCCCTTGCCGCCGGCACCCGCCGCAGCGTGGCGACCCTGACCGGCCTGGGCTTCGCCTTCGCCTCCGACCGGCCGCGGGCGCGGCTGTTGCGCATGGTCCTGCGGCCGGTCCTGCGCCTTCTTCTGTCCCGCCCGGGCAGCCATGTGGTGTTCCAGAACGCGGACGACCGCGACCTGTTCGATCGGCTGAAGCTGGTGCCGCCCGACCGCAGCCACCTGATCCGCGGGTCGGGCGTGGATATCGTCCGTTTCCCCAGCATGCCCGAGCCCGGAGGCACCGTGACCGCGATCTTCGTCGGCCGCTTCCTGCGCGACAAGGGCGTGGCGGAGGTCGCCGAAGCGGCGCGGCTGTTGCGCGCCCAAGGGGCGCCCGTCCGCATCGTTCTCGTCGGCAAGCCCGATTCCCGCAGCCCGGGATCGCTGACCGAAGCGGACATCCGCGCCTGGGAGAGGGAAAACCTGCTGGAATGGTGGGGACACCGCTCGGATATCGCGGACGTCTGGCGCGGCGGCCACATCGCGCTGCTGCCCTCCTACCGCGGCGAAGGGCTGCCCAAAAGCCTGCTGGAGGCGGCCTCCTGCGGCCGCCCGATGATCGCCACCGACGTCCCCGGCTGCCGCGAGATCGTCGTTCCGAGCAAGACGGGATTCCTCGTCCCGCCACGGGACGCCGCCGCGCTCGCCGACGCCATCGCGCGCCTGGCGGCCGACGGTGCGCTCCGCCGCCGCATGGGCGAAGACGCCCGCCGCTCCGTCGAACGCGACTTCTGCGACGCGGTGATCCAGCAGCAGACCCGCGTCCTCTACGAGGCGATCATGACCGCCTGAGGCATGATCGGATTGATCCGATCATGCTCAGCCGCCATTGAGGCGGCACCCAAGCAGGCGGAGCCTGCACCCGGCGAGGGGCGAAAACACCCGAAGTCAGCGCGGCGGACCGCCGGAATTGGGCAGCGGCGGCACCTCGCGGTCGAACTCCGTCCGCTGCTCCGGCATCAGCACCTTGTCCAGGCTCTCGCGCGCGTGCTGCAAATCCGCATGGATTTCGACGCGCTCCCCTCTGCGGCCCTCCCGCGCCTGCTGGCGTTCCTGCGGGGTCATCGCCTGCGTGCGCGGCGCCGTCTCCCGGTGCCTCCAAGCCTTTTCCACGGCCTTGACATAGGATTTCCACTGGAGTTCCTGTTCGGGCCGGATGGCCAGCTTCTTCTTCAGAGCCGGCAGCGTGGACGGGTCGGGGATGAAGCCGCGGGGGGCCATCGCCCCCGGTCCCCCCGGCTGGGTCATGCCCGGAGCCGTCGCCGGCGGCCCGCCGGCGCCTTGCGCGAGAGCGGACGAGGAGGAAGAAAGAATACCGGCAAGAATGAGTGCTGGAATAGCAAGGGTGCGCATCATGGCCGTCCTCCCTTGTTAGTCCCTGCGAAGGAGCAGGGGAGTCCGCAGCCATCTTACCTCCCCACACGCTTGCGCGCCACTGGAAGCATATCCACTGTCAGGAGTATGGGGCGGTGGCCAGCCGGCTTATTCGACCGCTGCGGTCTCACCCGTCGGCACGGCCGCCCCCACGGCCGGGCGATATTCGGGCACCAGCCGGCGGAGGATGGCGAGCGCCGCTTCGGCCCGATGGGCGCGGCAGCCCGTCTCCAGATCGGACAACGCCACCCCCAGTTCCTCGGCATCGACCGAGCGCGGCGCCGCCACCAGGATGCCCTTGCATTCGGTGGGCAAGGGCGGCTCGGCGCCGTGAAGGATCTCCTCGAACAGCTTCTCGCCGGGACGCAGGCCGGTGTAGGTGATGGCGATGTCGCGCCCGGGGCGCAGCCCGGCGAGCCGGATCATCTGATGGGCGAGGTGGACGATCCGTACCGGTTCGCCCATGTCGAGGACGAAAATCTTGCCCCGGTAGACCGGGTTGTCCAGCCCCAGCGCCGAAGCCTGCAACACCAGTTCGACCGCTTCGCGCACGGTCATGAAATAGCGGGTCATGTCGGGATGGGTGACGGTGAGGGGACCGCCGGCCGCCAGCTGCTTCTGGAACAGGGGAACGACCGACCCGGTCGAACCCAGCACGTTGCCGAACCGGACGGTGACGAAGCGGGTACCGCCGTCGCCGGCTCCTTCGATGTCCAGCGCCTGGGCATACATCTCGGCCACCCGCTTCGACGCCCCCATGACATTGGTGGGATTGACCGCCTTGTCGGTGGAAATCTGCACCATCACCCGGACGCCGTTGCTGCGGCAGGCATCGGCGACGATCCGCGTTCCCACGGCGTTGGTCAGCAATCCCTCGTCGGGATTGTACTCGACCATCGGCACGTGCTTGAGCGCGGCGGCGTGGAACACCAGTTCGGGACGGTGCTCGGCCATGGCGCCCCCCACCCGCCCGGCATCCCGCACATCCCCCAGCACCGGCCTGCGCGCCAGGTCGGGATAGGCGCGGGCGATCTCCAGGTCGATGCTGTACAGATTGAATTCGCACGATTCGAACAGCACGACCGACGCCGGGCCGTATTCGCACACCTGACGCACCAGCTCCGAGCCGATCGAGCCTCCCGCCCCGGTGATCAACACGCGGCGTCCGCGGATCATTTCCGCCATGGCCTCGCGGTCGAGCACCATCTGCGGGCGGCCGAGAAGGTCTTCCACCGCGATCGGACGGATGGTCACCTTGTCGGCGACGCCGTCCTTGAGATCGGTCAGGCGGGGAATGCGGGCCAGCGCCATGCCCAGCCGGTCGGCCTCGTCCAGCAGGCGCCGCACGGCGGCGCCATCCATGCGGTGATCGGTGATGATCAGACGCTGGGGCGAAAGCCCCTTCCGGCGAAGCTGCCCGACGATATCGTCCAGATCCCCGATGGAGCCCAGCACGTCGACGCCGTGAATGTTCCGCCCCACCCGGATTCCGGTTTCCGACAGCAGGCCGACGACCCGATATTCGGCATCGGGGGAACGGATCGCGCGGATGAACAGATCCGCCTCGTCCCCGGCCCCCACCAGCAGCACCGGCACCCGCGCGTTGCCGTCGGCGGCCAGTCGCGCCGCCCGGCGGCGGTCCTTGACCACGCGGTACAGGAAACGCGGCCCCCCCAGCAGGGCCAGCAGCACGAACCAATTGATGATGGGGACCGAGCGGGGAATATCCGCCAGGCGCGTTATCAGGAATATCGCCAGGTAGAAGATCAGGACGGTGGCGGTGGCGGCTTTGGCCAGCGCCAGCAGATCGGTCACCGAGGCATAGCGCCAGACGCCCTTGTACATCCCCCCCGACAGGAACACGGTGGCGGAAATGATCGTGAAGGTGGCGGTGCCCAAGGCCAGCGTCGACAGGTCCCAATCGGGAATCCAGTCGCTGGCCGTCCGCAGATACAGCGCCGCGAGGAAGGACGCCGCGGCCATGATCAGGTCATGCGTGAACGCGATGTGACCGCGATGAACCGAAAATCCGAGCCGCATCATGGGTCCTCAAAGGATGCGGGGTATTGTTAGCCGAGCATCGTCCCCCAGCACAAGACCGAAGGGGTAAATCCGCCGCCGACCGGCGCGGTGGGCCGGCTTCGTCCGCCCCTGACACATGCCCCTCCAGCGGAGCCCACCTCTTCGTCCTTGAAAGCCGGCACCCGCGATCGGATTTCAGCGCGAGCGACCCTTTTCGAGGAGACCGTTGTCATGCGCCCCTCCTTTTCCGTCCTGGCATTGTCCATCGTCCTGGCATCCGCGCCCGCCTTCGCGCAGCAGGCCGGCAAGATGAGTTCCCAGGACCGGGAATTCATCCCCGAGGCCGTCACCGACAACATGCTGCAAGTGGATCTCGGCACGATGGCCGAGCAGCATGGCGCCAACCCCGAGGTCCGCAAGTTCGGCCAGCGCATGGTGGAGGATCACGGCAAATTCAATAAGGAAATTACGGGTATCGCGGAACGCGACGGCATGGCGCCGCCGAAACAGATCAGCGCGGACCAGCAGCGCGAGGTCGACAGGCTTTCGAGCCTGCAAGGCGAGGCGTTCGACAACGCCTATATGCCGATGATGGTTCAGGAACACCAGAAGTACGTCAAAACCTATCAGAAGGAAATCGACGAAGGCCAGAATTCCGCGGTCAAGCGCTACGCGCAGGACACTCTGCCGACCCTGAAGGAACATCTTTCCATGGCGCAATCCATCGCACCGCAGGGCGCGGCCATGCCGGAATCCGGGGGGCGGGAATAAGCGCTCCCCCAAGGGGGGACGGAATGCCCGTCCCCCCCGAGGCATCACATTTCCTTGCCGCGCCGCTCCTCTCCGATCCCCGCGGCCAGCACCCCCAACATGGCGGCAAGCCAGAGCGCCGACTGCCACCATGCCTGCCAGAAGCCGAAGCTGATCAGGCCGACAACCGTCGCCGACGCCAGCGCGGCCGCGGCCGCGGCGCGGGCCGGGGCCGCCATCGGCGCACGCTCCACGCGCCGTGCCACCAGCCAGACGAAGGCGGCCAGACCGGCGGCTCCCGGCAAGCCCAGTTCGACCCACCATTGCAGCATCGCGTCGTGGGGATGCAGCGGCAGGTATTGGCCGTTGAGAATGGTCTTCAGATGGCCATCCGCATCTCTCCACTCCAGGTTGATATGCTCCTGCCCCCCCGGCAAGGCCCGTGACGCTTCCATTCCCCAGCCGCGGACCGGATGGGTCTCCACCGACTTGGCCGCGAAATGCCAAATGGCCAGGCGGTGCTGGGCGGAATAGGGCAGCCACGGCAGGCTGTGAAACGATTCGGGCGGTTGCGGAAGATGCAGGGCCAGGGACGGCATCGCGACCGCCAGCGCCACGAACCCGACCCGGAAGATCCGCAATCCGCCGCCGGGCCAGGCCAGCACGAGCGCGAACATCGCCCCTCCCGTCACCAGCGCCAGCTTCGACGACAGGTTGTCGCTGACCATCACCGCCGCCGCCAGCAGGCAGACCACCGCAACCGCCCCGCCCCGCCCCAGCCGCTCCCGCGCGAGGACGGCCGCCGGCCACAGGAACAGCGCCACCACCGGCGCCCCACGGTTGAACGGCGATTTCACGGTCACCGGCGCGCCCTTGGCGGCGGCAATGAGCGCGGACACGCCGTGGCCCGAGAGATATTCCGCCGCCAGCAGGATCGCCGCCACGGCCAACCCCGCCAGAAGGGCGGCGATCACGCCCCGGCGGCGGCCGAAGGGAACGTGGTCGGCCGCATTCATCAGCGCCACCCCCAGCACCGCCAGGCTGAAGATGCGGCCGCAGGTCGTCAGCGCCAATTTCGGGTCGGGCGCCCACAGGGCGCTCACCGCCCCCCAGCCAAGCACCGCGCCGGGAAGGATGATCAGGCTCCACCGCAGCTTCCCCACCCGTCCGCCGCGGTAAGCCGACCACAGCGCCCAGGCGCCCAGCACCGCCGCCAGCGGTGCGAGACCCAGGGGAGCGAGGACCGCGACAACCGGTGCGAGGAAGGACGCGGCGGCGACGATGCGGGAGGCGTCAACGGCATGGGCGGGCTTGGACGTCATCGTTCCTGCCTTGGGATAGGGGGGACGGCGCACCATATCGCGGGCGCCCCCGCCTGCCAACGGCGCAGGCCTCGTCCCTCCCGCCGGCCACACCTTGGTCATCCCCCAACGGACCTATGTTCTTGACATGTTCGCAAAACCACCTACATTTCGTGGATGGCATTGCGCTATTCGCTCGGCCAACGGCGCGTGACAAGTTGAAATACAATCTAAAGACGATAACACTGGCGTTCAGCACGGCAGTTCTTCGGGCGGGCCTTGTCGCCGTGATGGCCGTCGCGGCCTCGGCCGAGAGCGACCTTTCCGGCGACGTGTTCGGCGAAGGCCCGGTGCCCGGGCCGGTGCCGGCCATCGTGCTGCGGATCATCGACGGGGACACCATCCGCGTGCGCGCCCACATTTGGCTGGGGCAGGAGGTCGTAACCAACGTGCGGCTGCGCGGGGTCGATACGGCGGAAATGCACGCCCGCTGCGACGCGGAACGGCGACTGGCCGAGCAGGCCCGCGTCTTCGTCGAAGACAAGCTGACCGAAGACCACATCGTTCTGCGCGACATCACTTACGACAAGTACGGGCGGCGAGTGGTGGCGAGCGTGATGACGGCGAGCGGAGAGGACCTGTCCCAAGCCCTGCTGGCCGCCGGCCTGGCGCACCCCTATCAGGGGGGACATAAAATGCCGTGGTGCCCCACGGAGGAGGCCCCGCCGGAATGACCGGCGGGAATCAGAGACCGCCGATGCGTTCGAACGCGGCGGCCGCCTCGTCCCACCCCCAGGAGCGCTGCTCCGCCAGGCAGCGGCGATGGAAATCCCGCCACAGCGTGTCGTCGGCCAGCAGGCGGACACCCGCATCGGCGAAGGCCTCCGATCCCCGCACCACGAACCCGGTTCGGCCGTCCTGAATGCGCTCGCCCATGCAGGCGATGTCTTCGACCACGCCGGGCACACCCATGGCCTGGGCCTCGGCGGCCGCAAGACAGAACGTTTCGCCGGCGTCGCCGCGATAGAGCAGAACCCGCGCCTCGGCCAGCTCGCGCACCAACTGGTCTTTGGGCACCGGTCCGCGCAGCACCACCCCCTGCCCGGCCAGCCGCGCCGCCCGTTCCAGCACCGGGCCCATCCGCGAGGCCTTGGCCCGACCCGTGGACCCATAGGTGGCATCGCCTGCGAAGACGTGCAGTTCGGCCACCGGCACGGCGGGACGGATGCGCTCGGCCCACACCTCCAGCAGCCAATCCAGCGAGCGCAGGGGATTCGACGTGAAGATCGCCCGCGGAGCCGGCGGAGGCCGTTCCTCGCCGTGGCGGAAAATGTCCGTGACGCCCAAGGGGACGATCGCCCGCCCCCCGGCGAAGCCCCAGCCGGGATAGGTCGATGCGTGGCTGGCGCCCGAAAACACGACGGTCGGCCGGCGCCACGCCAGTTTCCACTGGTAGCGCCATTTGAGCAGATAGCCGGCGGGATTGTGGATCCAGAAGATGGTGCGCCCGGCCTTGGGCACCAGCCGCAACAGCTTGTCGCCGCGATTGGCGATGTAAAGATCGGCGGAATCGGGCACGCCCTGGCCGATGGGGCGCCAGCGCACGCCCCTGTGGTCGAGGGGATCGTCACAGCGGTTGCAGGCCAGCACGTCGTGACCGCGCGCCGCCAGCGCGTTGGCCAGCGCGACGAACGCCGTCTCGGCGCCGCCCAGCGGCCGCTCCTCCGCCATGCGCCCGTCGAAGGCGATGCCGTCGTCGGTCATGATGACGCGCGCCATGCGGGATCAGTCCTTTTCGTACTTGGCCTTGAGGTGCGACAGCATCGGGTAGAGGGCGGCGCAGACGGCGATGACGAAGCCGTAGCCGCCCTCCCTGTACCCTTTGCGCCGCACATAGCATTTGAAGAAGCGCGACACCACGCGGCGCAGATTGCTGGCGAAACTTCCCCAGGTCTCCCCGCGGTCGCGCAAATCGCGCGCCTTGGCCGTGGAATAGGCGTCGAGGCGGCGGATCATGTCCGAGATGTCGCGATCGACGTAATGGTCCAGCCGGTTGACCAGCATGGGACCTTTGCGCCCCCGCCAGGTCAGGCTGGGATGGACGCGGTCGCGGCCCCAGGTCTTGGCCTCGCGGCGGAACAGCCCGGGATAGGCGGCCTTGCCGTAGGATGCCCCCCAGCCGTGGCGAACCCGGCGCTCGCCGATGTAATTGTCCACCAGGATCTCGTGCCAGTCGTACCGGGTGGTGGCGATGACGCGGCGGATTTCCTCGGCCAGGGCCGCCGGCACGCGCTCGTCGGCATCCACCTCCAGGACCCAATCGCCCGAACAGGCGCGAATGCCGGTGTTGCGCCGGTCGCCCTCGATATCCCAGCGTCCCTCCACGATCCGGGCACCGTAGCGGAGCGCGATGTCGCGGCTGCCGTCGGTGCATTTGTCGAGCACCACCACGATCTCGTCGGCGAAGCCGAGGCGATCCAGGCAGGCCGGCAGCCGCTCCTCCTCGTTGTGGACGACCACCAGGGCCGACAATTTCGGGTTTTCCCCCATAGACGCCGCCATCTCCGCCCCTTTCACTCCCACCCGGACCGGCGCAGGGTCGCCGGCCGGCAATAGTGCCGGATGTCCCGGGCACCGCCGCCTTCGGCGACGGCACGGGCCAGCCCGTCGCCGTCCAGCGCCACCACCCCGGACAGTGCCGCGATTCCGTAATCGAACAGGCGCGGGGTCAACGGTGCGCCGGGCCCCACCAGGACGATGCGCGCATCCCGCGCCAGGGCCAGCAACCGCGGAAGGCTGCGGTTGGCCAGCGCCGATGACGTAACGACCACCGCCTCGGCGGCGGGCAGCAGCCATTCGGCCGCCTCCTCGGGATATTCGCCGGGGGCGGGCCGCCGCTCGATCACCCTGGCGCCGGGAAGGCGTCGGGCGATGCCGGGGAAGCCGCCGATGACCACGGGGCTGTCCTCCCTGGCGAGGACATCGAGGCCGTTGGTCTCCTCCGCCGCTAGGTCGAACCGGTTGTAGTGGGCGTTGCAGGCCGCCACGCCCAGCGCCAGCTCGAAGGGATTCCACGAATGGACCAGGCCGGCAAGCTCCCGCAGCGAACGGCCTCTTTGCCGCCCCGCGTCGGGCGCGGCCGAACAGCCGGCGGCGGTCTCCGGCGTGCGCGCCAGCCCGATGCCGTCCGGCCCCTCCACCAGGGTGAAGCCCAACCCGACGACCACCCGCTCGACCGGAACGTCCGGCACGCCGAGCGCCAAGTCCTGATACAGGCGGCGGGGACCCCACCACCGCCACAGGGCGGCTTCGTCGGGCATCAGCAGGTCGCCGCGCCCGCCGGTGAAATCGCGCCAATGCTCCACCAGCGCGGCCGGCACCGCCGTCAGCAGCGGCACGCCGCCGGCCATGGCCGCCAGCATCTCGTCGGCGAACCCGCCGCCGGACTGCTCCTGCGCCGAGAACTTGTTGACGAACAGCAGATCCACCCCGGCCGCCAAGGCGCGGCGCAAGGCCCCGGACGCCTCGGCCAGGGCCGAGGCGTCGAGCGCGCAGGCCGACGATCCCGACCCCAGGTTCTGGCGGATGGACAGCCGGGCGCCGCCATCCAGATCGGTCAGGACCATGTCGCCCGCGCTGGTTTCCTGCAACACCCCGCCCAGGCGGAACCCGCGCGAGGACAGGGCCGCTGCGAAGCCGGCCAGCAACCGCTCCGGCCGCCGCTCCGGCGGATAGACCACGGCGCCGATGGCGGGCGGGTGGACGGCGGCAGGCAGGGCCATGGGGGAAATCCCCGGCAGATGGGAGGTCATGGGGCGGGAGAGTAATGGCCGGGCATGCCCGCCACAAGCGCGCCGTGCGGAGGGAATTTGCCTGAAAGCCCTCTCGCCTTGGCGCGCGCCGCGATATATATCCGGATAGAGCGCCCCCGTTCGCGGGCCCGCCGGAGACAGAATGATCGATTCCTTCGGCCGCAAGGTCACCTATGTGCGGGTTTCGGTCACCGACCGCTGCGACCTCCGCTGCGTCTATTGCATGGCGGAGGACATGACCTTCCTGCCCAAGGCCGACATCCTGACGCTGGAGGAATTGGAGCGGCTGTGCGCCGCCTTCGTCCGCAAGGGCGTGCGCAAGATCCGCCTCACCGGCGGCGAACCCCTGGTGCGGCGCAACGTCATGGGCCTGATCGCCCGGCTGGGCCGGCTGGTCGCGGCGGGCGAGTTGCACGAGCTTACGCTCACCACCAACGGCACCCTGCTGGCCGAGCACGCCGAGGGCCTGGCGGCGGCCGGCATCCGGCGGGTGAACGTCTCGCTGGACACCCTCGATCCCGCCCGCTTCGCCCGCGTCACCCGGTGGGGGAAACTGGACAGGGTGATCGACGGGATCATGGCGGCGAAGGCCGCCGGACTGGCGGTCAAGATCAACACCGTGGCGCTGAAGGGCGTGAACGAGGATGAATACGACGACCTCGTCGCCTGGTGCGGCAACCACGGCTTCGATCTCTGCCTGATCGAGACCATGCCCATGGGCGAGGTTCACGCCGACCGCACCGAGCAGTATCTGCCCCTGTCGCTGGTACGCTCCCGCCTGGGGCGGCGCTGGACGCTCACCGACAGCGACTGGACCACCGGCGGACCGGCGCGTTACGCCGCCATCGCCGAAACCGGGCGGCGCATCGGCTTCATCACGCCGATGACCCACAACTTCTGCGAATCGTGCAATCGCGTCCGGGTCACCTGCACCGGGACGCTGTATCCCTGCCTCGGCCAGGACAGCGCGGTGGACCTGCGGGCGCCCTTGCGGTCCAGCGCAAGCGATCATCTGCTGGACGCCGCCATCGACGCCGCCATCGGCGCCAAGCCCAAGGGGCACGATTTCATCATCGACCGCGGGCGCCGGCCGGCCGTGGCCCGCCATATGAGCGTCACCGGCGGCTGATCCCGGCCTTATCTTGGTGATGAAGTGGTGTTAATGTCCCGCTCGTGCCAATGGCGGTTTTCATTATGAGCCTCGCTCTTGATGTCATCCCGACCGAGCGAAAGCGAGTGGAGGGATCTTTCACCCGACTACGCCTGAAAGATCCCTCGCCTGCGGCTCGGGATGACAGCGAAGAATCCGTAACGGGAACCGTCGCCCGTGCCAACCCAACGATCGCGGTGGAAACCCCTGTGTCCCCGCCGCCAGCGAAGTGATGTCCATGTCCCATGCCATGCCTTCCGGCCGCCGCCCCGCCCCCCGCCTGCTGTCGGTGGTGATCCCGTGCTACAACGAGGAGAACGGGGTCGCCGCCCTGTTCGCCCGCCTGCTGCCGGTGCTAGACACGCTTGGGGTGCCCTACGAAATCGTCTGCGTCAACGACGGCAGCCGCGACGGCACGCTGGACGCCCTTATCGAATCCGCGCGGCGCTTCCCGCAGGTGAAGGTGATCGACCTGTCGCGCAATTTCGGCAAGGAGCGGGCGCTGTCCGCCGGCCTCGCCCACGCGTCGGGCGAGGTGGTGGTTCCCATGGACGCCGACCTCCAGCACCCGCCGGAAGCCATCGCCGAGATGATCGGGAAATGGCGGGACGGATACGAGGTGGTCTATGCCGTGCGCCACGCCCGCACCGGGCAGACCCTCGGCGAAAAGATGTTCGCCAAGGCGTTCTACTGGCTGTTCGACCACCTGTCGGAGGTACCGCTGCCGCGCGAAGTCGGCGATTTCCGCCTGCTCGACCGGCGGGTGGTGGACGCCATCAACCAGATGCCCGAGCGCTCCCGCTTCATGAAGGGCATTTTCGCCTGGGTCGGCTTCCGCCAGACCGGCATCGTCTACGTCCAGGGCGAACGCACCGCCGGCACCACCAAGTTCAACTTCTTCCGCCTTCTGCGTTTCGCCTTCGACGGACTGACCTCGTTCTCCAATTTTCCCTTGCGGGTATGGGGACTGATCGGCGCGGTCATTTCCGCCCTGGCCTTCGTCTACATCGTGATCCGCATCATCCGCACCCTGATCTGGGGCATCGACGTGCCGGGCTACGAATCGACGCTGGCCTCGGTGCTGTTCCTGGGCGGCATGCAATTGCTGACCCTGGGCGTTCTCGGCGATTACCTCGGCCGCGTGTTCGACGAGGTGAAGGGCCGCCCGCTCTACATCGTGCGCGAGGTCTACGCCTGGCCGGTGGAACCGCGGCAGGCCGACACGGAGGAAGCGGCGCAAGCCCGTTAGCGCAGCCACGGATGGCGGTTGCGCCGCAAGGCGCTATACTCGCCGCCGACCAGCCGCGGGCAGCACTTTTCATTATGCGCCCTCGCCGGTCATGTCATCCCGAGGGAGCGGAGCGACCGCGGGATCTTTCACGCGAAAATGCCTGAAGGATCCCTCACCTGCGGCCCGGGATGACAACACGACGTCAGATGAGAATTGCTGAACCGCGAGCCGACCCCATGGATTCCAAGAAGATCGCCTTCGTCGCCACCGACAGCGAAGCCGCCGCGACGGCGCTCGCCCGGCTGGAACAGCGTTATCCCCACGTCCCGCCCGAGGAAGCGGAGATGGTGGTGGCGCTGGGCGGCGACGGCTTCATGCTGGAGACCCTGCACCGGTTCATGACCCGCAAGGTGCCCATCTACGGCATGAACCGCGGCAGCGTCGGCTTCCTGATGAACGTCTACCGCGAGCACGGCCTGATGGAACGCCTCGCCCGCGCCCAGACGGTGACTCTCCACCCCTTGCGCATGAAGGCACGGGACTCCGACGGCGGCGAGGTCGACGCCCTGGCCATCAACGAGGTCTCGCTGCTGCGCGAGACCCGGCAGGCGGCCAAGCTGCGCATCCGCATCGACGGCAAGGTGCGCATCGACGAGCTGGTGTGCGACGGCATCCTGGTCGCCACCCCGGCCGGATCGACCGCCTACAACCTGTCGGCCCACGGTCCGATCGTTCCGCTGGGCGCCGGCATCCTGGCACTTACCCCCATCAGCGCCTTCCGCCCGCGCCGCTGGCGCGGCGCCCTGCTGCCCCACACCGCGACCCTGGTGTTCGAGATTCTGGAGAGCGGCAAGCGGCCGGTCAGCGCCGTGGCCGATTACACGGAAGTGCGCGACGTGGTCGAGGTCTGCGTGCGCGAGGACCGCTCCATCGGCCTCACCCTGATGTTCGATCCCGAGCACAACCTGGAAGAACGGATCATCGCCGAGCAGTTCGTGCCGTGATCCCGTCCAACAGGCCGCCCACCACGCCGTAAAGCCGCTCCATGTCCTGCGGCCGCGACAGCCGGTGGTCGCCGTCCTTCACCAGCAGCACCTCCACGTCCTCCGCCGCCAGGCATTCGGCGATGCGCAGCGCGGTCCGCCACGGCACGTCCGCGTCCCGCTGGCCCTGGAGCAGACGCACCGGGCAGCGCAGGTTGATGGCGTCCCGCAGCAGCAGGTTGCGCCGCCCGTCCTCGATCAGCGCGCGGGCGATCCGCCAGGGACTGGCGGGATCGTAGCCGTTGGGCAGCGTCACCCAGCCGGTCTCCAGCATTTCGCGGCGCTGCTCGGGGGCGAATTCGGCCCACATCAGGTCCTCGGTGAAATCGGGCGCGGCGGCGACGCCGACGATGCCGGCCACCCGCTCCTGACGGCGCAGGGCGGCAAGCAAGGCGATCCACCCGCCCAGCGACGAGCCGACCAGCACCTGCGGCCCCTCGGTGAGGGAGTCGAGCACCGCCACCGCGTCCTCGGCCCAGCGGCTGACGGTCTCCTGGGCGAGATCCCCCGGCGAGGCGCCGTGGCCGAAGGCGTCGTATCTAAGGAAGGCGTAACCCTTGCCGCGGCAATATGCCTCCAGGGCAAGCGCCTTGGTGCCGTTCATGTCGGAGCGATAGCCGTGAAAGAAGACCACTCCCGGCGATTTTCCAGGAGTCCTGCGGTAGGCGATGGACGCGCCACCCTCCCGTGGTAATATCCCCGCCCCGGTGGGCAGACGGCCCCCATGTGGATTGTGGTCCATGACCCGCATTGCCCCTTCCTTGATGCCCTACGAAGGCCCGACGACCGAAGCTCCCTCCATCGATGCGCATGGAAGCGGCCGGCGTCAACCCGTCGTGCTCCAGGTGTTGCCGTCGCTGGTCACCGGCGGCGTCGAGCGCGGCACCGTGGAGGTCGCCCAGGCGCTGGCCGAAGCCGGCTGGACCGCCGTCGTCGCCTCCAATGGCGGGCCCATGGTGCGCGAGATCACGCGCGCCGGGGGCGAGCATGTGACCCTGCCGCTCCACAGCAAGAATCCGCTGGTCATGCGCGCCAATGTGCGGCGGCTGGAAACGCTGATCCGCGAGCGCGGCGTGGACATCGTCCACGCCCGCTCGCGGGCGCCGGCCTGGAGCGCCCTGGCGGCGGCGAACCGCGCCGGAGCGCATTTCGTCACCACCTTCCACGGCACCTACAATCTGGGCTGGTTCGGGCTCAAGCAGCGCTACAACGCGGTGATGACGCAGGGCGAGCGGGTGATCGCCATTTCCAACTTCATCGCCGAGCACGCCCGGCGCATCTACGGTCTCGATCCCGACCGCGTCCGCATCATCCATCGCGGGGTGGACCTCGGCCGTTTCGATCCCCTCCGGGTCAGCCCCGAACGCATCATCGCGCTGGCGCGCAAGTGGCGGCTGCCCGACGGCTATCCGGTGATCATGCTGCCGGGCCGCCTGACCCGCTGGAAGGGCCAGTCCGTCCTGATCGAGGCCCTGGCGCTGCTCGGCCGGCACGACGTGCGCTGCCTTCTGGTGGGCTCCGACCAGGGGCGCACCGGCTACCGCGCGGAGCTCACCGACCTGATCGAGCGCCGCAAGCTCACCGACGTCGTGCATATCGTCGACGAGTGCAACGACATGCCGGCGGCCTACATGCTCACCGACGTGGTGGTGTCGGCCTCCACCGATCCCGAGGCGTTCGGCCGCGTCGTCACCGAGGCCCAGGCCATGGGCCGGGCGATCGTCGCCAGCGATCACGGCGCCCCGCGCGAGACCGTCCTTCCCGGCCGCACCGGCTGGCTCGTCACGCCCGGTGACCCCGTCAGCCTGGCCGGAGCCCTGGCCGCCTTCCTCGGCCTGACCGGCGCGAAGCGGACCGAGATGGCGGCCCTGGCCCAGGATTTCGTGCGGGAGAACTTCTCCCGCGACCGCATGTGCGCCGCGACGCTCGACGTCTACCGCGAGGTTCTGGCCGGCCCGCCCCCGGTCGCCGGCGCGGGGCGGCGGTGACGCAGGCCATCCTGGTGATCCGGCTTGGGGCCTTGGGCGATTTCGTCCAAAGCGCCGGGCCCTTCGCCGCCATCCGCGCCCACCATTCCGGCGCCCGCATCACCCTGCTGACCACCCGCCCCTTCGCCGCCTTCGCCGCAGCCAGCCCATGGTTCGACGAGGTGTGGGTCGACGAGCGGCCGAAATTCTGGCAGGTCCGCAAGGTCCGGGCGCTCCGCGACCGGCTGCGCCGGGGCGGTTTCCAAAGGGTTTACGACCTCCAGACCTCCGACCGCTCGTCCTGGTATTTCCGGCTGATGGGCGGGAGGGTGGAATGGTCGGGGATCGCCCGGGGATGTTCGCATCCCCACGCCGATCCCCGGCGCGACGCCCTGCACACCCTGGAACGGCAGGCCGAACAATTGGCCCAAGCGGGAATAGCCGAGGTCCCGCCACCGGACCTGTCCTGGGTGGCGGCCGACATCGCACGTTACGGCCTGGCCCGCCCCTTCGTCCTGCTGTGCCCCGGGGGGGCCCCCCATCGTCCGGCCAAGCGCTGGCCGGCCGGGCGTTTCGGCGAACTCGCGTCCCGGCTGGCGGACCAGGGGGTGACGCCGGTGTTGCTGGGCACCGCCAGCGAGCGGGCGGCGCTGGACGCCGTCCGGGCCGCCTGCCCCCGGGCCGTGAGCCTGGCCGGCGACACCGGCCTGCTGGAGATCGTCGCCCTGGCCCGCGCGGCGATGGCGGCGGTGGGCAACGACACCGGCCCCATGCACCTGATCGCCGCCGCCGGCTGCGCGAGCGTGGTGCTGTTCTCGTCCGAAAGCGACCCCGCCCTGTGCGCCCCGCGCGGACGGGTGAGCCTGCTGCGCCGCGACCGCCTGGATGCGCTGGCGACCGCGGAAGTCGTACGGACCCTCGCCGCCTTGACTTGAGGCGGAAAGCTTTTACAGTCCTCCTCCGCTTTCCTTCCCCGTTCCGTCCCTGCCCGAGAGTGCCCGCCATGGTCGCCATAACCCTTCCCGACGGCAAAGTCCGCCACTATCCCGGCCCGGTGACCGGTTTGGACGTGGCGCGGGACATCGGCCCGGGTCTGGCCAAGGCGGCGCTGGCCATCCGCGTCGACGGCGCGATGCGCGACCTCTCCGCCCATATCAGCCACGATTGCCGGCTTGCCATCGTCACCGCCAAGGATTCCGACGCCCTGGAATTGCTGCGCCACGACGCCGCCCATGTCATGGCCGAGGCGGTCAAGGAGCTGTATCCGGAAACCCAGGTGACCATCGGCCCGGCCATCGAGAACGGCTTCTACTACGACTTCGCCCGCCCCGAGCCCTTCGCGCCCGAGGATTTGGAACGCATCGAGGCGCGCATGCGCGACATCGTCGACCGCGACGAGGCCATCGCCTGCGAGGTCTGGGACCGCGACGAGGCCATCCGCTTCTTCGAGAGCCTGGGAGAGAAGTACAAGGCCGAGATCATCGGCTCGATCCCCGCGGGCCAGGCGATCACCCTATACCGCCAGGGCGATTTCATCGATCTGTGCCGCGGGCCGCACCTGCCCTCGACCGGGCGGCTGGGCAAGGCGTTCAAGCTGATGAAGCTGGCCGGCGCCTATTGGCGCGGCGACGCCCGCAACGAGATGCTCCAGCGCATCTACGGCACCGCCTGGTTCGACAGGAAGGACCTCGACGCCTACCTGCACATGCTGGAGGAGGCGGAGAAACGCGACCACCGCCGGCTGGGGCGCGAGATGGAGCTGTTTCACCTGCAGGAAGAGGCGGTGGGCAGCGTGTTCTGGCACCCTAAGGGCTGGACCCTGTGGCGCATCGTCGAGAATTACGTCCGCCGCAAGATCGACGCGGACGGCTATGTGGAGGTCAAAACTCCCCAATTGGTGGACCGCAGCCTGTGGGAAGCGTCCGGCCACTGGGAAAAGTTCGGCGAGAACATGTTCACCGTGCACACGCCCGACGAGCGCACGCTGGCGGTCAAGCCCATGAACTGCCCCTGCCACGTCCAGATCTTCCGCCAGGGCATCAAGAGCTACCGCGACCTCCCCTTGCGCATGGCCGAGTTCGGCTCGTGCCACCGCTACGAGCCGTCCGGGGCGCTGCACGGCATCATGCGGGTGCGCGCCTTCACCCAGGACGACGCCCACATCTTCTGCACCGAGGACCAGATCACCGCCGAGACGGTGGCGTTCTGCGAGCTTCTGAAATCCGTCTATGCGGATTTCGGCTTCACCGACGTGCGGGTGAAGTTCTCGGACCGCCCGGAAAAGCGCGCCGGCAGCGACGCGATCTGGGACAAGGCCGAAGCCGCCCTGGTGGAGGCGTCCCGGGCGGCCGGCCTGGAGACCGTGCTCAACCCCGGCGAGGGCGCCTTCTACGGCCCCAAGCTGGAGTTCGCGCTCCGCGACGCCATCGGCCGCGACTGGCAGTGCGGCACGTTGCAGGTCGATTTCGTCCTGCCCGAGCGCCTGGATGCCTCGTATGTGGCCGAAGACGGCAGCCGCAAGCGCCCCGTGATGCTCCATCGCGCCATCCTGGGCTCGTTCGAGCGCTTCCTCGGCATCCTGATCGAGCACCATGCCGGGCGCTTCCCGTTGTGGCTGGCTCCCGTGCAGGTGGTGGTGGCGACCATCGTCTCCGAGGCCGACGGCTTCGCCCGCGAGGTCCAGGCCGCCCTGGCCGCCGCCGGCCTGCGGGCGGAAGTGGACCTGCGCAACGAGAAGATCACCTACAAGATCCGCGAGCATTCGGTGGCCAAAGTGCCCGTCATCCTGGTGGTCGGCCGGCGCGAGGCCGAGGAGCGCACCGTGGCCATGCGCCGCCTGGGCGGCAGCGAACAAGAAATCATTGCGCTCGACCAATCCGTTGCTACACTTGTCGCTGAGGCCGCGCCGCCGGCGTGACCGACGACCAACCGGGTTCGATCCGCTGGGGGAAAGCGCGGAACGGCCTATTTATGCGTTCTAAACATAGGAGAGGGTTACATAGCCAGGCCGCCGATGCAGACGCCGCCCAAGTCCGACGGGCCGCGCGTCAACAGAGAGATCGATGCCCGCAGCATTCGCCTGGTGGGCGCCGACGGGGAGATGATCGGAGTCGTCAGCTTGCGGGAAGGCCTCGTCATGGCCGAGGAGGCCGGGCTTGACCTTGTCGAGGTCTCGCCCAATGCCGATCCGCCGGTCTGCAAGATTCTGGATTTCGGAAAGTTCAAGTACGAAACCCAGAAGAAGAAGGCCGAAGCGCGCAAGAAGCAGAAGGTCATCGAGGTCAAGGAAGTCAAGCTGCGCCCTGGCATCGATGAGAACGACTATAACGTCAAGATGCGCTCCATGCGGAAGTTCCTGGAGGAGGGCGACAAGGTCAAGGTCACCTTGCGCTTCCGCGGCCGCGAACTGGCGCACCAGGATCTGGGCTTCAAGGTCCTTGAGCGCGTGCGCGCCGAGCTTGAGGAACTGGGCAAGATCGAGCAGCACCCCAAGATGGAGGGGCGCCAGATGGTGATGGTGATCGCGCCGCGCTGACGCCGTAGCGGTCCTGTTCCCACCGCCCCCGAACCAGGGCGAAGGGTCCTTCCATGAGAGGGGCCCTTCGCTTGTCGTTTTTGTCCCTCTTAGCGTCCTGAAAGAGCGCGGCGAATCGTTTCCGAACGTTCGCCGATCGCTTTTCGCCCGCGCGAGAACTAGTGTTGCGGCCTGCGCCGAGTTGCGCTAGTCTCCGCGCCTTCCCCGACCGGGCAGGGCGACCAAAGGAGAGGTGCCAGAGCGGTCGAATGGGCCGGTCTCGAAAACCGGTGTGGGCGCAAGCCCACCGTGGGTTCGAATCCCACCCTCTCCGCCAGTTTCCGCCGAAATTCGGCGTTTCCCCCGTAATTTTTTGGCACAAATTGGCACACTGGCATTTCCGGCATTATGTAGCGCATTTGACGCAAGAAGAGGAGACCATCCTTCTTGACGCCTGCCAGCGGCCGGCATGGCTGCGGCCCCTGGTCATCACGGCGATAGAGACCGGGATGAGGATGGGAGAATTGCTGTCGCTGACCTGGCCTGATATCGCCGCCGATTATGCCCATGTCCGAGACAGCAAGAACGGCGAGGCGCGGCATGTGCCCCTGTCACAGCGCGCCCGCGACACCCTTACGGCGTGGCAAATCGCGCAGGGCAAAGCCGGCCGGCCCTTCCCCATCGGCCACACTGCTGTGGAGCAGGCGTACCGGCCGGCAGTGCAGGCAGTCGCCGCAAAGGGCGTCCCCCGCGTCACCTTCCACGATCTCCGCCACGTCGCGGCAACGCGCCTGGCACAGCGGCTCACCCCATTGGAACTCGCCCGCACGCTCGGGCACAAGACTATGGCGATGAGAGCTGGCCTTTCCGTTTTTCCCGCGCCTTAGTCAGCCGGGAAGCAATTGGACTCGGAGGCGGCTCCCCGTCGCCGCTGCATAGCGTGCCAACGACGCAGCCGAGGGCAGGAATCGCCCGCTCTCCAAGCGGGCCACGGCCGATTGCGTGGTTCCCATCCTGCGGGCCACCTCGGCTTGCGATAGTCCGGCACGCTGGCGGGCCTCGATCAGCGTGGCGGCGATCTCGAATTCCGGTGCCAAGGCGTCGTATTCCGCCTGTACTTCCGGGTTGCGGAGCAGGCGGTTTTTTAGGGTCGCAAGGTCGGTCATCGGCCAATCTCCTCTGCTCGGGCCAAGGCCAACTCGATTTCTCGGCGCGGGGTTTTCTGGGTTTTCTTCACGAACACTCTAACCACTACCACTCGTCGGCCGGTCGTTGTCACATAGAGGCCGCGGGCTATGCCATCGCGGCCGGTCATGCGCATTTCCCACAGCTTGCCCTCCAGGTGCTTCACCTGGGGCTCGCCAACTTGCTCAAGTCCCACCCTCTCGATCATCTCGGCGATCCGCAGGTACCTCGCCTGCATGTCGGACGGCAGGGCGGCGATCTCCGCGTCTACCGTGTCGTTGAGGGTTTCTACCGTCCACTTCATGAAACGCACTATAGCAGATTTGAGATATGGGAGGAAGGATGTCGCGGGGCAAGAGGGGTGTAGGGGGCTTGTCGCCGCCGCCAGCTCGCCGCTGCCTCCCCGTCGATCCGTCGCCAACTCCTTCAGGGTAATTGCTCACCGGGTTGACAAAAGGCTTGCCCCAAAGGCGAGAATGTGAGTCAACCTATGCATGAAGCTGCCTATCCGTTATCGCCTGACCGAAGCCGAGAAGGACGCCCTGCTGATGGAGCAGGCGGCGTTGATCGAGCGTATGGCGGCGCGGATCGCCGAACTTGAAGCCGCGCTGACCAAGCCGAAGAAGACGTCGTCGAACTCGCACACGCCACCGTCACAGGACGGTCCCGGACGGAAGAACCGCAAGCGGGACAAAGACCGCCCGCCGAAAGAGCGCCCGTCGCGGCCTGGAATTTCCCGTCCGCTGGCCGATGATCCCGACCGGACGGAGCGGCGGATGGCCAACGTCCCCTTTCCCCACAAGCTGGCTCTCAGCCGCTATATGCTCAGCCTGTTCGGCGCCGGCAGTGGGCTTCGACGAACTCGCTGCTATCCTGAATGACAAAGCTCGTGCCGACCCCAGATTCAAGCCACCTCGCGCGCCCCGTTGGGGGCCAGATTCGCTTCGCATACTAATCAGCCGACAAGAAAAGCGAAGAATTAAAAAAAGTGTCTGCTCAGCAGCAGGCTACGATTGATCCGGTCAGATGATACGCCCCGCTGGTCATTCCGTGACATTACCAACCTCAGTCTGATCACAGAGCTTCTGGAGCCTCTCATTAACGAACTTTCGCGGCAGCCGAACTTTGGGGTCAGCCGCCAGCCGTTCCAGTCCTGTCAGCACCTCTGCCAACGGGACCACCTGATGCTCGATCATCAGGTCGATCAGCCACAGCAGACCATGAACCTCAATGTCCTTGTTTTCGGCCACCCGGCGGAGGCGACGGTCGCCGGTCATCAAAATGCACCGCTGCACCTCCGCAAGCGTCAGGGCGAAGCAGTCCTGGCGTGACAATTCGGCTCGAAATTCGCCTGCATAGGCGAATGCCTTCGTGACGCCCTTGCCGTCAAGGGTGCCTTCCTTGAAGCCGAGGGTAAGCAGTTGGTCGGCGCTATATTGGCCGAGGTCGAGCAACTCCTCCGCCGCCATGACATCGGGGATGACGAATTCGAACGGCAGCCGTAGGGTCGCCTCGACCAAGCCGCTCTTGGTGAGGTCCATCAGGACCGAACTATCACTGATGACAATCCGAGCCATTGCTCAGCCCCATCATCGCAGCCTCGACCTGCCGGACAGGGCATTGAAGCAATTCGGCAGCCTTGGTCTCGGTGATGAGGTCTTCCGCCAACGCCCGATAGCATAGCCGCTGGAACCGCTTGGGCTTTTCGTATTCGCCGCGCTGGTTCGGCGGTTCCATGGGGTGTGGCTCCTCACTTCGCCAAGTCCGCCCCACGGTTAGGAAGAGGCGCACCAGAGCGTCCTGACTGATGATGCCGAGATCGCGGCAGCGCACGACGAATGCCGACGCGCTGACGCGGTAGAGGCGCTTGGTAGTGATCACCTCCGCCGCCCCGAAACGGTGACGGTGATAGCCCACTTCGTTCCGGACGTGCTTGGGCGGTTGGAGGAAGGCACCCGCAAAGCGCGTCGCCGCCTTTTCAAGAATGCCCTCGCTCGCATCCATGACCCGGTGTCCCAGTTCGTGGGCCATGGTCATGCGGCGACGTTCAAGGTTGTGATTTCGGTTCACGACGATGACTGGAACCGGCTCTTTGTCCGGTCGTTGGACTTCGCAGGTCAGACCGGAAACGCGGTCGGGGAGGTTCAGCAGCATCACCTTGACACCCTTCTCCTCCAGCAACTCGGTCAGATTGGGGATAGGGTCTTCACCGAGGTGCCAGTGATTGCGCACCTCTTCTGCGACGTTTTCCGCATCGTCGGGAGCGGTAACCGGCCTGGGGCGGAAAGGCGCCTGCCACTCGCTGCTCTTCAGATCGAGGATTTCCTCGATCAGCAGATAGCGTTCGACATGCTCGATGACCTCGGCTTCCACCTGCGCGCGCTCGCGCACGGAAGTGCCGGAATGCTTGCGAAAGTCGATTGCGCCAAGCCGCACTCCCGACGGCGCGGCAAAGAAATCCATGCTGACGCCCAGAGCCTTCGCCAAGGCGATGAGGATGCCGGAACTGGGCATCATCTCGCCACGCTCATACTTCCCGATGGCCTGGGGCGAAACCTTGCCTTCCAGCCTGTCGGCAAGATCACGTAGTGAGTAACCAGCCTTCTTGCGCGCGAGGTGCAGTCGTTCGCCGAACATGGACTTGACTCCCCAGGTTTACGAATCAAGAATGCACATGCGTTTTGTAAACCGACGCGACTCCCTCGGTCAACCCACCACGGGAGGTGCGCCGGACACGAAAAGGGCGATCCAGGCTGGAACCCTGAACCGCCCCAATCAGCAAAACGTGGTCGCAAACAGGTTCTTGCGGCCACGTAGCGAAGGATTGCCTCACGCAACCCGTTACAATAATGGGTTTCCCTCGCTGCGCAAGCCCGAACCGACAAATGGCTTGAAAGGGAAACCTATGGCCACGAACCCGCCTTATGGCGATGGGCACCGCAATGGTGCCGTGAAGGACCGCTCGCAGTTCCAGAATCCGAACAACGGCATCTGGTACAAACGTGACGCGGATACCGGGCGCATCATGGACGGCAAGGCCGATGGCACGCCGTTCAAGGGCGTCCGCCGCGAGCACCCCAGCGAGAAGTAAGAAGGTGGCGTGCCGTCATCAGACGGTGGCGGCACGCGCCATCTGGTAAGGTTGGAGGATTGATTTGCCCGAGCGGCTGAACCCCAGCGACAGGGCATCGGAAAAGGCCGTCCGGGTGATCGGCAGCGTCTCGACCGAGCCAAGGGCGGCCTCGACGGCATCGAGATCATAGGTTGGCCGACGCTTTTCCATCGCCACATGATGCCACCATATGGGTGGCGGATCAAGCGGCGACGATGTCCGTTAACACATTGATATTCAACGAGAGACGGTTTGATCCCAGTGCCCTTACCTCCGCCAATGCCCTCGCATTTGCCCGCCGTCCAGCCGGTCTTTCGGGATCGACCCATCGTTCTCCCCATCCTGGGCACCGCTTCAGGCGCACGAACGCCGCCGGCTACGTGGGCCGGACCTCCCTGAGCGCGGCGGCGACGGCGGCGACCATCCCGGACCAATCCGCGCTGTCGGCCCGGAACAGGCGGGCGGTGGGATACCAGGGCGAGGTTTCGCCGGAGGTTCCCCAGCGATAATCGGCCTGGCCCGGCGCCAGCATCACCCAGACGGGCCGCCCCATGGCGCCGGCCAGATGCACCGCGGCGGTGTCGACCGAAATCACCAGATCGAGGGCGGCTATGGCCGCGGCGGTGTCGGCGAAATCGCCGAGGCGCGAGCCGATATCGTGGATGGGCAGACCGGATGCCGCCAACTGCGCCGCCGGCTCGCCCGTTTGCAAGCTGTAGAGCGTCACCCCCGGCACGTCCGCCAGCGGCGCCAGCGATGCCAGCCGGCACGACCGGCGATTGAGCGAGCGGCGGACATAGACCTCGCCCGTCGCCGGCCGGCCGGCCCACACCAGACCGACCCTCAGCCCGTCGCCTTCGGGCAACTCCACCCGCACCCCCGCGGGCGGCCTCACATAAGGAACCGGGGCGGCCAAGTCGTCCTTTGTGCAGCCGAGGACGGCGGGCAGGCTGAGCAGTGGCACGCCGACGTCGAACGCCCCGGTCGGCTTACCCGCGGCGGTGCAGCCGGATACCCCCGGCAGGCTCGCGAAAAGCCGCTCCAGTTCCGGCGGGCTTTCCACCACCACCTCGCCGCCGAAGGCCGCCAGGCGCGGCAGGAAGCGGGCGAACTGGATCATGTCGCCGAATCCCTGCTCCGCCGTCACCAGCAGGCGGCGCCCGTCGAGCCGCTCGCCCCTCCAGCCGGGTGGCGCCGGACAGGCGCGCGGCAGCATCCGCAGGCGCCACTCGAACTCGGCGAACCCCCGGGCGAAGTCGCCGCGGGTGAGCAGCGCGGTGGCAAGGTTGAAATGCGGCGCCGGATCGTCCCCGCCCAGCGCCACGGCCCGCTCGTGATGGCCGATGGCGGCATCGGGATCGCCCAGCGCCTGATGCAGGACGCCCAGGCCGGTCTGAATCTCCGCCACATCGGGCGCCGACGCCTCGGCCAGACGCAAATGCAGCAGCGCTTCGGACAGGCGAAGTTCGCCCGCGTATTCGGCGGCGAGCAGGCGGTGGTATTCGGCCCGGAGCGGCAGCTTGGCCACGGCGGCCGACAGGATGGCGATGGCCTCGTCGTGGCGGCCGGAATCGGACAGCAGCCGCGCCAGGCGGACCGTGACCCGGGGCTCGGCGGGATGGCGCCCAAAGCCGTCCCGCAGCAGCCGGATCGCCTCTTCCCGGCGGCCATGGGCCGCCAGCACGGTGGCAAGATCCACCCGGAAGGCCACTTCCCCGGGGGCAAGGAGGAATGCGCCCACCAGCAGCTTTATCCCCGCTTGCGGCTTTCCCGACCAGCACCAGGCCGAGCCCGCCAGATGCAACGCCCTCGCCGATCGCGGATCGGCCGCCAGGGCGCTCTCGCAAGCGGCGATGCAGGCGGCGAAGTCCTTGGCGTGAAGCGCGGCCATGGCGCGGCCCAACGGGTCGGGCGCGGTCGGGGCGTCGCGGCCACCGGGCGACCCGCCGGATTTGGCGGCCGCGCCCGGAAACTCGGTGTAGCGTCCATAATCCTCGATCAGATCCGCCAGCGCCCGGGATGCCAAATCCCGCCCCCGCGGGGATGGGGCGTCCGCAATTATCCGCTCGGCGGCGGGCCCCAGCCTGGCGGCCAAATCGCTGCCGCTCCCGAGCGAGACAAGCGAAAATTCCATCGAGTCCCTGGCATCGGAGAGATCGACGGCGATCCCGCCGGCCGCGGCGATCGCCGCTTCGGTCGCCTGCCGATAGTCGGAATCCGCAACGAGCCTGTTGACATCGACGACGAGATCCGCCGCGTCCGCAACCTGCGCATAGAGATATAGATGGAGCAGGGAGAAACAAAGAAAATAATTAGCGTTGTCAATTTCCGGGGCTCCGAGCGGAAAATTGCCGCCAATCCAGGCAATAACAGGGTCGTGTTTATTTTGATCTAAAATTTCACGAACGGTGTTCATAAAATAACTATTGCCGAGAACACATTGCGCTGTGTACGAGCACCATTGCTGAAAAAGTCTGCGACAGACAAGAATGTGCAAGCCCGGGAACGCCGCCTTGATCGCCCGCAGGCGCCCAAGGGTCCGGGTGCAGGAGAGAACCGGGATTTTATCCAAGCTCCGAGCATGTGCGATCAGGCTGGCAAGATACGTGTGCTCGGATTCGCCGAGCTGCCCGTGCAAACCCCCGGGCGGGATGAAATGATCGAAGGACGTGCCCGCGCAAAATTTTTCGACGCCGCCCGTATCCTTGATCAAGGGCTGAAATTCAAGAAAATACGGGGCTCCGACAGGATGATTCGAGCGCCAGGTATCGTGGCTATGGTTATTTATCTGATCAACCCTAATGTTGGACAGATGATTGTTAAATACTTCGTAATACGACACGACACGATCCGACGTCCGTAGTCGCGACCATAGCCATGTGCTGGAAACACGAAAGCTGGAATGAATGAATATCATTGGCGATTACTCTACAGAATAACCGGAAATACGGACGCCGATACACATGATTGTACAGAGACGGTAATCAGATACCGGTGCCGCCCCCTTCGGCGGTCAAGCGGCCATGATGGCATCGGATTCCGAGCGGGTCACCCCCGTGGTTGGGGAAATTCCACCGAGAACATCCAACGGGGTCAAAGGGGCTCGTGCCGCGCGCCCAGTCCCGTTCCGGGGCGACCTGCCACCGATGCGGGTCATGATGGGCTTGCCCATGCCGCCGGCACGCCCTCAAGCCAAATCGAAATGATCCCGATCCAAACCCGAAGCATCTCTCCTGCTGCCGGAACCGCGAGCGGAACGTTTGCTGATTCAGTTCGACGCAAGGAGCAATCCGGCCATGCCCGCAACATCCCCGACGCCCACCACTTGGCAACCCGGCACACCGCACGTCACCCACATTCCCGACTCCACGGGCTATCAAGGTTCGACCACGCTGGGGGACTTGCTGGAAAACGCGCTGGAGCACAACCCGGTCGCCGCGGTTCCGCACAGCAACCTCATCGGAACGGCGGAAAACCAAGTGCTGAGTTTCGCCGCCGGCGCCGACTTCGTCCCGTTCGACACCATTCTCGCCGACATCACGCAGCTCAACCAGATATTGATGACGGATTACGTGTTCGGACCGCCGAGCTTCAGCATCGCGAAGGCGACCACCCTGACCGTTCCGCCACCGGGATTGCAGTCGAGCACCCCTTCGGACGTGCCGCAACTGGTGTCCACCGTAAGCCACGGCAGCCTGACGCTCGGCACGCCGAACAACGCCTTCCTCGCACCCGGCGCCTTCGCCTACGCGCCGGATGCCGGCTTCGTCGGCATCGACAGCTTCACCATCCAGCACACTACGGGCGGCCAGCCGGTCGGCTTTCCCGAGACACTTTTCATCGACGTGACGCCGCCCGTCCACACCGCTCCGGTCGCGAACAACGACCTGTTCCGGAAGGTCTTCTCTCCCTCGGGGAGCCCCTCCTTCACCGTGGATGCCGCTCACGGCGTTCTTGCCAACGACACCGACCCCTTCGGCAAGCCCCTGAGCGTCCATCTCGTCACCGGCCCCAGCGGCGGCACCCTATCCCTCGCCGCCAATGGCGGCCTCGCCTACACCCCCAAGGTGAGCGGCCCGCCGGTCGATCACTTCACCTATTACGACAGCAACGGCACCGTCAACAGTCCCACGCAGACGGCCTGGATCGCCATTACCGGCCAGCCGACGAACTTCGGCCCGACCCAGGGCGTGCTCGCCGGCGACACGGGCGGACACGGCGCGCTGGCGGCCTTCGTCCAAACCCTGCCCGGGCACGGCACGATCAGTCTGGCACCGAATGGCGCCTTCGAGGACATCCCCACCGCGGGCTTCGTCGGCCAGGACCATTTCAGCCACATCGCCGCCGATGGACACGACCCCGCCGCGGTCGCCGCGGTCACGCTCAACGTCAAGCCGGCGTCCGATTTCGTCCACTGACCCGGTGGGTAACCGCATGCGCCGTCCGCCCTTCCGCCCCTGGCCGCCGCGCGTGCGGGGTAGCGCGATTGCCAGGGATGCCCCCATTTCCGATGTACCGGTGATGGTCAAGACGGAGGCCGCTTCCATGGTCGCTACCGGAGGGGCGCGGATTTTGGCGTTGGGCGTGGTTCTGGCCGCGGCGACGGCGTGCTCGTCCTCCTCGGGGCCAAGCGTCCCGGCGGGGTTGGCGCAGGCCGGCCAGCCCATGCAGGAATCCCCCAACGTCCCCGGTACGCTCGTCTGGAAGAAGCCCGGCCTCAATCCCGCCAGCTATACCAGCTTCATCATCACCCCGCCGGAAATCTACCAGGGCGCCGACGCCAGCTTCGGTAACGCCACCCCGGCCGACAAGCAGGCCATGGCCGCCTACATGGGGCGTGAATTCCGCCGCGCCCTGGGCGAGCGCTACCGGATCACCAACACCCCCGGCACCGGCACCGCTCGCCTGCAATTGACGCTGGCCGGCATGTCCGGAAACGTCCCCGTCGCCGCCACCGCCTCGCGGATCACCCCGATGGGAATCGTCGCCAACGTGACCCGCAACGCCACCGGCGGCACGCCGACGTTCACCGGCACCGTGACGATCGAGGGCCAGTTCTTCGATTCCCGAACCGGCCAGCCGCTCGCCACCTTCATCACCACGCGCGCGCCCAGCGCCTTCGACCTGGGCGCCACGCTCACCAGCCAGGACGCCCAGCGCGCGGCGGTGGCCGGGGCGGCGAACGATTTGCGCGACAGCCTGGCGCGGGCGCAGAGCGCGGCCCTGCCGGCGCGGTGAGTGCCGGCCCCGTCGTTGGCGGAAGGAGGGGAGAGACGATGGCATCGGGCATCAAGACGGTCTGGCTGATGAGCGCCGGCATCGCCGCGGCCGTGGTCTCCACATCGGCCGTTCGCGCCACCACCCAGGAGGATTTCCACGTGAAAACCACGGGGGACCTCGTCGATCTCTGCGCCACGCCGACCAGCGACCCGCTCTACACGGCGGCCATCAATTTCTGCCAGGGCTTCATGGTCGGCGCCTATCAGTACCACAATCTGGCGGTCCAGGCGGAAGGCCGCCAGCCCCTGGTCTGCCCTCCGAATCCGCCACCCACCCGCGACGAAAGCATCGCCCGCTTCGTCGCTTGGAGCCATTCCCATCCCTCGGCGCTCTCGACGGCCCCCGTGGAAGGCATGTTCGAATTCCTGACCCAGACCTATCCCTGCCGCAGTTGAGCGCCCGTGAATGCGAGTCATGACATGGTCAATTTGCATCGGACCGCCTTGGCCACTTGCGTCGCCGCCGGCATGCTGACCGGCTGCGCCGGATTGAGCGAAACCCAGCAGCGGGCCCTGACCGGCACGGCCGGCGGCGCGGCCGGCGGCGCCGTTCTCGGCGCCATCGGCGGCAACGCCGGACTGGGCGCGGCCGCGGGCGCGGGCGCCGGACTGGTCGGCGGCCTGCTGTACGACTACTACAAGAAATCCGAGCAAAAATCCTATCAGCAGGGCTACCAGGCGGGACGCAGCGGGGGTTGACGGCGGCGATCCCGCGCCCGGACCGGACGCCGGATCCTCCTCACGGTTCGAAATCCTGGCGGGACGCCCCCTCGACCAGCCGGCCGTCGCCGACCAGCAGCCCTTCATGCCGCAGCAGGCCGACCATGTCGTAGTCGCTGCGGATCAGCTCGAACAGCATCAGGAACACCCCGAGTTCCCCGACCGCCCCGGGGGCCGGGCCTCCGTCGGCGATGTGGGAACGGACCTTGCCCACCTCCTCCCGGAAACGGCTGTGGCCGGCGACGTGCTGGCGGCGGTGCTCCATCCCGGCCGGCGAGCGCAGGAGGCTCAGCATCCGCTCCTCCTTGACCCCGTGCCTGGCGAAGGCCTCGATGAGCGTATCGAGGCGTTTCAACAGACCGGCGGCGTCCTCGGGAGGATCGGATTCGGCGGCGGCGCAGATTTCGGCGATCGCCGCCACGAACCGCTTGTGATCCTCGTCCAGGTCCGGCAACCCGACGAGATAGATGTCCGACCACTCGACGACAGGCATCCGATCCGTCCCGGCAGTCCGTTTGGCCTAGGCCGTTAGTATTACACGGAAAGGCTGCGCCCTTCCAGGCCGTTTGTTGCGCCAAGCGGGCGGACGCGCGCTCCCTCACCCGCCTCGCTTGCGCTCGGCACCCTCTCCCACGTCGTGGGCGAGGGGTGTTCCGGCCATGATGAGAACCGCTGTCCGGCTTGCCTTCCGCTTGCGCCGGACGCCACGTGCCGTTAGGGTTTGCCGGCGAAATGGCCCTTTGCCCGTGGTCCGCTCCGGACGCTTGGTTCCCGAGCGGCCGGGTCAGGCGGCCCACCAACATTTTGAACCGTGGTGGAAAACTTACGGATGGCGCGGGGGGCCGTGCATAAGTTTTCCACCACTATGGGGACGCCCGGTCGATGAACATCATTCTCGTGCCGCTTCTCACGGTCATCTCCTACGCCCTGGAAATTTACTGGTACGTGGTCGTCGCGGCGATCATCTTCAGCTGGTTGCACGCTTTCGGGGTTATCAACACCTACAACGCCACCGTCCGCATGATCGGCAACGTGCTGGCGCGGCTGACCGAACCGGCATTGAAGCCGATCCGGCGCGTCCTGCCCGATTTCGGGCCGGTCGATCTGTCGCCGATCGTCCTGTGGCTGATCATCATCTTCCTTCAGATGGTCGATGCCAGGCTGATCATGATGGCCGCGGGGTTATGACCACCCTGCCGTTCACCGCGGCTCCCGAAGGGGTCCGGGTGGCGGTGCGTCTGACACCCAAGGCTTCCCGCGACCGTATCGACGGCATCGCCCCCGAGGCCGGCGGCGGCGCGGTGCTCAAGGTGTCGGTGACGGCGGTGCCCGAGGACGGCAAGGCGAACGCCGCCCTGATCAAGCTGTTGGCGAAGGCGTGGCGGCTGCCGCGGACGAGCATCGACATCGTCCAGGGCGCCACCGACCGGCGCAAGGTTCTCCTCATCACCGGCGACGCCGACGAACTTGGGCGCCGCCTCGACGAATGGATGGCGAAGCTCCCATGACCGAAGCCAAGATCATTGACGGAAACCTGTTCTCGGCGCAGCTCCGGGACAAGGTCGCCCAACGCGTCCGGGACATGGGGCTGCGGCACCGCATCACCCCAGGGCTGGCGGTGGTGCTGGTGGGCGAGGATCCCGCCAGCCAGGTCTATGTCCGCAACAAGCGCAAGCGGGCGGTGGAAGTCGGCATGCGGTCGTTCGAACACACGCTGGAGACCGACGTCACCGAGCACGAGCTGCTGACCCTGATCGCCGGCCTCAACGACGATCCCGAGGTGCACGGCATCCTGGTGCAACTGCCGCTGCCCAAGCATATCGACGCCCAGAAGGTCATCGAGGCGATCCGCCCCGACAAGGATGTGGACGGCTTCCACCCCTGGAACGTAGGCATGCTGGCCTCGGGCGGGGTGGGCATGGTGCCCTGCACGCCCCTGGGCAGCCTGATGCTGCTCAAGGACCATCTGGGGTCCTTGACCGGGCTCAAGGCGATCGTCGTCGGCCGCTCCAATATCGTCGGCAAGCCCATGGCCCATCTCTTGCTGCGCGAGGACTGCACCGTGACGATCGCCCATTCCCGCACCCGCGATCTTCCCGACGAGGTGCGCCGCGCCGACATCGTCGTGGCGGCGGTCGGCCGGCCGGAGATGGTGCGCGGCGACTGGATCAAGCCGGGCGCGACCGTGATCGACGTGGGCATCAACCGCATCGCCCTGCCCGACGGCAAGAGCAAGCTGGTGGGCGACGTCCGCTTCGACGAGGCCAAGCAGGTGGCCGGCGCCATCACCCCGGTGCCCGGCGGCGTCGGCCCCATGACCATCGCCTGCCTGCTGCGCAATACCGTGGTGGCCGCCGCGCGCCAGCACCGGCTCCACGGCGAGGACGAGGGTATTTAGAGCATGATCCGGTCGACTCGGATCATGCTCCGGCCGCCATTGCGGCGGCGGCCAAGCGGGCGGAGCCCGCGCCCGGCGAGGGCGACACGAAGCCGGGCCGGCGGCCGATGACCGGCGGCCTGTGGCAGTTGGGGCTGGCGGTCGCGCTGTTCCTCGTCAGCCACAGCCTCGCCAACCGTCCGGCAATCCGCCGCCCAGCCGAACGGCTGCTCGGCCGGGCGGGATTCATCGCCGTCTATTCCGCCGTGTCGCTCCTGCTGCTCGCCTGGATGATCGCCGCCGTCCGGGCCGCCCCGATCGAGCCGGTGTGGCCCAAGGAACCCTGGACCCTGTGGGTTCCGGCCCTGGTCATGCCCGTGGCCGGCATTCTCGCGGTCGCGGGCATGACGAGCCCCAACCCGTTCTCCATCGGCCCTGGAGCGCGCGGCTACGATCCCGCCCGTCCCGGCATCCTCCGTGTCACCCGCCATCCGGTTCCCTGGTCGTTCAGCCTGTGGGCCGGGGCCCATATGGTGCCCAACGGCGACGTGGCGGGGCTGATGCTCTTCGCCCCGCTGCTGGTTCTGGCCCTGGCCGGTCCGGCCCTGCTGGACGGCGGACGCCGCCGCGCGCTGGGGGAGGTGGAATGGCGGCGTCTGGCGGCCGCCACGGGCCGGCCATCGGCCCTGTCCGCCGCCCTGCGCGAAACCGGGGGCCCAAGGATCGCCGGCGGATTGGCGCTCTACGCGATTCTCGTGGCGCTGCATCCCCTGGTCATCGGCCTCAGCCCGCTGCCCTGACTCAGCCTTCGCCGACGTTGAAGCTTTCCAGCAACTGCTCGATCCGGGCCGAATCCGACTGGTCCATGATGACCCGCGCCCGCCGGGTGGCGGCGACCAGGTCGATGGTGCGCACCCGCTGTTTGACCACCGGGATGTTGATGGCCGACATGGACAGGTCGCGGATGCCGAGGCCCAGAAGCAGCGCCGTGAAGCGGGGATCGCCGGCCATCTCGCCGCACAGGCCGACAGGGATGCGGGCGCGCAGGGCCGCCTCGGCCGAGAACTGGATCAGGCGGAGCACCGCCGGGTGCAGCGGATTGTAGAGATGGGCCACGGTCTCGTCGGCGCGGTCGATGGCCAGCGTGTACTGGGTCAGGTCGTTGGTGCCGATGGAGAAGAAATCCGCGTGCCAGGCCAGCGCGTCGGCCCCCAGGGCGGCGCCGGGGACCTCGATCATCACGCCCAGCGGCGGCGGCGGATCGGCCATCGGCACGCCCCTGCGCTGGAGCTTGCGGACGCAGGCGGCCATGGTCTCGCGCACGGCCCGCATCTCCTCGACCGTGGCGACCATGGGAACCAGGATGCGGATGTTCCCGTGCGCCGAGGCGCGCAGGATGGCCGACAATTGCGCTTCCAGCAATTCCGGCCGGGACAGACTGAGACGCACGGCGCGAAGGCCAAGCGACGGGTTGGGGCCGGGGTGGATGCCCAGGCAGCGGGCCAGCTTGTCGCCGCCGATGTCGAGGGTGCGGATGGTCACCGGGCGTCCGCCCATGCGCTCGACCAGCGCCCTGAGGACGGCGTATTGCTCGTCCTCGCCGGGAAGGTCGTCGCGGTTCATGAACAGGAATTCGGACCGCAGGAGGCCGACCCCCTCGGCTCCCGACGCCAGCACGGATTCCACCTCGGACGGCAGTTCCATGTTGGCCAGCAGGTGGACCCGGGCGCCGTCGCGGGTGACCGCCGGAATGTCGCGCAGCCGCGCCAGCGCGCGCCGGCTTTTCAGGTAATCGGCCCGCTTCTTGCGGTATTCCGCCAGGGTGGCCGGCCGCGGGTGAAGGATGATCCGCCCTTCGCCGCCGTCGACGATCACCGTGTCGCCGGGGCGCGCGCCCTTCATCAGGCCGGCGACGCCCAGCACCGCCGGCAGGCCCAGCGACCGCGCCATGATCGCCGTATGGCTCTGGGCGCCGCCGAACACCGTGGCGATGGCCGCGACCTGCCTTGGGTCGAGCAGGGCCGTGTCGGCGGGGGTCAACTCGTCCGACAGGATGACCGCATGGCGGGGCAGAACCGAAAACGGCTTGCATGGCGTGTTGGTGAGGTTGCGCAGCAGCCGCCGGCCCACGTCGCGGATGTCGGCGGCGCGGGCGGCCAGATAGGAATCCTCCATCGTCTCGAAGCTGCGGGCAATGTCGTTGATTTCCTGCTGCACCGCCGCCTCGGCGTTGAGCCGTTCGTCCTCGATGCGGCGCAGGACCCCGCGGATCAGCCGCGAGCCGTGCAGCATCTGCTGGTAGGCGTCGAGCAGATAGCCCAGTTCCTCACCGGCCGAGCCTTCGAGCCCGCGAGCCTTGACCTGCAACTGGGCGACCTGGCGTCCGGCACGGTCGGCGGCCTCGCTGAAACGGAGCTTCTCGGCGGCGACGCGCCCGGCCGGCAGGCGGTACTCCGGCACGGCGACCGCCTCGGCATCGTGGCGATACACGGCGCCGACCGCGATTCCCGGGCTCACCCCCAAGCCCTCCAGCACCCGTTCCCCGGTGTCCGCGGAGGGCGAGGCGGCGAAGCGGCCGTCGGTGTCGGCGTCCACGTCGGATTGCGGCGTGCTGGTCATGTCTCCTTCTCGGCGTATCCGTCCCTAGGTTTCTTCAGTCTTCATCGAACTTGTTATCGATCAGCTCCACCAGAGCGGTGATGGCGGCCGCGGCCTCGGCGCCGGCGGCCTTGAGGTCGACGCTGCACCCGGGCGCGGCGGCCAGCATCATCAGCCCCATGATCGACAGGCCCGACACTTCGGTGCCGCGGTGGGCCACCGTCACCTGGGCGTCGAAATTGCCGCACAGCTTGACGAATTTCGCCGCCGCCCGCGCGTGGAGGCCGCGCAGGTTGCGTATGGTGGCGGACCGCGTCAGCGTCGGACCGTCGATCTCGATTCCCTCGGAGCTCATGAGCGATCCTGTGTCAGAAGCTTGGACGCCACGTTGATGTATTTCCGCCCGGCTTCCTGGGCCGAGGCCACCGCATCGTGCAAGGGTTCCGAATGCCGCACGCTCGCCAGTTTGATGAGCATGGGCAGGTTCACCCCGGCGATCACCTCGACCTTGGCCCGGTCCATGATCGAGATGGCGAGGTTGGAGGGGGTCCCCCCGAACATGTCGGTCAACACCACCACGCCGCTGCCGTCGTCGCAGCGGGCCACGCTCTCCAGGATATCGTTGCGCCGCTGCTCCATGTCATCGTCCGGTCCGATGCAGACGGCGGCAACGTTGGGCTGCGGCCCGACCACATGCTCCAGCGCGGCGACCAATTCGTCGGCGAGCCGTCCATGGGTGACGAGAACCAGTCCGATCATATCCATCCCCTCGCGATCCGAACCCGCCCGATCCATCCTAGTGTGTGCCCCCATCGAGTTCGCGATGGCGAAGCTCGACGCGGGTGCCCCTGTCCCTCAGCCATCCGGCCAGCCGCTCCGCGACGAACACCGAGCGGTGGCGTCCGCCGCTGCACCCCACGGCGATGGTGAGGTAGGATTTCCCCTCCGCCGCGAAACGCGGCAGAAGGGGAGCCAGCAGGCCGGTCAGGGAATCGAAGAACGCCGCGAAGATCGGGTCGGCGGCGACGTATTCGGCAATGGCGGCGTTCTGCCCCGTCAGCGGCCGCAATTCGGGCACATAGTGCGGATTGGACAGGAAGCGGGCGTCGAAGACCAGATCGGCCTCGCGCGGCAACCCGTTCCGATAGGCGAAGGAGGTGACGAACACCACCACGCCCTTGTCGGCGTCCAGCCCCAGGCGCGCGGCCAGAACCCTCCGGAACTCGGCGGGCGGCAGCGTGGAGGTGTCGATCACCATCGTGTCGGGGCGCGACCGCAAGGGACTGACCAGCCCGCGTTCCAGATGGATGCCGTCGATCAGCGGGCGATCCGTCGCCAAGGGATGGCGTCGGCGCGTCTCGGTATAGCGCCGGGTCAGCACGTCGTCGTCGCAATCCAGGAACACCATGCGGACGTCCAGGTCCTTTTCCGCCATCAGCCGGTCGATGGCGGCAAGCAGAGGACCGATGCCGAAACCCCGGGTGCGGGTGTCGATGCCGATGGCGAGCGGCCGGGGGATTCCGTCGCCCGGACGCACCAGACTGGACAGGAGCGAGAGCGGCAGGTTGTCCACCGCCTCGAATCCCATGTCCTCCAGAGCCTTGAGCGCCAGGGTCTTGCCGGCGCCGGACATGCCGGTGACGATCACCACCCGCCCAGGCGGGATGGGGCGGACCCGGCCGTCCGCGGCCGGCGCAAGTGCCGCCGGCGCGTTGCTCGCATCCGCTGGGATCGGGTCGGTCATCACGGCCGTATTATATCTCGCGTTGACGAAAGCGCCGCAAGCCGTACCTTCGCCACGGTGGAGACTTCAAACGCGGCAATGCGTAAAAGAGGCACATCCACCCCCAGACAGCGGACGTTCGCCGGCATCGGCAGGCGCTCCACCGCGTCCGCGGGAACCAGGTCGACGACCAGCGCCACGGGGGCGCTGGCGCGATGGGGCAAACGCACGATCCCCACGCCGCGCACCTCGATCAGCCCCGCCAGGGTGGCGGGCGCGCGGGCCGACAATGACCCGCCCTCACGGAAAAGCTCGGTCTGGTCGTCGGCGACGAGGGTCGCGCCGGAATCGATGAGACGCAAGGCGAGGTCCGACTTGCCGCTGCCCGATGGTCCGCGGACAAGCACGCCGTTCCCCTGGATGTCAACCGTGGTGCCATGCACGAGCAGCATCCCGGCAGGGTGGAACGTGCCCATGGGGGAGTCAATGCGCCGTGCGGCCCCGACTAAAGATAGACCTCGTTGACGTCGATGGTGCTGGTCTTGCCGAGATCGTCGTAATGGCGGACCAGCCACCGCTCGGCCTGCACGCGGCCCGCCTCGAACAGCAGGTCCAGGAAGGCCGGCTCGGCGTTGAATTTCGAACTGGCGTGCAGATCCTTCATCAGTTCCTCGGCGTGGATCATGTGGATATGGGTCTTCTTGATCCCCGCCAGCCTGTGGACCCATCCCCGGTCGAACAGGCCGGAAATGAAGGCCAGGGCGTGCATCTCGCGCATCACCGACGAATTGAAGCTGATCTCGTTGATCCGGTGCAGGATCGCGTCGGCCGCCCACGGCACCTCGCGGGCGCCGATGGGGTTGACCTGAACGATCACCACCTCCCCCGACCGGCACTGGCGGACCAGCGGATAGATGGCGGGATTGGCGACGTAGCCGCCGTCCCAATAGGGTTCTCCGCCGATCTCGACCGCCCGGAAGAGGTGGGGCAGGCTGGTCGCGGCGAGGATGACGTCCTCGTCGATCTCGTGGGGATCGAAGATGCGCACCTTCCCGGTGCGGACGTTGGTGGCCGACACGAACAGCTTGACCGGCGGATTCCGGCGCAGGGCGTCGAAATCGATGACCGCGCGCAGCAGGACGCGCAAAGGATTGATGTCCAGCGGATTGAGCTGATAGGGCGAGAACAGCCGCACGATGGCTTCGGCGAACTGGTAGACCGGAGAGTAGGACAGCCCCCAGCGGGTGGTCAGGCGGTCGAGCGGCGTCGGCTGCAAAGGGCTGAAGCGGGCCGCGCCGCCCAGATGGGACCAGAACCGTCCCAGCACCTCCCGCGCTCCCCGCCGCCCGTCCTGGGCGAGGCCGCACACCAGCAGGGCGCCGTTGATGGCTCCCGCCGAGGTGGCGCTGATGCCCTCGATGCCGATGCGCTCGTCCTCGAGCAGGCGGTCGAGAACGCCCCAGGTGAAGGCGCCATGGGTGCCGCCGCCCTGGAGAGCCAGCGTGACCGTTTTCATCGGGGCGCCGCCATCGCGGGCGTCATCGCCGGAATCGGGGTGCGGCAGGAACATGGCCCAGTACCTGGGCATGCGACGGGCCCACGGCAATCCGGCACCGGTCCAGGCCGCCGCCCGGGGAGCCGGCGCTCAGTCCTCTGGCATTGGCGGTCGCCACGGCGCATATAATCCCGGTCATGGTCAGCATCCCCGCCCTCGATTTCATCGACCGCCCGCCGCTGCCCACCGGTCCGGCGCGCTTCTCCCTGGTGTCCGGCTACCAGCCGTCGGGCGACCAGCCGCAGGCCATCGCCGAACTGGCGGAACGGCTGGAGGGCGGCGAGCGCGACCAGGTGCTCCTGGGCGTGACCGGCTCGGGCAAGACCTTCACCATGGCCCACGTCATCGCCCGCAGCGGCCGGCCGGCTCTGGTCCTGGCACCCAACAAGACGCTGGCCGCGCAATTGTACGCCGAGATGAAGGGCTTTTTCCCGGACAACGCGGTCGAGTACTTCGTGTCCTACTACGACTATTACCAGCCCGAAGCCTACATCCCGCGCACCGACACCTATATCGAGAAGGATTCGGCGATCAACGAGCAGATCGACCGGATGCGCCATGCCGCCACCCGCGCGCTCCTGGAGCGCCGCGACGTGATCATCGTCGCCTCGGTGTCGTGCATCTACGGCATCGGCTCGGTGGAAAGCTACGCGCGGATGACGCTTGCGCTCGACGCCGGCCAGATGGTGGACCGCACCGACCTTCTGAAGCGGCTGGTCGAGTTGCAGTACAGCCGCAACGACGCCGCCTTCCAGCGCGGCACCTTCCGGGTGCGGGGCGACGCGATCGAGATATTCCCCGTCCATTACGAGGACCGCGCCTGGCGCCTGTCCCTGTTCGGCGACGAGATCGAGAGCATCGCCGAATTCGACCCGCTTACGGGCGAGAAGACCTGCGCCCTGTCGGGCATCGTGGTCTATCCCTCCAGCCACTACGTCACCCCGCGGCCGACCGTCACCCAGGCGATCAAGGGCATCAAGGTCGAGCTGAAACAGCGCCTCGCCGAATTCCACGAGCAGGGCAAGCTGCTGGAGGCGCAGCGGCTGGAGCAGCGCACCACGTTCGACCTGGAGATGCTGGAGGCCACCGGCCACTGCAAGTCGATCGAGAACTATTCCCGCTATCTGACGGGCCGCAAGCCGGGCGACCCGCCGCCGACCCTGTTCGAATACCTGCCCGAGGACGCGCTGCTGTTCGTGGACGAAAGCCACGTCACCGTGCCGCAGATCGGCGGCATGTTCCGGGGCGACTGGAACCGCAAAACCTGCCTGGCCGAATACGGCTTCCGGCTGCCGTCCTGCGTGGACAACCGCCCGCTCAAATTCGAGGAATGGGACGGCATGCGGCCCCAGACCGTGTTCGTGTCGGCCACGCCCGGACCCTGGGAAATGGAGCGGACCGGCGGCGTCTTCACCGAGCAGGTCATCCGCCCCACGGGCCTCATCGACCCGGTCTGCATCGTGCGGCCGGTGGAGCGGCAGGTGGACGACCTTCTGGGCGAGGTCAAACAGGTGGCGGCCAAGGGCTACCGCACCCTGGTCACCACCCTGACCAAACGCATGGCCGAAGACCTGACCGAATACCTGCACGATCACGGCATCCGTGTGCGCTATCTCCATTCCGACATCGAGACCCTGGAGCGCATCGAGATCGTCCGCGATCTCCGCCTCGGCGCCTTCGACGTGCTGATCGGCATCAACCTCCTGCGCGAGGGACTGGACATCCCGGAATGCGCCCTGGTGGCGATCCTGGATGCGGACAAGGAGGGCTTCCTGCGGTCGAAGACCTCCCTGATCCAGACCATCGGCCGCGCCGCCCGCAACGTGGAGGGGCGGGTCATCCTGTATGCGGACAGGATGACGGACAGCCTCGAATTCGCCATCGGCGAGACCAACCGCCGCCGGGAAAAGCAGCAGGCCTACAACGCCGCCCATGGGATCACGCCGGAAAGCGTGCGCAAAGGCATCGCCGACGTGCTGGAGAGCGTCTACGAGCAGGACTACCTCACCGTCGCGGCCGGCGATACCGGCCTGACCGAACTGGTGGGAAAGGACTTGGCCGCGGTAAAGGCCGAGATCGAGCGGCGCATGCGCGCCGCCGCCGCCGATCTGGAATTCGAGGAGGCCGCGCGCCTCAGGGACGAGCTGCGGCGGCTCGAAGCCGCCGAATTGGGCGTGCCCGCGAGCCGCCAGGACGGGCGGCGGCCGGACGCGCCACGGCGGCGGGAAAAGACGGGCCGCGCCGGGCGGGGCTGACCCTCATCCCTTCGGAACCAACGGGTCTCATTATGGCTTTCGTTACCGTCCCGGGAGCCGGGCGAGCTTTCACGCACCGTCGCCCGAAAGATCCCTTCCGCTCGCCTCCGCTCGGTCGGGATGACACCGTGAGCGAAGGCGCATAATGACGCCCGCCCATTTGGTGCGAATTCGCTTGTAAGTTTCGACACTTTTGGGCAGGCTTGTCGTCAACCGATCCCGGACCTCATCGAGGCCGGGATTTTTTTTGGCCTGGAGGATCGCCGATGTCCGAGGAAGCCAGCACCCAGTCGCCCGCCAACGCGCACCAGACGCTGGACGACCTGACCAATCTGGGCCGGGTCGCCAAAACCGACATGGGCGAGGCGCATCTGAACGTCGCCGGTGGCGGCGATGGGCAAACCTCGGCGGTCGACGTCCTCGGCACCATCCAGCAGGGGTCCGAGACGCTCTCCTCCACAGCCATCCAGCAGGGACTCACGCCGGCCGGCACCCCCATAGCCGGCGGCGCGGACGCCGGGGCGAGCGGGATCCCGTCCGTCGCCGCCGGCTCGGCGCCGACGACCGGCAACGCACCGGCGGAGACCACGTCGGGGGTCGCTGCGGACGCCACCCCCGCCGCGGAACGGTCCACCGGCACGCCCGGCCCGGACGCCAGCACCGCCGACACCAGGGCGGCACCCCCGGCGGCGGGCGGCGGCGCCCCCGCCGGAGGCAACGCCCCGGCCGCGGCAACGGTTCATCACGCGGCGGCACCGGCGGCTTCGTCACCCGCAACGGTCGCGCAAACGGCTTCTGCGCCGGCACAGGCCGCCACCCATCAATCCACCACCACCGCCGCCACAACCACCAGCGGTGACCAAGGGCAGCATACCGCCCAGGCCCAAGCGGCCGCTCCGGCTCCGGCTCCCGAACAGACCCATGCCGCCGCGCCCGCTCCGGTCCCGGCTCCCGAACAGACCCACGCCGCCGCGCCCGCTCCGGCCCCGGCTCCCGAACAGACCCACGCCGCCGCGCCCGCTCCGGCCCCGGCTCCCGATCACACCCATGCCGCC
>JAJZVW010000051.1 GCA_021847015.1 Pseudomonadota bacterium | reverse complement strand
GACACAATACTTAATTCACGAGTGAATTAAGTATTGTGTCCCCGTAACTCAATTAAGTATTGTGTCCCCGTAACTCCCGTAACTCAACTCCGTAACTCCCGCTAACCCGCCGCGCGCTCGGGGCACGTCAGATCCTCGATGACCGTTTTCAGTTCTTCGGCATGCACCGGTTTGTTCATCACGCGGCAACAGCCGCCCCTTACGGCGTCGACGAGCTCCGAGGACGTGTCGCCGGTAAGGATGACGGCCGGAATGCTCCGCCGGAAAAGCTCCCGCAGGCTCCGCACGGCGTCGATGCCGGTTTCGCCCGCGCCCAGCCGGTAATCCACGATCATGGCATCGGGCGCCGCCGTCCAGCCGCGCACACCGTCCATGGCTCCGGAGAGCTCCGTGGCGGCGAGAACCGTGTACCCTCCCATTTCGAGGACCGCGCGCAATCCTTCCAGGACGATGGGATCGTCGTCGATCACCACGAGAGTCTTCCTGCTCGCCGCGGGAGAGGGCAAACACGCCGGGGAGGTTTCCGTTTTCCGTTCGGCGGCGGCGGGGAGTTCGACCGAGAACAGCGATCCCTTGCCGGCAGCCGACCGCGCATCGACGCGGTGACCCAGCAATTTGGCCAGCCGGCGCACGATCGCCAGGCCCAGGCCAAGGCCGAAGCGACGGTCGCGGTTGGGATTGGCGACCTGATAGAACTCCTCCCAGATATCGATCAGCTTGTCGGGGGCGATGCCGACGCCGGTATCGCCCACCACCACGGCCACCCGGTCGCCGCGCCGGCGGCAGCCCAGCAGCACCTTGCCCCGTTCGGTGTATTTCAGCGCGTTCTCGAGCAGGTTGCGCAGCATTCGCCCCAGCAGCAACGGATCGGTCCGCCCCCAGGCCGTCGTCGCCACCATGCGGAACTCCACCCCTTTGGCGGCGAAGCGGGGGGCATATTCGTCCCGCATCTGCGTGAGCAGGGCATCCAGCGGAACGTCGGCGATCTCCGGGGTGATGCCGCCCACGTCCAGCTTGGAGATGTCGAGCAGGCCGTCGAGAATGGAGCGCAGCGCCTCGGCCGAGCGGCGCATGTTGCCGACCACCTTGGCGGCTTGGCGGCCGGCCGAGGACGTGGCCAGCACGTCGATCAGGAACAGCAGGGACTGGACCGGCTGACGCAGATCGTGGCTGGCGGCGGCGAGGAATTTCGATTTGGCCAGATTGGCCCTCTCGGCGGCCTGGGTGGCCGCCCGCAGCCGGGTGACGTCCTCGTTGACGACGATGGCGCCGACCAGGCGCTTCGCCCCGTCCCTCACCGGCAAGGCGGAATTGAGGATGGTCCTGCGGGAACCGTCGAAAGCCTCGATGTCGATCACTTCCCCCAGCACGGTCTCCCCCTTGGCGATGGCGCGCGCGCCCCCCCATTCCTCCGCAGCGACGCGCCGCCCGGTGTCCGCGAACCAGCCTTTGTATTCGCCGAACCGCTCCATGCAGACATAGCGACTGCCGCTCCAGATGCGGTGGCCGGCGGGATTGCCGCGGACGATGCGGCCCGTCTCGTCCAGAATCCACACGCCCACCGGCAGCAGTTCCAGGACCTGCGACAGCAGCGCCTGGGAACGCCGCGCGGCCTCCTCCAGCGCCTTGTCCTCCGTCACGTCGCGGAAAAAGATGGCGATGCCCTCCGCCGAGGGGAACGCGCGGACGTGGAACCAGCGCTGCCAGGGCGCGCAATAGCTCTCGTATTCCGCCGGCTCCCGCGCCTCCATGGCGCGGCGCAGATGCGTTTGGTCCACCGAACCGAGCGGAGCGGGGAACGCGTCCCACAGAGATTTCCCCAGCAGGCTGCCCCCGGTCTCGAGGGCTTGCCGCGCCCGGGTATTGAGGAACACGTAGCGCCAGTCGCAACTCAGCTCGATCACCGCGTCGGCGGTGCTTTCGAGAATGCTGGCGACTTTCCCGGCAAGGACCTGAGCCTGCCGGATCGCCTCCTGGCGCGCCTTGTCCTGGCGCTCCAGCGACTCGGCCATGTCGTCGAAGGCCCGGCCCAGGCATTTCAGTTCGACCGTAGAAGTCTGAAGGTGCACGCGCGCCGCGCGGTCGCCTTCGCGCCAACGCCGGGTGGCGGCCACCAGCGCCGCGACCGGCGCGCGGATGAAACGCTCGCCGCCGAGCCAGATGGCGCCGGCGGTCAGAAGCGCCGCGAGGGCCCACAGCAGCGCGCTCCGCCGCGCCGCCGCGTTGATCGGGGCGAGAGCCTCCTTTTGGCCGATGCTGATATCGACGTAGAATCCGGGGATGTCGGTGGAGAGCTGGGACACGGCATGGACGCTGGGAACCCCCGCCATGTTCGGCAGCCGCCGCACGACCACCCCCTTGCCCGGCGTCAGCAGCGCCCTCCATTCGGGCGGCACGGTCTGGCCGACGAAATGCTCCGGGGCCGGCGCGCTGTAGAGGATGGCGCCGTCGGCCCCGATGATGGACACCTCGACGTTCTGCCTCGGCCGCTTGCCGTGGACGAAATCCCTGATCCAGCCCTGATGGATGGCCATCCCCAGGCGGCCGGTTCCGCCATCGGCGAGCGCAACCGGGGTTTCGATCAGGGTAAGCACATCGTAGGCGCCGAATTCGATGGCCGGCTCCGGGGCAAGGGAGATGACGTAGGGGAACTCCGCGTTTCCCTCGGCCACCTCGGCCGAGCGGCCGGCGAAATCCCGCCCCACCCAGCGCCGGTCCGAGGCGCAACGGACCCGCCCGTCCCCGCCGAGCAGGTACAAGGTGTCGAAGGTTGGCAATTGCCCGGCCATCTCGTCGACGACATGGGGACAGAAATCCGGGTGGGCGGCCCCGTGAATGAACCTGACGGACGCCAGAACCGCCTTGGCCCCCTCGATCAAGCGCGCCTGCTGCGCCGTCACGGTTTCCAGCAGGCGGCGGCTGGCGCCGGCGATCTCGTTGGACAGCACCTCGCGCAGGCGAAACTCGTTGTAGACCTCCACCCCCAGCAAGGGCGTAATCGCCAGCAGAACGAGAAGAACCAACCTCTTGAAGATGGACATGTCGATCAGACTAATCCCTTGGTCGTCAAGCCAGACGTAGGAGGTAATTCCCCCCCAGGCAATCCACCGTCCGGCAGCAACGCCTATTTCCCCGGGGCATCCCCCATTCGTTACAACCCGGATTCGCCACCCCCGATCAACGTCCGGATTAAAGGATGCGCGGAGGACGCCATATTGGCGTCCAGTCCTTCCGCGCCGCCACCCGGAGTCCGCCCATGGCCGACCGTCCCGTCTTCCGCTGGGACGACCCCCTCCTCCTCGACGAGGCTTTGACGGACGAGGAACGCATGGCCCGGGACACCGCCCGCGCCTATGCCCGGGACAAGCTGTTTCCCCGCATCCTCGACGCCAACCGGCGCGAGCGCTTCGACCGCGACATCCTGTCCGAGATGGGCGCCCTCGGATTCCTCGGCCCCACCCTGCCCCAGGAATACGGCGGCGGCGGAAGCGGCCACGTCACGTACGGGCTGATCGCCCGCGAGATCGAGAGGGTCGACTCGGGCTACCGCTCGGCCATGAGCGTGCAGTCCAGCCTGGTGATGCATCCCATCCACGCCTATGGCACCGAGGAACAGAGACGGCGTTTCCTGCCGCCTCTGGCCCGCGGCGAACGGGTGGGCTGCTTCGGCCTGACCGAGCCCGATTCCGGCTCGGACCCGGCCGCCATGCGCAGCCGCGCGCGATCCGTGGAGGGCGGCTGGCTGCTCTCGGGCACCAAGACCTGGATCACCAACGCGCCCATCGCCGAAATCCTGCTCGTCTGGGCCAAGGCGGTGGATTCCGACGGGAACGACGCCGTCTGCGGCTTCCTCGTGGAACGCGGCGCCAAGGGACTGGCGACGCCGGCGATCGAGGGAAAATTCAGCTTGCGGGCCTCGCCCACCGGCCAGATCGCGATGGACGAGGTGTTCGTCCCCGCCGAAAACGCGCTGCCCGGCGCGGTCGGCCTGAAGGCCGCGTTCGCCTGCCTCAACCGGGCCCGCTACGGCATCGCCTGGGGCGTCCTGGGTGCCGCCGAATTCTGCTGGCACCAAGCCCGCCAATACGTCCTCGACCGCCGCCAATTCGGCCGTCCGCTGGCGGCCAGCCAGCTGATCCAGAAAAGGCTGGCCGACATGCAGACCGAGATCGTCCTGGGGCTGCACGCATGCCTGCGCCTGGGGCGGCTGTTCGACGAGGGGAAGGCGGCTCCGGAGATGGTGTCCCTGCTCAAGCGCAACAATTGCGGCAAGGCGCTGGACATCGCCCGCGCCGCCCGCGACATGCACGGCGCCAACGGCATCTCCGACGAGTTCCACGTCATCCGCCACGTCATGAACCTGGAGGCCGTCAACACCTACGAGGGCACCCACGACATCCACGCCCTGATCCTGGGCCGCGCCCAGACCGGCATCGCCGCCTTCGCGTGAAAGGTTCCTCGTCGCTGACGCTCCGCCGGAACGACAGAAAAGGAACTGTCGTCCCGAGCGCAGCCGAGGGACCTTTCACGCACTCTGCCCGAAAGGTTCCTCGTCGCTGGCGCTCCGTCGGAACGACAGAAAAGGAACTGTCGTCCCGAGCGCAGCCGAGGGACCTTTCACGCACCTTGCCTGAAAGGTTCCTCGTCGCTGACGCTCCGTCGGAACGACAGAAAAGGAACTGTCGTCCCGAGCGCAGCCGAGGGACCTTTCACGCACCTTGCCTGAAAGGTTCCTCGTCGCTGACGCTCCGTCGGAACGACAGAAAAGGAACTGTCGTCCCGAGCGCAGCCGAGGGACCTTTCACGCACCCTGCCCGAAAGGTTCCTCGTCGCTAACGCTCCGTCGGAACGACAGAAAAGGAACTGTCGTCCCGAGCGCAGCCGAGGGACCTTTCCGGCACCTCGCGCGAAAGGTCCCTCCGCTCGCTTGCGCTCGGTCGGGATGACAATGCGGGCGGAAACGCTAGCCGCCGTCCGATTCGTGCTGCGGACGGTTCCACCAGCCGCCCCCCAGGGCCTGGAACAGGGCCGTTGTGTCGGCGAAGCGGCCTGCCTGGGCCTGGACCAGGGCGATCTCGGCTTGCAGTTCGGTCTGCTGGGCATTGAGCACCGACAGATAGCCCACCTGCCCCAGTTCCAACTGGCGCCGCGCGATGTCCAGGCTTTCGGAGGCCGCGCGCTGGGTGGCCAGCGCGGCCTTGAGAGTGTCGGCGTCGGAGCGGAGCGCCCGCAAGGTGTCGGCCACGTTCTGGAATGCGGCGATGACCGCGCCGCGATACTGGGCCGCCGCCTGATCGAACGCGGCCTCGGCGGCGCGCTGCCGGTGAAGCAGGGTTCCCCCTTGGAACACCGGCTGCGTCAGGCCCGCCGCGATCCCCCAAAAGCCGTTGCCGGGAAAGAACGTCTGGCCGATTTCGCTGGCGGTGGTGCCGATGTCGGCGGTCAGCGCGATGTTGGGCAGCCGGTTGGCGATGGCGACGCCGATCTGGGCGCTGGCGGAATGCAGGTTGGCCTCCGCCGCCCGGACATCGGGGCGCTGCTCCACCAGCTTGGACGGCAGGCTGAGCGGCAGATCCTGGGGCAGTTGCAGCGACGCCAATTCGAAGTGCTGCGAGGGTTCGTCGCTGGGAAGACGGCCGCACAGCGCGGCGAGCGCGTCCCGCTGGAGGGCCAGTTGCTTGCGCAAGGGCGGCAGGGTCTGCTCGGCCTGGGCCAGCGCGGCCTCCTGCGCCACCACGTCGGCCCCGGCGATCTGGCCCAGGGCGTATTGGCGGCGCAGGACGTCGAGCAATTCCGTCTCGATGGCGACGATCTTTTCCGTGGCCGCGATCTGGCCACGCAGGCTGGCCTCCTGCACCGCCGCCGCAGCCACGTTGGACGACAGCGTCAGCCGGGTGGCCTCAAGCTGAAAGCGCTGGGACTCCTCCTGGGCGGCCAGGGATTCGACCTGGCGGCGGTTGCCCCCGAACACGTCCGGCGTATACGACACCGCCACCTGGCCGGTGTAGAGGTTGTAGATGGGCGAGCCGGAATTGGTGACCGGCGTCAGTGTCCCGGTGGCGTCCTTTTCGCGGCTGGCACCGGCGCCGGCCGACACGGCGGGGAAATAGGCGCCCTCCTGGGCGTAGACGTTCTCGCGCGCCATCCGCAGCGCCGCCTGCGCCGCCTCGATTCCGGGATTGGCCTTGAGCGCCTGTTCGATCAGGGTGTTGAGCGCCTGGGAATGGAACAGGGTCCACCATTCGGCCGGGATGTCCTTGCCCTCGACGAAGCGCTGGGCCTTGCCGCCGGCCACGTCCGCCGCGGCGGTCGGGGCCGACTGGGATTCGGCGGTGTAGCCCTTGGCCTTGGGAGCGGCGGGCCGCTCGAAATCCGGGCCGACCGCGCAGCCGGCCAGGACCGACAGCCCGGCGGCGGCCAGGAGGCCGCGGCGGAACGGCGCGGTCGGGCGGATCACGGCCGCGCCTCCGCGTGCTCGGCCGGCATGTCGGGGACGGCCATGGGCGCGTGCCTGCGCGAGAACCGTTCGATCAGCACCGGCAGGATCACCAGGATCAGCACCGGGGCCAGCAGCACGCCGCCGACCACCACCAGCGCCAGCGGACGCTGAACCTGGGAGCCGATGCCGGTGGAGACGGCCGCCGGCAGAAGGCCGACGCAGGCGGCGATGCAGGTCATCATGACCGGCCGCATCTGGGTTTCGCACGCCTGCCGTATGGCGGCCATCCGTTCGATCCCCGCCTCGATCATTTGGTTGTAGCAGGAAATCACGATGATGCCGTCCATGGCGGCGATGCCGAACAGGGCGATGAAGCCGATCGCCGCCGACACGCTGAACGGGGTTCCGCTGAGGAACAGGGCGAAGATGCCGCCGATCAGCGCCATGGGAATGACGCTGGCGGCCAGCAGCGCGTCGGTCACCGACGAGAAGTTCAGGTACAGCAGCAGCAGGATCAGTGCGATGCTGATGGGAACCACGATTTCCAGGCGCCGCACCGCGTCTTCGAGATTGCCGAACTCGCCCACCCATTCCAGGCGGTAGCCGGCCGGCAGACGCACCTGCTGGGCCACCTTGCGCTGGGCTTCGAGGACGGCGCCGCCGAGGTCGCGGCCACGCACGCTGAACTTGATCGGAATGTAGCGCTCCTGGTGCTCCCGGTAGATGAAGGACGGACCCGACACCAGCGCGACCGTGGCGACCTCGCCGAGCGGAACCGGAACGACCCCGTTGCCGCCGGGATTGGGGGCGCCGATGGCGATGCGGCGGATGGCGTCCATGCTGCTGCGGTATTCGGGCGCCAGGCGGACGACCATGGGGAAATGCCGGTCGCTGCCGTCCTCGTAGAGGTCTCCGGCCGCCTGCCCGCCGATGGCCGCCTGGACGGTCGCGTTGATGTCGCCCGGCATCAGGCCATAGCGGGCGGCGCGGGTGCGGTCCACGTCGATCTTGACCGTCGGCTGCCCCAGGGAGTTGAAGACGGCGAGGTCCGTGATGCCCGGCACCGTCGCCATGGCGTCCTTGATCTTGGCGGCGGTCTTTTCCAACTGTTCGAGATCGTTGCCGAACAGCTTGACCGAGTTCTCGCCCTTCACTCCCGACGCCGCCTCTTCGACATTGTCCTCGATGTACTGGGAGAAGTTGAACTCGACGCCGGGGAAACGGTCCTCCAGCGCCTTGGTCATCTGCTGGGTCAGCGCCTTCTTGTCGATGCCGGACGGCCAGGAATCGAAGGGCTTCAGCGGCACGAAGAACTCGGCGTTGAAGAAGCCGGTGGCGTCGGTGCCGTCGTCGGGCCGGCCGTGCTGGGAGATGACCGTATCCACCTCGGGAAAGCCGCCGATGACCCGGCGCATGCGGTTCACGTAGCCGTCGCTTTCTTCCAGCGAGATCGACGGCGGCATGGTGGCGCGAATCCACAAATTGCCTTCTTCCAGATGGGGCAGGAATTCCATCCCCAGCCCCCGCAGGCACAGCACCGCCAGAAGCACCAGCACGCCTGCGGCGCCCAGGGTCTTGCGGCGGTGGGCCAGGGCCGCTTCCAGAACCGGGGGATAGATCCGGTGCAGCAGGCGGACGATGCGCGTCTCGGCCTCGCGCACCCGGTCGGGAAGCAGCAGCGCGCTCAGGGCCGGCGACATGGTGAAGGTGGCGATCAGCCCGCCGGCCAGGGCATAAGCGTAGGTCTTGGCCATGGGACCGAAAATGTGCCCCTCGACGCCCGACAGGGTGAACAGGGGCACGAAGCCGGCGATGATGATGGCGGCCGAGAAGAAGATGGATTTGTTGACCTCGCCCGCCGCGTTGAGGATGGGGGTGAACTTCATCCTGAGCGCCACGGGAATCCGGCCGTAGAGCAACGGGTTGCCCTCGGGGCGGCGGATTTGCGCCTCGACGATATGGCGGAAGACGTTCTCGACCATGATCACGGTGGCATCGACGATCAGGCCGAAGTCGATGGCGCCCACGGACAAGAGGTTCGCCGATTCGCCCCGCGCCATCATGATGAGGATGGCGAAGAACAGGGCGAAGGGGATCGTCGTGGCGACGATGATGGCGCTGCGCAAATTGCCCAGAAACATCCACTGGACGAGGAAGATCAGCACCATGCCCGACACCATGTTGTGCATCACGGTGTGGGTGGTGACGTGGATGAGGTCGCTGCGGTCGTAGATCTTCTCGACCCGGACTCCCGGCGGCAGCACGCCGGAGGCGTTGATTTTCGCCATCTCCGCTTCGACGGCGCGGATGGTGGGCATGCTCTGGGCGCCGCGGCGCATCAGCACGATGCCCTGGACGATGTCGTTGTCCCCGTCCTGGCCGGCGATGCCCAGGCGCGGCTGATGGCCGACGCTTACCGCGGCGACGTCGCGCACCAGCACCGGCACGCCGTTGGGAGCGGCGATCATGGTGTTGCGGATGTCCTCCAGCGAGTGGATCAGGCCCACGCCCCGCACCACCGCCGCCTGCGGCCCGAAATTGACGGTCTGGCCGCCGACGTTGACGTTGCTGTTGTTCAGGACCTGGAGCACCTGGGGCACGGTCAGGCCGTAGGACACCAGCTTGTTCTGGTCGATGGTGACCTCGTAGGTCTTGGTCTTGCCGCCCCAGCCGCTGACGTCGATGACGCCGGGCACCGCCTTGAAGCGCCTCTCCAGAACCCAATCCTCCAGGGTCTTGAGGTCCGTGACCGAGTAGCCGGGCGGCCCGACCACGCGGTAGCGCAGGATTTCGCCGATGGGGCTTTCCGGCGAGATACCGGGCTGGGCGCCGTTGGGGAAGGGCGGCAACTGGCCGATCTGATTGATGACCCTCTGCACGGCCTGGTCGTAGGTGAAGTCGTAGGTGAACTGGATCTTCACGTCCGACAGGCCGAACAGCGAGATGGTGCGGATGGCGGTGACGTGGGGAATGCCCGCCAGCTGGACCTCGATGGGAATGGTGATGTAGCGCTCGATCTCCTCGGCCGACAGGCCCGAGCTTTGGGTGATCACCTCGACCAGCGGCGGCACCGGGTCGGGATAGGCCTCGATGTTCAGCCTCATGAAGCCGGCGATCCCGGCGGCGAACAGGGCGCACAACCCGACAACCATGAGGATGCGCTGCCTCAGCGCGAAGGCGACGATCTTGTTCATTCAGCAGGTCTCGTCATGCGCTTTGCCGTCGCCCTGGGCGCAACCGGACGATTTTCCGGGCCGCTTCGGACCAAAGATCCCTCCCCTCGCTGGCGCCCGGTCGGAATGACGAAATCGCTTTGTCGTGCCGAGCGCAGCCGAGGGGTCTTTCCGGCGGCATGGGGGAAGGTTCCCGAGCCGCATCTCAGTCGGCCTTGGCGGCGCGATCGATGAACAGCGCGCCGCTGGTCACCACTTTCTCGCCGGCCTCCAGGCCGGACAGCACCTCGACCATGCCGCCGCTGCTGCGGCCGGTGCGGATGGACCGCAAGGTGAGCGAGCGGTCGTCGTGGGCCACCCAGACGCGGGCGGTGTCGCCTTCGTAGATCACCGCGTCTTCGGGCACCGACGGCGACTGGTTGGCCTCGCCGGTGATGATGCGGAAGCTCGCGAACATTTCCGGCTTCAGCGCCCCGTCGGGGTTCTCGACCTCGGCCCGCACCGGCAGCCTGCGCGTGGCGGGATCGAGCGCGGGGGCCACGTAGGTGAGCCGGGCCTTGAAGACGCGGCCGGGGAAGGCCAGCACCGTCACCTCGACCGGCTCGCCGACCCGCATGGCCGGCGCGTCGGTCTCGCGCACGTTGGCGACCAGCCAGACCTTGGACTGGTCGCCGATGGCGAACACCGCGCCGCCGCCGTTGGCGGCGCTGTTGATGTACTGGCCCACCCCCACCTGCCGCTGGATCACGGTTCCGCCGATGGGGGCCGACAGGACCGCCTCCGGGGTCATCGGCGCCGTCTCGGGCGCGGTTTCGATGGCCTCGATCTCCTTGTCGGTCTTGCCCAGGATGCGCAGCCGGTTGCGCACGGTGGCCAGGGCGATCTCCGCCGTTCTCTGGGTGCCCTGGGCGTTGGCCAGATCGACCTGGGCTTGCTGCCAGTCCTTGAGGGCGCCACCCTTGGCCAGGTACAGCTCGTGCTGGCGCTTCTCGGCCGTTTTCGCCAGCTCGAACTGCGCCCGCGCGGTGGCGGCGGCGGCAGCGGCGGAAACGAGGTCGTTCTGGGCCTGGATGATCTCGGTGGCCTCGACGGCGAGCAGCGGCGCCCGCGCCTCGACGCGGTCGCCCGCCTTGGCGAACACCTTGGTGACCCGCCCCGAGAAGGGTGAAAACACCGGAGTGGTGACGTCGTCGTCGTTGGCGATCTTGCCGTCGGTCTCGTCCTCGGACTGGAACGGCAGGGTTCGCACCGGGGCGATCCCCAGCCCCTCCCATTGGGCCTCGGTGGCCTGGAACACACCGGGCCGGGTCGGCACCACGCTGGCCTCGGCGGTGGGCGCCGGATGGCGGAAAAGACCCGTGACGATGAAAAAGCCCAAAGCCGGCAGCGAGGCCAGGGCGCCAAGCAGAAGAAGACGCTTCCGCCAGGGCGATGCGCCGTAATCGCGAAGCACAGGGAAAATCGATTTCTGGTCGGCCATCGTCCTCTCCAGACCCGCGGGCGCCCCCGAAAGGGGTCTGTCTTTTCGGGCAGGCGCCCGTCCGGGCGCGGTCAGGCCGCCTTCTATCCCCTCCGCCTTACAACCAACTTTCACCATCCCCTTCCAGGCGGCCCTTCATGAAAAATTTCTTTTTGTCGGTGTTGTTTCCGATCGGGGGAACGGGTACATGGTGGAACCGGGGCTCAAACGGGGCGGGCCCGCGCGCGCTTGCGCCGCCAGCCATTCACCATTACGAATGCGAACCGCTCGCAATTACGCGATTCGAGGGGGGGACGATGATTTGGGGACGCACCATCCGCCGATCGCTGGCGGTCCTGGCGATCGCGCCGGTGCCGTATCTGTCGCCGCAGGGAACGTTGGCCGATGAGGCCGGCGGCCAGACCGAGCAGGACTGGAACGCCCACATCCAAAGCACGCTCACCGAGCAGATCCACCCGACCTTCCCCGCGGCCTATTCCGGCCCCAACAGCCTGGCCGCCGGCTTCCAGTCGCGCGAGACCATTTCGGCGACGGCGTTCCTGGGGGTGCGGCCGTGGACGGGCGCGGAGATCTACGTGGACCCGGAATCGGCGCAGGGTTTCGGCTTCAGCCACACCTTCGGCGTCGCCGGCTTTCCCAACGGCGAGGCGCAGAAGGGCGGCTTCGTGCATCCCATCTATTACCTCGCCCGCTATTACATCCGGCAGAGCTTCGGGTTCGGCGGCGGGCGCGAATGGGTCGCGGACGGGGAGAACCAGCTTGCCGGGTGGCGCGACGTCTCGCGCTTCAGCGTCACCGTCGGCCAGATGGCGGCCACCGATTTCTTCGACAACAACGCCTACGCCAACGACCCGCGCCGCGACTTCACCAACTGGGCCCTGTGGGAGGGTGCGGCCTGGGACGTTCCCGGCAACGCGCACGGCTACACCCACGGCGCGGTGCTCGAACTCGACCAGCCGGGCTGGGCCGTGCGCTACGGCGCCTTCGCGATACCGGCCGTCTTCAACGGCATCGAGACGCCCATCAAGACCCCGGCGTCCATGAGCCACGACCTGGAGATCGAAAAGGGCTACGCCATCGACGGCCATCCCGGCAAGACCCGGCTGCTGGGCTTCTACACCAACGGCCCCATGGGCAATTACCGCGACGCCCTGGCCCTGGCCGCGAAGGGCGAGGACATCAACGCCGCCATGGCATCGACCCGGGTGCCCGGGCACGAGAAGTTCGGCGTCGTCCTCAACCTGGAACAGGAGGTGGCCGAGGATTTGGGCGCCTTCACGCGCCTGTCGTGGAACAACGGCCGCAACGAGGAATGGGGCTACACCGACGTGGACCGCAGCGCCCAGGCCGGCATCAGCCTGAAAGGCGGACGCTGGGGCCGCAAGGACGACACGATCGGAATCGGCACCGCGGTGAACGCCATCACCCAGGCCCACCGGGATTTCCTGGCGGCCGGCGGCACCACCCTGCTGCTGGGGGACGGAGCGCTGGATTATGGCGAGGAGACCGATGTCGAAGCCTATTACGCCCTCGCCGTGGCCGAACCGCTGACGGTGACCTTCGACTATCAGTTCATCAACAACCCGGGCTACAACCAAGCTCGCGGCCCGGTCAACGTCTTCGGCATCCGCCTGCACGCGGAATATTGAGGCATTTCTTGCACCCTGCCCAAAAGGTTCCTCGTCGCTGACGCTCCGATAGCGTCCGTCAAGCGGGTGTAAATTCTGGCACACGCTGAGGTAGTCATTGCTCAGGCGGCCTTGGGTGGGATCGCGGGTTGAAGTTGCTCGGCAATGGTCGGTGTAAGTTCGGCCATGGCCT
>JAJZVW010000004.1 GCA_021847015.1 Pseudomonadota bacterium | reverse complement strand
GACTGGGCGCATGTCGTGCGGATGCCCTCGTAGACCACCTCCATGCCGACATCGCGGGCGCGCACGGCGATCTGCTCGGCGCCGTTGGAATGTCCGTCCAGTCCCGGCTTGCCCACCAGCATCTTGATGCGGCGGCCCAGCGCGGCGGAGACGTCCTCCACCCGGCGGCGCACGTCGGCGACGCGGTCGCCCGTGGCATGCGCGACGGCGCGGGCGATGCCGGTGGGGGCCCGGTATTCGGAGAAGACACCCCGCAAGGTCTCGGCCCATTCTCCCGTGGTCACGCCGGCATGGGCGCAGGCGATCGAGGGTTCCACGATGTTGCGGCCCTCGGTCGCCGCGGCCCGCAAATCGGCCAGTGTCCTGACGACGGCGCCGCCGTCCCGCGCCTGCCGGAACGCGTGCAGCCGTGCGATCTGCTCCGCTTCCGCCTGGGGGTCGATGGTGAGGACGCCACCGCCGCCGATGGCGAGCGGGCTTTCCTCGGTCTCCGTCCAGCGATTGACACCCACCACCACCTGTTCGCCCGCTTCGATGGCGGCGATACGGGCCGCGTTGGCTTCCACCAGCCTTTGCTTCATGTAGCCGGATTCCACGGCGGCGATGGCGCCGCCCATGGCCTCGATGTGCGCCAACTCGCCCCGGGCCGCCGTCATCAGTTCGGCCACCGTGTCGGCGATCACTCCGGCGCCGTCGAAAATGTCGCCGTATTCCAGCAAGTCGGTCTCGTAGGCGACGATCTGCTGGAGCCGGAGGGACCATTGCTGGTCCCACGGGCGCGGCAGGCCCAGGGCCTCGTTCCAGGCCGGCAATTGCACCGCCCGCGCCCGCGCGTTCTTGGACAGCACCACCGCCAGCATTTCCAGAAGGATGCGGTAGACGTTGTTTTCGGGTTGCGGTTCGGTGAGGCCCAGGGAATTCACCTGCACGCCGTAGCGGAAGCGCCGGAGGCTCTCGTCGGCGATTCCGTAACGGTCGTGGGTGATCTCATCCCACAGGGACGTGAAGGCCCGCATCTTGCACATTTCGGTGATGAAGCGGATGCCGGCGTTGACGAAGAAGCTCATGCGGCCGACCACCGCGCCGAACCCGGCTTCGGGAATCCCCCCCTGGGCCTTGACCGTGTCCAGCACCGCGATCGCCGTGGCGAGCGCATAGGCCAGTTCCTGGTCGGGCGTCGCCCCGGCCTCTTGCAGGTGGTAGGAGCAGACGTTGATGGGGTTCCATTTGGGAACCTCGCGGACGGCGAAGGCGATCACGTCGGCCGTCAGCTTCAGGCTGGGCTGCGGTGCGAAGATGTAGGTCCCGCGCGACAGATACTCCTTGATGACGTCGTTCTGGGTGGTTCCGCTCAGGGATCTCCGGTCGATCCCCTGGCGCTCGGCGGTGGCGATGTAGAGCGCCAGCAGCCAGGCCGCGGGCGCGTTGATGGTCATCGAGGTGTTGGTCGTACCCAACGGGATACCCTCGAACAACGCCTGCATGTCGCCGATATGGCAGACCGGCACACCCACCTTGCCGACCTCGCCCCGCGCTAACGGGTGATCCGAATCGTAACCCGTTTGAGTGGGGAGATCGAACGCCACGGACAGCCCGGTTTGGCCCTTGGCCAAATTCGTGCGGAACAGCCGGTTGCTTTCCCCGGCGGAGCTGTGTCCCGAATAGGTGCGAAAAAGCCAGGGTTTCTCGCGGGTTGTCCGGGCTTTTTGGGCCGATGTCATGGTTTGTTCACTCCCCATCGCGGCATTGCAGCATAGTCTCTCCGGAAAAGACGCCGATAACCAAAAGGTTCCTACCAGTTCGGAGTGACGCAATAAATCATCATTTTGTGCATTGCGAAGAAAGACGCAAGGCGCTACAACACCCGGCCAAAACCGCCCGAGGGTGGAGGAGAAAAATAGACCTTTAGTGGGGGTCTGATACCTATTCGGATGGGGGGGTCGAGGGTCGCGAGGAACCATCCTCGCCCCCAAATGGAGTGATGGCCGAGGGTCCCGGTCTCGCAGGGCGGGATCAGGATGTAAGGAGTTGCGGGTATGAGTGAAGCCGCCAAGGTGGTGGACATCCGGCCGGAGCCGGAGACCAAGGATCTCTACGAAATCGGTGAGATTCCGCCGCTCGGCCATGTGCCGAAGCGGATGTACGCCTGGGCCATCCGGCGCGAGCGCCACGGCGATCCGAATACCGCCATGCTGGTGGAGGTGGTCGACACCCCCGAGATCGACCCCCACGAGGTGCTGATCATGGTAATGGCCGCCGGCGTCAACTACAACGGCGTTTGGGCCGCGCTCGGCCGTCCGGTGTCCCCCTTCGATTATCACAAGGCGCCCTATCACATCGCCGGTTCGGATGCTTCGGGCATCGTCTGGAAGGTGGGCGCGAAGGTGAAGCGCTGGAAAATCGGCGACGAGGTGGTGGTTCACTGCAACCAGACCGATGGCGACGACGAGGAATGCAACGGTGGCGACCCGATGTTCTCGCCCAGCCAGCGCATCTGGGGCTACGAAACTCCCGACGGCTCCTTCGCCCAGTTCGCCCGCATCCAATCCCAGCAGGTGATGGCGCGGCCCAAGCATCTGAGCTGGGAGGAAAGCGCCTGCTACACCCTGACGCTGGCGACCGCTTACCGGATGCTGTTCGGCCACCGTCCCCACATCCTGCGGCCCGGCCACAACGTGTTGGTGTGGGGGGCCGCCGGCGGGCTGGGGTCGATGGCCGTCCAACTCATCGCCGTCGCCGGAGCGAACGCCATCGGCGTCATCTCGGAGGAGGACAAGCGCGATTTCGTGATGAGCCTGGGCGCCAAGGGTATCATCAACCGCAAGGACTTCGATTGCTGGGGCCAGCTTCCCGATGTGGACGACGTCGCCGGCTACGGCGAGTACATGAAGAAGGTCCGCGCCTTCGGCAAGGCCATCTGGGACGTCACCGGCAAGGGCATCGACGTGGATTTCGTCTTCGAGCACCCGGGCGAGGCGACGTTTCCGGTGTCCTGCTTCGTCGTCAAGCGCGGCGGCATGGTGGTGTTCTGCGCCGGGACGACCGGCTACAACCTCACCTTCGATGCCCGTTTCGTATGGATGCGCCAGAAGCGCATCCAGGGCAGCCATTTCGCCAACCTGATGCAGGCGTCGCAGGCCAACCAGCTGGTTGTCGAGCGGCGCATCGACCCGTGCATGTCCGAGGTGTTCGCCTGGGAGGACATCCCCAAGGCCCACATGAAAATGCTCCGCAACGAGCACAAGCCCGGCAACATGGCGGTGCTGGTGCAGGCCCTGAAGCCCGGCCGCTACTCCCTGGAGGATTGCGTCGAGGCGGGTTGACCCTTGTTCGTGGTTCGGTGTCCGCAGCCAGCCGGAGGAGTGTGTCCCGATGAGCGCCGTCCTGCTTCCCGACCTGCTGGAAACCTGTGAGGCGGCCCTGGCGGCCCTGCGGGGCCTCCACGGCGCGGCCAGGGAATCCGTCGCCGCGATGGTGACGGGCGGCAACGGCATCGATGCCGCCCGGCTCGAGGAAAACCAGCAGGCCGCGCACGGCTTCGCCTGGATGACCACCTATGTCGAGGCGCTGGACCAGATGCTGGGCTGGGCTCGCCGGCTGGGTGGCGCCGGCCGTCTCGGGGAGCTGGAATCCCTGCTCCTTCAGTCGGCGTTCGGCGAGTATCTGGCGCAGATCCATGGCGGCATCCCCATGAGCCAGGGAGAGATGATCCGCCCGTCGGACCTCGGCCTCGGCGCGGCCGTCAGTCATCGCCACCAATCGGATGAGGGAAACCGGTTGCGCCGGGAGGGCAACAGCGCCGCGGTGCGCCTGCGCATCGCCGCGCTGATCCGCGACGGCAACCATTTCGGCGATGCGGGCCTGGGCGACGAGACGCTGGAGATCGTTCGCGACCAGTTCCGGCGTTTCGTCGAGGAAAAGGTCGCGCCCCATGCCCACGAATGGCACCTCAAGGATGAGCTGATTCCCATGGACGTGGTCGAGGGGGTCGCCGAAATGGGCGTGTTCGGCCTCACCCTGCCCGAGGAATACGGCGGGCTGGGGTTGGGCAAGACCGCCATGTGCGTGGTGACCGAGGAATTGTCGCGCGGCTACATCGGCGTCGGCAGCCTGGGAACGCGTTCCGAAATCGCGGGCGAGCTGATCCGGCTCGGCGGCACGCCGGACCAGAAGCGCGCCTGGCTGCCCAAGATCGCCTCCGGCGAAATTCTGCCCACCGCCGTCTTCACCGAGCCCAACACCGGCTCGGACCTCGGCGCGCTCAGGACCCGCGCGGTGCGTGACGGCGAGGTTTACCGGGTGACGGGCGGCAAGACCTGGATCACCCATGCCAGCCGTTCGGACCTCATGACGCTGCTGGTGCGCACCGACCCGGCCAGCCAGGATTGGCGCGGCCTGTCGATGCTGCTGGCGGAAAAGCCGCGCGGCACCGATCGGGACCCGTTTCCGGCCGAGGGCATGAGCGGCGGCGAGATCAAGGTCCTGGGCTACCGGGGCATGAAGGAATACGAGCTTGCCTTCGATGGCTTCGAGGTTCCCGCCGCCAACCTGCTGGGGGGAGCCGAAGGGCAAGGTTTCAAGCAGTTGATGGCCACCTTCGAGAGCGCGCGCATCCAGACGGCGGCTCGCGCCGTCGGCGTCGCCCAGGCGGCGATGGAGGCGGGCCGGCGCTATGCCAACGAGCGCGTCCAGTTCGGCAAGCCGATCTACGCGTTCCCGCGGGTGGCCTGCAAGATCGCCTGGATGGCGGTGGAGACCATGGTGGCGCGTCAGCTCGCCTATCACGCGGCACGCCGAAAGGACAGCGAGCGCCGCTGCGACATCGAGGCGGGCATGGCCAAGCTGCTTGCCGCCCGGGTGGCCTGGGCCAACGCCGACAATGCCCTCCAGGTCCACGGCGGCAATGGCTATGCCGAGGAATATCCGATCAGCCGGATACTCTGCGACGCCCGCATCCTCAATATCTTCGAGGGTGCGGCCGAGATCCAGGCACAGGTTGTCGCCCGGGGGCTGCTGGCCCCCCGCACATGATGGGCAACGGCCGCGGAGGCGCGTCCGCCCTACTCCTAAGGAGGGTTTTGCGCTGCAACAAGGCGTAGGTCCGGCCCCCCGCTGGCGTGCGTGGCGGTGCAGCATCAAATGGCGTACAATGGCTCCGACATGACGAACGACGCCTCCCACCTTTCTGCGCGTCCCGATCCGCAGCGCCCCCGGCCGGTCGTCCTTTGCATCCTCGATGGCTGGGGCCACCGCGATGAGCGGCGGGACAACGCGATCGCACTGGCGAACGCCCCCAACTGGCGGCGCTTCATCGCCCGCTACCCGCATGCAATGCTCGCCACCTCCGGCCTGGCCGTCGGTCTGCCCGACGGTCAGATGGGCAATTCCGAAGTCGGCCACATGAATTTGGGGGCGGGCCGGGTCGTGATGCAGGATCTGCCGCGCATCGACGCGGCAGTCGCCGACGGCTCCTTGGCCGCCAATCCCGTGCTGCTGGACGGGATCGCCCGGATCAAGGCGTCGGGCGGCGTCCTCCACCTGATGGGGCTGGTGAGTCCCGGCGGGGTTCATTCCCACCAGACGCATCTGGCGGCGCTGGCGCGCATCGCCGCCGGCCAGGGCGTGCCGGTGCGGGTGCATGCCTTCCTGGACGGCCGCGACACGCCACCGTCCAGCGCCAAGGACTACATCGCCCGGTTCGAAGCCGAGACGGCGGGCTGCGACGTGCGCATCGCCACCGTGTCGGGGCGCTATTACGCCATGGACCGCGACAAGCGCTGGGACCGGGTGACGCTCGCCTACGACGCGTTGGTCCGGGGACGGGGCCTGACCGCGCCCGATGCGACGGCGGCGGTCGTCCAGTCCTATGAATCCGGAAAGACCGACGAGTTCGTCCTGCCGACGGTGGTGGCCGGCTATGCCGGGATGGCGGACGGCGACGGGCTGCTGATGGGCAATTTCCGTGCCGACCGCGCCCGTGAGATCCTTGGTGCCCTGGTCGATCCCGGCTTTTCCGGGTTCGACCGGCCCAAGACGGTCCGTTGGGCGGTACGCCTTGGCTTGTCGGAATATTCCAAGGAACTGAACGCCTTCCTTGGGACGCTGTTCCCGGCGGAAAGCCTGTCCCACATTTTCGGCGAAGTGGTGTGCGAGGCGGGGCTCACCCAGTTGCGCATCGCCGAGACCGAGAAGTATGCCCACGTCACCTTCTTCTTCAATGGCGGGCGCGAGCAGGTCTTCCCTGGCGAGGACCGTATCCTGGTCCCCAGCCCAAAGGTGGCGACCTACGATCTTCAGCCGGAAATGTCCGCGCCCGAGGTCACCGACCGGCTGGTGGCGGCGATCCGGTCGGGCAAGTACGACGTCATCGTCGTCAATTACGCCAACGGGGACATGGTGGGCCATTCCGGCATGCTCGATGCGGCCATCGCGGCGGTGGAAACGGTGGATTCCTGTCTCGGCCGGCTGGAAGAGGCGCTGACGGGTGTCGGCGGCACGATGCTGGTGACCGCGGATCACGGCAATGCCGAGATGATGCGCGATCCCGAGACCGGCCAGCCGCACACCGCCCACACGACGGGGCCGGTGGACGCGGTGCTGGTCAATCCGCCGGCCTGGGCGGCGGGGCTCGACGATGGGCGTCTGGCGGATGTCGCCCCCACCCTTCTGTCGCTGCTGGGTATCGAACCGCCTGCGGAAATGACCGGTCATGGTCTGATCCGGCGGATGCCGGCCGCGGCGGATCGGCGTCGTGCGGCGGGCTGATCGGGCCGCCCTCGTCGCCGCCCTGCTGATGGCGCAGGGTTCGCCAGCGTTCGCTCAGTCTCCGCAATCCCCCGGCGACCCCCCCCCGGCGGCTTCCGCGCAGGCGCCGATTCCGGATTCCTCCCCGCCGTCTCCGGCCGATGCCGCCGCCACCGGGCAGCGCCTCAATGCCTTGGAGCGGCAGCTCGAAAAGAGCCAGGAGCAACGGGAAGAGATCCGGAAAAAGGCCCGCGATCTCGCCGACGAGATGGACCACATACGCGGCGACATGGTGGCGGCCGCCCGCGCCGCCCAGGAAAGCGAGGACGTCCTGTCCGACCTGGAAAGCCAGATGGCCGATCTGAAGGCGTCGGAGGCCGAAAAGGCCGAAGCGCTCAAGCGGCGGTCGTCGCAGATGACGCGGGTGTTGACGGCCTTGCAGCGTTTGGCGTGGCGGCCGACCGAAGCGCTGATCGCCCAACCCCAGAGCCCGGCCGACACCGTCCGCTCGGCCATCCTTCTGCGTGCGGCCGTCCCCCAGATCGAGCAATCGGTCAAGGACCTGCGCGGCGAGATCGAGGCCTTGGCCCAGTTGCGTGCGGAAATCGGTGAGCAGAAGCGCAAGATCACCGCTACCACCAGCCGGCTGGAAGCGGAGCACCAGCGTCTGAAGGACCTTTACGAACGCAAGGCGCAGATTCAGACCGCCGCCCAGGCCGAGACCGAAGTGGCGGAGCAGCGCGTCGACCAGCTTGCCGCCGAGGCCCAGGACATGCGCGATCTTCTGCGGCGCCTCGACGAAGAGCGCCAGCGCCGCATCGCCGAGGCGGCGGCCAAGGTCGCTGCGGAACGCGCCGCGCGCAAGGCGGCGCAAGAGGCGGAGGCGGCCGCGCAGAAGGCTGCCCGCGATGCCGAGGTCGCCGCGCGCAAGGCCGAGGAGGAGCACCAGGACCGGCAGACGGCCCAGGTCGCGGCCGCCCATCAGGCCGAATTGCAGGCCCAGGTCGCGGCGCGGGAGAAGGAAATCGCCGCCCAGAACGCCTCCCGCGATGCCGAGACGGCCGCCCGCGAAGCGGCGGCCGGCCCCCTCGCGATGGACAAGCCGTTCAGCCTGGCGCGCGGCCGCCTTGCGTTCCCTGCGCGCGGAAAGGTGGTGGGCCGGTTCGGCCAGGCCAGCGAAATCGGCCATGTGGCCAAAGGTATTACCATCCAGACCCGAAGGGATGCGCAGGTCATTGCCCCATACGACGGTCAAGTGGTCTTCGCCGGGCCTTTTCGCGGGTACGGCCTGCTCTTGATCATCGAACACGGCGAGGGCTATCATACGCTGCTCGCGGGGATGGCCCGGATCGACGTCGCTGTCGGTCAGCGCCTCGTGGCTGGCGAGCCGGTCGGCGTGATGGGACGGGACGATGTCAGACCGGCCCTTTATGTCGAACTGCGCCATGACGGCCAGCCGGTTAACCCCTTGCCTTGGCTCTCGGCTCAAAAAAGTAAGGTTCGTGGATGATCCGTAAGACCCTCATTTCGGCGAGCGCCATAGCGCTTCTGTCGACGATGCCTTTCGCCGCCCCGGCCCATGCCGCGGAAAGCAAGGATACCTACAAGCTCATGGAGCTGTTCGCCGACGTCTTTGACAAGGTTCGAACGGAATACGTCGAGCCGGTCAACGACGAGGATCTGATCGAGGCTGCGCTCAACGGAATGTTGTCGTCGCTCGATCCTCATTCGGGCTACCTGAACCCGAAGAATTCGCGCGACATGGATATCAATACCAAGGGCGAATTCGGCGGCCTCGGCATCGAGGTGACGATGGAAAACGGCTGGGTCAAGGTGGTGTCGCCCATCGACGACACCCCCGCCTTCCGCGCCGGCATCCAGCCCGGCGACTACATCACGCATCTGGATGGCGAGCCCGTGCAGGGGCTTACCCTGTCCGATGCCGTGGATCGGATGCGGGGCGCCCCCAATACGGACATCCGCCTGACCATTCGCCGGGCCGGGGCCGAGCCGTTCGACGTCAAGCTGACCCGCGCGGTCATCAAGATCCAGACCGTGCGCTCCCACGCCGAAGGCGACATCGGATACATCCGCATCACCCAGTTCTCGCAGACGACCGATGCCGACCTGCGCCGCAACATCGCCGATCTCAAGAAACAGATCGGCAAGAATCTCGCTGGCTACATCATCGACCTGCGCAACAATCCCGGGGGTCTTCTGGACCAGGCCATCGCCGTTTCCGACGACTTCCTCGACAAGGGCGAGATCGTCTCGACCCGGTCGCGCCGGCCCGAAGATACGCAGCGGTTCTTCGCCCATCCCGGCGATATCGCCGACGGCCTGCCGCTGGTGGTGCTGATCAACGACGGTTCCGCTTCGGCTTCGGAAATCGTCGCCGGCGCCCTCCAGGACCACCACCGCGCCGTCCTGCTCGGGACGCGGTCGTTCGGCAAGGGCTCGGTCCAGACGCTGATCCCGCTGCCGGGCCACGGTTCGATCCGTCTCACCACCGCCCGCTATTACACCCCGTCGGGGCGGTCGATCCAGGCGGTCGGCATCCAGCCGGACATCAAGGTGTTGCAGTCCAAGGTCGAACCCATCGCCGTGCCCGAAAGCGAACGGCGGGCCGAAGCCCATCTTCACGGGGCGCTCCCCAACCCGGACGGCAAGACGAAGCCGGGCGGCAAAGACGGCAAGGGTGATCAGTCCAAGGCCGCGCCGGCGGTTCCGGTGTCGCCGATCATAGCGCCGGACATGAAGGCTCCCTCCGGGGACGGCGCCGATGCCGGCAAGCCGCTCAGCGGCCTGGCGGCGTTGGCGGCCATCAAGATGGGCGACCCGAGCCAGGACTATCAGATGGCGCGCGCGCTCGACTTGCTGCATGGCCTGTCGCTGTTCCGGGCGCCGACGGCCTCGGCCAATTAGCGCGGCCGATGCTGACGCTGGACGAGGACGATTTCGTGAGGCCGGTCGGGGCGCCAACCCCGACCGGCCGATCCGCGTTCAGCGTCCGGCAAGTTTTGACCGTCGTCGTGGTCCTGGCGTTGGGTGGGGGACTGGGCGCCGCCGCCTATTTCCTATCCAGCGTCGACCTCCGCGACATCATCGGCTTTCTGGACGTGGACGATCCCGGCCGGGCGAAACTGGCGCTTGCGCTGCCCGGCGCCCAGCCCTCTCAACCCACATCGGCGGGAGAATTGCTGACGCCGCCCGGCGGGCTCGCCAAGCCTCCGGCCGATAAGGGGACCCCGGCGGATTCCGCGCCCGTCGCCGCGGCCCAGCCCCCCGGGCAGATGCCGCCAAGGACCGCGGCTCCCGCGCCGGCCATCGCCGCGCCACTGGCCATGGCGGCGGCTCCGCCGCCATCCGACCGGCCGGCGGGGCCGCCGCCGTCCTATGCCGCGTTGCCGCCGTTGCCGCAGGGCAAACCGTTGGCGCCGGCGCCGGTCCAGGACCTGCTGGCCAAATCCGCCAATGGCGATCTGCTGCCGGTGGTCGCCGCCGACGGCCGGCAACCCTGGCGCGTCTATTCCCGTCCCTTCGCCGGAGCGTCCGACGCGCCGAAGGTAGCGGTGGTGATCGCCGATTTGGGGCTGGACCGGGAGGGTACCGAGGCGGCCATTACCCGTTTGCCGCCGGACGTATCCTTGGCGTTCAGCCCGTACGCCCCCGATCTTGCCGCCTGGATCCGGAAGGCGCGCGGCGTTGGCCACGAGGTGCTGGTGGTGCTGCCGGTGGCCCGCGACGGGGCGAGCGATCCGGGGCCCCTCGGCCTGTCCGCGACGGCCGCCCAGCAGGACAACATCGCCCACCTGGAGAAGATTCTGGCCGCCGCTCCGGGCGCCGTTGGCGTCGTCGCTCCGCCGTCGGCCTTCACCGGCTCGGGGCAACTCGCTCCCGTTCTGGCGGCGCTGCGCCAGCGCGGCCTCCTGTATGTCGGCGCCGGCACGGCTGGGGCCCAGGCGCCGGCTGCTACCGCCATCAGCCTGGTGGTCGATCGGGACCCTTGGCGGGAGGCCATCGACCAGCGTCTCGCCGCGGCGCTGAAAGCCGCCAAGAGCCCGCAGCCGGTGGTCCTGCTCGCCTCCGCCAGCCCCTTGACGTTGGACCGGCTCGGGTCTTGGATTGGGGGACTGGCGGGCGAAGGGGCGGTGGCCGCGCCGGTGTCGTCCGTTGTCAGCCCAGCGGGAAAACCATGACCGAAGCCCAATCCTCCGAGCGTCGTCCCTATCGGGAGGGAGTGGGCATCGTCCTCCTCGACAGCCGGGGGCATGCCTTCGTCGCGCAGCGCAACGATACGCCCGAGCCCGCCTGGCAGTTTCCGCAAGGCGGCATCGACGCGGGCGAAACGCCGCTGATCGCCGCCCTGCGGGAGATGAAAGAGGAGATCGGCACCGGCAAGGCCGAATTGCTGGCCGAGACCGCGGAGTGGATCGCCTACGACCTTCCGGCCGACTTGGCCGAACGGTTCTGGGGCGGACGCTACCGGGGGCAGCGGCAGAAGTGGTTCGCCTTCCGCTTTCTCGGCACCGACGCCGATATCGACATCGCCACCGAGCATCCCGAATTCTCGGCCTGGCGGTGGATGCCGCTGCCGGACATCCCGCCGTTGATCGTTCCGTTCAAGCGGTCGCTTTACGACGCGGTGGTCGCCGAGTTCCTGCCCGTGGCGGAACGGATGGGTGGACGAGGTTAGCGCCCGTCGTCGCCGGGGCGGGCGTCCACCACCTCCCACATACCATCGGCGGTACCGCAGGCGATCACGTCCCGGCTGGTCGTGTCGCCGCGGGATGTGGATTCCTGGTGGAGCGGGCGGCAGGAACGGCCGTGGTCCTCGTAGGCGGCCCCCGTGGGGATGACTTCGCCGGATGATTTATCGGTGCTCCAGGCGACCGGCTGGCCGACATCGCCCGTTTCGGCGGCCTGGATGGTGGCGGCGGTCGCCTTCACCCGGGCGGGTGGGTCGGCGAAGCTGCCGATGGCCAAGCCGACCAGGGCGCCCATCGCCGCGCCGGTGGCGGTCGCCTGAAGGGTGCTGCTGGTGATGTCGCCGATGGCGGCGCCCAGACCGGTGCCGCCGAGGGTCCCGAGAATCTGGCCGGTGGTGGGATAGACGGAATCGCATCCGGTGGCGAGGAGGGTGGCGACGAGCCCTCCGATGGCCAGTGTTTTGGCACCAAGCATTCCAGCGCCCTCGCGTTCCGCCCCTGAACCTTCAGGGCTGTTCAGTGCACGGCTCGTGACGTATCCCTCGTTGTCATTCCGAGCCGAAGGCGAGGAATCTTTCAGGCACCTTCGCGTGAAAGATCCCTCGGTCGCTCCTCTCTCTCGGGATGACAGCATCAGAACTGAACAGCCCTGCCTGAGCCCTATCCCGAAAAGTTACCGGCCCGCGAGTGTCAGCCCGTCGATGCGGATGGTCGGGGCGTCGATGCCGTAGCGGAAGACCAGGTCGTTGGCCGGCGTCAGATTGAGGAACATGTCCTTCATGTTGCCCGCGATGGTGATCTCGCTGACCGGGTAGGCGATCTCACCGCCCTCGATCCAGAATCCGGCGGCTCCCCGGGAATAATCGCCGGTGACCATGTTGATGCCATGGCCGAAGGCCTCGGTCACATAGAGACCGTGGCTGATGTCGCCGATCAGTTCCTGCACCGTCACAGGGCCGGCATCTATGTAGAAGTTGCTGGCCGAGGGGCTGGGCGGAGAGGCGGTGCCCCGGCTGCCGTGGCCGGTGGGCGCCAGTTTTAGCTGCCGCGACGACCGCAGATCCAGCAGCCAGGTGGTCAGCATGCCGTCCTCGATCACAGCCATGGGCCGGGTCGGCAATCCCTCGCCGTCGCATGGCCGCGAGCGCAAGCCGCGGTGGCGATGGGGGTCGTCGACGACGCGGATGCCGGGAGCGAACACCCGTTCTCCCATGCTGTCCTTCAGGAAGCTGGTTCCGCGCGCGATGGCCGCCCCGTTGATCGCTCCGGCCAGGGTCCCGGCCAGACTCCGCGCCACCCGGGGGTCGTAGACCACGGGCACCTTGCAGGTCTTGACCTTGCGCGATCCCAGGCGTGCCACCGTTCGCCGTCCGGCCTCCAGGCCGACATCCTCGGGCGAGCGCAGGTCCGCCATGTGGACGGCGGTGGTGTAATCATGGTCGCGCTCCATGCCGGTGCTCGAATCCCCGGCTAGGACGCTCGCCGACAGCGAACAATGGGTGAAAGCGTAGCTGTGAGCGAAGCCGTTGCTGCCGACGAACGCCACCGACGACCGTCCCCATCCCGCTTCCGCGCCGTCGGAATTGGTCACGCCCTCCACCGAGCGGGCGGCGTCCTCGGTCCTGCGCACCATGTCCACCAAGGTTTCGGCGGACGGTTCGACCGGGTCGCAGATATCGAGATCGGGGAAGGTGGCCGCCAGCTGTCCCGGCTCCGCCAGACCGGCGAAGGGATCCTCGGGAACGGTGCGGGCCATGGCCACGCAACGTTCCACCAGCTCCGCCAGGGCCGATTCCGAGCGGTCCGAGGACGAGACCATCGCCTGACGCCGGCCGATCAGGACGCGAAGGCCGATGTCCCCCGATTCGCTGCGTTCCAGGCGTTCGAGTTCCCCCAGCCGCCAGGCCAGGGACACGGATGCGGAATCCACCAGCACGGCGTCGGCCGCATCGGCGCCCGCGCGTTTGGCGGTGGCGACGAGATCCGATAGCAGATTCAGCGTGTCGGCAGCGGACATGGGAGGACCTCCTTGCTTCCGTTTCGAGCTTGGTGGGCGGGAGGAAAAAAGCAACCGCGTCGAGAGCACGCGTGCGGTGGATTACGTCCCACGCCGCGAGGCTATCACGCCCCCGGCGGCCCGGCTACCGGGCTCATGCCAGCGTTCCGCCCGGACGCCGCGCCCGTGGGTGAGCGTCTTTATAGACCCTCTCCAGCCTTGTGGCATCCACATCGGTATAGCGCTGCGTGGTCGATAGGGAGGAATGGCCCAGCAATTCCTGGATGGTCCGCAGATCGCCCCCGCCGGCAAGCAGGTGGGTGGCGAAGGAGTGGCGCAGCGCATGGGGGGTGGCCGTATCGGGCAGGTCGATCGTGGCGCGCAGACGGCGCATCTGCCGCTGCACCACGCCTGGGTTGAGGCGGCCGCCGCGGGCGCCGACGAACAGGGGGGCATCGGGCCGGGGCCGGTACGGGCACAGCCGCACGTAATCGGCGATCGCCTCGCGCACCGCCGGCAACACCGGAACCAGCCGCTGCTTGCGGCCCTTGCCGGTGATCACCATCGCATCGTCGCGCGGCGCGTCGCGGTGGTTCAGCGCCAACGCCTCGCCCAGGCGCAGGCCGCAGCCGTAGAGCAGGGTGAAGATGGCGACGTCGCGGGCCGCCAGCCAAGGCTGATCGTGGAGTTCGCCCGCGCACGACAACGCCTCCAGGGCCTCGTCGGCGGCAAGGGCCTTCGGCACCGACTTGGGCGGCCGCGGGCTGCGCACCGTGGCGAGCGCGGGGTTGTGGACGAGGCCCCGGCGGTCGAGGAACCGGAAGAAGCCGCGCAGGCTGGACATGCCGCGGGCGAGCGACGAACGCGCCAGCCCCTCGCCGCCGCGCCGCGCCAGGAAGGCGCGGAAATCCGTGGGGCCGAGGGATGCCAGCGCGGCGAGGTCCGGGGCCTGGCCCAGGTGATCGGCCAGGAACGCCACGAAGGCCGCGAGGTCGCGCGCGTATCCGTCGACCGTGTGGGGCGAGGTGCGCCGTTCGCCGGCAAGCCAGCCCATCCATGCGTCCGCCGCCGCGACCAGATCCGGGGTGCCGGCGAAGTGGATGGGCGCGCGGTTCATCGCGGTCAGGCCAGGAAGCGGCGCAGGCAGCTCTCGATCACGCGGGCAAGGAAGCTGAGAAGTTCGGTGCCCTGGCCGGGATGGAAGGTGCGCCCATGGCGGGAGCCCAACGCCAGAAGCCCCTCCGGACAGCGGCCGCCCGGCGTCAGGCGTACCACCGCCGAGGACAGGACCAGGGCGCTGCTATCGCCGAACAGCATGGGGTCGCCCGGCATCTCCTCGAACAGCGCGCATTCGCGATTGCGGCCGCCCAGCAGTTTGACGACGCTGCCCTCGGGGATGCGACCGATGCCTGTGGCGGCCAGCTCGGCGACCGGATGCGCACTCTCCTCGAGACACAGGGTGGCGATGTCCACGTCCAGCAGGTTGGGAAGGTCGTCGCCAACCGCCTCGGCGATCGCGTCGATCGTCTCCGCGCCCAGGAGAGCCATCACCGCCTGATGGGTGCGGCCCTGGGTGGACATGTTGGACCGGCTGGTGCGGATGAGGTGTTCGGCGGCACCCTTGACGTCTTCCACTTCCTCGCGCAGGCGCTCGATCAGGAACACCTGCATGTCCACCACTCCGCCGGCTTCCGTCCAGCGCGAGGGCGGGGCCAGGGTCATCAGCAGTTCGGGGTGGCGGACAAGGAAATCGGGGTGGTGGCGCAGATATTCGACCACCTGCTCCTCGCGGGGAAGGGGGACGGCCAACGTGGCGTCGTCAGTCTTGCGTGCCATGATCACCTCTTCCGCGGATGGGAGCCGCGCCGGCCGCGCCGCCCGTGTGCCGAACGCCGCCGCGCTTGGCCGGGAAATGGGCGTGATCGTAACCGGTCGTGCATGCTTGGTCTGTTGTTGACGGCCACCGAAGGCTAGAGTTTATAGCCCATGCTTCATACGGTCGCCAACTCTCCCACACGGTTTTCTTCCGGCGCGCGTGTCGCGGTGCTCCTGCCCCTGCCGTTGGTGGGCGTCTACGACTATCGGGTCGGGGGCGAGGGTGCCGCCGTCGGGGATTTCGTCGCCGTTCCTCTGGGGCGGCGCGAGATGATCGGGGTGATATGGGGCGGTGGATGCGGTGAGGTCGACGAACGCCGCCTGAAGCCTATCCTGCGCCGGCTGGACTGCCCGCCCCTGCCGAAGGTGGTTCGCGATTTCGTCGATTGGGTGGCGGCATATACGCTCTCGCCGCCGGGAGCGGTGCTGAAGATGGCCATGAGCGTTCCCGAGGCGATCGAGCCGGCGCGCGGTCAGGTGGCGTGCCGCCGGGTGGCCGATCCGCCGCCGTTCAAGGCGACCGCGGCCCGCGCCAGGGTGCTTGACGCGATGCTGGGACTGCCGCCCTTGGCGCTTGCCGATCTCGCCCGCGAAGCGGGGGTGGGGTCCGCGGTGGTCAGGGGCCTGATCGCCGCGGGCGTTCTGGAAACGGTGGATTTGCCCGCGCCCCCGGCGTTCGCCCGGCCCGATCACGCCCGGCCGGGGCCCGTCCTGTCCCCGGCTCAGGCCCACGCGGCCGATGCCTTGGCGGGCGGGCTGGAAGCCGGCTTTTCCGTCACCGTGATCGACGGCGTGACCGGATCGGGCAAGACGGAAGTGTATTTCGAGGCGGTCGCCGCCGCGCTCGCCAAAGGCCGGCAAGTGTTGGTGCTGTTGCCGGAAATCGCCCTGTCGGCGCAGTGGCTGGGCCGCTTCGCCGCCCGTTTCGGGGTGCTTCCGGCCGAATGGCATTCGGAGCTGTCCGACGCGCGCCGCCGCGACACTTGGCGCTCCGTCGCGACCGGCGCGGCCCGGGTCGTCGTGGGTGCGCGCTCGGCCCTGTTCCTGCCATACCCCGAGTTGGGGCTGATCGTCGTCGACGAGGAGCATGACGGCGCCTTCAAGCAGGAGGAGGGGGTTCTCTACCATGCCCGCGACATGGCGGTCGTGCGGGGCATGCTGGGCGGTTTTCCCGTGGTTCTGGCGTCCGCCACGCCCTCGCTGGAAACCCTGGCGAACGTGCAGGCCGGCCGGTATCGCCGGCTGCATCTTCCCGACCGCCACGCGGGGGCGGCCATGCCGGCGATGGTGGCGGTCGACCTGCGCCGCGATCCTCCGCCCCGGGGACGCTGGCTGTCGCCCCCCTTGGTGCGGGCGGTGGAAGAAGCCCTGGCCGCCGGCGAACAGGCCATGCTTTTCCTCAATCGCCGCGGCTACGCGCCCCTGACGCTGTGCCGGGGCTGCGGGTTCCGCCTCCACTGCCCGCATTGCACGGCCTGGCTGGTCGAACACCGCCGCCAGGGCCGCCGCCTGGTCTGCCACCATTGCGGCTACGCCATCGCCCAGCCGCCGGAATGCCCGCAATGCGGAGCGGACGACAGCTTCGCCGCCTGCGGGCCCGGCGTCGAGCGCATCGCCGAGGAGACCGCCGCGCTTTTCCCCGACGCCCGGGTGGCGCTGATGGCATCCGACACCGTCGGCGGGCCGGCGGCCGCCGCGGAAATCGTCCGCCGGATCGAAGCCCACGAGGCGGACGTGGTGGTCGGCACACAAATCGTCGCGAAGGGCTATCATTTCCCCCTGATGACGCTGGTGGGCGTGGTGGACGCCGATCTTGGGCTGGAAGGCGGGGACTTGCGGGCGGCGGAGCGGACCCACCAGTTGTTGTCCCAGGTCGCCGGCCGCTCGGGGCGGGCCGAACGGCCCGGCCGGGTGCTGCTGCAAACCTGGGAGCCCGACCACCCGGTCATCCGGGCGTTGGTGGCCGGCGAGCGGGACGCGTTCATCGCCAGCGAGGCCGAGGCCCGGCGCGCCGCCGGCATGCCGCCTTACGGGCGGTTGGCCGCGCTGATCGTGTCCGGTCCCGATGCCGCCGAGGTCGAGGAGTATTGCCGCCGGCTGGCCCGCGCCGCCCCCCGCGCGGACGGCCTGGTGGTGCTGGGACCGGCGCCGGCCCCCTTGGCCCTTCTCCGCGGCCGCCATCGGCGCCGCTTCCTGGTCAAGGCCAAGCGGAGCATCGCGTTGCAGCCGGAGATACGCGCATGGATCGCGAAGGTCGATGGCGGAAGGCAAATAAGAGTCAAGGTGGATGTCGACCCCTACACCTTTTTGTAGATTTAAATTTTTGTAGATTTAGATCAGGCAAATATAATATACGCAACCGTCGTTCAGAACGGGTGCGAGACGGGGCCGAGACCAAGCGTCTTGTTCCGGCAAAGCCCGTGGTTTTCATAGGAACATTTTCCGGTACAAATCGCGGCTTTGCCGCGCGCTCTACCCGCTCGCGTCGCGTGTACCCGCCCGAACGGGGAGTGCGTGCCTTGCAACGCAAAACCCGATGTGCTAGTTAACCGACGCACTGTCCGGGCCTTCTGGCCCATGTGCCGGGAAGGTGTGGAAAAGCAAGTAGTTGCGGTCTCAGGCAGCCGCGTATTCGACCATATCCGAGGACCAGCCCGCGTGCCATCCGAAACCATTGGCGTAATCGCCGAACGCTATGCCACCGCGCTTTTCGAGCTGGCCGAAGCCCAGGGGGTGCTCGACCAGGTGGCGGGCGACCTCAAGACCCTGAAGACGATGGTCGGCGAGAGCGCCGATTTTCGTCGTCTGCTCGACAGCCCCGTGCTGTCGCGCACGCAGCAGGCGGCGGCGGTGACGGCGCTCGCCGCGGCGGCCGGCTTCAGTGCGGTGACGGCCAATTTCCTGGGGGTCGTCGCCCGTAACCGGCGGTTGTTCGCCCTTCGGGGCATGGTCGATTCGTATCTCGCCCGGCTCGCTGCGCGCCGCGGGGAGATATCCGCTCAGGTGGCCTCGGCGGTTCCTTTGAGCGAGGCCCAACTCGACGCCGTCACCTCGGTCCTCAAGAACGTCTTCGGCGCCAATGCCGCCATCGACGCGGTCGTCGATCCCGGCCTGCTGGGCGGTCTGGTGGTGAGGGTCGGCTCCCGCATGGTCGACAGCTCGCTCAGGACGAAGCTGCAGCACCTAAAGCTCGCTATGAAAGGGGTTGGATAATGCAGATCGGCGCGGCTGAGATTTCCGCGATCCTCAAGCAACAGATCGCCAATTTCGGTACCGAGGCGGAAGTCGCCGAGGTCGGCCAGGTCCTGTCGGTCGGCGACGGCATCGCCCGTGTCCACGGCCTCGACAAGGTCCAGGCGGGTGAAATGGTCGAATTCCCCGGCGGCATCAAGGGTATGGCGCTGAATCTCGAAACCGACAACGTCGGTATCGTGATTTTTGGCGACGACCGCGGCATCAAGGAAGGCGATGTCGTCAAGCGGACGGGCTCGATCGTGGACGTTCCCGTCGGCAAGGGGCTCCTGGGCCGCGTTGTGGACGCGCTGGGCAATCCCATCGACGGCAAGGGGCCGATCGAGGCGGTCGAGCGCCGCCGCGTGGACGTGAAGGCGCCCGGCATCATTCCGCGCAAGTCGGTGCATGAGCCGATGTCCACCGGCATCAAGGCCATCGACGCCCTGATCCCGGTCGGCCGCGGCCAGCGCGAGCTGGTCATCGGCGACCGCCAGACCGGCAAGACCGCGATCCTGCTCGACACCATCGTCAACCAGAAGCGCTGGAATTCCGGCGAGGACGAGAAGCAGAAGCTCTACTGCATCTATGTCGCCGTCGGCCAGAAGCGTTCGACCGTCGCCCAGATCGTCAAGACCCTGGCCGATTACGGCGCGCTGGAATACACCATCGTCGTCGCCGCCACCGCCTCCGAACCCGCTCCGCTGCAATTCCTGGCCCCCTATGCCGGTTGCACCATGGGCGAGTTCTTCCGCGACAACGGCATGCACGCCCTGATCATCTACGACGATCTGTCCAAGCAGGCCGTCGCCTACCGCCAGATGTCGCTGCTGCTGCGCCGTCCGCCGGGCCGCGAAGCCTATCCGGGCGACGTCTTCTACCTCCATTCGCGCCTGCTGGAACGGGCGGCCAAGATGGGCGACGCCGCCGGAGCCGGTTCGCTTACCGCCCTGCCGGTGATCGAGACCCAGGCCAACGACGTGTCGGCCTATATCCCGACCAACGTGATCTCCATCACCGACGGTCAGATTTTCCTCGAGACCGACCTGTTCTACAAAGGCATCCGCCCCGCGGTGAACGTCGGCCTGTCGGTGTCGCGCGTCGGTTCGGCCGCCCAGATCAAGGCGATGAAGCAGGTTGCGGGCACCATCAAGCTGGAATTGGCGCAGTACCGCGAGATGGCTGCCTTTGCCCAGTTCGCGTCCGATCTCGATGCCGCCACCCAGAAGCTTCTCAATCGCGGCGCCCGCCTGACCGAGCTGCTGAAGCAGCCCCAGTACGCACCCATGGCGGTCGAAGACGAAGTCGTCGCCATCTTCGCCGGCGTGAAAGGCTATCTCGATAACCTCAATATCCGCGACGTTTCGCGCTTCGAGACGGCGATGCTGTCCGAGATGAAGAGCAAGCACCCCGAGATTCTGACTGCGATCGCTACCGACAAGCAGATCACGGCTGGGACCGAGGAGAAGCTCCGCGCCTTCCTCGACGGCTTCACCAAGACCTTCGCCTAAGCCTCGGGAGCCCCGATGCCGAGCCTCAAGGACCTAAGGCTGAGGATTTCTTCGGTCAAATCGACCCGAAAGATCACCTCGGCCATGAAGATGGTGGCCGCTTCCAAGCTGCGCCGCGCGCAGACCGCGGCGGAATCGGCGCGCCCCTTCGCCGAGCGCATGGAGCGCATGCTGGGGACGCTGGCGGGCTCGCTGGCCGGCCAGTCCGGCTCGCCGCCCATGCTGGCCGGCAACGGCAGCGACGCGGTCCATCTGATCGTCATGGTGAGCGCCGACCGCGGTTTGTGCGGAGGCTTCAATTCCTCCATCGTCCGCTCCGTCCGCCACCTTGCCGGCACCCTGCTGGCCGAGGGCAGGACGGTGCGCATCATGCCCGTGGGCCGCAAGGGCCGCGAGCAGATCAAGCGGGATTACGGCGGCCAGCTGATCGAAGGCTTCGAACAACTGGGCCGCAAGGGCGTCGCATTCTCGGAGGCGGACGCAGTGGCCCGCCGGATCGCCAATATGTTCGCGGCCGGCGAGTTCGACGTCTGCACGGTGGTGTACAACCGTTTCAAGTCGGCGATCAGCCAGGAAGTCACCCGCCAGCAGCTCATTCCCTTCCCGGCATCGCCGCAAACGGGGGCGGCGGACGCCGCCGGCAAGGCCGTGTACGAATTCGAGCCGGGCGAGGAGAGAATCCTGGCCCACCTGCTGCCGCGCAATCTGGCGATCCAGATGTTTCGCGCGCTGCTGGAGAGCCAGGCGTCGGAACAGGGCGCCCGCATGACGGCAATGGACAACGCCACCCGCAACGCGGGCGACATGCTCGGCCGGTTGACTTTGCAGTACAACCGTTCGCGTCAGGCGCAGATCACCAAGGAACTCATCGAAATCATTTCCGGCGCCGAGGCGCTGTGACGGGGAACCAGGAGCACACCATGGCAAAGAACAACGTCGGCACCATTACCCAGATCATGGGCGCTGTCGTGGACGTGCGCTTCGAAGGCCAATTGCCGGCCATCCTGAATGCGCTTCATACCCACAACCACGGCCGGCTGCTGGTGCTTGAAGTCGCTCAGCACCTGGGCGAGAACGTCGTCCGCACCATCGCCATGGACTCCACCGACGGCCTGGTGCGCGGCAACGAGGTGGTGGACACCGGCGCGCCGATCTCTGTGCCCGTCGGTGCCGAGACCCTGGGGCGCATCATCAACGTCATCGGCGAGCCGATCGACGAACGCGGTCCGGTGGCGGCCACCGCTACCCGCGGCATCCACCAGGACGCCCCGGAATTCGTCGAGCAGGCCACCGAGACCGAAATCCTCGTCACCGGCATCAAGGTCATCGATCTTCTCGCTCCCTACGTGAAGGGCGGCAAGATCGGCCTGTTCGGCGGCGCCGGCGTGGGCAAGACGGTGCTGATCATGGAACTGATCAACAACGTCGCCAAGGCGCATGGCGGCTATTCGGTGTTCGCCGGCGTGGGCGAACGCACCCGTGAAGGCAACGACCTTTACCACGAGATGGTGGAATCGGGCGTCATCAAGCTCGACGGTCCCGGCTCCAAGGTGGCGCTCGTCTACGGCCAGATGAACGAGCCTCCGGGCGCCCGCGCCCGTGTCGCGCTGACGGGCCTGACCGTCGCGGAATACTTCCGCGACGCCGAGGGCCAGGACGTGCTGTTCTTCGTGGACAACATCTTCCGGTTCACCCAGGCGGGCTCGGAGGTGTCGGCGCTTCTGGGCCGTATTCCCTCGGCCGTGGGATATCAGCCCACCCTGGCCACCGACATGGGGGCGCTCCAGGAGCGCATCACGTCGACCAAGCGCGGCTCGATCACCTCGGTGCAGGCCATTTACGTGCCGGCGGACGACCTTACCGACCCGGCGCCGGCCACCTCGTTCGCCCATCTCGACGCCACTACCGTGCTGTCGCGCCAGATCGCCGAACTGGGCATCTACCCGGCGGTGGACCCGCTCGACTCGACCTCCCGCGCTCTCGACCCGCGCGTCGTCGGCCAGGACCACTACGCGGTCGCCCGCGAGGTTCAGCGCGTGCTGCAGACCTACAAGTCGCTTCAGGACATCATCGCCATTCTGGGCATGGACGAACTGAGCGAAGAGGACAAGCTGGTCGTGGCGCGCGCCCGCAAGATCCAGCGTTTCCTGTCGCAGCCCTTCCACGTCGCCGAAGTCTTCACCGGTTCGCCGGGCAAGCTGGTTTCGCTGGAAGACACCATCAAGGGCTTCAAGGCCATCGTCGCCGGCGAGTACGACCACCTTCCCGAGGCGTCGTTCTACATGGTCGGCTCCATCGACGAAGCGGTCGAGAAAGCCAAGAAACTCGCCGCCGAGGCGGCCTGACGGGCCAAGGGAACCATCCGATGGCCGAGAAGATCCTGTTCGAATTGGTATCGCCGGCGAGGCTGCTCGTGTCCTCGCCGGTCGAAATGGTGGTCGTGCCGGGAGCCGAAGGCGATTTCGGCGCACTGCCGCGGCATACGCCCATGATCACGTCCGTGCGGCCGGGCGTTCTCGACGTCCACGACGGCGGCAAGGTGTCGAGCCGGATCTTCGTTTCCGGCGGCTTCGCGGAAGTCACCGAGGATCGAGTCACCGTCCTGGCCGAGGAGGCCATTCCGTTGGCCGAGTTGAGCCGGGAAACCGCGACCGCCCGGCTTCTTGCCGCCAAGCAGGCCCTGGCGGACGCCAAGGGGGATGTCGATCGCGCCGCGGCGGAGTGGCAATTCGAGGTCGCCACCGCCATGGACGCCGCCGCGCAATAGGGTCCTGTCCGGTCGGCCCGGGAAGACGCCGGCTGCGGCCCCAGGGCCGCGCGGCCTCGTTTTCGCCGCTTGACCGGCACTTCGGGCGACGCCACATTCGCGCAGCGACGGCCTTGGGTCAGGTGAACCGCGATGGCGCGCTGGACGGCGGCTGACATTCCGTGGGTGGCATTCGAACCCGCCCGATTGGACGCGGACCTGCTCAAGCTGGTGAAAGCCGCATCGGTGGTCGAGCGCAACGCGGCCGATTACACGGCGTATCTGAGAGCGGTGTTCCGCGGCGAGCCCACGTTTCTCGCCATTGCCGACGGCTGGCAGGCGGATGAGGAACGCCACGGGGACGTCCTCGGCCGCTATGCCGAAATGGCCGATCCCGGCTTCGATTTCCCCTCGCGTTTCCGTCGCTTCGTGGATGGGTACCGCATTCCCCTGGATCGCGCGACGTCGGTGAGAGGCTCCCTTACCGGCGAGATGCTGGCCCGTTGCATCGTCGAAACCGGGACCAGTTCACTTTACAGCGCGCTGGGCGACGCGACCGAGGAGCCTCTGCTGAAAGCGATCTGCCGCCGCATCGCCGCCGACGAGTTCCGTCATTACAAGATGTTCTACGAGGTCATGCGTGCGCTCGCGCAACGCGAACGGGTACCCGTGTTCCGCCGGCTGGCCGTCGCGGTGGGACGGGTCCGCGAAGCCGACGACGACGAGCTGTCCTATGCCTGGTATGCCGCCAACGAAGCGGAAGGCGTTCCCTACGAGCGCCGGTCCTGCGCACGCGCCTACGCCCGCCGCGCCTTCGGCTGCTACCGCGACAAACATGCCGAACGTGCGGTGAGCATGATCATGAAGGCCGTCGGCCTCGCTCCGCACGGTTGGCTGGCGGCGAATGCCAAGCGTTTCGCGAAGTGGAAAATGGCTGCCCTCGCCGCAGCTTGACCGAGCGGTCAGGCTGTGGCGCCGTGGCAGTGCTTGTACTTCTTTCCGGACCCGCAGGGGCAGGGGGCGTTGCGCGGGGTGCGCACGCGCGGTCCCCCGGCTGAGGCGATGACGGCCGTATCCGCTGCCGCCGCTCCGGCGAACGCCGGGTCCTCCCGCGTCTCGTGCATGTCCGCCGCCTGATGCGGGGCCAGGGCTTGCTCGGCCTCGTCGGGTCCTACCCTCAGCTCCACATGGGCGAGCACGCTGGTCACCTTTTCCCGAAGGTCGTGGAGCATCTGTTCGAACAGGTTGAACGCCTCGCGCTTGTATTCGTTCAGGGGATCGCGCTGCCCATAGGCGCGCAGGCCGATGCCCTGGCGCAAATGGTCGAGTTGCAGCAGGTGATCCTTCCACGAGGCGTCGAGAATCTGCAGGAGCATGCTGCGCTCGACCATGCGCATGATGTCGGGGCCGAAATTGGCCGCCTTTTCCGCCATCTTGCGGTCGGTGGCCCCGAGAACGCGGTTGCGGATCTCCTGGTCGGCGATTCCCTCTTCCTTCGCCCATTCGGCGATCGGCAGGTCGACATTGAAGATGCGCAGGATTTCTTCGTGCAGCGCCGCCACGTCCCATTCCTCGGGATAGGCGCGCTCGGGGATGCAGCGTGAAATGACCTCGGCGATGACCTCATGACGCATGGCGACGACGTCCTCGGCGACGTCGTCCGCCTGCATCAATTCCTTGCGCTGTTCGTAGATGACCTTGCGCTGGTCGTTCATCACGTCGTCGTATTTGAGGAGGTTCTTGCGGATGTCGAAGTTCCGCGCCTCCACCTTCTGCTGCGCCTTTTCCAGCGCCTTGTTGATCCACGGATGGACGATGGCCTCGCCCTCCTTCAGCCCCAGCTTTTGCAGCATGCCGTCCATGCGCTGGGAACCGAAGATGCGCATCAGGTCGTCTTCGAGGGACAGGAAGAACTTCGAGCCGCCGGGGTCTCCCTGGCGACCCGAACGGCCGCGAAGCTGGTTGTCGATGCGGCGGCTTTCATGGCGTTCGGTGCCGATGACGTAAAGGCCGCCGGCTTCCAGTGCGATGCTCTTGGCCTCGCCGACCTCCGCGCCGATCCGCTCCTCGCGCAGGGTGCGCTCGCCGCCCTCGGGCAGGTCCGCCAGTTCCAGCTTGATCCGCATGTCGGCGTTGCCGCCAAGCTGAATGTCCGTTCCGCGGCCGGCCATGTTGGTGGCGATGGTGACCGCGCCCGGACGTCCGGCCTGGGCGACGATGCTGGCCTCCTGCTCGTGGTAACGGGCGTTCAGAACCTGATGGGGGATTTTCTGCTTCTTGAGCAGCGCCGCGAGGTGCTCGGACTTCTCGATCGAGGTGGTTCCCACCAGCACGGGCTGGCGACGCGCCCGGCATTCCTCGATGAGGGCGACGATGGCCTCGTTCTTCTCGCGCGCGGTGCGATAGATCTCGTCGTCCTGGTCCTTGCGGGATACCGGCAGGTTGGTGGGGATGTCGACGACTTCGAGGTTGTAGATTTCCAGGAACTCGCCCGCCTCGGTCATGGCGGTGCCGGTCATGCCGGCCAGTTTGGGATAGAGGCGGAACAGGTTCTGGAAGGTGATGGAGGCCAGCGTCTGGTTCTCGTTCTGGATCTCCACGCCTTCCTTGGCCTCAAGCGCTTGGTGGAGGCCTTCGGAATAGCGCCGGCCTTCCATCATGCGGCCGGTGAATTCGTCGATCAGGACGATCTTGCCGCCCTTGACGATGTAATCGACATCCCTGGCGAACAGCTTGTGCGCCCGCAGAGCCTGGTTGACGTGATGCACCAGCGTGACGTTCCCGACGTCGTAAAGGCTGCCCTTGAGCAGCCCGGCGTCGCGCATCAATTCCTCGACGTGCTCGACGCCCTGTTCGGTCAGGGTGACGGCACGGGCCTTTTCGTCCTTTTCGTAATCGTCCGCGATCAGGCCCGGTATCACCGCGTCGACCAGACGATAGAGCTCCGAATTGTCCTCGGTGGGGCCCGAGATGATCAGCGGCGTGCGCGCCTCGTCGATCAGGATGGAATCGACCTCGTCGACGATCGCGTAGTTGAAGGGCCGGTGGACCATCTCGTCCAGGCGGAACTTCATGTTGTCGCGCAGATAGTCGAAGCCCAGTTCGTTGTTTGTGCCGTAGGTGACGTCGCAGGCATAGGCGTGAGCCCGTTCGGCATCGTCCAGGCCATGGACGATGATGCCGACGCTGAGGCCGAGGAACCGGTAGACGCGGCCCATCCAGTCGGCGTCGCGTTTGGCCAGGTAGTCGTTGACCGTCACCACATGCACGCCCTTGCCCGTCAGCGCGTTGAGATAGACGGGCAGGGTGGCGACGAGGGTCTTGCCCTCGCCGGTCCGCATCTCGGCGATCTTGCCGTAGTGCAGAACCATGCCGCCCAGCAACTGGACGTCGAAGTGGCGCTGGCCGAGAACGCGCTTGGCCGCCTCGCGCACGGTGGCGAAGGCCTCGGCCATCAGGTCGTCGAGCGTCTCGCCATTGGCGAGCCGACCCCGGAATGCGTCGGTGCGGGCGCGGAGCGCCTCGTCGGCCAGACCGGCCAATTCGGGTTCCAACGCGTTGATCGCCGCCACGTGCTTTTGCAGCCCCTTGAGAACTCGTTCGTTGGCGGATCCGAAGAGCCGCCGGGCGATGGCGCCGAACATGAAGGAACCTCGACGAGATGGAATAAACTTGCCCCGGCCGGGGCCTTTTGCAACGCGCTCACAGATAGAGCCCACGGCGCCTTCTGTCAATGTTGCCGGCCCCGGCGCAACCTCTGCGCCGCCGCGGCTTTTCCGGCCTGGCCGGACGTCGCGGCGGCGGGCGAAGAGACGAAAATGGGGGTGGCGTCCACTTTATCTCGGCGCGGCCCTTGTGCCGTCCCTCAGGTTGTGCTTCAAACCGGAGGGTGAACCGGCTTTGTCTGCCGGTTTAGTTCCCGGGACGAGGAAGGAACCGTAATCCAATGAAGACTTCTGCCGCTCGCCGCGGTGCGCTGGCCCTTGGGCTCGCCGCCAGCCTTGCCACGCTGCCTGCCTTGGCGGCCGATAAGGATCCCGTCGTCGCCGTGGTCAACGGTACCGACGTCCACGCCTCGGCCATGACCGAATTCCGCAAGATGCTGCCTCCGCAAATGCAGGGGGCGCCGTTTCCGATGCTGCTCGACGTCTACATCAACAACATGTTGGTGACCGATGCCGCCAAGAAGGACGGCATGCAGAACGATCCGGCGGTCAAGCGCGAAGTGAAGACCGCCGAGGAGCAGATCATGCGCGCCGCGTGGATGCGCAAGAAGCTCAACGCCGACGTCACGGACGCCATGCTGAAGGAGCGTTACGACCAGTTCGTCGCCCAGTTCAAGCCCCAGGAGGAAATCCGGGCCCGCCACATCCTGGTCGAATCCGAGGACCAGGCTAAGGCGATCATCGCCGACCTGAAGTCGGGCGCGAAGTTCGAGGACATCGCCAAGGCCAAATCCAAGGACCCCTCCGCGCAGCAGAACGGCGGCGAGCTCGGCTACTTCACCAAGGCCGAAATGGTGCCCCAGTTCGCCGATGCGGCCTTCAATCTTAAGGCAGGCGAGATTTCGCAGCCGGTGAAGACCCAGTTCGGCTGGCACGTCATCGAGGTCGAGGACCGCCGCATGAGCAGCCCGCCGTCGTTCGATGAGGCCAAGCCGATGCTGCGCGAGCAGGTCTCGGGGCAGATGGCGCAGAAGATCGTGGGCGAACTGCGCGACAAGGCCAAGGTCAAGCGCTTCAACCAGGACGGTACGCCGATGGCGGACGAGCCGGCCGCCAAGAAGTAAGCCGAAAGGACCGCCATGACCGCGCTTTCGCCCTTGGCCCCCGCGACCTTCCCGTCCCTGCCCGTGCTGGCCGGCGTCAGGCTGGCCGGACACGAATGCGGCATCCGCTATGTCGGCCGTCCCGACCTGCTGATGGTCGAGCTTGCCGAGGGCACCGCCGTGGCCGGGGTGTTCACCCGCTCGCTCACGTGCTCGGCTCCGGTCGACTGGTGCAAGCAGGCGGTCGCCAAGGGCAGGGCGCGGGCCCTGGTGGTCAATTCCGGCAATGCCAACGCGTTCACCGGCTCGGCCGGGCTGGCTTCGGTCGAACGCACCGTGGCCAGCGCGGCCGAGCTGGTCGGGTGCCGGAAGAGCGAGGTGTTCATCGCTTCGACCGGCACCATTGGCGTGCCGCTGCCCGACGAAAAGATTACCGGCCAACTCGGGGCCGTCCGCGGCAAGCTGGTCACGGACGGTTGGGGGGCGGCGGCCCGGGCGATCATGACCACCGACACCTTCCCGAAAGGCGCCACCCGCACCGCGCTGATCGACGGGAGGCCCGTCACCATCAACGGCATCGCCAAGGGCGCGGGGATGATCGCCCCCGACATGGCGACCATGCTGGCCTTCGTCTTCACGGATGCGGCGCTGCCCGCCGGGGTGCTGCAAACGCTGTTGAGCAAGGGCGTCGGGAAGTCCTTCAATTGCATCACCGTCGATGGCGATACCTCGACCAGCGACACGCTGCTGCTGTTCGCCACCGGGCAGGCGCGGCATGCGCGGATCGAGGACGCCAAGGACAAGAGGCTGGCCGATTTCAAGGCCAAGCTGAACGACCTGCTCATCGATCTCGCCCAGCAGGTGGTGAAGGACGGCGAGGGCGCCAGCAAGTTCGTCGAGATCACGGTGACCGGTGCCGCGGGCGCCAGCGCGGCGCGGCGCATCGGGCTGGCCATCGCCAATTCGCCCCTGGTCAAGACCGCCATTGCCGGCGAGGACGCCAATTGGGGGCGCATCGTCATGGCTGTGGGCAAGGCCGGCGAAAAGGCCGACCGCGATCGCCTGTCCATTTCCATCGGCGGCGTCGAGGTGGCGCGGGACGGACAGGTGGTGCCGGGTTACGACGAGGCTCCGGTCACGCGGCACATGAAGGGCATGGATATCGTCATCGCGGTCGATGTCGGCGTGGGACGGGGCAAGGCGAGGGTGTGGACATGCGATCTCACCCACACCTATATCGATATCAACGGGTCCTATCGCACCTGAGGCGCCATGGTAGAGCGGGAGGGCTGTGGGCAGGCGGGGACAGTGTGGTCGGGGCATCCCCTGCTCACCGCCCGGCTGCGCCTGCGACCGTTCCGCGAGGCCGACATCTCCCGCATCGCCGCCCTGCTCGACGATTGGGAAACGGTCCGCCTGACCGCCAACATCCCGTTCCCCTTCACCGAGGACCACGCCCGCGCGTTCCTGGACGGGATGGCGGCCAAGGCGTCGGCACGCAAAGGCGTCGCGCTGGCGATGGAGCGCACGCTCGACCGCCAGATGGTCGGGTGCATCGGCTTCGGGCTGGAGCACGACGGCACTCCCGAATTGGGGTATTGGGTGGGCCGCGAGGATTGGGGCAAGGGGCTGGCCACCGAAGCGCTGCACCGGCTGGTCCGCCATCTGTTCGCCGATCTCGGTTACGAGCGGGTGTGGGCATCGGCCCATCCCAACAACACCGCGTCGCGCCGGGTGTTGGAAAAGGTGGGGATGGTCTCGGCCGGCCACGCCATGATCGGGATGCCGCCCAGCGGCCAAAGCGTGGCGATGCCGGTTTTCGCTCTGGAGCGCGAGGCCTGGGCGTCGCGTCATGGAATGCGGCCGATGGTGCTGGTGGCGGCGGCTGCGCTGATCGATGCCGACGGCCGCGTGCTGCTGGCGACCCGCCCGCCCGGCCGCCCCATGGCCGGCCTGTGGGAATTTCCCGGCGGCAAGGTGCATCCGGGCGAAACGCCCGAGGACGCGCTCGTACGCGAACTGGCCGAGGAACTGGGCATCGACACCGGCCGGAGTTGTCTGGCGCCCATCGGCTTCGCCTCCCACGACTACGACACCTTCCATCTCCTGATGCCGCTTTACGCCGTGCGCGTCTGGGAGGGGGTGCCCACCCCCCGCGAGGGGCAGCAATTGACGTGGGTGCAGCCGTCGCGTCTCGGGGACATGCCGATGCCGCCGGCGGACATCCCGTTGGTGGCGCAGTTGCGCGCCTGGATGTGATCGCGGGCGGCGGGACCGTGCACCACCGCCGGCCGCCAAGGGGGATAGGCTGAGGGACGGATCTCGCACTCCCGCGGCCGCGGCCCCCATTTCCGCTGGTGGGCCGACAGGGATAGGAGGCGTCCGTGCCGTTGAATCCGAAGGAAAAAGAGGCGATCAAATTCCTGCTCGTTCATTTGAGCTATGGAATCGTGGGGGCGATCACCTTCGGCGTCGCCCTACTGGCGATCAACCTGAGTAACATCCGCACTCTCGCGTTCGACTCGGCCCATCCGGTCCTGATCGTCGTGCTGCTGTTCTTCGGCCTTCTGGTGACCTTCGGCGGCATAAGCATGGCGGTTGGCGTGATGAGCCTTGCCCGCGACGACGAAAGGGAAATGGATTAACCCGTCACCGGGCGTCTGCGCGCGGCCTCATACTTCCGCGTCATACTTTGACGGAATATCGTTCCGCCTATGGCCGGCCTATCCTGGCACCGGTTCCGATTCGGGGGGGAACGTGGACGGTGCCGGGGAAAAGCAGGAATGCACCGGCCACCCCGTCACTCTCCCCTCGTCTCGTCGCGGTCCATTTCGCGGAAGGAGGCGGAGATGACCTTCATGCGCGCTCGGGTCCGGGCATTCCCCCGGTTTCCCACCGGCATACCCGCCGTGCTCCAGGTTGGCGGCGTGGCCCAGACCAGCCAGATCATCGACGTGTCCCAAGGCGGATGCAAGGTCCTTCCCCTCAAAGTTGAACCTCTCCTGGGGGAGGAACTGGTGCCGGGGACGCCGCTGACGCTGGTCACCGGTACGATGAGGTTCCTGGCCAGGCTCATCTGGACAACGCCGAATTGCAGCGCGCTGGGATGCCGCTTCGAAGAGCCGCTGGCGAATGACGAGATATGGTCGCTGCTGAGCATCGCCCCGGCGGGCGCCACGCCCGTGGTATTGTCCTCCGGCATCGTTTAGCCGGATTCATGTCCTGGCCGGGCCGAGCCCGGCCAGGATGGTTTCGTGCGGCCTTCTAAGGCATCTTGCTGCCGGGCATCGGACCGTGGCCCGGCATTCCCGGGCCCATGGCGCCCGCCGCTTCGACCACGACGTCGACCGTGGCGGTGCCGGCCCGCTTGAAGACCAGCGTGAGCGGGAGGTGGTCGCCTTTCCGGAGCGGGTGCTTCAGCCCGATCAGCATGATGTGCATGCCTCCGGGAGCGAGGGTGACCGTCTTGCCGGCGGGGATGTCGATAGCCGGAACCTCCTGCATGTGCATCACGTCGCCGTGCATGACGTGGGTGTGCAGTTCCACGAGAGTGGCGGCGTCGGACGCGGCGGACACCAACTGGTCGTCTTCGGTCCCAGCGTTGGCGATGGTGGCGAAGGCCGCCCCGGCCTGCGCATGGGGGGGGGTGGCGCGGGCCCAGGCATGGGTGATGGTGATGGCGCCGACCTCGGCGTCGCCGGCCGACGCCGGACGGATGGCCGAGACGGCCCACAAGGCGAGCGCGCCCAACACCGCGCGGTTGAGCACCGTTCCCAATCGTGCCGTCATTTGCGATGATCTCCCTGATGCGCGAATACGCTGGCTGCGGTCCTGGCCGTCCGGCGATCTTGCGTCCGGCCTCCCTGCCCAGGCATTGTTGGATCATGAACGACACGCACGCAAGCACTCCCTCCGATCTTCCCGCCAACAATCGTCAGGCGTTGCGCCAGGTTGTCCGAGCCTGCCGGAAGGCGGTCATGGCTACGCTGATGGCCGGGGACGGGGACGGCGGCGGAGCACCGTATGCGTCTTTGGTCACCGTCACGGTGGATCAAGATCTCGCCCCGGTCCTGCTGCTCTCGGGCATTTCCGACCATACCCGCAATATCGTCGCCGACCCCCGGGTCTCGCTGCTGTTCGACGGAACGGCGGGGCACCCCAATCCCCAGACCGGCCCCCGGGTGACGCTGTCCGGGGTGGCCGAAAAGCTGGAGGACGAGCGCCTCATGGCGCGTTTCCTCGCCCATCACCCCGGCGCGGCGCAATACGCGTCCTTCGGTGATTTCGGCTTGTGGCGCGTCCGGCCGGAACGCGCCCATTTCGTCGGCGGATTCGGCCGGGCGGTCTGGTTCGACCCGCCCTTCGGCCAGGAGCCGGGGGCCGTCGCGGCGCTGGCGGCGGCCGAGTCGTCCATCGTCGATCATATGAACGCCGATCATGCCGATGCGGTGGATCGGCTGGCGCAGGGGGCGGGCGGCGCCGAAAGCGGCTGGCGCATGATCGGGATCGACGTCGATGGCTGCGATCTGGCGCTCGGCGGGGCTTTTGTCCGCGTGGCGTTCGATTCTCCCCTCGACGGCCCGGCGGCGGCGCGCACGGTGCTTGCCGACCTGGCCCGCCGACCGTGACCGGCCACGGCCTGTGATGCACCCTAACCCCAAAGGGTAGATGCTCCCCACCTTGGGGATTGTGCCATTCCCGCCCCGAGGTTATTTTCATATCCGTCATCAGCGTGCTGGCGCTCGCGGTGGGCACCGAACCCGGGCCGGACAGAGGGGCCGGGTCCGTGTTCTCCACCGCGCGGGCGCTATGGTCGGCTCGTTTCGTTTTGGGTCGGGGAGCGGCGGAATGACCAGATTGGGGATTCCCGGCGGGATCAGCATGAACACCAAGCTGTTGGCTTGGATCGACGAGATGGCCCGGCTGTGCAAGCCCGACGGCATCCACATCTGCGACGGCTCGCAGAGCGAATACGAGGCGCTGTGCCGGCTGATGATCGCCAATGGCACGATGATCCGCCTGAACGCCGCCAAGCGGCCGGGCAGCTATCTGTGCCGCTCCGATCCCCGTGACGTCGCCCGGGTCGAGCACCGGACCTTCATTTGCTCTCACAACAAGGGCGATGCCGGGCCGACCAACAATTGGGTCGATCCCAAAGAGATGCGGGAAACGCTCGACCGGCTTTTCGACGGCTGCATGAGGGGGCGGACCATGTACGTGGTGCCCTTCTCCATGGGCCCGCTCGGCTCGCCCATCGCCCATGTCGGCGTCGAGATCACCGATTCGCCCTATGTCTGCGTGAACATGCGGATCATGACCCGTATGGGGCAGGGGGTGCTGGACCTTCTGGACGGCGGGGGGGATTTCGTTCCGTGCACGCATTCGGTGGGCAAGCCCTTGGCCCCCGGAGAGGCCGACGTTCCCTGGCCCTGCAATCCCGACAACCTCCATGTCGCCCATTTCCCCGAGGACCGCGAGATATGGTCGTTCGGTTCGGGATACGGGGGCAACGCCCTTCTCGGCAAGAAATGTTTCGCCCTCAGGATCGCCTCCACCATGGGGCGTGACGAGGGGTGGCTGGCCGAGCACATGCTGATCGTGGGTGTGGAAAGTCCGAGGGGTGAAAAGACGTATGTGGCCGCGGCCTTTCCTTCGGCCTGCGGCAAGACCAATTTCGCCATGATGGTCCCGCCCAAGGGGTTCGACGGCTGGAAGATATGGACGGTCGGCGACGATATCGCCTGGATCAAGCCGGCGGCCGATGGCCGCTTCCACGCCATCAACCCCGAAGCCGGGTTCTTCGGAGTCGCCCCCGGCACCGGCATGGGGACCAACCCCAACGCCATGGCGGCCTGCTCGCGCAACACCATCTTCACCAACGTGGCGCTCACCGACGACGGCGACGTGTGGTGGGAGGGCATGACCGATACGCCGCCATCGCACCTCCTCGATTGGACGGGCAAGTCGTGGACGCCGGAATCCGGCGAGCCGGCCGCCCATCCCAATGCCCGCTTCACAGCGCCCGTGGAGCAATGCCCGTCGGTGGACCCCGATTGGGAGAACCCCGAGGGCGTGCCGATCTCGGCCTTCATCGTCGGTGGCCGGCTGTCCCGCAATGCGCCGCTGGTGGTGCAGGCGTTCAACTGGGCGCACGGGGTCTATCTCGGGGCGACCATGGGGTCCGAGGCGACGGCCGCCGCCGTCGGCCAAGCCGCCATCCGCCGCGACCCGTTCGCCATGCTGCCGTTCTGCGGCTACAACATGGCCGACTACTTCAATCACTGGCTGAACATGGGGCGCAAGGTCAAAAGCCCGCCCTCGATCTTCCGGGTCAACTGGTTCCGCCGGGATGAGGACGGGAAATTCCTGTGGCCCGGCTACGGCCAGAACATGCGGGTGCTGAAGTGGATCGTCGACCGCGTCCGCGGCCGCGCGCCGGCGATCGAAAGCGCACTGGGCTTCGTGCCGGATTACGAGGACCTGTATTGGGACGCGATGGAATACCCGCGGGAGAAATTCGATGCCCTGATGCGGGTGGACCCCGCCGCCGGTGTGGCGGACGCACGCAGCCAGGAGGAATTGTTCGACCGCTTTTTCGATCGCGTGCCCAAGGAACTGCTTTATGAGCGCGAATTGCTGAAGTCGCGGCTGTGGCGTGCCCCGGCGGTCTGGGAGCCGGCCCGGGAGGGCTGACCGGAAGACGGCGGCCCGCTCACCGTCTTCCCGTTCCGACCCAGCGGGCGAGGCGGGCCTTCATGTCCTTGCCGCTCGGAAACAACGGCAGGCGGGGTGCGTCGATGCGGGTGGGTTCGGCCGCCAGCCCGACCTCGGCGATGGTGTCGTCGTAATCGAGGGCGCGCACGATCAACTCCACCTCTCCCAACGGGACGCGGTCGCCGACGCCCGGGGGGCCATTCAACGCCGAGCGCAGGAATTCGGCCACGGTCAGGAGGCGGGCGTCCTCGGGCACGGGAAGGCCATAGGCCGAGGCCATCACCTCCATCGGTGCCTTGGGGTCGATGGGAAAATCGCCGAAGAACTGCCGGTCGGCTTCGGCCGCCGGGGCGGAGCTGGCGAACAATCGGTCGAGATGGCCGATGCGGTCGGGGCGGGCGAACAGCCACACCAGATCGCCCGGCCTCAAGACGCCTGCCGCATGAGCCAGCAGCGAGCGGTCTTCGCGGATCACCAGGGACGGCTCGGCCCACCGCGGCAGCCGGTGACCGCGCGCCACCAGGGAATCCGGGACGATGCGCCAGGCCACCAGTTCGTGGCGGGCGCCGGGGATTTCCAGTTCGACCCGTTCGACCGGGCCGATGCGGCGCGGAACGATTTGCCCGAGCCAGCGGGCCACCGGCCGGATCGTCCACCCCTGCACGGCCAGCGATACCAGCACCGCCACGAAGGCGACGTCGAAATAGACCCGTCCGCCTTCGAGATTCGACAGCATAGGGACGATGGACAGCAGGATGGAGACGGCGCCGCGCAAGCCGACCCACGCGACCAGGGCGGTTTCGTTGCTGCTCACCCGGTAAGGGAGCAGCGCCAGCCATACCGCCAGCGGCCGGGCGATCAGGATCAACACGCCGGCCACCGCCAGGGCCGCCGGCAGGATGGCGACGAATTCCGACGGCTTCGCCAGCAGGCCGAGGGACAGGAACATGGCGATCTGCGCCAGCCAGGACACCGCGTCCTGGAACCGGCGCATGGTATCCGGAGCCGCCAGCTTCGCATTTCCGGCGACCAGGCCGGCGACGTAGACGGCCAGGAACCCCGATCCGCCGATCAGCGACACCGACGAGAACAGCGTCAGGGCGAGGGCCAGGGACAGGACCGGCAACAGCGACCGCTCGATGCCCAGGCGGTTGACGGCCTGGACGATCACCGCGCCGCCGGCTAGGCCGGCGATGAGGGCGATCCCGAACTGGCGGACGAGATCGAACGTGAAGGCGACCCCCAGTCCGGGACCGCCCCGGCCACTGGCGAGAAAGCCGGCGACCGCCATGGTCAGGAAAATGGCCATGGGGTCGTTGCACCCCGATTCGACCTCCAGCAGGGAGCGTACGCGCTCGCGGATGGTGATGTTGCCGACCCGCAGCAGGAAGAACACCGCCGCCGCGTCCGTCGACGCCAGGATCGCGCCCATCAGCAGCGACGGCGCCCAGTCCATGTGCAGGAGCCAATGGGCGGGAAGGGCCACCACGCCCGCCGTCACCACCACGCCGATGGTGGCCAGCGAGACGGCGGGCAGGGCCGCCAGCCGGAAGACGCGGATGCTCGTATGGAAGCCGGAATCGAACAGCACCACCGCCAGCGCGGTGCTGCCGATGAGGTAGGCGGTGTGGACGTCGAAGAATTTCACGCCCAGCCCTTCGCCGCCGGCCGCCATGCCGACGGCCAGGAACACCAGCAGCAGCGGCGCGCCGATGCGGAAACTGAGCAGGCTGGAAAAGATGCTGACCGTCACCAGTCCCGCCAGCACGAGGACGGCGAAGTGCATGCTCTCGACCACGGCGGCGCTCCCGGCGGACGTACCATTTCGTGTAAGGTCTCGGCCCCCGCCTGTCCAGGGGGGAGAGAAACGAGCGGCCTCGACGCCCGGAGAAAAGGCCTATACTGGACTTTTCTCGCCCTCGGAGGTCCAGCGTGGGGCACGGCGTCATCCAGGACCTGCTGCTTTTTCTGGCCACGGCGGTGGTGGTGACACCCCTGTGCCGCCGTCTGAGGGTCAGCCCCATCCTGGGCTATCTGGCTGCGGGAATGCTGATCGGGCCGGCGACGCTCGGCGTACTCTCGGACAGCGACGGCACAACCGCCCTGGCACAACTGGGGGTATCGTTCCTGCTGTTCATGATCGGTCTGGAACTGTCGTTCGAGCGCCTGGCCGTGATCCGCCACCTGATTTTCGGCCTGGGCACCTTGCAGGTCCTGGTTACCGGCGGGGTGATCGCCGGGGTGGTTTGGCTGGGCGGGCTGCCGCTGCCGGCAGCCCTGGTGGTGGGATTGGCGCTGGCGTTCTCGTCGACCGCCTTTGTGCTCCAGGCCCTGTCGGAACGGGACGAACTCACCACCCGCACCGGCCGCGTGGCGGTGGCGGTGCTGATCCTCCAGGATCTCGCGGTCGTGCCTTTGCTGGTGATGATCCCGCGCCTGGGCGGCGACGGGGGGTCGATCCTGTGGGCGGTCGGCGAGTCCCTCGTCAAGGCGCTCGCCGCCATGGGGGCCATATTCCTGGTGGCGCGGCTGGCGCTGAGACCCTTCTTCCACATGGTGGCGGCCACCCGCTCGCCGGACGTGTTCGTCGCCGCGGCCCTGCTGGTGGTGATCGGCACCAGCTTCGCGACCGCGGCCGCGGGGCTGTCGCATGTCCTCGGTGCATTCCTCGCCGGGGTCATGCTCGCCAGCACCGAATACCGCCATCAGATCGAGGCGGATTTGCAGCCCATCCGCGGCCTGTTGATGGGATTGTTCTTCCTGGCCGTGGGCATGAGCATCGACACTCACTCGGTGGCGGCGCATCTCCCGCTGGTGGCCGGGGGCACCCTTGCCTTGCTGGTCGGCAAGGCCCTGCTGCTGACGCTGCTCGCGGTGCTGTTCCAATTCCCCGTGGCGCTGGCCATGCAGCTCGGCCTGCTGCTGGCCCAGGGCGGGGAATTCGCCATGGTGGTGGCGGCGCGGGCCGGCGACAACGGGCTGATCTCGGCTGGGGCGGTCGGGTTGCTGACCGCCATCGTCGGCCTCAGCATGGCCGTGACGCCGCTGCTCGCGGCCGCCGGAAGCTGGGTGGTGCGTCAGCAGCGTCTGGCCGATGCCGCCGCCCATGCCCCGGATGGGGAGGCGTCGGACCTCGAAAACCATGTCATCATCTGCGGCTTCGGACGGGTTGGTCAAACGGTGGCCAGGATACTGGCCGATCAGGGCATCCCGTTCGTCGCCGTCGATCGCGATCCCCGCCATGTCGCCGAATTGCGGCGAAAGGGCGAGCCGGTGTTCTTCGGCGACATCCGCAATCTCGAATTGCTGAAATCGGTGGGGGCGCTGCGCGCCCGCGCGGTGGTGGTCACCATCGATTCGGGCTCGGGCCGCGAAAAGCTGATGACACGGATCCGCGCCCGCTTCCCCGAGCTTCGCGTGCTCGTCCGGGCGCGCGACCTCGGACAGGCGCGCGGCCTGGAGCATATGGGCGCCACCGCGGTGGTTCCGGAAGCGTTGGAAGGCAGCCTGCAACTGGCCGGCCTTGCGCTGCGAAGTCTCGGCGTGCCCGCCTCCGAGGTGGCCGACATGCTCGAGGAATACCGCCGGGGCGATTACGCCCGCCTGGCCGAGCATGGAAGGGGCGGATGAAAAAGGGGTGAGGGAAGTTGCCCTCCCTCACCCCTTGGACCGTTGTGCGCGGCCTTACTTGCCCAGGATCTTCGGCACCTTGTTCAGGCGCAGGCGGTAGGCGTCGGGCATGCCCGAGCCCAGGAGCGGGCGCAGGTACATCCGGAAGGCGTCGGTCACGTCTGTGCCGCAGGAGGAGATGAATTCGTCCTCCATCACGCGGGTCTTGCCGGCGACCGTTTCCAGCGGCAGGAGCTGGTAGTCCACGGAATAGAACCCCGTGCGCTTGATCGCCACCGAGCCGTCCCGGTCGCCCCACATGGCGTATTGCACCGCCTTTTCGCCGACTTCGCGCGCCTCGCGCTGGTCGACGTCCGAGACGCAGCCGATGAAGGAGCGTTGCAGGTAGCCGAACGTGTCGCCGCGCACGCGCTTGATGCCCAGCTTGTTCTTGATCTCCTCGCAAAGAAGATCGGCAAGCGCACCGGTGCCCGACAGCTGGATGTTGCCGTGGGCGTCCTTCTCGACCTCGCTGGCCAGCTTGGTGATGATGGGAACGCCGTTCTCGTCGTGGATGCCCTCGGACACGGCGATGACGCAGCGGCCGTGCTTCTCGTAAACCCGCTTCACGTCCCCGAGGAACTTGTCGACGACGAAGGTCCGCTCGGGGATGTAGATCAGGTGCGGGCCGTCGTCGGGGAACTTCTTGCCGAGAGCGGACGCCGCGGTCAGGAAGCCGGCGTGCCGGCCCATCACCACCGCGCAGTACACGCCCGTGAGCGCCGCGTTGTCGAGGTTCGCCCCCATGAAGGCCTGCGCCACGAAGCGGGCCGCCGACGGGAAGCCGGGGGTGTGGTCGTTGCCCACCAGATCGTTGTCGATGGTCTTGGGGATATGGACGCAGCGCAGGGGATAGCCGGCCTTGCGCGCTTCCTCGCTGACGATGCGGACCGTGTCGGAGGAATCGTTGCCGCCGACATAGAAGAAGTAGCTGATCCCGTGGGCCTGGAGGACCTTGAAAATCTCCTGGCAGTACTTGAGGTCCGGCTTGTCGCGGGTCGAGCCGAGGGCGGAGGACGGCGTGTCCGCGACCATCTCCAGGTTGTGGCTGGTTTCCTGCGTCAGGTCGAGGAAATCCTCGTTAACGATGCCACGGACCCCGTGGTAGGCGCCATAGACCAATTCCACATTGCGAAACTTACGCGCCTCCAATACCACGCCGGCCATCGACTGGTTGATGACTGCGGTCGGACCGCCGCCCTGAGCCACCAGGACCTTACCATTCAGCATACTGTCGCTCCCTTTGATTCGTTTCCTGCCAGAGTGGCATGCGAGGATAATTTATTTTGTGCCGAGGTAACCAGGGCTTGCGGGGGGATGTACGACCTTTGAGTAGGGTGATGTGTTAGAAACTGCCCATCCGTACGGGGTGGTATAACCACCTCTATAAGAATATGCCTGGTCCAAGGCCTATGGTTGCGTGATGCGATGCGTGCGAGGGTGCATCGTTCGGGTGGGCGCTTCGCGCATGATGATGAAAAAGGTTCTTATTTTTGACATTTACCCCTGGGAAACGGGTGCCTGTATAAAAAACAGGTCGTCCTTGGCGGGGTGGTCTGATGGCGGAACAGTGGTTTTTGAATAGATTCTTACTAATTGCTGAAAGAAAATACCCGGAAAGCTTCTTTCTTGATGACATAGAGCTGCCGGGTCCGGCCGATGACGACTACGACGGACAGCGTAAATATTCTGGTGATATAATCGAGATTGATGGCTCAGGCCGATTGCATCTGTGGCAATTCGTTTCCGTCCGTGCGCCGGAACTGTTCTCGGGCGACGTGATCGGCCGGCTGTTCGCCTACAGCCAGATATTCCGCATGACCGATCCGGCCCGCATCGCCGTCCGGCTGGTGAAATCGGCACGGCGGCGGCGCTACGACACCGCCTCCGAGAGGTTTCGCCAGGCGATCCGCCGGTCGCGCCCCCGCTTCGACAGCTGGAACCTGGTGGCCTGCGGCGGCAAGGGATGCGAACTCGCCGGTCGCGACGACAATCTCCTGTTCCAGCTTTATTCGTCGCTGTCGCCCGTGGTCGCGCACATCCGCGACGTGAACACTTGGCATTTCTACCAGACCGCCACCGGCTTCGATCTGCGCAGCCTTTGGGATCTCGCCATCTGCGGGCGGTTGTCGCTGGCCGAGAAGCTTGCCGTGTATTCCGGCGACATCGACATGGTGACGATGGCGCCAAGCGACGATTTCGACATCGGCTCGAAGCGCGACCTTCACCTCAAACGCAAGAAAGGCTTCCATTCCCAGGCGATCGAGGCATATTTCGCCGATCGCAGCCAAGTTCTCGCGCGCTGACGTGGCGGTGCCGGGTCCCAGGGCTCCGAACTCAGACAACCGAATCCTTAATGTGCCCCTGAATGATGGTGTCATCCCGAGCGGAGCGAGGGATCTTTCGGGCACAAACGGCAGCCGCCAACGGCTGAAGGATCCCTCGTCGCGATCGCTCCGTCGGGATGACAGGGGGGTAACGATACCATTAAGCGAATCGAAACCTGAGGTCGAAGCCCTGTGCCGGGTCCCTGTCCCATTGGCCCCGCCGGTCTGGCGTGATATGGTCCGCCCGCTTTTTACGGTGCAGACGGGCAGGGCGTTGAGCGACCACACGAAAACTCCCTTTAACCATTCCAGCATCGTGCTGATGCGCCGTCTGGTGCGCGAAGGGATGCGCCCTTATCTCGCCAAGGTCGCCTTGGCGATCGTCTGCATGGCGGTGTCGTCGGGCGCGACGGCGGTCAGCGCCTACCTGATGAAGCCGGTCATCAACGACATCTTCATCCATAAGCGCGGCGAGTTGCTGTGGCCGCTCGCCATCGCCGTGATCGTCACCTTCCTGGCGAAATCGGCCGCCAATTACGGCGAATCGGTGCTGCTCTCCAAGGTCGGGCTGCGCGTCATCTCCGACATGCAGGGACGCCTCTTCGGCCATCTCATGAAGATGGACGTCACCTTCTTTCATTCCATGACCACCGGCCGCATCCTTTCGCGCATCATCAACGACGTCAATTCGATGCGCTTCGCGGTGTCCAACGCCTTGACCGGGGCCGGCAAGGACGCGTCCGAGGCGGTTTTCCTGATCGTCCTGATGTTCTGGCAGGATTGGGTCCTGGCGACCCTGTCCTTCATCGTCTTCCCCGTCGCGATCCTCCCCATCTACCGTCTTGGGCGGCGCATGCGGAAGGTGACGGCCAACACTCAGGAACAGACCGGCCAGCTGACCACCTACCTGACCCAATCGGTCCAGGGCATCCGCGTGGTCAAGGCGTACGGGATGGAGGAGTACGAGAAAAGCAAGGTGTCGTCGCTGGTCGAGACCCTGCACGACCTGACCTTCAAATCCGCGCGGGTACGTTCGGCCGCCTCGCCGATCATGGAGATGCTGGGCGGCGTCGCCATCACCGTGGTCATCGTCTATGGCGGCAGCCAGGTCATCGGCCATGCCGACAACGACCCGGAACGGGCTGGCGCCTTTTTCTCGTTCATCACGGCGCTGATGATGGCGTACCGGCCGATGAAGTCCCTGGCCAATCTGAACACCAACATTCAGGAGGGGCTGGCGGCTGCGGCCCGCTGTTTCCACGTCCTCGACACCCCCCCTGCCATCCGCGACAAGCCCGATGCGGCCGAGCTGGTGGTGCGCGAAGGGGCGGTCCGTCTGGACGGCGTGTTTTTTTCCTATGACGGCGTCAAGGCGGCGCTCGACGGAATCGACCTGTTCTTCCCGGGGGGCAAGACGGTGGCCCTCGTCGGCCCGTCCGGCGCCGGCAAGACGACCGTGCTCAACCTGTTGCCGCGCTTCTACGACGTCACCGACGGCCGGGTGCTGATCGACGGGCAAGAGGTGCGGGAGGTGACCCTGGCGAGCCTGCGCTCGAAGATCGCCCTGGTCAGCCAGGAAATCACCCTGTTCGACGATACCGTGCGCGCCAACATCGCCTATGGCCGCTTCGGCGCCGCCGACGGGGAGATCGAGGCGGCGGCCCGCGCGGCGGCGGCCCACGAGTTCATCATGGCCCTTCCCGGCGGCTACGACACCGTGGTCGGCGAGCGCGGCTTCAACCTTTCGGGTGGACAGCGCCAGCGGCTGGCCATCGCCCGGGCCATGCTGAAGAACGCGCCCATCCTGCTGCTGGACGAAGCGACCAGCGCGCTCGACACCGAATCCGAACGGCAGGTGCAGGCCGCCCTGGAACACCTGATGCGCGGGCGCACCACCATCGTCATCGCCCACCGCCTGTCCACCGTGGTCAATGCCGATCTGATCCACGTGATGGATCACGGCCGGCTGGTCGAATCGGGGGATCACGCCACCTTGCTGGCCCATGGCGGCCTTTATGCCCGGCTTTACGCCATGCAGTTCGCCGAAGAGGCCGCACCGGCCGGCTCGGGCTGGACCCGCTGACGGGGGCCGGCCCATGGGCCTCGCCAAGCGCATCGGCAAAAGCGAACTGTTCCGGGGGCTTCTGTGCTGGCTGGCGGCCCAGTACATCCGTGTCGCGCATCTCACGGGACGCTGGGAGGTGATCGGCGGCGAGGAGGCCCGGCGCCGCTGGGACGAAGGCAAGCCGTTCATCCTCGCGTTCTGGCACGGCCGCCTGTTGATGATGCCCAAAAGCTGGCGCCCGGGCACACCCATCCACATGCTCATCAGCCATCACCGCGACGGTCAGCTCATCGCCCGCACGGTCGCCCATTTCGGCATCGGCTGGCTGGCCGGATCCTCGACCCGCGGCGGCACCGCCGCGCTGCGGTCGATGCTGAAGGCGCTGAAGACGGGCCAATGCGTGGGCATCACTCCGGACGGTCCCAAGGGGCCGCGCATGCGCGCGTCCGCGGGGATCGTCAACGTCGCCAAGCTGTCGGGCTGCCCCATCCTTCCCGCCACTTTCGGCGTAAGGGGCCGCACCGTGCTGCGGTCATGGGACCGTTTCGTCGTCGCGTGGCCGTTCTCGCGGGGGGTGTTCATCTGGGGGCGGCCGATAAGCGTTCCCGCCGATGCGGATGCGGCCGGGCTGGAGGTCTGCCGGCGGGAATTGGAAGCGGAAATGAACGCCATCACCCGCGCGGCGGACGAGCGGATGGGAAGCGCGCCGGTCGAACCGGCGCCCGGCGGCGGACAGGCGGCGGCGGAATGATCCACCGGCTCTACCGCGCGCTCACCATCGTCGGCGGTCCGCTGATCGCACTCTATCTCGGCCGCCGCATGGCGCGCGGCAAGGAGGATGCCGAACGGTTCCGCGAACGCCTCGGCCTTGCCCGCGATCCCCGGCCACCCGGGGCGCTGGTGTGGCTGCATGGGGCGTCGGTGGGGGAATCTCTGTCGTTGCTGCCGTTGATGGAACGCCTGGCGGCGCGGCCGGGCCTGTCGCTGCTGGTGACCACCGGAACCGTGACGTCTGCCCGCCTGATGGCCGAGCGGTTGCCGGCCGGCGCCATGCACCAGTACGTGCCGGTGGACCGTCCCGGCTACGTCGCCCGCTTCCTCGACCATTGGCGCCCCGACCTTGCCCTGTGGGCCGAATCGGATTTCTGGCCGAACCTTTTGGAGGGGACGCGCGAGCGCGCCATCCCCATGGTCCTTCTCCAGGGCCGGGTGTCGGCGCGCTCCTTCGCCCGCTGGCGCAGGGTTCCCGGTTTTATCCGCCGGATGCTCTCCGGCTTCCGTCTCTGTCTGGCCCAGACCGAGGGCGACGCGTGCCGGCTGCGGATTCTGGGGGCCAGCGACGTCCGCTGCCTCGGCAACCTCAAGATGGCGGTGCCGCCGCTGCCGTGCGACGAGGCGGAGCGGGCGCGGTTGGCCACCGTGCTGGCCGGCCGGCCGGTCTGGCTCGCCGCCAGCACCCATCCGGGCGAAGAGGCGATCGCCGGCCGTGTCCACCGGATCGTCGCGGAGCGTCACCCCGGCCTGCTCACCCTGATCGTTCCGCGCCATCCCGCGCGGGGAGCCGCGATCGCCGCGGAGTTGGCCGCCGCGGGTTTGTCGGTGCGGCGGCGGTCCCTGGGCGAGGGGCCAGACGCCGCCACCGGCGTCTATGTCGGCGACACGCTGGGCGAATTGGGGCTTTTCTACCGGCTGGCGCCAATCGTCTTCATGGGCAAGACCTTTACCGTCGAAGGCGGCCAGAATCCGGTCGAACCCGCACGGCTGGGGGCGGCCGTGCTGTTCGGCCCGCACATGACCAATTTCCCCGACATGGCGCCCGACATGCGAGCGGCCGGTGCGGCCGAGGAGGTCGCCGACGAATCGGCCCTGGCCGCGGCGCTCGGCGATCTGCTGGCCGATCCGGACGCCCTCGCCGCCCGGCGTGCCAAGGCCCTGGCCTGGGCGGAATCGGGGATGGGCGCCCTGGATGCGGTGGCCGATGCGCTGTCCCCTTTTCTGGCCGATGCGGAGGCGCGTCATGCGCGCGCCTGAGTTCTGGCGCCGGGATGGGATGCTGCCTCGGCTGCTGTCGCCGCTGTCCGCCCTATGGGCGTGGGGTGCGGAACGGCGCTTGCGGGAGGCCGAGCCGTTTCGCGCCCAGGTGCCGGTGATCTGCGTCGGCAACGTGGTCGCAGGGGGCGCGGGAAAGACGCCGGTGGTCATCGCGCTGGTGCGCCGGCTGCGGGCGAAGGGCCGCGACGTCCACGTTCTGACGCGGGGCTATGGGGGCACCGAGGTGGGACCGCGCGTCGTCGATCCCATCCGCCACGATGCCTCCCGCGTCGGCGACGAGCCGCTGCTGCTGGCGGCCGAGGCGCCCACCTGGGTGGCGCGCTGGCGTCCCGACGGCGCCGCGGCGGCGGTGGCGATGGGGGCCGACGTGCTGGTGATGGATGATGGCTTCCAGAGTGCGGCCTTGGCCAAGGACCTTTCGCTGCTGGTGGTGGATGGCGGCTACGGGTTCGGCAACGGCCGGGTGATGCCCGCCGGTCCCTGCCGCGAGCCCGTCGCCCGCGCGCTTGCGCGCGCCGACGCGGTGGTGCTGATCGGGGAAGACGAGGCCGGGGTGCTGCCGCTGCCGGTCCCGGTCCCGGTCCTGCGGGCCCGGTTGGTCCCGGGGCCGGAGGCTGCCGCGCTTGCCGGCCGCCGGGTGTTCGCCTTCGCCGGCATCGGCCGGCCGGAGAAATTCTTCGCCACGGTGCGCCAAGCGGGCACGGAGGTGGTGGACGCACGGGCATTCGCCGACCATCATCCCTACCGCGCCGCCGAGATCGAGGCCATGGCCGCCGAGGCCGGGGACGCGGTCCTGGTGACCACCGCCAAGGATGCCGTTCGCATACCCGCGGCCCTGTGCCCGCGGGTCGCGGTGCTGACGGTGAGCCTGGCCTGGGACGACGGGGCGGCGGTGGATCGGTTGCTGGACACGCTTGCCGGGAATCGGGAGGGAGGTGGCGCATGAGCCTGTCCCGTTCCCTCCGATGGCGCATCGAGGCGCTGGGAGCCCGCGCCGTGTTCGGGCTGTTCGCCATGCTGCCGGTGGATTGGGCGTCGGCTCTGGGCGGGCTCCTGGCCCGGGTGGTGGGGCCAAGGCTGCGCGTCTCGGAGATCGCGCGGACAAACCTGCGGCGGGCGTTTCCCGACATGCCCGCATCGCGCGTCGAAGCGGTGGTCGGCGAGGTCTGGGACAATCTGGGCCGGGTCGCGGGCGAATTCCCGCATATCCACTGGCTGATCCGCAATCGGGTCGAGGCGGTGAACCTTCATCATCTTCACGAGATGCGCGACGACGGCCGGCCGGGGATTTTCATCTCGGCCCATTTCGGCAACTGGGAACTGGGCGGCGCTATGGCTTGCCGCGAAAATCTGCCGATCACCCTGGTCTATCGGGCCGCCAACAATCCCGGTGTCGAAACCCTCTACCGCAGGGGCCGGGGCGCCGCCGCCGAGGGCGGGCAAATTCCCAAGGGCTCGCCAGGGGCGCGGCAGGCCATCGAGGTGCTGTGCCGGGGCGGACATCTGGCCATGCTGGTGGACCAGAAGATGAACGACGGCATCCCCGTGCCGTTCTTCGGCCGCGACGCTATGACCGCGCCGGCGATGGCCCGCTTCGCCCTCAAGTACCGCTGCCCGGTGGTGCCGGCGAAAATCGAGCGCCTGAAGGGCGCCCATTTCCGCATGACCTTCTACCCTCCGATTCCGCTTCCGGACAGCGGGGACGCCCACCGGGACACCCTGGAGGTGATGACGCGCGTCAACGCCCTGATCGAGGAGTGGGTGCGCGCCTGTCCCGGCCAGTGGCTGTGGCTGCACAAGCGCTGGCCGGATTGACGATTCCGCAAGCGGGGCCTATCGGCTCGGCGTGATCCCTTCCGGTTCGCCGACGACGACGAACGCCAGCGCCTCCGGGTGGAGGAGGCGCTTGGCCACCCGCCGCACGTCCGCCAGCGTCACCGCTCCCAGCAGGTCCTTGCGGCGGTCGATGTAATCGATGCCCAGGCGGTCGATCCGCAGGGTGACGAGCAGATCGGCGATGCTGGTGGTGGAGTCCAGTTGCAGGGCGAAGGCGCCGGTCAGGAACGTCTTGGCGTCGTCCAGCTCCTTCTGGGTCGGACCCTGGTCCCGCATACGGGCCCATTCCTGCCGGATCAGGCGGACGGATTCGGCGAAGTGGCTGTTTTCGGTCGCCACGCTGCCGAAGATGATCCCCGTGTGCTCCATCGGCTGGAGGATGCTGTAGACCGAATAGGCGAGCCCGTGCTTTTCCCGCACGTCTTCGGTCAGCCAGGATGAAAAGTCGCCGCCGCCGAGGATGTAGTTCATCACGTAGGCGGCGTACCAGTCGGGATCGTCGCGCTTGAGGCCCTGCTGGCCGAAGATCGCCACGGTTTGCGGGTCGTGGCGGCGCACGACCTCCATCCGCCCCGGGGCGACGGGCGCGATGTCGGGGATGGTGACCGGAGCGGCCTTGGCGGGGAGGGTGCCGAAGGTGGCATCCAAGAGCTGCGCCAATTGCGCCGGCGTGATGTCCCCCACCACCCCGATCAGCAGGTTGTCGCGGGCCAGATGGGCTTTGACGTAGCTGCGCAGGTTGCCGACGGTGATCGCGTTGACTGTTTCCGGGGTGCCCCGCACCGGGACGGCGTAGGGATGCCCGGCGAACTGGGTCTTGAACCAGTCGAGCGACGCGATCGCCTCGGGGCTTTGCTGCTGGCGGGCCAGGGCGGTCAGGATCTGGCTGCGGATGCGCTCGACGGGTTCCTTGTCGAACCGGGGGCGGGTGAGCGCCAGCCGGAACAGGTCGAAGGCGATATCCCGGTTGCGGGTCAGGGTCTTGAGATGGCCGTGGAAATTATCCTCTCCGGAATCGAAGCCGAGTTCGATGGCGAGATCGTCGAGCTTGCCCTGGAAGGTTTGCGAATCGTATGGGCCCGCGCCCTCGTCGAGCAGGCTGGAGACCATGTAGGCCAGTCCGGCCTTGGCCTCGGGCTCGACCGAGGCGCCGCCGCGGAAGGCCAGTTCCAGGTCGATGATGGGGTTGGAGTGGTCCTCCACCAGCCAGGCTTCGATTCCGCCGGGGCTCGTGACCTTTTCGATGGTGACGGCGCCGGCGGGCGCGGCCGGCAGGAGCAGGGCCACGAGCAGGAACGGCGCGGCGAGGGCGGCGCGGAACGGGCGGCGCATCAGCGAATCTCCCGGGACGGCTGGACGGGCGCGGCCGGCTTGGCGCGCGCCGAAACGGCCGCCTCGGGCAGGAGTATGCCGGTCACCGACCGGTTCTCGTCGAAGAGCGCCTTGGCGGCCGCGTTCACCTGATCGGGCGTGACGGCGGCGATGCGCTCGGGCCAGGCTTCGACCTCGGTAACGGTCTGTCCGGTGGCCAGCGCCGCCCCCAGCACGTGGGTGCCGGTATGCAGCGAGTCGCGCGCATAGGCGACGGTCGCCGCCAGGCGATCCTTGGCGCGTTGGACCTCATCGGGCCCAATGCCCTCTTTCAGGATTCGCGTCAGTTCGGCGTCGAAGGCCCGTTGCACCTTGTCCATCGCCACGCCGGGGCGCGGGACGACGACGATGCCGAAGGTGGCGTAGTCGTAAGCGGTGGGATCGTACGAGGCGCTGGCGTCCGCCGCCAGCCCCTGATCGACGACCAGCGAGCGGTAGAGGCGGCTGGTGGCGCTGCCGCCGACGATCTCGGACAGGACTTCGAGCGCATAGGCGCTTTCCTTCGGGCCGACATCCGCATCGCCATAGTGGTCGCTGGGGGCGAGATAAAGGCGGCTGAGATTGGGTTGCTCCACCCGCGGGTCCTTCAGCGTCACGAGGCGGGCGCCGATCTGGGGCGGCTCCTTCAGCCGGTCGCGGACCGGCGTGTCCGCGCGCGGGATCGGACCAAAATAGGTCTCCGCCAATTGTTTCACCTTCTCCGGGGTCACGTCGCCCGCCACGACCAGGATCGCGTTGTTGGGGGCGTACCACTTATGGTAGAATTCGAGGGCGTCCTGCCGGGTCAGGCCGGCGATTTCCTGCTCCCAGCCGATCACCGGCCGGTGATAGGGGTGATTGAGGAAAAGGGCGGCCTCCATGCGCTCGGACAGCAGGGCCGCGGGACTGTTGTCGGTGCGCGAGCGCCGTTCTTCCTCCACCACCGCCCGCTCGGTGGTGAAATCGCCTTCCTCGAAGGCGAGGTTGCGCATGCGATCCGCTTCGAGCTTCATCGTCAGATCCAGACGATCGGCGGCGATGTTCTCGTAGTACGCGGTGTAGTCCGTCGAGGTGAACGCGTTGTCCCGTCCCCCGGCGCGGGCGACGATCTTGGAGAATTCCCCGGGCGGGATCGACGGCGTGCCCTTGAACATCAGATGTTCCAGCAGATGTGCCAGGCCGCTTTTGCCGGGGATCTCGTCGGCCGAGCCGACCTTGTACCACACCATCTGGTTGGCGATGGGCGCGCGATGGTTCTCGACCACCACGACCTCCAGGCCGTTGGCGAGGGTGTAGGTGGTGGGGTTGAAGACCTGGGCGGCCACCGGCTGCGGCGCGGCCGCCAAGGCGCAGAAGGCGAGTGCGGCCCAGCGCATCCGTCGCATCATCGTCGTTCCTCCCGGCCGGTCCCTCGCCGTGCGGCGGGGAGTCAGGCGTACAACCGTAGCCGCTGAACGACATCGGGGATTTCGGACCGGGGACGGTGTGCGCGGTCAGAAGATGCCCAGGACGCCTTCCAGCATGCCTTTGCGCTTGCGCTCGATGACGGGCGTCTCACCGTCGGTGACGGCCCGGCCCAGCGCCTGGTTTTCACGCAGCCGCTGCGTTTCCTTGGCGGCGTCCAACTGTTCGCCATCGCCGATCTTGGGAGCGTTGCGCCAGAACACCAGCTTGTCGGTGAAGCTGCGGTCGGCGTCCGCCAACGCTTGGGATTCCTTGTCGACCAATTCGCGGATATTGGTCTGCGCCTCGTCGGCGCCGACACGCTTCAGCAGGGCGATGTCGCCGGCGTCCCGATTCACATAGGACATGGGCTCGACATGGCGGACGCCCATGAGGGCCGCCAGCGCCTGATCGCTGGTGGTGCCTTCCTGGGGACGGACGCTGCCGGGAGCGGGGGGCCGCAGGTTGAAGTCGGGCGGCATCGTCAGCGGCGCGTGCTGCACCACCTGGAACTCGTCCGGGGCGGATTTCTCGTAGCCAAGCGCGCGCTTGGTCTCCTCGCAGCCGGATAGGGCCAGGGCGAGCATTGCCGCGGTGGCGCCCGCCCGGAGGAGAAGGGATAGCTCGACTTTGGTCTGGGTCATGGAGCTAATTCTTAGACGAAGTGCGCCGCGCGAACAAGGAATCCAGCACGAGGAGCGTCGCTCCGATGGTGATGGCCGAGTCGGCCAGGTTGAATGCGGGCCAATGCCACGCGCCGACGTGGACGTCGAGGAAATCGGCAACCGCGCCGAAGCGGATGCGGTCGATCACGTTGCCCAGCGCACCGCCGACGATCAGGCCCAGCGCCACGCCGATCCAGCGCGAGGATGCCTTGCGCATCCAGGCGAGCAGCACCGCGACGATGATTGCCGACAGCGCCGACAGCGCAATGGCGTTCCATGGCCCGGCCTGATTGAAAATGCCGAACGATACGCCCCGGTTCCAGGCCATCACCAGGTCGAAGAAGGCGGTGATCTGGTGCCGGGTCGCCGCAAAAAAGGGCGTCTCCGTCACGCCTTCCGGCCGGAACAGGCGCTCGATCCACCACTTCGACGCTTGATCCAGCGCCACCACCAGAGCGGCGACGGACAGCCCCAGGCGCAGCATGGCTCAGTGCTCCTCTTTTGAGGTTTCCGCCAGCGCCGCCGCGCAGCGGTGGCAGATGTTCGGGCTGCCGTCATGGCCGACCTCGGGCAGGACCTTCCAGCATCGCTGGCACTTTTCGCCGGCGGACAGTCTCGGCAGCACGCCGACGCCGACCACGTCCGCCAAGCCGAAGGTCTCCGTCGGTGCCGGCCCTTCGACGACGAGGACGCCCGAGGTGATGCAGATTTCCGCCATGTCGAGATCGGCGATGGCCGCATAGTGGCTGGAGTCGACGTAAAGGACGGGGTTGGCTTGCAGGCTGGAGCCGATGCGCTTCGCGGCGCGCTCGACCTCGAGTGCGCCGGTGACGACGCGGCGGACGTCGCGCACGACCGCCCATTTCGCGGCCAGGGCATCGTCTCGCCACTCGGTCGGGATGGCCGGGAAAAGCTGGAGATGCACGCTGTCCTCTTCGGAGGGATGGCGGGCCAGCCATGCCTCTTCCGCGGTGAAGCACAGGAACGGCGCCAGCCACGTGCACAGGGAATCCAGCAGGATGTCGAACACCGTGCGGGCCGCCCGGCGGCGGACCGAATCGGCCGGGTCGCAATAGAGCGCGTCCTTGCGGATGTCGAAATAAAACGCCGACAGGTCGATGGCGCAGAAATTGTGCAGCTCGCTGAACCATCCGTGGAATTCGAAGCTGTCGCAGGCGGCGCGCAGCCCCGCATCGATCTCGGTCAGGCGGTGCAGGACCCATCGCTCCAGTCGCGGCATGTCCGCCGGGGCCAGCTTTTCGCCGTCCGTGAACCCGTCCAGGGCGCCCAGCAGGTAGCGCAGCGTGTTGCGCAGCCGCCGGTAAACGTCCACCTGGGTCTTCAGCACCTGCGGGCCGACACGCAAATCCTCGGTGTAATCCGATCCCGCCACCCACAGGCGGAGGATATCCGCGCCCTGGGTGGAAACCACGTCCTGGGGCTCCACGCCGTTGCCCAGGGACTTGGACATCTTGCGGCCTTCCTCGTCGAGGATGAAGCCGTGGGTGAGCACGGAATCGTAGGGCGCGCGGCCGCGGGTGCCGCAGGATTCCAGGAGCGACGACTGGAACCAGCCCCGGTGCTGGTCCGAGCCTTCGAGGTAGAGGTTCGCCGGCCATTGCAGGTCCGGCCATTCGCCGCTCTCCAGCACGAAGGCGTGGGTGCACCCCGAATCGAACCAGACGTCGAGGATATCGAAGATCTGCTCGTAATCGGCCGGATCGCGGCCGGGACCGAGGAAACGCCCGGGCGGCGACGTGAACCAGCAATCGGACCCCTCGGCCCGGAACGCGGCGACGATGCGGTCGACCGCCGCCTGGTCGCGCAGGGGCAGCCCGCTCTTGCGCTCGACGAACACGGCGATCGGCACGCCCCAGGCGCGCTGCCGCGACACGCACCAGTCTGGACGCCCCTCCACCATCGCGCGCAGCCGGTTGCGGCCGACCGCCGGGACGAAGCCGGCCGCGTCGATGGCCTGAAGGGCCTTGGCCCGCAATCCGGTCGTCTCCATGGAGATGAACCATTGCGGGGTGTTGCGGAAGATCAGCGGGGCCTTGGACCGCCAGGAATGGGGATAGGCGTGCTCGATCTTGCCGTGGGCGAGCAGGTTGCCGCAAGCGGTCATCGCCTCGATCACCGGCTTGGCGACGGGGCTGTAATACTTGCCGTTCTTGCCCTGGGCCAGGACGTTCTGGCCGGCGAAGATGGCGACGTGCGGGTAATAGCGGCCGTCGGGCTGGACGGTGTCGGGCACCGGCAGGCCATGCTCCTTGCCCAGCAGCCAGTCGTCCTCGCCGTGGCCCGGGGCGATGTGCACGAAGCCGGTGCCGGTGTCGGTGGTGACGAAGGCGCCCGGCAGCAGCGGCACAGGGAAGTCGTAGCCGTCCGCGGCCTGGGGGTGGCGCTTGAGCGGGTGTTCGCAGACGGTGCCGGCCAGGCGCTCGCCCTTGAGCACGGCAAGGACGCGGAGCGCGCATTTGGCGTCCTTGGCCACCTGCTCGACCTGGTCCTTCAGCACGACCAGCCGGGTGCCGACGCGGGCCAGGGAACCTTCGGCGACCTCGGCGACCTCGACCACGGCGTAATCGAATTCGGGGCCGAAGGCGATAGCGCGGTTGCCGGGCATGGTCCAGGGAGTGGTGGTCCAGATGACCACCTTCGCGCCGTCCAATTCCGGTACGGATGCGGCGATGACCGGGAACTCGACCCAGATGGTGACGGAGACGTGGTCGTGGTATTCGACCTCGGCTTCGGCCAGGGCGGTCTTTTCCACCACGCTCCACAGGACCGGCTTGGCGCCTTTGTACAGGGAGCCGTCCATCAGGAACTTGCCGAGTTCGGCGACGATGGCCGATTCGGCGGCGTGGGTCATGGTGGTGTAAGGATGCCCCCAGTCGCCCAGAATCCCCAAGCGCTGGAACTCGGCCTTCTGGATTTCGATCCACGATGCGGCGAATTCCCGGCACTCGGCGCGGAACTGGACGATGTCGACCTCGTCCTTGTCCTTTCCGGCCTCGCGGTACTTTTCCTCGATCTTCCACTCGATGGGCAGACCGTGGCAATCCCACCCCGGGACGTAGGCGGCATCCTTGCCCAGCATCTGCTGGCTGCGGTTGATGACGTCCTTGAGGATCTTGTTGAGCGCGTGGCCGAGGTGCAGGTGGCCGTTGGCGTAGGGCGGACCGTCGTGGAGGACGAATTTCTCGCGCCCCTTGGCCTCGGCGCGGAGGCGGTCGAACAGCCCAAGCCGGCGCCAGCGTTCGATCAGCGCCGGTTCCTGCTCCGGCAGGCCGGCCTTCATCGGAAAGTCCGTCTTGGGCAGGAAGACGGTCGCCTTGTAATCCACGCTTTGGTTCCTGTCGCTCATGGTTGCCTCGGGTCGTCGGCTATGGGCACCATCGGGCCGCATTCGGTCGGGAAGTGGCGGGCGGTCAGAAGGCTCCGGGCTTCGGCGACGTCCGCCGCGATCCGGGACGTCAATTCGTCGATGCCGGAGAACTTCCGTTCCGCGCGGATATGATCGACCAAGGCGACCCGCAGATGCCGGCCATAGAGGTCCTCGGCGGTATCGAGAAGATGGACTTCGAGCAGTTCCTCGCTCTTGTCGAACGTCGGCCGGCGCCCGAAATTGGCCACGCCGTTCAGCCAGCGCGTGGCGCCGCCGGCGTCGATCCCGGCGCGCACGGCGTAGACCCCGGTCGCCGGACGCTGGTATTCCCCGAGATGGAGGTTGGCGGTCGGGAAGCCGATGGCGCGGCCGCGGGCATCGCCGTGCTCGACCCGCCCCTCGACCTCCCAGTAATGGCCAAGCAGCTTCGCCGCGTCGGCCGGCTTGCCGTTGAGCAGATTTTCACGCACCCGGGTGGACGAATAGATTTCTCCGCCCGGAATGGCGGCCGGCGGGACCACGGTGACGCCGAAGCCCCGGGCCGCGCCGCGGGTCTGCAAAAACGCGCAGGTCCCCTGGCGCCCCCGGCCGAAGACGTAGTCGTAGCCCACCACCACATGGCGCACGCCCAGGCAGCGCACCAGCACGTCGTCGACGAATTCGTCCGCGCTTTGGTTCGCGAACTGGGAATCGAAGTGCTGCATGAACAACAGGTCGATGCCCAGAGCCTCGATCAACCGGGACTTGACCCGGAACGGCGTCAGGCGGAAGGGCGGCTGACCCGGGTTGAAGAAGGAGCGGGGATGGGGCTCGAACGACATCACCGCGTGGGGGATGCCCGCCGCTTCGGCCAAGCGCTTCGCGGTCAGGATCACCGCCTGATGGCCGAGATGGACGCCGTCGAAATTGCCGAGCGCAACCACGCAGCCGCGATGGTCTGCCGTCAGCTCGCCGCAATGTCGGATCAAGCGCATGGGGCGTCCGGTACTTTTCGCAAGAACGGGGTTAGCCTGGATTTCTCACATGGGCACGCGATTTGATCGCGTTTCGGGGAGACGGAGTGCCAAGCCGCGGCCCGCGGGCAAGGCTCGCCGCCTTGGCAAGGGCGGTGACGCCGGCAGCCGTTCCGCCGAAACGCAATCAAATCGGTGCCCATGTGAGAAATCCAGGCTAAGGGGTAGTCGATTGCAATGACGCGCGCAACCCCGACGATGACACCCCGGGGGACACCTCGGGGACGACGTCCGGCCGGGCTTTTGCGGCCGGCGCTTTCAGCGTTTTCCCGAACGGGGGCGTTTCAGGGCTGCTCCCTGGTGGCGCCGAACCGCACCCCGGGGAAATCCTGCTGGGCACGCCCCAATTGCCATGTGTTGCGGGCGAGATAGACCAGGGCGCCATCCCGGTCCTCGGCCATGTTGGACTTGTTGGATTCGATGAATTGTTCCAGGTCCTTGGGATCGTCGGCGGCCAGCCAGCGGGCGGTGATGAAGGGCGCGTCCTCGAACCCGGCCTTGATGTTGTACTCGGATTCGATGCGGGTGGTCAGCACGTCGAACTGCAATGCCCCCACCACACCGACGATCCAGGTGGACCCGTCCAGCGGCTTGAAGACCTGCGAGACGCCTTCTTCGGCCAAATCCTCCAGCGCCTTGCGCAGCTGTTTGGATTTCAGCGGGTCGTCGAGGCGGATGCGCCGCAGCAATTCCGGGGCGAAGCTGGGAATGCCGAGGAACTGGAGGTCTTCGGATTCGGAAAGGGTGTCGCCGATCCTCAGGTTGCCGTGGTTCGGGATGCCGAGGATGTCGCCGGGAAAGGCCTCTTCCGCCAGCTCGCGGTCGCGGGCGAGGAAGAACATCGGGTTGTAGACCGCCATGACCTTGCCGGAACGCACGTGCTTGAGTTTCATGCCGCGCCGGAATTTTCCCGAGCACAGGCGCGTGAAGGCGATGCGGTCGCGGTGGTTGGGGTCCATGTTGGCCTGGACCTTGAAGACGAAGCCGGTGACCTTCTCCTCGCCGGGGCTGACGATCCGGGTCGCCGCCTTGCGCGGCAACGGCGGCGGCGCCAGCCGGCCCAGACCGCGCAGCAATTCGGCCACCCCGAACGTCTTGAGGGCGGAGCCGAAGAAAACCGGCGTCAGATGGCCGGCGCGGTAGCTGTCGAGGTCGAATTCCGGACAGGCGCCCCGCACCAGTTCGATCTCCTCGCGCAGATGGTCGGCCGCCGCCGCGCCAACCGCCTCGTCGAGGCGAGGCGATTCGAGGTCCGCGTCCACGGCGATTTCCGCGATGTGATCGCCCCGCCCGGGGTCGAACAACACGACCCGGTCGCGCATCAGATCGTAAACGCCCTTGAGGTCCCGGCCCATGCCGATGGGCCAGGTCAGGGGCGTGGCGTCGAGCGCCAGCGTCTTCTCCACCTCGTCGAGCAGGTCGAACGGTTCCCGTCCCTCGCGATCCACCTTGTTGACGAAGGTGACGATGGGGACGTCGCGCATCCGGCAGACCTCGAACAGCTTGAGGGTCTGGTTTTCGATGCCCTTGGCGGCGTCCAGCACCATCACCGCCGAATCGACCGCGGTGATGGTGCGGTAGGTGTCCTCGGAAAAATCCTCGTGGCCGGGCGTGTCGAGCAGGTTGAAGGTCAGCCCCTCATGCTCGAAGGTCATCACCGAGGCGGAGACCGAAATACCGCGCTCCTTCTCGATGGACATCCAGTCCGAACGGGTGCGCCGCTGCTCGCCGCGGGCGCGTACCGCGCCGGCCATCTGAATGGCGCCGCCGAACATGAGCAGCTTTTCCGTCAGGGTGGTCTTGCCGGCGTCGGGATGCGAGATGATGGCGAAGGTGCGCCGGAGCGCAAAGGCGTCTGCGAGCGATGTCATGGGCGGTTTTTGCCCCGATCGGCTATAATACACAAGCGCTTTCCCGGCTACCGCCACGCGCGATATCGCCGTCGCTGGCGGGACCGGCTAGGGCATGGGTGAAATCGTACCGCCCGCGCGGGCCGTTTGGCCCGGGGATCGCGAGGAGGCGCGCGATGGTGCGCGCCCTATCTATCCCGCCGATTGTGCGAACAATTTTGATTGCGCGGATTAGGAGACTGCGGGTCCCGTTTATGCTAGATTGCCGGTGAGGTCGGCGGGCGTCATTGCCGGAACAAGGTCCGTAGGCTGGAGGTGAGCATATGGCCTTAGACAAGCTGGATAGCGTCCCGGACCCCATAAAAGGAGGTGGCGACGCGCTCAGACAGGCAAATCGTCCTGATGCGCTTATTGGCGAAATGTCTAACCATGTCTCCATGCTAAAGCACGGAGACATATGGTGCGCCATCGACGCCTTGGCTCGTGATCACGGTCTGACGGCATCGGCGCTGGCGCGCAGAGCGGGACTGGATCCCACGACCTTCAACAAGAGCAAACGCGTAACGCGCGAGGGAAAGCCAAGGTGGCCCTCGACCGAAAGTATCGCCAAGGTACTCGAGGCGACCGGTGCCACGTTGGCCCGCTTCGTCGGGTACATCGAAAGCGGGCATACGCCGCGGGCGGCCTCGACCATTCCCCTTGTCGGTTTCGTCGAGGCGAGCGAGCCGGGATTCTTCGACGGCCTGGGTCGGCCTTCCGGCCACCAGTGGGATGAAATTCCTTTTCCCACGGTCGAGGATCCCTTCGCCTACGGCCTTGAGGTCTCGGGAGACGGGATGCAGCCCCTGTTTCGGGATGGGGACATCGTCATCGTTTCGCCCTCTGCCAGCGTGCGCCGCGGCGACCGCGTGGTGGTCATGACCGTGACCGGGGGGCTCCTGGTTCGGCAACTGATCCGGCAGACGGCACGGCGGGTCGATCTCGCCGCGATCAATCCCGCGCATTCGGGCTGCAGCATCGTTGCCGAGGATCTGGCCTGGATCGCCCGCATTCTGTGGGTCAGCCAGTAGCGCATTCCGCATGTTGGCGCGCGCGGGCGCGTTCGCCGACCCGATAGTACAGGCTGGTTGTGTTGTTGGCTGGCGCGTTGACGCATTTGTCGTTTTTCGCTATGTGTTTGGCGCGTGGTGATTTGAGCGACCGGCTTGCGGCCACGTTAAACAATCCGCTAAAGAGGTCCGAGCTTGGCGACAGTCCGAGCCCAGGCCCCGGCGGCCAAGGCCAGACGACCAGCCAAGGAGTTTCCCGATGTCCAATTCCGAAGACCCGCGCAAGCGCTGGAGGCTGCGCACCCGTCAGGTGCGCGGCGGATTGGCGCGAACCGGCATGCACGAGACCAGCGAGGCGCTGTTCCTGACCTCGGGTTTCGTCTACGGCAGTCCGCTGGAGGCCGAACAGAGCTTCGACGGCACGCTGAACCGCATGGTCTACAGCCGCTTCAGCAATCCCACCGTCGCCATGTTCGAGGAGCGCCTGGCGGCGATCGAGGGGGCCGAGGCGTGCCGGGCCACCGCCTCGGGAATGGCGGCGGTCCATGCCGCCCTGATGTGCCAGGTCAATGCCGGCGACCGCGTGGTGGCGTCACGGGCCCTGTTCGGCTCGTGCCAATGGATCCTGGCCGAACTCATGCCGCGTTTCGGCATCGCCACCGAATTCGTCGACGGCAAGGATCTGGCGGCATGGGAGGCGGCGCTGTCACGCCCGGCCAAGGCGGTTTTCGTCGAGACTCCCGCCAACCCCACGCTCGAACTCATCGATCTGGCGGCGGTCGCCGACCTCGCCCACCGTGCCGGCGCGAGCCTGGTGGTCGACAACGTGTTCGCCACCCCGGTGTTCCAAAGCCCGCTGGCGCTGGGGGCCGATGTGGTCGTCTATTCGGCGACGAAGCATATCGACGGCCAGGGGCGATGCCTGGGTGGCGCCGTGCTCGGTTCCCATGCCTTCTGCTCGGACGTACTGGGGCCTTATCTGCGCAATACCGGGCCGGTGTTGTCGCCCTTCAACGCCTGGGTCCTGCTCAAGGGGCTGGAGACCCTCGACCTACGGGTCGAGCGCGCCGCAGCCACCGCGGAACGGATCGCCGGCTTTCTGGAGGGAAGGCCCGAAGTGCGGCGGGTTCTGTATCCCGGCCTTGCCAGCCACCCCCAGCACGATCTGGCCCGCCGGCAGATGCGCGGATACGGGACCGTCATGGCCTTCGAGCTGGAGGGCGGCAAGAAGGCCGCCTACGATCTTCTGGGCGGGCTCGCCACGATCGACATTTCGAACAATCTGGGCGATTCGAAAAGCCTGATCTGCCATCCCTGGACCACCACCCACCAGCGCATTCCGCCGGCGGAAAAGATCGCCATGGGGATCGGCGAAGGCATGCTCCGTCTTTCGGTGGGCCTGGAGGATGTGGACGACCTGATCGAGGATTTGGCGTCCGCCTTCGGCCGGTGACGCGGAGATGGGGAGGGCGCGAAGGCGCGTCCACCACCGCCGCAGTGGACATCGTTGCGGCCGTTCTTGATAATGACGCCTGAGTGACGGTGCTGGGCTCGCCGGCCGGCGAGCCCAGCACCCGGCCCCCCCGGAATTCCGGGGAATGAGGTTCGTTGCAGGGTTCTGGCAGCCATGTATACCAAGACCACCCGAAACATCACCGTGTCCGTGAAGCCCTTTTATCTCGAGGACCAGTCGTCGCCGAGCGACAGCCATTACGTCTGGGCGTATCGGGTCCGCATCGAGAACAATTCCGAGGAGACGGTGCAGTTGAAGCGCCGCCGCTGGCAGATCACCGATGCTCTCGGCCGTATCCAGGAGGTGCAAGGGACGGGCGTGGTCGGCGAGCAGCCGCTGCTCCATCCGGGAGAGTCCTTCGAATACACCAGCGGGACCCCGCTTCACACCACCTCGGGAATCATGGTGGGCGCCTACCAGATGGAGAGCGAGGGCGGCGAGAAGTTCGATGTCGCCATTCCCGCCTTCTCTCTTGATAGTCCACACGAGATCATGCGAATCAACTGAAGCGGGCTCTTGCAAACCCGCGCCTGAAGGGCCACATCCCCCACGTCCTACCACCATTGTGCATGGAACTGTCGAACGGGGGATGCCGCCTTGAAGAGCGATGACATCAGCATGCTTCCGAAAGAACTGTGTGAATTGCCCGCCGCCGCTGCCGCCCGGCCGACGCGGGCCGAAGCGGAGCTGGCCGTGCGGACGCTGATCCGCTGGGCCGGCGACGATCCCGACCGCGAGGGATTGATCGGCACCCCGGATCGGGTCGTGCGCGCCTATGAGGAATTCTTCGCCGGCTACGAGCAGGATCCGGTGGAAATTCTGGCGCGCACCTTCGAGGAGACCGATGGTTACGACGAGATCGTGTTGCTCCGGGATATCCGTCTGGAATCCCATTGCGAGCACCATATGGTCCCCATCATCGGCAAGGCCCATGTCGCCTATCTGCCGGACAAGCGGGTGGTGGGCATCTCCAAGCTCGCCCGCGTGCTCGAAGTCTATGCCCGGCGGTTACAGATTCAGGAAAAGCTGACCGCGCAGGTGGCCAACACCATCAACGACGTGTTGCAGCCCAAGGGCGTGGCGGTGGTGATCGAGGCCGCGCACCACTGCATGACCACGCGCGGCGTGCACAAGCCCGGCATCACCATGGTCACCAGCCGTATGCTCGGCGTGTTCCGCGACGACCCGGCCACCCGCCGCGAGTTCCTGGGGCTGATCCATAACGGCGGTCACGGGCTGTTGAACGTTTGAAGCTTTCCGCCCTCCCTGTCGTCCCGGGTGCGCTTCCCTCCGCGCTTGGCTTCGGGATGACGGGGAGGGCGGCCGGAGATTACCAGCCGCGTCTCAGCCCCCGCACGATGTCCACGTAATCCGGTTCGTTCTCGGGGGAAAGCACGCCGTGCCGGATCAGGAAATCCATGATGACCAGGTTCACGTTGAACTTGAAGGCGTCGCTGTCGCGCACCCGCTCGGCCACCTCGGCGACCGGCATCAGCGTGAAGCCGCTGATTTCGCCATCGGTGTTGCGGGGGGAGAAACCGTCCGGGACCTCAAGGTCGAAACAGAACATCACGTCCGGCTTGAGCCCCCATTCGTCCTCCAGGCAATAGGTAATCGCTCCCACGGGGCGGGCGGTCCGGGCCAGCGTCTCGGGCACGTCGGCCTCCTCGGCCGCCTCCTTGACGAGGTTGTCGGCGAGATTGAGGTGGGCGGGCTGGCCGCCGGCGATCATATTGTCGAGTTTGCCGGGCGCGACCAGCCTGTCGGGCGCCCGCCGGCTGACCCACAGGAACGGGCCGTCGGGCCGGCGGACGATGCCGTTGACGTGGACGCCGTAGGCCCGGACGCCGAAAGCGCTGACCACTCCGCGGTCGATGGTCATCACGGGCGGCTCGCCCCAGCGCGGCGCCACCGCATAGCGCTCGCCGCGCAAACCGGGATAGCCCCACTCGTTGGCCAAGCGCACCGCCACCGCGTCGATCGCCCCGCTCCGTTCGTCGGGGCTGCCCAGACGGGGATGGAGGGTCACGCTGTCGTCCCGGATTCGGAACACGTCGGGAAAGGCCGCCAGCTTCTCCACCGTGTCGCGCCTGATCCATCCGATGTGACGGCGATCCGCCACGAACGGCCGGAACCGGTCGATATCGTGGACGTTGCAGGCGGCGATATGGTCGAGATAGCCCATCGCACTGTCCTCCTGAGGGAGCCCATCAGGCTGCCGAAAGGCTTGGAAGCCCGTCAAGCTGACCTTAAGTACGTGGACGGCGCTCGGAACACGGGGCTATACTCCCGCCCCGTCGGGTAGAAAGCGGGTAGGAACGGCGACCATGACCGACTTCGCCAAGAAGGACTTGGACGACTGGCGGGCTCTCGCGGCCGAGGAGTTGAGGGGGAGGTCCGCCGAGTCGCTGTCCTGGGAGACCCCGGAAGGCATCGCCGTCAAACCCCTTTACACGGTGGCCGATCTGGAGGGGCTGGAGCATCTGGGTACGCTGCCCGGGCTTCCGCCGTTCGTGCGGGGCCCGCGGGCGACCATGTATGCGAACCGGCCCTGGACCATCCGTCAATATGCCGGCTTCTCCACAGCCGAGGACTCCAACGCCTTCTACCGGGCCAATCTCGCGGCCGGGCAGAAGGGGTTGTCGGTGGCCTTCGATCTCGCCACCCATCGGGGCTACGACAGCGACCACCCGCGGGTGATCGGGGACGTGGGCAAGGCGGGCGTCGCCATCGATTCCGTCGAGGACATGAAGGTCCTGTTCGACGGTATCCCCCTCGACCGCATGAGCGTCTCCATGACCATGAACGGCGCCGTCTTGCCGGTGCTGGCCGGCTATATCGTCGCCGCCGAGGAGCAGGGCGTGTCCCCGGCGTCGTTGTCGGGGACGATCCAGAACGACATCCTCAAGGAGTTCATGGTCCGCAACACCTACATCTATCCGCCCGCACCCAGCATGCGCATCGTCGCCGACATCATCGAATACACCGCCAGGCACATGCCCCGGTTCAATTCCATCTCGATCTCCGGCTACCACATGCAGGAGGCCGGCGCCACGGCGGTGCAGGAACTGGCCTTCACGTTGGCGGATGGCCTCGAATACGTCCGCGCCGCCTTGGGCCGGGGCCTTGCCATCGACGATTTCGCCGGCCGGCTTTCGTTCTTCTTCGCCATCGGCATGAACGTCTTCATGGAGGTGGCCAAGCTGCGCGCCGCCCGCCTGCTCTGGGCACGGCTGATACGGCCGTTCGATCCCCGAAATCCGGCGTCGATGGCGCTGCGCACCCATTGCCAGACCTCGGGCGTGTCGCTGACGGGGAAAGACCCCTACAACAACATCGTCCGTACCACCATCGAGGCCCTGGCGGCGGTCCTGGGCGGCACCCAGTCTCTTCACACCAACGCCTTGGACGAGGCCGTCGCCCTGCCGACGCCGTTCTCGGCGCGCATCGCCCGCAACACCCAATTGATTATCGCCGAGGAGACCGGCATTCCCCACGTCGTCGATCCTTTGGCCGGCAGCTATTACGTCGAGAGCCTTACCGCGTCGCTGGCCGGGGAGGCATGGAAACTGATCCAAGAGGTCGAGGCGATGGGCGGCATGACCAGGGCGGTGGAGGCCGGCGTGCCCAAGATGCGGATCGAGGAGGCCGCCGCCCGGCGGCAGGCCCGCATCGACCGTGGCGAGGAGGTTGTGGTCGGGGTCAACAAGTATCCGCCGCCCGACGAAGCCCCCATCGAAATCCTCGAGGTGGACAATTCCCGGGTGCGCGAGGCGCAGATCGCGCGGCTGGGCCGGGTCAAGGCCGCGCGGAATTCGGCCAGGGTGGAGACCGCCCTTGGCGCTCTCGGCCGGGCCGCCCGATCCGGGGAGGGCAATCTGCTGGAACTCGCCATCGAAGCGACCCGCGCCCGTGCCACGGTGGGAGAGATATCCTCGGCGCTCGAAGCCGTATTTTCGCGCCATCACGCCGTGGTCCGTACGGTGTCGGGCGTGTACGGAGGCGCTCATCGCGGCGATGCTCGCTTCGAGGCCATCGTCCGCGAGGCCGCCGCCTTCGCCGAAGCCGAAGGCCGCCGGCCCCGCATGCTGGTGGTGAAGATGGGCCAGGATGGACACGACCGCGGCGCCAAGGTGATCGCCACCGCCTTCGCCGACATGGGCTTCGACGTGGACATCGGGCCGCTGTTCCAGACCCCTGAGGAAGCGGCCCGCCAGGCCGTCGAGAACGATGTCCACGTTGTCGCCGCATCCAGTCTCGCCGGTGCCCACAAGACCCTGGTGCCGGCGTTGGTCCGGGAACTGAGGGCCGAGGGGGCCGACGACATGCTGGTCGTCGTCGGCGGCGTCATCCCGCCCCAGGATTACGAAGCGCTGCGCCATGCCGGCGTGGCCGCCATCTATGGTCCCGGCACCAATATCCCGGAGGCGGCGGTCGGGATCCTGGCCCTCTTGAAGGCGAGGCGGGCGACCGCCTGACCCCCATGACATACCGGCAATTCTGGCCCGTGTATCTCAGCCTCCACGCCGATCCCGTCAACCGGGCGCTCCATGTCGCGGGCACCCTGGCCGCCCTCGGCCTGCTGGCGGTGGCGGTTGCGCTCGGGAACGGCTGGCTGGCGGGCGCGGCGCCGGTGGTGGGGTACGGCAGCGCCTGGGCCGGGCATGCGCTGGTCGAGCGGAACCGGCCCGCCACCTTCCGCCATCCTTTTCTTTCGCTGGTGGGCGATCTTCACATGTCGGGGCTGTTTCTGACCGGCCGGCTTGGGCGCGAACTGGACCGCCGGCGGTAACGTCCCGCCATCTCTCAATCCGCCGCCGGCAGAACCACATGGAAGGTGGCGCCGTCGCCCGGGTGGGAATCCACCCAAATGCGTCCGCCATGGTTTTCGGCCACGCGGCGGCACATGGCCAGGCCGATGCCGCTCCCCTCGTAGGTGCCGGGCGGATGCAACCGCTTGAACATCTGGAAGATACGGTCCTGGAAGGCCGGATCGATCCCGATCCCCTCGTCCCGGACGAGGATTTCCACGCGGGTCCCATGGCGTTGGCCCGAGATCGTCACGTGGGGCGCTTGGCCCGGCTTGGCGAACTTGATCGCGTTGGCGATCAGATTTTGGAGCAGGGCGCCAAGTTGCGCGCGGTTCCCCTGCACCCTGGGCAGGGGGCGCGCTTCCACGGTCGCGGATTTTTCCGTGATGGAGGCCCCCAACCCGGCCACGACTTCGCCCAGCACGGAATCCATGTCCACGGCCTGGAACCCTTCGCCGGCCTCCCCGTCCAGCCGCGCGTAGGCGAGAAGGTCGTTGACCCGCCCATGCATGCGGTGGGCGCCTTCGACGATGAAGTCGATGAACTCGTCCGCCTCGGAATCGAGGTGGCCGCGATAGCGCTTCGACAGCAACTGGGCGAAGCTGGTTACCGTCCGCAAGGGTTCCTGCAGGTCGTGCGACGCGGCGTAGGCGTATTCCTGGAGTTGGGCATTCGTGCGGGTCAGACGGCGGCTCTTTTCGTCGAGGTCGGACTTGGCCTTCTCCAGTTCGTCGATCTGCCGTCTCATGTCGTTGGCCTGGACGATGAAACCGCCGGTCAATGGCCGGAGCACCATCAGCAGCCCCAGGACGCCGATCAGGGTGAGCCCGAGCGCTCCGGCCGTCACCGTGAGGATGAGACGGTCGACGTCGGCCGTGGCCTCATGCGCGTTGACCCGCATCATCATGGTCCAGTCCGTGCCGGGTATGCCCTGCGTCACCAGGATGCGCCCGCGCCGGGCATCCACTACCATGTCGCCGTCGCGCCGGTTCATGCGGGCGGTTCGGATTTCCTCGGCTCCCGGTGCCATGGCCGCGTCCCCCCGGTAGGGGACGATGACGCGCGGCGTTTGTCCGCCGCTGATGAGGGCCGTGTCCCCGCTGCGCCCGGCAACGCCCGTGCCTTTGACGATGGCTTGCAGGGCGGCGGTGTCGATCAGCATGAAATCGGTGCCGATGCGGCGGCCGTCATGGCCGGAGACGGGGGCCGCGGCAATGATCAAGGGCTTGCCGGATCCGTCGGCGAGGCAGGAAATCACGGGATCTCCATGGTCTTGCGGCAGGGTCGCGTCACGCCAGGGAAACGGCATGCCGACGGACGAGACCACATTGCCACGCGCGTCCAGACGGACGATCCCCTCCATCTCCGGGGACAGGCGAAGCGCATAGGCCAGCCGGCCGGAGATGTCTTCCGATGCCTGCGTGAGCGATAGTTTGCCGTTTTCCACCGCTTCGAGCTGCTGGTTGATGGCCACCCGGCTGGTGATCTGCTGCGTCAGCCCGCGGGCGCGCGACAGGTATTCTTCCGCCGCCATGACTTTGAGGGCCAACGCGTGGCGGTAGGTGTCCTGGGCATTCTTCCGCAGGCGAACGGCCAACGGGCTGATGGATGCGACGGCCACCAGCAGGCTGATCGCGGCCAGCGCCAAGGCCGTATAGACGACGATGGTGCGCCGCAGCGTCTTGGTGGAAATGGCCCCTTCTTGGCTTTTCGCGTCCACGCGGTCTCTACCCTTCCAATTCGGGCGGCGGCCGGGACATAAGTCCGCTCCGGCGATCGGCCTGGAAACGGACCGCGTTACCCAAGCCGAAAGACCGTCAACCAAGCCCAGCGTCACAATACCCGGCGCCACCGGTCGCGGCAATCGCGGCACGGGTTCTCTCGGTTGCGGCGTCTCGGCACCGCATGGTTGCTTCCCCGCCGGTGGGGCCTCATCTTTGGGTCATGAGACGCCGCGACCCTTCGTCCTACGAACGCCCCCCGCATCTTGGTCCCCGCAACGACTGGCGCACGATCCGCGCGCTGTTGCCCTATCTGTGGCCGCGGAACCGGCTGGGGCTGAGGGTGCGGGTTGTGCTGGCGCTGGCGTTCCTGGCGGCGGCGAAGGGAATCAGCGTGCTGGTTCCGCTCCTCTACAAGCAGGCGGTGGATGCCCTGTCGCCCAAGGGCGCCGTGGCGGCCGCCCTGCCGCTGTCGATTCTCCTGGCCTACGGTTCGGCGCGGGTGCTGGCCTCGACCTTCACCGAACTCCGGGATATCGCCTTCGCCCGCGTCGGCCAGCACGCGATCCGCACGGTGGGATTGGCGGTGTTCCAACACCTCCACGCCTTGGCGCTGCGCTTCCATCTCGACCGCCAGACCGGCGGCGTCAGCCGGGCCATCGAGCGCGGGACCAAGGGCACCGAGTTCCTTCTCAATTTCATGCTCTTCAATATCCTGCCGACGCTGGCCGAGATCGGTCTGGTCACCGCGGTGCTGTGGCGGCTGTACGATGTCCGTTTCGCCGTCGCGACGTTCGGCACCATCGCCGTCTATATCGTCTTCACCCTCGCCGTCACCGAGTGGCGCACCAAGTTCCGCCGCACCATGAACCAGACGGATACGGAGGCCTCGACCAAGGCGATCGACTCGCTGCTCAACTACGAGACGGTGAAGTATTTCGGGAACGAGGGACACGAATCCGCCCGCTACGACCATGCGCTGGCCCGTTACGAGCAGGCGGCGGTCAAGAGCAAGGTGACCCTTTCCCTGCTGAATATCGGGCAGGGTGCGGTGATCGCGATCGGGCTGGTCATCCTGATGGGGATGGCTGCCGACGGGGTGGTGCGCGGCCGCATGACGGTGGGCGATTTCGTGCTGGTCAACAGCTATCTCGTCCAGCTATCCATGCCTCTCAATTTTCTTGGCTTCGTCTATCGCGAAATCAAGCAGTCGCTGACCGACATGGAGGCGATGTTCCATCTCCTGGACGTCAACGTCGAGGTCAAGGACCGCCCGGGGGCCCTGGCGCTGGCCGTGACCGGCGGGGAGATCCGCTTCGACGACGTGCATTTCGCCTACGAGCCCGCCCGCGAAATCCTCAAGGGGATAAGTTTCGCGGTGCCGCCCGGCCGGATGGTGGCCATCGTCGGCCCGTCGGGATCGGGCAAGAGCACGCTCTCGCGCCTGCTGTTCCGTTTCTACGACGTCACCGGCGGCGCCATTTCCATCGACGGCCAGGATATCCGGGACGTCACCCAGAAATCCCTGCGCGCCGCCATCGGCATCGTCCCGCAGGATACCGTGCTGTTCAACGACACCATCCGCTACAACATCGCCTACGGCCGGCCCGGCGCCAGCCAGTACGAGATCGAGAGGGCCGCCGCCCTGGCCAGCGTCCACGGTTTCGTCAGCGGCCTTCCCGAGGGATACGACACCCGTGTCGGCGAACGGGGCCTCAAGCTGTCGGGGGGCGAGAAGCAGCGCGTGGCCATCGCGCGGACGATCTTGAAGGCCCCGCGCATTCTCCTTTTCGACGAGGCGACCAGCGCTCTGGATACCCACACGGAAAAGGAAATCCAAGGCTCGTTGCGCGAGGTGTCCAGGGACCGCACCACGCTGGTCATAGCCCATCGCCTCTCCACCATCGTCGATGCCGATGAAATCCTGCTTCTCGACCATGGGCGCATCCTGGAGCGCGGTACCCATGCCTCGCTGCTGGTTGCCGGCGGCCGTTATGCGGAAATGTGGGCCAAGCAGCAGGAGGCGGCGTCGCTGCCCGGAACCTTGGCGGGCGCGGGGCAGGCCGCCGAGTAGCATTTCACTCTTCTCTTGCGCTCTTTGGGATGCCGATCTACGCTAACCACATGTGGTTGATCGTAGATTGCGCGGAGATTCCCTGTTGCTCACTGGCCGGCGCGTCCTTCTCGTCATTTCCGGCGGCATCGCGGCGTATAAATCCCTCGACCTGATCCGCCGGCTGCGGGAACGGGGCGCGGCCGTGCGCTGCATCCTCACTCGCGGTGGGGAACAGTTCGTCACCCCCCTGTCCATCGCCACCCTGACCGGCGAGCGGGTGTTCCAGGATATTTTCTCGCTGACCGACGAGGCGGAGATCGGCCATATCGCTCTGGTGAAGGAATGCGATCTGGTGGTGGTGGCGCCGGCGACCGCCAATCTCCTCGCCAAAATGGCCATGGGGCTGGCCGACGACCTCGCCGCGACCGCCTTGCTCGCCACGGATCGGCCGATCCTGGTGGCTCCAGCCATGAACACGCGCATGTGGGATCACCCCGCGACGCGCGCCAATCTGGCGACGCTGGAGGCCCGGGGGGTGCATCGCGTCGGTCCCAACACCGGCTGGCTGGCCGAAGGTGAGGTGGGGGAAGGCCGGATGGCGGAGGTTCCGGAAATCCTCGCCGCCATCGAAGGGCTGCTTGCCGGTGGGCCGTTGGCGGGCCGCCGCGCCCTGGTCACCAGCGGGCCGACCGTCGAGCCGATCGATCCCGTCCGTTTCATCGCCAACCGGTCTTCCGGCAAGCAGGGCCACGCCATCGCCGCCGCTCTGGCGCGGCTGGGGGCCGGCGTGACGCTGGTGAGCGGGCCGGTGGCGTTGGCCGACCCCGCCGGCGTGCGGGTCGTGCGGGTGGAGACGGCCGCCGAGATGCTGGAGGCGTGCCGGGCCGCGCTGCCGGCGGACGTCGCCGTCTGCGCTGCCGCGGTGGCGGACTGGACGGTGGCCAACCGCTCCGCCGGCAAGCGCAGGAAACAGGCGGGAGCGCCGCCTCCCGTCATCGAGCTGGCGCCCAATCCGGACATTCTGGCGACCCTGGCGGCGGGTCCGCAACGGCCGCGCCTGCTGGTGGGCTTCGCCGCCGAAACCGAGAATGTGGTCGGCAACGCCGTCGAGAAGCGCGCGCGCAAGGGCTGCGATTGGATCGTCGCCAATGACGTGTCGGCCGGAACGGGGGCTTTCGGCGGCGACGCCAACACCGTCCATCTGGTTACCGCCAGCGGTGTCGAGGATTGGCCGGCGCTGCCCAAGACGGAGGTCGCCCGGCGGCTGGCCGAGCGCATCGCCGCGGCGGTGCAACCATGAGCGGCCGCCCCCCCGTGATCGAGGTTTCCATCCGGCGCCAGGAGCACGCCTCCGATCTGCCTTTACCCCGTTACGAGACCGAGCATGCCGCCGGCATGGATCTGATGGCCTGCGTTCCCGCCGACATCGTGCTGGCCCCCGGTCAGCGGACGACGGTGCCGACGGGGTTCGCGATCGCGCTGCCCGAGGGGTTCGAAGCCCAGGTGCGGCCGAGGTCGGGGCTTGCCGCGCGCCACGGAGTCACCGTGCTGAACGCGCCCGGAACCATCGACGCGGATTACCGCGGCGAGGTGGCGGTGATCCTCGTCAATCACGGCGCCGATCCCTTCGTCATCAGCCGGGGCATGCGGATCGCGCAGATGGTGGTGGCTCCGGTGACTCGGATCGGCCTCGTTGAAACGGCGGAGCTTTCCGAAACCAGCCGCGGCAGTGGCGGGTTCGGATCGACCGGGACCGGACGAAAGGGAGAACGATAGGGACATGCTGCGACCATCCAAGAAAATGCTGTTCGCCATCGAAGCCGTTCTCGACATCGCCTACCATGCCGGCGGCGAAACGGTGCAAAGCCGCGAAATCACGCAGTGCCAGGGGATACCCCGCCGCTACCTGGAGCAGACCCTCCAGCAATTGGTGCGGGCGGGTCTGCTGGTCGGGGTGCGGGGACCGCATGGCGGTTACCGGCTGGCGAGGGAACGGCGGCGTATTTCCATCGGCGAAATCGTCCGGGTGGTGCAAGCCCTGGAAACCGCCGAGGAGCCCTTCGCCGAGGCGCCGGCGTCGGAACTGGGAAAAACCGTCATCCGGCCGATGTGGACCGAATTGTCGGCGGAGATCATGGCCCGCCTGGACGCCGTCACCATCGACGACCTTTGCATGCGCGCTTACAAGGAGGGCCTTTCCAGCCGTAGCCAATCCGCGCTGGACTTCATCATCTGACCGGTCTCGGAACGGCCGGCGAAAAAGGGTGGGGAGGAATGACGGAGTTGCAAACCTGTTTGAGCGCAATACAATGTAATTAACCTTGAAAATACACAAGGATGAGGTGAATTCCATGACGGGCCAGGGCGTCAAGCCGGAATTCCGCGGCCGGATATACGACTCCATCGTCGACACCATCGGGGCAACGCCGCTGGTCCGCATGCGCAAGCTTGCGGCCGATGCCGGATGCAAAGCCGACATCCTCGGCAAATGCGAGTTCTTCAATCCGCTCGCCTCGGTGAAGGATCGCATCGGTCTGGCGATGATCGAGGCGGCCGAACGGGACGGGCGCCTGAAACCCGGGGCCGCCCTTGTGGAGCCGACCTCGGGAAACACCGGCATAGCCCTTGCTTTCGTCTGTGCCGCCAAAGGCTACCGCCTGATCCTGTGCATGCCGGAAAGCATGTCGGTGGAACGCCGCAAGATGCTGGCCCTGCTGGGCGCCGAGATCGTCCTGACCCCGGCGGCGAAGGGGATGGTCGGCGCGGTGACGGAGGCCGAGCGACTGGTGGCGGAGGTCCCCGGCGCCCTACTGTTGCAGCAGTTCGAAAACCCGGCCAATCCGGCCATCCACGCGCTCACCACGGCCGAAGAGATATGGAACGACACCCACGGCACGGTCGACGTGGTGGTATCCGGAGTCGGAACCGGGGGCACGCTTTCCGGCATCGGCCAGGCGCTGAAGCCGCGCAAGCCGGGCCTGCGCATGGTCGCGGTCGAGCCCGAAGACAGCGCCGTCCTGTCGGGTGGCGCTCCCGGAGCCCACAAGATCCAGGGCATCGGTGCCGGCTTCGTGCCCAAGACGCTCGACCTTTCCGTCGTCGATGAAATCCTCCAGATCGGCAACGAGACCTCGTTCGCCATGGCGCGCAAGGCGGCACGGCTCGAGGGATTGCCGGTCGGCATCTCGTCGGGGGCCGCCATCGCCGCCGCGCTCGAAATCGGCTCCCGGCCGGAAATGGCGGGCAAGGTGATCGTGGCGATCCTTCCGTCCTTCGCCGAACGCTATCTGTCGACTCCGCTGTTCGAGCAGGAGTGAATCGGGCAAGAACATGGATTTCGGCGAAGACCAGATCCGCCGCTACGCCCGTCACATCATCCTGCCCGAGGTGGGGGGCGCGGGGCAGGCCCGCCTGCTCGAGTCACGGGTGCTGGTGGTGGGGGCCGGGGGATTGGGTTCGCCCGTGATCCTCTATCTGGCGGCGGCGGGCGTGGGCACCATCGGCGTGATCGACGATGACGTGGTGGATGTCTCCAACCTTCAGCGCCAAGTGCTGCACGCGACATCGCGGATCGGCTCCGCCAAGGTCGACAGCGCCGTGGCGGCCGTGGCGGCCATCAATCCCGATGTCCGCGTCGTGCCGATCAAGGCCCGGCTGGACAAGGACAACGCCCGCGCCATCGTCGCCGATTATCCGGTGGTGGCGGACGGGTCCGACAATTTCCCCACGCGGTTTCTCGTCAACGACGCCTGCCGGCTGGAAGGGTGTACCCTGGTGTCGGCGGCGATACTGCGCTTCGACGGGCAGCTTTCCACCTTCAAGCCGGGCGGGCCGTGCTACCGCTGCATCTATCGCGAGCCCCCGCCCGAGGATCATGTGCCATCCTGCGCCCAGGCGGGCGTGCTGGGTGCCATCGCCGGGACCATGGGCGCCTTGCAGGCGACCGAGGTGTTGAAGGAATTGCTGGGGATCGGCGAGGGGATGGCCGGCCGGCTGCTGATCTACGACGCCCTGGCGGTCACCTTCCGCGATGTGCGCGTGCGTCGCGACCCGGGCTGTCCGGTGTGCGGTGACCACCCCACCATTACCGACCTATCCGACCACGGCGACACCGCCCGTGTCTGCGGATAAGCGTCAGCCGCCCTTGAGTACCCAGCCCCGGGGATTAGGCTCGAAGCCGATTTTTGCGTAGTAATCGTTGGCCTTCGGGGCGGACAGCAGCACGATCATGCATTCGCGGCCAAGCCTGCGCTTCGTTTCTTGAACAAGGCGGGTACCAATGCCTTTTCGTTGATACTCGGCGTCGACGGCCAAGTCGGCGAGATAGGCGACGTAGGTGAAATCGGTAAGGGAGCGCGCGATGCCGACCAGGCGCTCCTCATGCCAGGCCGTAATCGTCACATTGGCGTTGTTGAGCATGCCCTCGAACACGTCGGGCCGATGATCTATGGGGCGTCTCTCGCCAAGGGTGGAACGCTTATAGAGGTCGATAGCGGCCTCGACGGTGAGCCCGGCATCATCGCGGTAAGTGATGTCCATATCCACTGGTTCCCGGGCACACGTGGCGTCGTACCCGCCGTGCGCCCCGCAGCGTCAGCGGGTGCTGGCGTTGCGGATTCGGGCCGTGGCGGCGCCGTCGTAAACGGGCCAGTTGCCCGCGGCGATCGCGTCCAGCGACGTCGATGGCTCGGATAGGCGGCTGCGATAGACCCAATAATTGGTCATCACCCGCTGGACGAAAGAGCGAGTCTCCCGCGAGGGAAGCGTCTCGATGAACAGCAGCGGATCGGATTTGGCCGTGCCGCCGGCCAGCCACTGCCCCAGCTTGCCGGGGCCGGCGTTATAGGCGGCGGCAAGGAACAGCAGGTTGCCGTTGACCGGATTTTCCCGCAGCAGCTTGGCGAGATAGCGTTGGCCGACGTCGAGGTTGACCTCGGGGTTGGCGAGATGGTCGCGGGCGCGCTTGCCGCCGATGAGGGTGGCGGTCGCCGGCATCACCTGCATCAGGCCGCCCGCACCCTTGCCGCTCCTGGCCTTAGGGTTGAACGCGGATTCCTGGCGGACGAACGCGAGCACCAGCGCCTTGTCGATCACCCATCCCCCGCGCGGGTTCCAGCCGGGCACCGGGAAGGCCACCGCATCGTTGGTTCCGCCGGGGGCCGTTCCGCCCAGGCGCACGGCCAGGTCGGGCATGTCCGCCGTCTGGGCCAGGGCCAACATGGATTGGCGCAAGGGCTTGCCGGCACGGGGGTAGGTCTTGCGGAGCTCGTCCTCCGCCATGTCCTTCCGCCCGATTTGCAAGAGCGCCAGCGCCCGCCGGCCACCCGGCACCCGCATCAGCATGTCGGCGCTGGCGTCGGTGAACGGCGCGGTCTCCCACGAAAACAGGGTCTGGTAGCCGAGCACGCGGCGGGCCAACAGGCCGTAGAAGGTGCGCGGATAGGTGGCGGCCACCTCCAGCCAATGGTTGACCACCTCGGGCCGGCGGGACACCAAGTTGGCGCGGGCGGCCCAGAAGGCGCCGGCGGAGACCATCCATCCCGATTCCCCGCCGGAATCGGCGAGCGCCTCGAAATGGGTGCGGGCCAGTTCCGGCTTCCCCTGCCGCCACTGGGCCAGGCCGGCCAGCCAATGGGCCGCGGGAAGGGCGTCGCCGGAGCGGTCGGCGGCTTGGCTCGCCCAGGCGGCGGCCTCGCCTTCCCGGCCGTCCGCGAAGCGGTTCATGGCCAAGGCCAGCTTCATCCGGTCGACGTCGATCGCGGCCAATCCGTCCTTCTCGGCCGAAGCCACCAACGACAAGGCCTTGTCGGTCTTACCCTCGCGCAGCAACCGGCGCATTCTGGCTTCGATCGCCTTGCCCTTGGCGGAACCGCTGACGGTGGCGTCTTCCCAATTGGCGCCGTCATCCGAGGTGTCGATGCCCGCGCCCTTGAGATATCCCCGCACCGGCGGTTTGACGACTCCGAAGCCCTTCACTCCCCGGGCGGTGGCGAGAGCGTAAATGGCTTCCGCCTCCGGCAGGTCGGCGTAATTGGCCATCCAGGCGCGCAGGTCCTGGTACTTGGGGTGGTAGCCGGGAGACAGATAGCGGCGGGCCAGGGCGCGACCCTTCAGGAGATCGTCATCCACCCGGCCGAGTTCGCGCTCGGCCGCCGCCCATTGGCCGGCATCCTCCAATTTGAACACGCGCGCGTAGGTGTCGGCGTCCGACGGCGACAGCGGGCGCGGCGGCGCGGTTACGCGCGCTTCGCGGCCCACGCCCGGCATCAGCGCGGCGGTCATCGTTTCCCCGCCGCCAGCCGCGGCGATCTGCACGGTCCTCGTCCCCCGGGAGGGGGGGGAACCGGCAAACGCCGACGTCGCCACGGCCATGACGGCTATGGTCAGGGCCGGGAGGAGCCTGTCGCGCAACGCTGTTCTCCCCTGGGTTAATCGAAAAATCCAATTAATGTCCCAAGTTTTATAAATGACCAAAAAAGGGGTGGCAACCCCTGAAAGTGGGGCAAAAAATGGGCGCGAAAATTTTGCGGGAATTTCAATGGGTTGCAATGGCGCCGAAACCGGCGCCGTTGTCCTCACCGGGGACGGGAGCGGCTCAGGGCGCGGCGTCGAGCCGCTTCTTCACCATCAGCAGGTCACGCCAGGATCCCCGTTTGGCTTCGGGGGTGCGGAGGAGATAGGCGGGGTGGAAGGTGGCGATCGCGGGGATCGGGCGGGGCAGGCCGGGCGAGGCGTAGTCGAACCACCGGCCGCGCAATCGGCCGATGCCCTCGTGGCGGGCGAGGATGGCCGAGGCGGAGGCCGAGCCGAGAAGGATGAGGATCTTCGGGTCCACCAGTTCGATGTGCCGCGCCACGAAGGGCAGGCAGATTGCGACCTCGTCCGGCGTCGGCTTGCGGTTTTCCAAAGGCCGCCAGGGCAGCACGTTGGTGATGTAGGCGCTGGTCCGGTCGAGCCCGATCGAGGCCAGCATGCGGTCGAGCAGCTTGCCGCTCTTGCCGACGAACGGCAGGCCTTGGCGGTCCTCCTCCTGCCCCGGAGCTTCGCCGATCAGCATGACCGCCGCCTCCGGATTGCCGTCGGCGAACACCGTGGACATGGCCGTGCGCTTGACCGGCAGCCCGTCGAACGCCTCGAGGGCCGCGCGCAGCTCGGCAAGGTCGCGGCATTCCGCGGCGATGTGGGCGGCGGTCCCGGGAATGGCGCCCGTTTGCGGCGGAGGTCCGGCGGGGACCTCCGCCGGGACGGGTGACGGCGCGGCGGGGCGGGCGGGCGCGGCGAAACGGTCGACCGGCACGTCGCCGATGGTCTCGTCCACCCCGGAATCCAGGTACCAGCGCAGCAGATCGGGCAGGGTCAGGTCCATGGGCATGTCGCCGCCAAAATAGCACCGGAAAACGGGGGCAATGTAAGGATTCGTTTTCCTTCCCCGGCGGTATGGTATAGAAGGCGCCCGCGGTTGCGAGCGGCCGCCGCTCCACGCGGGGTTGGCCTGGTCTGGTCTGGTCTGGTCAGCGTTGCAGGACTCTGAAAGAATTGCCGGTTGGTCCGGTCCTATCGCGCGCGGGTACATGCGCGAGGCTTGGTCACAGCCTGCGGAGGCGCCAAAGGGAGTTGCCTCATGGAACGCGAAGCGATGGAATTCGACGTGGTGGTGGTCGGCGCCGGCCCATCGGGGCTGGCGTCGGCCATCCGCCTGAAGCAGCTCGCCGCGGCGGCCGGGGCCGAATTGTCCGTTTGCGTCTTGGAGAAGGGCTCCGAGGTCGGCGCCCACATCCTGTCGGGGGCGGTGATCGAACCCAGGGCGCTGGATGAGCTTTTCCCCGATTGGCGTGCCGAAGGGGCGCCGCTGGTGACGGCGGCCCGCGAGGACAGCCTCTTGTTCCTGACCGCGGAGGGGGCCGTGCGCCTGCCGACGCCCCCGCAGATGCGCAATCACGGCAACTATATCGCCTCGCTCGGCAACCTGTGCCGGTGGCTGGGAGCGAAGGCCGAAGCCCTCGGCGTCGAGGTGTTCGCCGGATTCGCCGCGGCCGAGGTGCTGTACCGCGAGGACGGATCGGTCAAGGGTGTCGCCACCGGCGACATGGGCGTCGGCAAGGACGGCCAGCCCACCGCCAACTACGCGCCCGGCGTCGAGCTGCACGCGCGCCAGACCATCTTCGCCGAAGGGTGCCGGGGCTCGCTGACCAAGACGCTGGTCGATCGTTTCGCCCTCGCGAAGGACTGCGATCCGCAGACCTACGGCATCGGCGTCAAGGAATTGTGGGAGGTCGATCCCGCCCGGCACCGGCCCGGCACCGTGATCCACACCATCGGCTGGCCGCTGGAGGCGGACACGTACGGCGGCTCGTTCCTTTATCACCTGGAGGACAATCAGGTGGCGGTCGGCTTCGTCGTCGGTCTCGACTACGCCAATCCCCACCTGTCGCCCTTCGACGAATTTCAGCGCTTCAAGACCCACCCGGCGATCCGTCCCCTCTTCGAGGGCGGGCGCCGGATCGCCTACGGCGCCCGCGCCCTGTCGGAGGGGGGATTCCAATCCATACCCAAACTGACCGTCCCGGGCGGCGTTCTGGTGGGCGATACCGCCGGTTTCCTCAACGTGCCCAAGATCAAGGGCACCCATACGGCCATGAAGTCGGGCATGGTCGCCGCCGAAGCGGTGTTCGAGGCTCTCGGGCGGGACGGCGCGGGCGCGGAGGTGTCGGAGTATGCCCTGCGGCTGGAGCGGTCGTGGGTATGGGAGGAGCTTCGTCGCGTCCGCAATATCCGGCCCTCCTTCCACCGGGGTCTTTGGTTCGGGCTGGCCTACTCGGCGCTGGAAACCTATCTTCTTCGCGGCAAGGCCCCGTGGACGCTGCGGAACCATGCCGATCACACTCAACTGAAAAAGGCGGCGGAATGCACGAAGATCGCCTATCCCAAGCCCGATGGGGTGGTGAGTTTCGACAAGCTGTCCTCGGTGTTCGTTTCCAACACCAATCACGAGGAAAACCAGCCGCCGCATCTGCGGCTTGCCGACCCTCGCGTGCCGATCTCGGTGAATCTCGCGTTGTACGATGCCCCCGAGCAGCGCTATTGTCCGGCAGGCGTCTACGAAATCGTGCGCGACGAGGATGGCGCCAATCCACGCCTCCAGATCAACGCGCAGAACTGTGTCCACTGCAAGACCTGCGACATCAAGGATCCCACGCAGAACATCACCTGGGTGGTGCCCGAGGGCGGCGGCGGACCGAACTATCCCAACATGTGACGAAAGCGGGCCGCCGATGCGGCCCCGGGGGCGAATGACGATGGCGAGCGTGTGGCAGCCGGTGCGCAATCGGTCGGCGGTCGTGGCGGTGTTGGCGGCGCTGGCGGTGTCCTCGTGCAATCCGCACCAGGACGAGAAGGCGGCGGCGCCGGAAAACGCCGTGTCCGAATCCGCGCCGGTTCCCCATTCGGCGCTGGGGGATTTCCTTGCCGGATGGCTGGCCCATGCCGACGGCGACAACCGGGCGGCCGCCCATTATTTCGCCTCGGCCCTCGATCGCGATCCGGACAACCTCGACATCATGCAGCGGGCCTTCACCCTGATGGTGGCGGAAGGCAAGCTGGACGCGGCCGCGCCCCTGGCCGAACGGCTGGTCGAGCTCGATGCCCAATCGCCGCTGCCGCTGCTGGTGCTGGGGGTCAGGGATGCCCGCGACGACCGCTACGCCGAGGCGGAAAAACACTTCGCCGCCCTGCGCAAGCATGGCGTCAACGCTTTCCTCGAACCGCTCCTGACCGCATGGTCGCTGGTGGGCGAGGGCAAGACCGATGCCGCCCTGGAAACGCTGAAGCCCCTGACGGAGACCGTCGGGTTGCGCCAGCTCGGCGCGTTCCACACCGGGCTGATCGACGATCTGGCCGACCGCACGGCCGCGGCCGAGCAGGAATACACCTTGGCTCTCGCCGACCAGCTCAACATCCGCACCGTCGAGGCGGCGGGGTCGCTGTATCAGCGCACCGGCCATGACGACCGGGCCAAGCAGCTTTACGACCGCTACCGGGCCGAGCATCCCGAGACGCTTCTCTTCGACGGCGGCCAGCTGCTCAAGGCCGGGGTGCACGCTCCCCGCGCGGTCGGGGGCGCGCGTTCCGGCCTGGCCGAGGCGCTGTTCGACAGCGCGGCCCTGATGCGCCAGGGCGACGCCAACGATCTGGCCATGGTCTTCTGCCAGTTGGCGCTCGCCCTGCAGCCCGATTTTCCCCTGGCGCAGATGACCATGGCGGACATCCTGTCCCGGGAAGGGCACCGGACCGAGGCCAACACCATCTACCGCGCCATCGACCCGACCTCGCCGGTGCACGACTTCGGCCAGTTGCAGGTGGCCCTGAACCTGGACGATTCCGGCGATCCGACCGGAGCGCTCGACGTGCTCGGCCACCTCGTGAGGGAGCGTCCCGACAGCGTCGATACCCTGATCACCCTGGGAGACGTCCAGCGCCGCCACAAACACTATGCCGAGGCGGCGCAGGCCTATACCGAAGCCCTCGCCCGCATCGGCGACACCTCCGAGGCATGGGCCCTGTATTACAGCCGCGGCGTCGCGTTCGAGCGCCTGGGGCAATGGTCCAAGGCGGAGCCGGATTTCCTCAAGGCCCTCAAGATCATGCCGGATCAGCCCGATGTGCTGAACTATCTCGGCTATTCCTGGATCGACCAGGGGACGCACCTGGAGCGGGCGCGGGCCATGATCGAGCGGGCGGTGTCGCTGCGCCCGACCGACGGGGCCATCGTCGATTCCCTGGGATGGGCGCTCTACAAGATGGGCAAGTACCCCGAGGCGGTGGCCCAGTTGGAGCGCGCCGTGGAACTGAGGCCCGTCGACGCCACCATCAACGAGCATCTGGGCGACGCCTATTGGCAGGCCGGCCGCCGGAACGAGGCGCGCTACCAGTGGCGCCGCGCCCTGGAGATGGACCCGGAGCCCGAGGATATCGCCGGGTTGAAGGAGCGGATCAGCACCGGCCGGCTGCCGTCGGCTTTGTCCGCCACGCCATGAGCCCTGTCCGCGCCGAGGCCCGCGCCAAGGTCAATCTCTACCTTCACGTGGTCGGCCGCCGCGCCGACGGCTACCATCGGCTCGACAGCCTGATCGCCTTCGCCGACATCGGCGACACCGTCGCGGTGACGGCGGCGGACCATCTGACCCTGACGGTCGATGGGCCGACCGCGGCGCTGCTGCCCGCGGACGGGGACAACATCGTCGAAAAGGCCGCCCGCGCGCTGGCCGGCCGTGCGGGCGTGCCCGCCCATGCCGCCATCCGCCTGACCAAGCGTCTGCCGGTGGCGGCCGGCATCGGCGGCGGTTCGGCCGACGCGGCGGCGGCGCTGACGGCGCTCAGCCGGTTGTGGGCGGTGGACCTGCCCCGGGCGGCGATGATGGAACTGGCGCTGTCGCTGGGGGCCGACGTGCCGGTCTGTCTGGCCGGCCGGGCCACGGCGCTCTCGGGTATCGGCGAAGGGTTGGATGCCGCCCCGGCCTTGCCGCCCGCCTGGCTGCTGCTGGTCAACCCCATGCAGCCGTGCCCGACCCCGGCGGTGTTCAAGGCCCGCCAGGGGCCGTTCTCGGCCCCGGCGCCGCTTGCCCGCGCGCCGGCCGACGCCGCCGATCTGGCCGGCGAACTGGCGCGGCGCGCCAACGACCTGACCGAACCGGCCATTGCCCTGGTGCCCGCCATCGGCGAGGCGCTGGCGCTGATCGCCGCCCGGCCGGGCTGCCTGCTGGCCCGCATGTCGGGATCGGGCGCCACCTGTTTCGGCCTGTTCGCCGCCGAGCCCGAGGCCCGCGCCGCCGAAGCCGCTCTCAAGGCCGCCCGCCCGGCCTGGTGGTCCGCCGCCGCCCGTCTGATGGGGTGACCGGTTGCGCGTTCTTGAATCCGCCGGCTGAACCGCTTATGGTGCCGATCCCGCCTGCTGGGGCGTAGCCAAGCGGTAAGGCAGCGGTTTTTGGTACCGCCATTCCCAGGTTCGATCCCTGGCGCCCCAGCCAGCGGTTTCCCGAAGAAATAATGGACGCTGGTGTCGGTTCTGGCTTTAAGCCGGACTCAGCGGCTTTAGACCAGACAGGAATGGTATTAGGCCGGACCGATCCGAACGCCCGCCTCGCAGTAAATCCCCAACCTATCAAGTAGTTGCCCGGCATTTGCGCCCTTTGGGCTGGACGAAACTGGCCGATGCCCGGCCTCCGGTCTCAACCTCGAATTTTCGGATCCATCCGGCGTATAGGTCCGCGGCATGGCCAAGCCAGCCTCCCCATGGCCCTTCGGACCCGAAGCACACCGATCCGGGGGGAGGTTGGAGCGGGCCATAACGATCACCCGTTGTCTAGGCCCCCTGCATGTCAGGGAATCGCGGCCCACTGCACAATGCAATGAAGCGGTTGCCACCTTTGTGCGGCACGCGGTATCTCCAAGCTGTGCCGTTCCACACCGATGAAGAGATCGGAGCGGCCGCGCATTGAATGGGAGGGAGGCGGAGGTTCATTCATGGCGCCAAGAACCATAGCCATCCAGAGTTTTCAGGCAAAGACCATGATAGATGAGCGTTTGCGAACGACGGACGAAGTTCTGATAGAGGACGCGCTCGGCAAGAAACGCGCGCGCTGGGAAGCCTAAAGCGGTGTCGCAGTCTCCCGAACTTGCTGCCGGTGCAGGCTTCACCTTCGAAAACCTAGTTGCGGCGCGCTACCTCGCCGCGCTGTTGACCCAAGGCATGATGCCGCCTTCCAGCGGCGTGGTTACCGCAGTCGCCATGCAGCAACGCGATTTCGGCGAGCCGCTGGACGATGTCATCGTGGACTTTCGCTCGGCTTCCGACCAGCCCGCCCGCCTCAGCCTGCAAGGCAAGAAGAGCCTCACCCTCAGCGCGGCCCCATCCAACTCCGATTTCCGCGAGGTGATCCGCGACAGTCTGGCCACCTTGCAGAAAGCCGACTTCCGCGAGGATCGCGACCGTTTCGGCGCCGCCTTGCTCTCTGTCACCACCGGCCCATTCGATACCTTGACCGGCCTGTGCGAACTGGCGCGCCATTCCGATAGCTTGGCCCATTTCCAGGCGCGCTTCGCCGCCGGCGGCAATGCTAATGCCGAGCAGCGCGCCATGCGCGACACCATTGCCAGCCTCCTAACCGAGTTCGCCAGCGCCGCGTATAGCGAGGCATTGCTCTTTCGCTTCCTGCGCCATTTTGTGCTGGTCCGCTTCGACTATCTGCATGAAGGGGCGGCCGACCACGCCGAAGGTATTAATGCCTCGCGCCCGGCGCTGCCCGCCGACGCCGCCACCACCCAGGCGCCGCTGCTCTGGGCGCAGTTGTGCGAGATCGCCCGCGAGGGCGCGGGCCGCTCGGCGCGCTTCTCGCGCGCGGAACTGATGGTGCGGTTGGACCGCACCATCCGCCTGGCGGGCGCCCCGTCGCTGCGCGGCAATCTGGACAAGGTGGCGGCGCTCAGCTCGCATGGGGTGCGCGACATCGATGACGATGTCTGCGGCACCCGCTTGGACCGCGCCGCCTTGCAGGCCCAACTGGAGCATTTGCTGGTCTCGGGCCGTTTTGTCCAGGTCCGCGGCCTGCCGGGCTCCGGCAAATCGGTGCTGCTGCGCCGGCGCATAGAACAGGAATTGCGCCACGGCCCAGTCCTGTTCCTCAAGTCCGATAGGCTGGAAGGCCGAAGCTGGCCTGCCTTTGCCACCGCGATGGGCCTTGCCACTACCAGCCTCACCGACCTCCTGGTGGAGATCGCCACCACCGGTTCGGCCACGCTGTATATCGACGGCATCGACCGCGTGGAGAAACAGCATCAGGGCGTCATCGTCGATATCGTGCGCGCCATTCTCACCGATCCCTTGCTGGCGGTTTGGAAGATCGTGATCTCGCTGCGCGATGCCGGCTCCGAGCCGGTGCGCACCTGGCTGCCCAACCTCTTTGAGAAAGGACGCCTGGCCACCATCGATGTCCAGGCTTTGGGCGATGACGAAGCCGAAGTGCTGGCGGATGGGCGTCCCGAACTGCGTCCGCTGCTGTTCGGCCCCGATGCCGTGCGCCAGATCGTGCGCCGGCCCTTCTTCGCCAAGATTCTCAGCCAGGCGCTGTCGGCAACGGGTGGCCAAGGCAACTTCGCCCCGGCCTCCGAAGTCGATCTGATCGAGAACTGGTGGTCGCGCGGCGGTTTTGACGCCATCGACGGCGACGCCACTCTGCGGCAGCGCGCCATCATCGAGCTGGCGGCGGTTCGCGCGCGCGATCTCAGCCCGCCCATCGCGCTTAGCGATCTGTCGACGCCCACCATCACCATGCTCGCGGCATTGAAAGCCGATGGCATCCTGCAGGACGCCCGGCCGGGTCACAGCGTGCGCTTCGCCCATGACATCTTCTTTGAATGGGCGTTGTTTCACCGTCTGGCCGATGCGGGGCCTGGTTGGATCGACGTCTTGCGCGCCATGGGCGAGCCGCCGGTGGTGGGCCGGGTGGTGGAATTGCTGTCTCAGGCCGACTTCGAACGCGACCGCGGCTGGGCCCAGACCTTGGCGGCCTTGGAAGCCGCCAATTTGCGCTCGCAATGGACCCGCGCCTGGCTGCTGGGGCCGATCGCGGCCCCCAGCTTCGAGAACAGCCGCGAACGCTTATACGCGCTTTGCGCGGCCGACGACTTCCGGTTGCTGCAGAAGGCGCTGGTCTGGTTCCAGGCGGAAAAGACCATTCCCAACGGCGCCATTCTGGGTGGGCAGTTGGGCAACCAGGACCTCAAGCGCCACGAGATAGTGCGCCTGGCCGATGCCATGGGCTGGCCGTCGGATTTGGCGAGTTGGCGCCGGCTGCTGCTGCTCCTGTTTGCCCATCTCTCCGAGCTGCCGCGCCGGCTGCTCCCCGATGTCGTGGTGGTTTTCGAGGTCTGGCAGAACGCGGTGGGCGCCATTCCCAATGCCATCTCATCCGCGATCCTGCAGCAATGCGCCCTGTGGCTGGAAGAGATCGAGCAACTGCGCCACACCGACCGGCGCACACGCGATGCGCGCCAGCCCTCGCCCTGGGACCGCTTCGGCGCCGACCTCAATAGTCTGGAGGATGCCTTGCGCGTCCTCTTGCTGCGTAGCGCCGCAGTCAAGCCGGACTTGATCACCCGCTATCTGGACGCGCTACTGGCCAATCACCATCGCCTCGACAAGGTCTTCAAGCATGTCTTGGTCATTTCCCCGATCCTGGCCACCACCCACGCCGCCCAACTGGTCGATCTCGCGCTGGCGCATTTCAAAAAGGAATTGCCGGAAGACCGGCTGAACCGCGAGCGGGAAGAGCGCCGCCAGCGCAATGACCGGATCGCGGCGGCGCGCGCCAAGCCCGAGCCGGAGCGCAGCGACGAAGACAACATGATCCTGTCGGGGCCGTTCTCGATCATCGGGGTGCCGTCCCTGGAACATGGCGCCTGGGACAATCTGGCGGTGGACCGCGACGTCAGCGAGTATTTTCCTGCCTCGCCCTTGCGCGAACCCTTCCATGCTTTGTTCGATCACGCGCCCGCGCAGGCACTGCGGCTGATCAAGGACCTCACCAACCACGCCATGACGGCGTGGCGCCAGTTGCACCGTCTTGACCCAAACCGGCGCGGCACTCCCATCCCGCTGGAGTTGGAATTTCCTTGGGGATGGCAACAATTCTGGGGCACCGACCGGGAATATTTTTGGGCACGCGGCATCTGGGCACCCAAGCCGCTGGCCAGCGCCTATCTCGCCCTGGAGAGCTGGGCCTTCCACCAGATCGATGGGGGGCGGCCGGTCGACGACGTGATCCGCGACATCGTGGAAGGCAATGCCTCCGTTGCCGCGCTGGGCGTGGCGGTGGCGGTATTCCTGCGCACCGGCGCGGCCACCCCCGCCACCCTGGCGCTGATCACCAGCCAGCGGCTTTGGACCTACGATTTGTGGAGGCGGGTGCAGGAATCCAGTTTCTCCGGCCTGATCGGCTTTCACGGGCGCAGCGACCGCGCCCATATCCTGGCGGTGGATGCGCTCAACAAGCTCCCCTTTCGCCAGCGCTGGCTGCGGGACTATCTGGTGCTGTTCTTTGCGCGCGGCGACAAAGAATTGGTGGCGCGCGCCCGCGCTGCCATCGCCGCGTTCCCCCAGAATCTGCCCTTCAATTACGAGGAAGAGAGGGGCGATGCCGCCTGGGTGGCCGACCTGCAAGAGACGGCGGACTTCAATGCCGAGTTCGCCAAGCCGGAAAACTTTCAGGTCATCACCGATCCCAACAATGCCGAACAAAGGCTGGTTAGGATCGAGAACCCGCGCGCCCAAGAAGCAGCCCAGGACCCCGATTTCCTCGAAAGTCAAGCGCGCCAGAGCGAACATCTGATGTGGTTCTGGGCGCATCGCTCGCTGGACGGCGAGGCGTTGGACACAAGTTATGCCCCGGCCGACGCGGTGACCTTCGCCAGAGGCTTCGAAGCCACGACGCTGTTTGGTCCCATCGCTGGGGATCAGCATGAGATCAGCATGCGCCGGGGCGCTGTGGCGGGAGTCGCCGCGGTGGTGCTGAAATATCGCGATTCATTCGGCGCCGAGGATATCGCCTGGGCGCGAAGCGTGATCGACCTTGCCGCGAAAATGCCGGAAGTCTCCGATTCGCTCTGGTCCAACCATTCCGAGATTCCCGGGCATGCGGCGCTGAGTGCCGCCACGGCGCTCGCCGGCGAAATCCGCCGGGATCCTGGCGATGCGGCCGCCAAGCGGGCACTGCTGACACTGGTCGCCCATCCGCTGGACAAGGTGGCATTGGCGGCACTGGGTCTTGCGCAGGACTTGGGGGAGATAGACTCCAAGATCGCCTGGTGCGCGTTGTGGCTGGCGGTTGCGCTCAGCGTCTATGACATCCAGCCGGGCCAGAATCGCCTGGTCTTCGATGCCAGCTTCATCGCCGAACGGCGGTTGGAACGGGTGGCGCAAGCGATGGCGCTGTTCGATGCGCCGCAGTCCTGGCCTGATTTGCCGGGCTTGCCGCCGGCCTGGGTTGCTGTCGATGGGGCGGATCCCGCCCAGCCATACAACGACATCTTCGCGGAGTTCACCGAAGACGAGCGCCGCCAGCGCTGGCGCCAGCCGGATCGTGCCATCGACTGGAATTTCGCGGCCAAGTCCTTGGGTCAGCTCGAGGTCGGACCCATCCTGGGCGATCCCGCCAGCCGCGACAAATTCCTGCGTTTCGCGGTCGAGATGCGCACCTGGGTGGTGGAACGCATGGCACCGCCTTGGAAGGCGCGCGGCTGGCGCGAATCAAGCGAGCGGGTGGGTGAACTCGACAATGCAGTCGGCCGGCTGTTTGCCCGGATTGCCCTGCACAGCAGCACGGCCGAGATGTGTGCACTCTTCCTTGACCCGGTCTTCGCCTTGGAGGACGAGACTTGCTTTGAGCTGTTGGGTCCCTTCATCGACCTCTTTCTCTGCATGGCGGTCTATGATCCACCCGAGATGCAAGCCAATGCGGTCGAGTTGCTGCAATTGGCACTAGGGCGTATGCTGCGTGATCCGGTGTTCGATCCCGCCGGCTACCGTGCCGGCGAACTGCACGGCTTCGAATTGCCCCGCATGGTGCGGGGGTTCTTCCTGATCTCGGTCGAGGCCGGTGGCGCGTCACGCTTTGCAAACGGCCAATGGAGCGATGTCGGTAGGGTTATGCCGCTGATCGACACCTTGGTGCGCGCGGTAGGCTGGTCGGCGCATGTGATGTCGGATTATCTCACCCTGGTGGAGCGTAGCCAGGCGGACTATCCCGCCGAGGCTTTTGCCGACCAGGTGCTGGTCATCCTGACGCCGGGGCGCAACAGCCTCAAAGGTTGGCTCGGGACTACCTTGCCGGCTCGCATTGCCGGACTGGTGCAGGCGCTGGCCTTCCGCGAGACCCCGATGCAGTCCGCCTTGGCCCAAAAGCTATTGCGGATTCTGGACGTGCTGGTCGATATGGGGGATCGCCGCAGCGCCGCGCTGCAGATCAGCGACAGTTTCCGCGAGGTGCGTGCAGCGGGGTGAGCATTTTGTCCAGCGCACCTCCCTGTGACGCCAGAACGGCACGGTTAGTAAGCAGCGTGTCGCGCATTGAAGTGGTGAGGCAATAAGAAACATCCGCTTCTGGCGCCAAGCTGCCATTCAAGAAACGCCCTTTGATGGCAGCTCACGGCCCAAAGGAGCCACTCGGCATGAGGTGGGGTGGCGGTTGTCCGGAAACCCCGTGGAACATGGTTCTTGGCTCTGTTCGCGGATCGTATTGGCGCTATAAAATGGCGTAATTTCAATGTGATATCGTCATGGCCGGACGTGTTCCGGCTATCCACGCCGTGCCGCTCCTCCACCGCCTGTCAGGTGGAATGGCGTGGATGCCCGCGACGAGCGCGGCGGGCAGTGGCCAGTCCCGTTCGAAAGTCCCAACACGGGACGCAAGGGCGGTTCCCCGTCCCATCCATGTCCGGGTCCGGAGCCGACGGCCGAAATCTCAGGCCGGCGGCGCGCCCTCGTGCATCGACCGGCGGATCTGGTCGCGGAACTCCGGCGTGTCCTGTTCGCCGTGAACGGCCTTGGCGTGCTGGACGGCGGCCTCGATCAATTCGTCCTCGCTGTCGGCGGATAAGGCCAGGGTGCAGTTTGCGGCGCTCGGGTGCTCGCGGCAGTCGATGAATTTGCGGCCCATGCTATCCTCCTCAGCTTCGGTGGGGATGATGTCGGGACTCGTTGGCCAAACCCAAGCGGCCGGCCTTCGCCTCCCCCGTTTTTGCGCGCCCCCGATTCCCCCCTATATGAACCGTGCGTCTCCAACGTGCGTCGCGGGTGATCCCATGGCCGGTTCCATCGTCATTCCTTGTCCCCATTGCGATACCCTCAACCGCCTGCCGGCGGAGCGCCGGGGGGAGGGCGGGAAATGCGGGCAATGCGGCAAGCCCCTGTTCGCCGGCCATCCGCTCCCCCTCAGCAGGGCACGCTTCGACCGCCACGCGGGGGCGGCGGACCTGCCGCTGCTGGTGGATTTCTGGGCGGAGTGGTGCGGCCCCTGCCGGGCCATGGCCCCGGTGTTCGAGGCGGCGGCGGCGCAGCTCGAGCCCCGTCTGCGCCTGGGCAAGGTCGATACCGAGGCCGAGCCGGAGCTGGCCGCCCGCTTCCAGGTCCGCGCCATTCCCACCCTGATCCTGTTCACGGGCGGGCAGGAACTGGCGCGGCACAGCGGCGCCCTGCCGGGGCAGGAATTGTACCGCTGGGTCCAGCGGCATCTTTCCGGCTGACCCACGTCGGCAGGTCCGTTTCACCCGATCGAATTGCCGCCCCCCTGGCGGACAGCTATCCTATCTTGGGAAAGCAGACGGGGGTCCCCATGGCGGCCAAGCCGATCTCGGTAGGGACGTTGCGGCGTTACATGGTCTGGGTGACGCTGCTGTGGAGCGGCGCGGTGGCGCTGTCCCTGGCGACGGCCGTGATCAACGTGCGCGGCCAGGCACTGGAAAGTGCCAAGAACGAAGCCCGGACCAGCGTGCGCACCAACATGGGCTTCCGCCGCTGGGCGACCCAGCATGGCGGCGTCTACGTCCCTCCCGACGCCAAAACGCCGCCCAATCCCTATCTCGCCGATATCCCCGACCGCGATCTCGTCACCACGTCGGGCAAGGCCCTGACCCTGATGAACCCGGCCTATATGCTGCGGGAGCTGATGGGACAGGGGTACGTCGCCAAGGGGCGCATCACCAGCCTCAAACCGCTCAATCCCATCAACGCCCCCGATCCATGGGAGGTCGCGGCCCTGCGGCAGTTGCAGATGGGCGCGACGGAGGTCAGCGCGATCGTCACCGACGGCGGGGACCCGGCGGTCCGCGTGATGCTGCCCATGGTCACCGAAGCGGGATGCCTGAAATGTCATGGCAAGCAGGGCTACAAGACCGGCGATGTCCGCGGCGGGATCGACGTGGTCACCCCTTTGGGCCCGTATCTCAAGGCCAGCGCGGGCGAGGTCAGGGTCCTGGCCATCGGTCATGCCTTCATCTGGCTGTTCGGCGTGATCGGCATCGTCGTGACCGCGCGGGAGGGAACGGCGCGCATACGATCCCAGCAGGAGGTCGAGGCGTCGTTGCGAAGCAGCGAGGAACGCTTCCGCACCATGGCGGCGGTCGCCCTGGATGCCGTCATCACCATCGACGAGGACGGCCGGATCACGTTCTGGAATCACGCGGCTGAGAAAATGTTCGGATATTCCGCGGCCGAAGTGGCGGGGGACGACCTCCACCGGCTCATACTCCCCGCTGAGGTCAAGCCCGGATTCGAGACGGGTTTCCAGGCCTTCCGCAACTCGGGGGGCGGGCCGGTGATCGGGCGCACCCTGACCACGATCGGCATGCGCCGGGACGGCGCCCGGTTCCCGGTGGAGGTGTCGATCTCGGCGCTGCCGCTGAAGGAGCGCTGGCAGGCGGTGGGGGTGGTCCGCGACATCACGCAAAGACAACGGCGCGAGACCGATTTGGAACAGGCGGTCAACCGCCTGACGGAGACCAACAGCGAATTGGAGCGCTTCGCCTACGTCGCGTCCCACGATCTCCAGGAACCGCTGCGCAACATCATTTCCTTCACACAGTTGCTGGAGCGCCGCTATGGCGGCAAGCTCGGCGAGGACGCGGACGAGTATATCGGCTTCATCGTCCGCTCGGGCAGGCGCATGCACGCCATGATCAACGACCTGCTCGCGTACTCCCGCATGGCGGGGCAAGAGCGGGCCTTTTCGCATGTCTCCTCGCGGCAGGCGTGCCTGGCGGCGGTGGACAATCTCCGGGACAGCATCGCGGGAAGCGGCGCGGACGTTTCCGTCGGCGATCTGCCCGAGGTGGTGGCCGACGAGATCCAGCTGGTGCAGCTTTTCCAGAATCTGATCGGCAACGCCGTCAAGTTCCGCCGGCCCGGCGTGGCTCCCACGGTGGTCGTTGCCGCGGAACGCCAAGGGGAAGGGTGGCTGTTCCGGGTGGCCGACAACGGCATCGGCATCGAGACCACCACCCATGATCTTTTCGAGATCTTCCGCCGTCAGCACCCCCCCGAAGCCTATCCGGGAACCGGCATCGGCCTGGCCATCTGCAAACGCATCGTCCAGCGGCACCACGGCCATATCTGGGTCCAGTCCCAACCCGGTCAGGGCAGCACGTTCTTCTTCACCCTTCCCGATGCGGCCGGCCCCTGATCAGGCGACGTCGAAAAGGCCGCCGCCCGCGGCGGCCGGCGGATCGGCCGCGTCGGGTTGGCCGGGTGCGGTCTGCCAGCCCAGTCCGGGCAGGCCGATGATGCGATTGCCGAACGCGTCTTCCCGGATGGTCAGCAGGCCGCGCTGCTCCAGGTAGGTCAGCAGGCCGCGCGCCCGGGCGGTGGAGCGGCTGCCCCGCGCGCGGGCGATGGCGGCGTCGGGCGGGCAGGGCGCCCCGTCCAGCGCGGCGCGCGCCAGCAGCAGAAAGACCGCCTGCAAATCCTCGGGCAGGAGGGCGGCGGCGGATTCGGCTTTCTCCCATTCCGGGTTTTCGGCGGTGGCGGCGTCCACGCCGGCCCGCGCGGCCGCCAGCTTGCGCCGGAAGGCGGCGAGGTCGAGCTGGCGCCCATTGACCTGGCGGGCGCGGCACCGCACCAGAAAATCCTGATAGAGAACCGCGACCGAGCGGTACGCCGTGTCCGGCTCGGCCAGGACCTCGCGCAGGGCGGCATCGAAATCGGACGCGCTGGCCGGGACCGGTTCCGGTGCCGGCGGTTCGCGCACCGGGGCGGGCAAGGACCGCGCCAGTTGCTGCATCAATTCGGCGGTCGCGGCCGCGCTGGGCCGGGGTGGCATCGGCCTCGGAGTCTCGCACTCTCCCGGCGTGAGAATGAGGTCCCGGGCATTTTCGGGCGCGGTCGAAGGCAGCGGCACCAGCCGGGGGCTGCCCGCCCGCGCCGCCGTGCGCACCTCGCCGATGCGGATCGGCAGCGGCCGGCGCGCCAGCGCCGGGCCCAGGGCGACGAAATGCCCGCGCTGGAGGTCGCGAAAGGTCTCCGCCTGCCGGCGCTCCATTCCCAGAAGGTCGGCCGCCCGCGCCATGTCGATGTCGAGGAAGGTGCGCCCCATCAGGAAGTTCGACGCCTCGGCGGCGACGTTCTTCGCCAGCTTGGCCAGCCGCTGGGTGGCGATGATTCCCGCCAGCCCCCGCTTGCGGCCGCGGCACATCAGGTTGGTCATCGCCCCCAGGGACGCCTTGCGCGCCTCGTCGGAAACGTCGCCGGCCGCCGCCGGGGCGAACAGCTGCGCCTCGTCCACCACCACCAGCATGGAGTGCCAATGGTCGCGATCCGCGTCGAACAGGCCGCCAAGGAAGGCGGCCGCATGGCGCATCTGGCGCTCGGTTTCCAGGTTCTCGAGGTTGAGCACCACCGAGACCCGGTGCTGGCGCACGCGCGACGCGATGTGCTGAAGGGCCGATTCGGTGTGCAGCGCCGCGTCGATGACCACGTGGCCGAACGCCTCCGCCAGGGTGACGAAATCGCCCTCGGGGTCGAGGATGGCCTGCTGCACCCAGGCGGCGCTTTGTTCGACCAGGCGGCGCAGCAGATGCGACTTGCCCGATCCCGAATTGCCCTGCACCAGCAGGCGGGTCGCCAGCAGCTCCTCAAGGTCGAGCATCGCCGGCACCCCCGCCGAGGTCGATCCGATGGCGATGCCGACGCCGACGTTCATCTCGTTCTCCTTGCCGCCGCCGCCTGCGGAGGCGGCACACACCGTATAACCCAAATGGCCGCGGGCGACGAGGGGCCGCCACCGCTTGCAGCGGTTCTCATTATGCGTTTTTCGATGTCATCCCGAGCCGAAGGCGAGGGATCTTTCACGCGGACGTGCCTGAAAGATCCCTCAGTCGCTCCGCTTCCTCGGGATGACATCATCATGCGGGCGCATAATGAGAACTGCTGCACCGCTTGCCACAGCGTTAATTATTGACCGCCCCGGCCGGAATGGAGCATGGTCCCGCAACCGTATCCAGGGTTGCCATGGCGGATTCTTTGCAGCAACAACGGCATATTCCCAGCGTCCTAGACGATTCGGCCCCGTTCCAGCTTCGCGGCGCCAGCCTTACGTTGCTCACCCTCAAGCTCGTCGCTCCGGACGACCCGCAATTCTTTCCGGGCCTGGCGGCGATGCTTGGGCAGGCGCCCGGCTTTTACCGCAACGCGCCGATCGTGTTGGACCTTTCGCCACTGGTGCGGGCGCGGCCGATCGATCTGGCGGCTTTCTGCGTCCGCCTGCGCGGTCTCGGGCTGCTGCCGGTCGGCTTCCAGGGGGCCACGGTCGAATGGGAGCAGGCCGCCGAGGCCGCCGGGCTGTCGGCGTTTCCGGCCGGCCGCGCCACCGATCAGGCCAGCGTGCGGCCGCGCGGAGCGCCGCTGGCGAAGCCCGCGGCGGCGCGGGTGGTGAGCCAGCCGGTGCGGTCGGGACAGCAGATCTACGCGCCCCAGGGCGACCTCATCGTCACCGCCCCCGTCAGTCCCGGCGCCGAATTGCTGGCCGACGGCCACATTCATGTCTACGGCAAGCTGAGGGGGCGCGCGCTGGCCGGGATGGGCGGGGACGCCACCGCGCGCATCTTCTGCAAGGCCCTGCACGCCGACCTCGTCTCCATTGCCGGCATCTACTTGGTCAGCGAGCAGATCGACCAGAAATTTACGGGCAAGGCGGTACAGATCCGCCTTGACGGCGAAAAGCTGGTGGTGGAAGCACTCGGTTAATTCGTAAGAGGGGACGAAACGTGGCGAAGATCATCGTTGTCACTTCCGGCAAGGGCGGCGTGGGCAAGACCACCACCTCGGCGGCCATCGCCACCGGCCTGGCCTTGCGCGGCCAGAAGACGGTCGTCATCGATTTCGACGTCGGCCTGCGCAACATCGACCTGATCATGGGCTGCGAGCGCCGGGTGGTGTTCGATTTCATCAACGTCATCAACGGCGACGCCAAGCTCCATCAGGCCCTGATCAAGGACAAGCGGGTCGAGAACCTGTTCGTGCTTCCGACCTCGCAGACCCGCGACAAGGACGCCCTGTCGCAAGACGGCGTCGAGCGCGTGCTGGGCGAACTGTCCCAGGATTTCGATTACATCGTTTGCGACAGCCCGGCGGGCATCGAGCGCGGCGCCTTTCTCGCCATGTACTTCGCTGATGCGGCGGTGGTGGTCAGCAATCCGGAAGTCTCGTCGGTGCGCGACGCGGATCGCATGATCGGCCTGATGGCCAGCAAATCGCGCAAGGCCGAGCAAGGCGCCTCGATCGAGATGCACCTGCTGCTCACGCGCTATGACCCGGAGCGGGTCGAGAAGGGCGAAATGCTGCGCGTCGAGGACGTGCAGGAAATCCTCGCCCTGCCGCTGCTGGGCATCGTGCCCGAATGCCCGTCGGTCCTCCAGGCGTCCAACGTCGGCATGCCGGTGGTCCTCGACGACAAGTCGCTTGCCGGGAAGGCCTATGCCGGCACGGTCGCCCGCCTCATGGGCGAGGATGTCGAGGTCGTCGTTCCCCGCCTGGGCAAGCGCGGCCTGCTCGACCGGCTGCTGAGGAGGAGCGCATGAGCCTGTTCGGCTTTTTCGGCCGGCCGCAGCGCAAGACCGCCGAGGCGGCCCGGGAACGGCTTCAAATTCTGCTGGCCCACGAACGGGCCGGGGCGGCGAACGCCGACTTCCTGCCCCGGCTCCAGCGGGACCTGATCGAAGTCGTGCGACGCTACGTGGACGTCGATGACGGGCAGGTCCAGGTCAAGATCGACCGCGAGCAGAACCTCTCGGTGCTCGAAGTGAACATCGAGCTGCCGTCCGGGACGAAGGCATCCGGCGGCTGACGGAGGGCGGCGGGCCGAAGCGCCCGCACGCGAACCCGTCGCCGTTGGCTGTCGCGCCATCGGTTCTGTCGGTCTGGGCGGGAGAGGGAACCAGCCGCGGAGAGTGCCGCCGGCCAGCCGCCACGCAAAGGATTCGGCGGGCGGCCGCCGGACGGCGGTAACGGCCTCAGATCGAGGATTCGACCCACTCGTAGAGTTTGCTCTTGGGCAGCGCGCCGATCTTGGTGGCGGCAACCTGGCCGTTGCGGAAGATCATCAGCGTGGGGATGCCGCGCACACCATACTTGCCGGGCGTTGCCGGGTTGTCGTCGATGTTGATCTTCGCGACCGTGATCTTTTCACCCAGGTCTTTGGCGAGATCTTCGAGGGCCGGCGCGATCTGCCGGCAGGGACCGCACCAGTCGGCCCAGAAATCGACCAGAACGGGGCCTGCGGCCTTCAGCACATCGGCGTCGAAGCTCGCATCCGTGACATTCTTCATGCCCGTGTTCCTTGCTTTGCAGTAGTGCGGGCGGCGGAGCGGACGCGCCGGCCACCCTTAAGTAAGGGGGGTACTCTAGAAACCCCCGGTGGAGGCGTCAAGCCGCCCGGGGGGTGGTATGGCCGCCGCCGGGAGGGTTATATGGTGTCCGGGCGCCGATGGGTGAAGATGAGTGCGAATTGAAATCCCGGCCGCACGGTGGCATTTATGGGATGAGGCTGACACGGGCGGGGTAATGGCCAGCAATCCGCAAATTCTTGATCGGCGCAGTTTTAAGGCCGGGAAGGTGATCTTTCAACAGGGCGAGCCTGGTGACGCGGCTTATGTCGTGGAAAGTGGTGAGGTCGGCATTTACAAGACGATCAAGGGCGAAAACGTGAAGCTGGGGACGGTCGCGCCGGGCGGAATTTTTGGCGAGATGGCGGTGATCGACGGCTCGGAAAGAATGGCCTCCGCCGTAGCGGAAAATCACGTCGTCGTCGTCCGGGTTCCGAAAGGTATCTTCGACCAGAAAATGAATGCCTGCGATCCATTCATCCGTGGCCTCATCAATATCTTTCTCGTCAACATCCGGTCAGCCTACAAATCATTTTCGAAAAAACCACGCTCATTTGCCGATTATATCGAAATGCTTGAGGCGTATTCGGCAGACCTTCAAAGTTATCTAAGCTCCGGCAATCTTGCCGAGCATTCCCAGGACGTGACCGAGGCAACGGTCGAACTCGATGCCGCGATTCAGAAGGTCAAGGCCGCCGCGGCCGGTCACAAGGATCGCCGCCGTTCGGTCATCGACGCGTCCGATCCCGATGGACTCACTCTCCGCGCAGTTCTGGAGAAGGGGTGAGCGGCGTGCGGCGGGGGCATGCCTCCCGCACGCACGCTGATGGGGAGGGGCGCGTCACCGGCTGAGCATAGCCGTCATGGTTCCTCCCACGGCGAAGCCCGTGAGAAGCAGGGACACGGAGGCCGAAAGGAAGGCGACCACCGTCAGCACCAGCGGCGCTATCCCGACCAAGGCCAGCACGCCCAGCACGATGGCGGACAGGCCGACCAGAACCTGCGTCCCCGCGCCGAACCCCGTCACCCGCGAGGTCGCGGGTTCGCCGGCGAATGATCCCGAATGCAGCTCCGCCATCCGGGCCGGGATGTTGGCGGAGAACGCCAGGCCCGCGCCGATCACAATCGCGGCGATCGGCAACAGAATCTGGGGTGCGATGTTGAGCAGCGCCAATATGCCGAGGACCACCGCGGAAATGCCTCCCAGCACTTCCAGCGACACGCCGCCGCCGATCTCTGCGGTCGCCGCCCGTTCCTGCGGGCTGGCCGCCTGAGCGAACTCGGCCGCTGCGGCCATGCCGCTGACCATCATGGCGGCGCCGATGATGATGGGGGCGATGCTGACCATGTAGCGCGGGGCGACGCCCACCAGGCCGAGTATGGAGAGAATGAGGGCGGCAAGGCCGCCCAGCGCTTCCATCCCCGACCCTCCGGTCAAGAGTTGAAGCATCCGATCTTCGCGCGCGGGCATTTCAACCTCCTTCGAACAAGCCGGCACTTCGGCTCCAAGGAGACAACGCCCGCGCTCTGGCGCATGTTTCGCGAAAGCTTCCTCCGGTTCGCCGATGCGCCCGGTTGCGTTCCCCGGGGCCCTGGCAGGCCCCGGGGAAAGGCGTCAGACGCTGAAGTACTTGGCCTGGGGATGCACGGTGACGATGGCCGAGGTGGATTGTTCGGGATGAAGCTCGAAGCTCTCCGACAACGTCACCCCGATGCTGGCGGCGCCCAGCAGGCCGAGCAACGGCGCCTGGTCTTCGACGCGGGGGCAGGCGGGGTAGCCGAAGCTGAAGCGGGAGCCGCGGTAGGATTGCTTCAGCAGCTTGTCCATGTCCGGCGAATCCTCGGCGGCGAAGCCCAGATCGGCGCGGATGCGCTTATGGACGTATTCCGCCAGCGCCTCCGTCATCTCGACCGACAGACCGTGGAGGTAGAGGTAATCCTGGTACCGGTCCGCGGCGAACCATTCCCGGGCGGTCTCGCTGGCGCGCGCGCCCATGGTCACCACTTGCAGGCCGATCACGTCCCGTTCGGGAGAGGTGACGGGCCGGAAGAAGTCGGCGATGCACAATCCCCCCTCCTTGGCTTGGCGCGGAAAGGGGAAACGCGCCACTTCCGTGACGCCGTCGGTGTCGAACAGGACCACCGCATCGCCATCGCTGGCCGCCTTCCAGAAGCCGTAGACGGCCTTGCCGGTGAGAATCTCCTCCTTCTCGCAGCGTTGCAGCAGGCGGTGGGCGATCGGACGCAGTTCCTTGGCCGCCCAGGCCTTGAACTCCTGGATCGAGCGGCCCTGCTTCCGGTAGCCCCAGTGAAACTGGTAGAGCATCGTCTCGTTCAGGAACGGCACCACGTTCTGGAGCGGCACCTTTTCGACGACCCGCGGTCCCCAGAACGGCGGCACCGGCACGGGGACGTCCCGGTGCAACTCGGCACGCCGAAGGCGGATTTCATCCCAATCCACCGGCCGGCGCGCGTTTTCCGCGGGTTGGCCCAGCCGCTTGCTGTTGCCCGTGGCCGGCGCCTCGGCGCGGTGCCGGACATGGACGTCGAACGCGCCGGCGGCCACCTTGGACATCAAGTCAAGTCCGTCGAAGGCATCCCGCGCATAGGCGACGCGGCCCGAGCCGTAGGCCGCGCGGCAATCGTCCTCGACGTATTTCCGGGTCAGCGCGGCCCCGCCCAGCAGCACCGGCAGGTCGAGGCCGGCGGCGGTCATCTCCTCCAGGTTTTCGCGCATGATAACGGTGGATTTGACCAGCAGGCCCGACATGCCGACGGCGTCCGCCTTGTGCTCGCGGGCGGCCTTGATGATCTCGTTCACCGGCTGCTTGATGCCGATGTTGACCACCCGGTAGCCGTTGTTGGTCAGGATGATGTCCACCAGATTCTTGCCGATGTCGTGGACGTCGCCCTTGACCGTGGCCAGCACGATGGTCGCCTTGGCCTGGCCGTCGGCCTTCTCCATGTGCGGCTCCAGGACGGACACGGCGGCCTTCATGGTCTCGGCCGATTGAAGCACGAAGGGGAGCTGCATCTTGCCCGAGCCGAACAGCTCGCCCACCACCTTCATGCCGTCCAGCAGCAACTGGTTGATGATGTCGAGCGGCTTCCAGGTCTTGAGCGCCTCGGCGAGATCGTCCTCCAGGCCGGTGCGGTCGCCATCGACGATGCGCTGCTTGAGGCGATCCTCGACCGCGGCCGGACGCGCCTTCTTGGTTTCGCCGGCCTTGCGGTCGCCGAACAGGGCGATGAAGGCCTGGAGCGGGTCGTATCCCTCCTTGCGGCGGTCGAAGATCAGGTCCTCGGCGACCGTCACCTCCTCGGCGGGGATGGTGTGCAGCGGAAGTATCTTGGAGACGTGGACGATGGCCGCGGTCATGCCGCTGCGCACCGCGTGGTCGGTGAATACGGAATTGAGCACCTGGCGCGCGGCCGGCTTCAGCCCGAAGGATACGTTGGAGACCCCAAGCACGATTCCGCATTCGGGCATCTCGGCGCGGATGCGCCCCATGGCCTCCAGGGTATTGAGGGCGAGGCGGCGGTCGTCCTCGTTGCCCGTGCAGACCGTGAAGGTGAGCGGATCGAACAGCAGGTCGGCGGCCGGCAAGCCGTGGCGGTTGACGGCGAAGTCGTAAAGGCGCCGCGCGATGCGCAGCTTGTCCTCGACGCCCTTGGCCATGCCCTCCTCGTCGATGGTGAGCGCGATCACCGCCGCACCGAACCGGCGGGCCAGCGTCAGGCGCTGGGCGGCCGGCTCCTCGCCGTTCTCGAAATTGATGGAATTGAGGATCGCCTTGCCGCCGTAGAGCTTGAGCGCGGCCTCCAGCACCGGCAATTCGGTCGAATCGATCACCAGCGGCGCCGTCACCGATCCGCGCAGGCGGCTCACCACCTCGGTCATGTCGGCGATCTCGTTGCGGCCGACGAAGGCGGTGCAGACGTCCAGCGTGTGGCTGCCCTCCTTCACCTGCTCGCGGGCCATGGCGACGATGCCGTCCCAGTCGCCGGCGTCCTGGAGGTCGCGGAACTTCTTGGACCCGTTGGCGTTGCAGCGCTCGCCGATGGACAGGAAGGCGTTCTCCTGCCGGAGCGGAACCGGCTGGTACAGCGAAGCCACCGATGGCACCCAGTGGACCGTGCGCCTGGCCGGCGCCGGCCGGCGCCCGGCGCCGATGCGGGCCAGCATGGCGTTGGTGGCGGCGATGTGGGGGGGCGTGGTGCCGCAGCATCCTCCCACCAGATTGGCACCCAGGCCGACGAAACGTTCATGCCACAGCGCCAGCTCCTCGGGCGCCAGGGGATAGCGGGTCTGGCCGTCCACAAGCTCCGGCAGGCCGGCATTGGGCTGCACCGAGATCAGGTCCGGCCAGTTGTCGGCCAGCCACCGCACATGCTCGGCCATTTCCTGCGGGCCGGTGGCGCAATTGATGCCCATCAGCGGCACGCCCAGGGACCGGATCACGGTGGCGGCGGCGCCGATGTCGGCCCCCACCAGCAAGGTGCCGGTGGTCTCGACGGTGACCTGGACGAAGACCGGGATGTCCTTGCCGGCTTCGGCGCAGGCGATCCGGCAGCCGTTGACGGCGGCCTTGATTTGCAGAGGGTCCTGGCAGGTTTCCACCAGGAAGGCGTCGAGGCCCCCGGCGATCTGGCCCCGCGCCTGGACCGCGTAGGCCGCTTCCAGCCGGTCGTAATCGATGTGGCCGAGGCTGGGCAGCTTGGTGCCCGGGCCGATGGCGCCCAGAACGAAACGGGCGCGGCCGTCCGCCGCGAACGGCTCGGCCGCTTCCCGGGCCAGCTCGATGGCCCGCTTGTTCAATTCGAAGGCCATGTCGGACAGGCCGAACTCGCCCAGGGTCACCGGATTGGCCCCGAACGTGTCCGCCTCGACCATGTCCGCGCCGGCCTCGAAATAGCGGGCATGGATGCCGCGGATGACGTCGGGGCGCGATGTGACGAGAATCTCGGTGCAGTTCTCGTGGCCCAGGAAGTCCCTGTCCACCGACAGGTTCATGGCTTGCACGAGCGCACCGGTGCCTCCGTCGCACAGCAGCACGCGGTCGGCGAGATGGTCGAGAATGTTGCTCATCGTGTCCTCTTGGAGCCGGCGAACGTCATTGAACGGCGGAGGTCTGGCGCGGCCGTACGCCCAGGATGTGCGCGATGGCGTAGGTCAGGTCGGCCCGGTTCAGGGTGTAGAAATGGAAGTCCTCGACCCCGTCGGCGGCCAGCGCCCGGCATTGTTCGGCGGCAACGGTCGCGGCCACCAGGCGGCGGGTCTCGGGATCGCCGTCGAGCCCTTCGAACAGGTCGGCCATCCAAGGGGGTACCGTGGTGCCGCACGCGGCCGAGAATTTCTTGACCTGCGCGAAGTTGGTGACGGGCAGGATGCCCGGCACGATCGGCACGCCGATCCCCGCCCTGCGGCACCGGTCGCGGAACCGGCGGAAAACGTCCACGTCGAAGAAATACTGGGTGATGGCGCGGCTGGCGCCCGCGTCGATCTTGCGCTTGAGGTTGTCGAGGTCGGCCTGCGGCGATGGGGCCTCGGGGTGGGTTTCGGGGTAGGCGGCCACCGAGATTTCGAAATCGGCGATCCGTTTCAGGCCGGCGACCAGATCGGCGGCGTAGGCGTAGCCGCCCGCGGTGGGCGTATACCGGCCCTGGCTGCCCTCCGGCAGATCGCCCCTGAGCGCGACGATGTGGCGGATGCCGTCATCCCAGTACCGTCGCGCGATCTCGCCGATCTGCCCGGTGGTCGAGCCCACGCAGGTGAGGTGGGCGGCGGGGCGCAAGGTGCTTTCCCGCGCGATGCGGGATACCGTGTCGTGCGTGCGTTCCCGCGTCGAACCGCCCGCCCCGTAGGTGACGGAGACGAAGTTCGGGGAAAGCGGTTCCAGCCGCCGGATGCATTCCCACAGCTGGTTCTGCATCGTGTCGGTCTTGGGCGGGAAGAATTCGAACGAAACCCGCACCGGCTGCCGGAGCGCGGTAAGGATGGGCAGTTCCCGAGGCGAGGTGCTCAAGCGTCGGCTCCTTTGTACTGGGTGGGGATTGCGGCCGGTGGGGATGCGGTCTCGGCGGTCGCGGGCTTGCGGGCGCGCCACAGCACGACGGTCAGGGATTTCCCGGGCAGCCGGATGACGCCGTCACTCTCCAATCCCGCGGCCGCCAGCCAGCCGGATACCTCGGAATCGCTGAAGCCGAGCCGGCGATGGGCGTGCTGGTCGCGCAGGATTTCAAGCTGGTGCGGGGCGAAATCCACCACCAGCAGCAAGCCCCCGGGCCGCAGCACGCGGGCGCTCTCGCTCACCGCCGCCGCCGGGTCGGCGACGTAGTGGAGAACCTGATGGATGGTGACGACGTCGGCGCTGGCGGCGGCAAGCGGCAACTGGGTGATGTCGCCAAGGCGCACCATGCAGTGACGCAGGCCCGCGCGCTCCAGGTTGGCGCGGGCCACGGCCAGCATTTCCCGCGACAGGTCGATGCCGACCGCATTGTCGGCGAGGGGGCCGAGAACCTCCAGGATGCGCCCGGTTCCGGTGCCAAGATCGACCAGGTCGCGCAGGGGGTGCCCGGCGACCGACGCGAGCAGTGCGGCCTCGACCTCGCGCTCATCGACGTGAAGGGAGCGGATATGGCTCCAGCGCGAGGCGTTGTCGCGGAAATAGATGGCTGCCTTTTCGGCTCGGGCCTGGCGGACCGCTTCGAGCCGCTGGCGGTCGAGGGCGAGCATGGCGTCGCCGGCGGGCAGCAGAGCCAGCAGCGCCCGGGCGGTCGCCGCTCCCGGTCCTTTGGCGGCGACGCGATAGAATGCCCAGGCGCCTTCGGGGAAGCGGTCCAGCAGCGCGGCGTCGCACATCAGTTTGAGGTGACGCGACACGCGAGGCTGGCTCTGCCCAAGGATCTGAGTCAACTCGCTGACGGTGAGGTCGCCCTGGGCGAGTAGGGCAAGCAGCCGCAGCCGCGTCGGCTCCGCCGCTGCCCTAAGGCTGCTCAACACCGTTTCCACCCCTGGCCCTCCATCACATGCAGGTAAAAGATATAAACATATCTTTATGCGAAAATGGAAGCCTCTCGTAAAAAGGGGAGATCCCGTGGGCGCATGCACGCGGACGAAAGCGATGAAATGGCGCCGAATTTTGCGGACTAGCCACGGCACGGCCGAGTGTGATACCTCGAAGGAGCGCGACGTTGTTCGGCCGGTTGCGTCTTGATGGGGTTTTTCCGGCAGCAGCGAAGGGGCTGGGAACATATGCGAGAGCAATTGCCAATGTTCGGGTCCAACCCCGCCACCACAACGCTGGTCGCCATGGCGCTCTCCATCGGTGTTCTCGCCGGCTGCGCCGACGCGCCGCCCGAATCCGATCCGGAAGCGCGCGCCGAGTGGAAGCGGTTGAACGACCCGCTGGAACCCAGCAATCGGGCCATCTTCGATTTCAACATGGCTGCGGATCGGCGCGTCATGAAGCCGGTGGCCCAGGCCTACGAGCATTACGTGCCGCAATACGGCCGTGACCGCATCCACGACTTTCTCGACAATCTGCGCGCGCCGCTGACCTTCGCCAACGATGTCCTTCAGGGCGACGTCGATGGTGCGGTTCAGACCTTCATACGGTTCACATTCAACACCGGGTTTGGCGCGCTGGGCCTGTTCGACCTGGCCGGCGAGGGCGGCGTTCCCTACCATTCCAACGATCTCGGGGCCACCTTTGCGGTCTGGGGAGCGGGCGAAGGGCCGTATCTGGTGTTGCCGATCCTGGGGCCGTCCAACCCGCGGGATGCCATTGGCATGGCCGGGGAATTCTTCGTGGACCCGTTCGATTACCGCGTGGGCCAAGTGGGGCAGACCTGGGCCGTCTATGCCCGCGCCGGCAGCGACGGCATCGACAGGCGACAGGCCGCCCTGGCGCCCCTGGACGACGTCGAGCGCAATTCGATTGATTTTTACGCGTCGGTCCGTTCCCTTTATCGCCAGCATCGCGAGGCCGAAATCCATCACCGAGACGGTGTGGCCGTGCCGGAACCGGGCTATAACCTCACGTCCGCCAAGGACAGCGAAATTTCCCGAGAGACGAACTGAGCCATGCTGTCACGCCGTCTGATGATCCTTGCTACCCTGGCGGGGAGCCTGTTCCTCGCCGCGGCACGCCCCGCCCACGCGGAAGATTCCGGCAACCCCAAGCAATTCGTCAGCAACCTCGCCGACGACGCCATAACGCTGATGACCTCCAGCGGGCTGAACGACGCCCAGCGCAATGATCAGTTCCGCAAGCTCTTCGTGGGGTCGGTGGACCTGCCCGTGGTGGGCAAGCTGGTGCTGGCGCGCTATTGGCGCATCGCCACCCCGCAACAGCAGCAGGAATTCCTGAAGCTGTTCGAGGACATGCTGGTTCTGACCTGGTCCAATCGGTTCAAGGACGCCGCCGGCAACGTCACGTTCCACGTGGTGGACGTCCGCCCCGACGTGGATCAGGGCGTATTGGTGGATTCGCAGATCCTCCGCGAGAAACAGCAGCCGATCCCGCTCATTTGGCGTTTGCGCCAGACGGACGGAAATTGGCACATCATCGACCTGATCGTGGAAGGGACGTCGATGGTGTTCACCTATCGTGAGGAATACGCCTCGGTGATCACCCAGAACGGGGGCAAGGTGGAGGGATTGCTCAACGCCATGCGCCGCAAGGTCGCGCAGCTTTCCCAATCCCGGCCCGGCGCGGCGGCGCCGTGACCTGATCCCGGCGGCGGAGGCTGCCGACGCGCCTCCCGTCGGCCCCCCCCCCGGTGCGGCGGGAATTCGGCTGTTGCCCGCACTGCGCCAAAATCGTAAAATTTCACCACGAGTCCGCTTGAGTCCGGCCGCCTGCTCCAGGGGTGCCGGCGGGGCGTAGAATACGCCCAGACCTCTAGAAGGGAGATTCCGATGGCGGAAGACGTGACTCTTTCTGCCGCGGTGCGGGTCAACCAGCTATCGCTGCGGAACGCTGCCGATCTCATGGCGCGCAGCGGAAGTCGTGGCGGCACCGCCGTCGATGCCGGTCCGGTGGGCGGCGCGGCTTCGGCCACCGATGGGGTGGTGACGGATGTTCCGGCTTCGCGAATCGACTCCCAGGCCGCCGTCAAACAGGACATAGCGCGCGGTATCGGTACGCTGACCCAGGCCATGGATGCGACCCGGTCCATTCAGTCGCTGGTGGGGCGCCTCAAGGATCTGGTCGGCGGGGCAGGCCAGAATTCTTACGACTCTGCCGAGTTTTCCAAGCAGTTCAATGCCTTGCGCTCGCAGATCGACAAGGTGGCCGGTTCCGCCTCGTATCAGGGGATCAACCTGGTGTCCGGAAGCGCGCAGAGTTTGACGGTGACGGCCTCCGCCGACGGCACCGCCACCGTGTCGCTGGTTTCGGTGAACTTCACCGCGGCTGGACTGGGCATCGGCGAGATGCCGCAGGACAAGGCGGCGCAGGCCTCCTCGTTGCAATCGGCGATGTCGGCCCTGGACAGCGCACTTGCCACCGTGCAAGGGCGGGCCGGGCAATTCAGTGCCGATGTCGCCCAGTTGCAGACGGCGTTGAGCGGCGGCACGCAGGGTGGGCTCAGCGATGTGAACGCCGAGGGGGCCAACCTGCTGGCCCTTCAGACCCGCCAGCAATTGGGGAGCCAGTCGCTGTCTTTCGCGGGCCAGGCGGAACAGCAGGTCCTGGGGCTTTTCCGCTCCTAAGTCCCGCGTCACATCTTCAGGCGGTTGGCGATCGCCTCGAAGCTCTCGACCTTGCCGAGCGGGCCCAGGGCGGCGATGGTCGGTGTGCCGGCGAACAGGCGGCGTGCCACGGCGGCGACGTCATCGGCGGTGACCGCCAGGATCTTTGAGACCACCTCGTCCACCGACACCGGCCGGCCATAGATCACCATTTGGCGCGCGATCTGCTCGCACCGGGCCGTCGTGCTCTCCAATCCCATCAGGATGGAGGCCTTGAGCTGTGCCCTGGCGCGGTCCACTTCGATGTCGCGAACCCCTTCGGTGACGGTGACGATCTCGTCGCACAGGACGGGGATCAACTCGGCCACCTCGTCCTCGCCGGATCCTGCGTAGACGCCGAACAATCCGCCATCGCTGTAGGACGATGTGAAGGAATAGATCGAATAGACGAGGCCGCGCTTTTCCCGCACCTCCTGGAACAGGCGCGACGACATGCCGCCGCCCAGCAAGGTCGAAAGCACCGAGGCGGCGTAATAGTCGGGATCGCTGTAGGCCACGCCCTCGAAGCCCAACAGAAGGTTGACCTGCTCGATGTCGCGGTCCTCGCGGAAATCGCCGCCGACGTAGTTCGCCAGCGTGGTTGTCGTCTGCCGCGCCACGGGGAGGGCCGAAAAGGCCCGTTCCGCCGATTCCACCAGCCGGTCGTGGTCGATTCGCCCAGCCGCCGCCAGCACCATGTTGGGGGCCGAATAATGGGTACGCATATAGGTCAGGACCGTGTCCCGGGTCATCGACCGGACAAGCTCCTCGGTGCCGAGAACCGGGCGGCCCAGCGGCTGGTCGGGATAGGCGGTGGCCTGGAAGTGGTCGAAGATGATGTCGTCGGGCGTGTCGATCGCCTGGCTGATCTCCTGGACGACGACGGCCTGCTCGCGCGCCAGCTCCTCGGGGTCGAGGGTGGAGTGCTGGAGGATGTCGGCGACGATGTCGAGCGCGAGCGGCGCATCCTCCTTCAGCACCTTGGCGTAGTAGGCGGTGTGGTCGCGGGCGGTGTAGGCGTTGAGGTGGCCGCCGACCGCGTCCATTTCTTCGGCGATATCGCGGGCGCTGCGGCGTCCGGTTCCCTTGAACGCCATGTGCTCCAGCAGATGGGAGACGCCGTTGATGGCGGCGGGTTCGTGGCGTGTGCCGGCATCGACCCAGACGCCCAGCGAAACGGTCTCGACCGTCTCCATCGGATCGGTGACGATTTCGAGACCCGAGTCCAGCCGGGTCCGCCGGATGTCGCTCATGCGCGGCGCCCCTTGGCGAAGGAGCGGACATAGGCCTTCACCGCTTCGGCGTCGTTGGCGATCACGTCCAGCCGTTCGCTGCGCTTGAACAGATCGGCCATGTGGGGGGGCAGTTCGGGGCGCGTTCCCGTGGCCTGTTCGACCGCCTCGGGAAACTTGGCCGGATGGGCGGTGGCCAGCGCCACCAGGGGCACGCCGGTGGGCAGTTTCGCGGCAAGGCCGGCGCCGATGCCGACGGCGGAATGGGGATCGACGATCTCGCCGGTCGTCTGGTGCAGCGTGCGCATCATGGCGAGTGTGTTCTCGTCGTCGAACCGGTGGCCTTCGAACAGCGCCCGCATGGATGCCCAGGTGGCGTGAGGGACCGTCATCGCGCCGGTGCGCCGGAATTCCGCATTCAAAGCGTCCACCGCCTCGCCGTCGCGGTCGAGGAGTTCCCAAAGCAGGCGTTCGAAATTGCTGGAGACCTGGATGTCCATGCTGGGAGACAAGGTGGGGACGACACCTTCCGCCGTCATCACTCCCGAAACCAGGAAGCGCGTCAATATGTCGTTGCGATTCGAGCCGATGACGAGGCGTTCGATGGGCAGGCCCATGCGCCGGGCGGCGTAGCCGGCGAAAACGTTGCCGAAATTGCCGGTCGGCACCGAGAAGGCCAGCGGCACGTCGGGAGCGCCCAAGGCCACGGCGGCGGCGAAGTAATAGGCGATCTGGGCCATGATCCTGGCCCAGTTGATGGAATTGACCGCCGACAGCCCCATCTCGTCGCGGAAGGCGTGGTCGTTGAACATCGCCTTCACCAGATCCTGGCAATCGTCGAAGGTGCCGTCGACGGCCAGGTTGCGGACGTTGTCCGACAGCACCGTGGTCATCTGGCGGCGCTGCACCGGCGAGACCCGGCCATGGGGGTGGAGGATGACGATGTCCACCGCCTGGCGGTCGCGGCAGGCCTCGATGGCGGCCGAGCCGGTGTCGCCCGATGTCGCGCCGACGATGGTGACCCGCCGGCCCTTCTTTCGCAGCACGTGGTCGAACAGCCGGCCCACCAGTTGCAGCGCGTAATCCTTGAAGGCCAGCGTCGGGCCGTGGAACAGCTCCAGGACCCAGCGGTCATGGTCCAATTGCCGCAAGGGGGCCACCGCCGGATGGGCAAAGCCCGCATACGCCTCGCTCACCAGGTCGGCCAGCTCGGCTTCGGACAGGCAGCCGGCGACGAACGGCGCCATCACCCGGGTGGCGATCTCGTCATAGGCGAGCCCCCGCATGGCCCGGATCTCGGCGGCGGAGAAGACCGGCCAGCCCTCGGGCAGGTAGAGGCCGCCGTCCCGGGCCAATCCGGCGAGCAGAACATCGTCGAAATCGAGGACGGGCGCTTTGCCCCTGGTGCTGACGTATTTCACCGCTCGTGCCACTCCAACCGCGGAAGGCGCCTACACTAGCCTCGGACGCGAGGGGGGGCAAGACGGGGTTGGGCCGTCCGGCTTACCTCGCCTCGTCCAGGTAGCGCGCCGTCAGATGCGCCTGGAACACCTTGGGGTCGAGCGGCCGGCCGGTGGCTTCCGCCAACAGGTCGCGGGTGGACAGCAGGGAGCCCTTGGAATGAACGTTGGCCCTCAGCCATGCCCGCAGGGGGCCGAAATCGCCGACAGCGATCCCAGGCAGCACCGAGGCGTCCGCCCGTTTGGCCGCATCGAACAATTGGGCCGCGGTCATGGCGCCCAAGGTGTAGGTGGGGAAATAGCCCCAGGCGCCGCCAAACCAGTGGATGTCCTGCAGGCAGCCCAGGCGGTCGTCGGGGGGCGTGATCCCGAGCAGATGGCGGTATCCTTCCGCCCAGGCGCCCGGCAGGTCCTTGAGGTCGAGTCCTCCCTCGATCAGCGCCTTTTCCAGCCGGTAGCGGATGATCACATGGGCCGGATAGGTGACCTCGTCGGCGTCGATGCGGATGTAGCCGGGTTCGATCCGGATACCCAGGCGGTAGAGGTTGCCGGGCTCCCATTCCGCTCCCTGGCGGCCGAACGCCGCGGCGAGCCTGGGCGCCGCCCAACCCAGGAATTCCCGCGAGCGGCAGGCCTGCATCTCGATCAGCAGGGATTGGCTCTCGTGCATCACCATGCCACGGGCCTTTCCCACCGGCTGCGCCCGCCAGCGGCCGTCGGGAAGGCCAAAATCGTAAAGGGCGTGTCCGGTCTCGTGCAGTACGCCCATCAGGGACGAGGCGAAATCCGCCTCGTCGAAGCGGGTGGTGATCCGCACGTCCTCGGGGTAGCCTCCGCAGAACGGGTGCAGCGACGTGTCGAGGCGGCCGTGCCCGAAATCGAAACCGAGCGCGGACATGAACTCGAGACCGACCGCCTTTTGCCGCTCGGCCGGGAAGGGGCCGGCCGGCATCGCCGGCGCCGGCCGGCGAGCCTGGGACTCCAAAGCCCGGGCGACGAAGCCGGGGAGGAAATCCTCCAGATCGGCGAACACGGCGTCAATCTCGGCCGAGCGCCCATCGGGCTCGTATTGGTCGAGCAGGGCGTCGTACGGAGAGACCCCCAGCTTCTCCGCCTTGGCCTGGGCCGTCTGGCGGGCCAGGGACAGCACCTCCGCCAGGTACGGCAACACCATGGCGAAATCGGCGGCCGGGCGGGCCTGGCGCCACACCATTTCGCACGCCGATTCCGCCTTCGCCTGGGCTTCGACCAGATCGGCGGGGACGGCGGCGGCATGGACCCAGGCGCGGCGCATTTCGCGCAGATTGGCCCGCTCCCAGGCATCCAGCGCTTCGCCGTCGGCACGGTCCAGAAGCTCGGGGATTTCGGGGGCGGTGATCATGTCGTGGGCGATGGTCTTCACCAGCGCCATCTGCTCGGCCCGCGCGTTTGCCCCGCCGTCCGGCATCATGGTGGACATGTCCCAATGCAGTAGGGACAGGGTGTCGCCCAGGACGTTCGACTTGCGAAATAGCGCTTCAAGGCGGCGGTAGGCTGGCTGTCGGACCATCGGCAAGGCTTCCCATATTGCGGCGCAATAGTGGCGCCAGGGGCCGGGCTGGAGCATGCTGGCGCAACTCCCGCGGACCTTAGACGAGCTTGCCGGCGGGAGGGAAACGGATTTCGGGGTTAGCGTCCCGCTGTCGTCCGCAGGTGAACGCACGGAAAGGGTGATCGCCATGACCAAGCCGACCTTCGCCGTGGTCCTGTCCGGCTGCGGCGTGCAAGACGGGTCCGAAATCCAGGAAGTGGTGCTGACCCTGCTGGCCATCGATCGCAGCGGCGGGATCTACCAGTGTTTCGCCCCCGATATCCCGCAGCGGGACGTCATCGACCATGTCTCCGGCCAGCCCATGGCGGAGCGGCGCAATGCGCTGGTGGAATCGGCCCGCATCGCGAGGGGGAGGATAAAACCGCTGTCCGCCTTCGATCCCGCCGAATTCGACGCTCTGGTGCTTTCCGGCGGTTACGGCGCGGCCAAGACCCTGTCGAGCTTCGCGGAGGATGGACCGGATTGTTCGATTCAGTCCGACGTCGAACGCGCGATCCGGGGAACGGCCGCCGCCGGCAAGCCGATCGGCGCCATGTGCATCGCTCCGGTGCTGGTGGCCAGGGTTCTGGGCGAGGTCGACGTCACCGTCGGATCCGATGCGGGGACGGCCGCCGACCTGGAGGAGATGGGGGCGCACCATCACGTGGCCGGCCGTGGCGAGGTGGTGGCCGACCTGTTTCGCAAAGTGGTTACGTCCCCTTGCTACATGCTCGAATCGCGCATAGGTCAAATCGCAGAGGGGACGGAAGCGGTCGTCCGCGCCCTGATCGGCATGATGGGGGGGGCCGCATAGGAACCTTTTTTCCCCTTGTGCATCGTTGCCGCCGCCACGGCGGATGCCCACATCCCCGTCGTTCCCGAAGCCAGGAGGGCGAGCGGCATGGGTGAACACCAAAAACCATCCGGCGATGACGACAAGCGTCGCCCGGTGTCCAAATCCGTCGAACGCGGCCAGGAGAAGGACGAAGTCGCACTGGCCGGCGAAGACTCTTTTCCGGCGAGCGATCCGCCCTCCTTCGGTCCCGTCACCCATCCCGGCCGGCCATAGCCCGGAACAGGTCCACGGCCTCGGCCCGCCGGCGCGGCAACCTGCCGCCCGCAGCCATCCCCAGTTCCGCCAGCAAGGGCAACGGCATATTCGCCCGCCCGAGCATGGCGCGATCCGCAAGCACGGTTTCGGCTTTCCCCTGAACGGTGACCGTTCCGCCCTCGAACAGCGCGACCGTGTCGGCCCAGGCCCAGGCGAAATCGACATCGTGCGTGGCGAAGACCAAGGTTGTGCCAGCGGCATGAAGGCCTTCCAGAACGGTGAGCAGGGCAGCCGCTCCGGCGGCGTCCAGCCCTGCCGTCGGTTCGTCCAGGACCAGAAGCTCCGGGCGCATGGCCACCGCGCCGGCGATGGCGGCCCGTTTCTTCTGGCCGAAGGACAGCATGTGCGGCGGCCGGCCGGCGAGAGCGTCCATGCCCATGGCCTTCAGGGCATCCTCGACCCGCACGCGCGTCTCGTCATCGGAAAGGCCGAGGTTGAGAGGGCCGAAGGATACGTCCTCGGCGACCGTCGGGGCGAACAACTGGTCGTCGGGGTCCTGGAGGACCAGGCCAACCCGGCGGCGCCAGGCCGCCAGGCTCGCGCGGTCGTAGCGGGCCGGCCGGCCGTCCAAGAGGATCTGGCCGCCGGCCGGGCGCAGGGTGCCGTTCAAGTGCAACAGGAAGGTGGTCTTGCCGGCGCCGTTGGGGCCGAGAACGGCGAGGCGCTCCCCGCGCGCGATGGTGAGGTCGAGACCGGTCAGGGCGGCCGTTCCGCCGACGTAGGCGTACGCCAGTCTGCGGGCTTCGAGGAGGGGGGGCGGCATCATCGCCATGCCGCCCACAGGCCGGTTCCGGCCACCGAGGCGAGAGTCGCCAGAATGGCCGAAACGCGGATCGGGGAGATGGTCCGCGCCGCCGCCAGGACCCGCAGCCGGCCGTCGAAGCCCCGGGCCGCCAGGCCGGTTTCCAGGCGCCGCGCCCGTTCGAACGCCCTGGGCAGCAACGCCGCGGCCAATCCCCCGAGCGAGCGAAGGGCACGCCCGGGACCGTCATAACCCAGACGGGCCGCCTGGCTGGCGTGCATGGCGGTGGCGGTGTCCTGGAGGATGAACAGGAAGCCGTAGGTCGCCAGCGCCGTTTCCGCCAGTTCGGGCGGCAGCCCAAGCCGTTGGGCGCCGCGCACGAAATCGGTGGCCGGCGTGGTCAGCGACAGCAGCAGCAGGCTCGACACCGCGGCGGCGGAGCGGAGCACCATGGCCAGTGCCGCCACGGCGCCGTCCGGCAGGAACCGGAAACCGCCGGAATCCCATCCCAACGCCAGCGTTGCCGCCCCGGTCAGGACGAAGCCGAAGGGCGCCGCGAAAATCGCCAGCCATTGCGCGGCCGGGATGCCGGCCAGCCCGATGGCGGTCGCGGCGGCGACCGCAAGGACGATCGCCCCGCCCGGCCAAGGCGGCAGCACCAGCGCCAGAAGCAGCAGCCCGAGCGCCAGCAGCGCCTTTTCCGCCAGCGGCAGCGTGCGCCACGGGCTGGTCTGGGCCAGCCGGTCAATGCTCGCCATCGTCGGCCTTTCCCGGCGGCCTGCCGCCGTGCGTCCGCCCCAGAACGTAGCCCAGCGTTCCCGCCCCCAGGGCGGCCTGGAGGGCGAACAGCAGGCTCTCGACTTCCGTGCTGGGGGGCTTCCACAGCGGCGTGAACCAGGGGCGGTAACCGGTGGCGGCGATTGCCGCCGCGGCCTTGTCGTCGCTGCCGCCGAAATCGCCCCCGACCGGCAGGGCCAGCGGCGCCGCCGCGATCGCGGCCGCCGCCAGCGCGAGGGCGGCGTTTCCGCGCCGGCTCACGGGCGCACCTCGGTCAACTTGCCCGACAGGGCGGCCATTCCGCGGGCTTCGAGCGCGTTGACCATCACCACCGTCAGCAGGCCCTCGGCGATGGCGAGAGGGACCTGGGTGAGGGCGAAGATGCCGGCGAATTTCAGGAAGGCGGCCGCCACGCCGCCGCTGGCCGCCGGAAAGGCCAGGGCCAGTTGCAGCGAGGTGACGGTGTAGGTGGCGAGGTCGCCGAGACAGGCGGCGAGGAACACCGACAGGCCCTGGGGTGCGCGCAGGCCCGTGGCCAGGCGATAGACGGCCCAGGACGTCCAGGGGCCGGCGACGGCCATGGAGACGACGTTGGCACCGAGAGTGGTCAAACCGCCATGGGCCAGCAGCAGCGCCTGGAACAGCAGCACGACCGTCCCCAGCGCGGCCATCGTCGGTGGTCCGAACGCCAGCGCGCCGAACCCGGTGCCGGTCGGGTGCGAGCATGATCCGGTGACGCTGGGCAGCTTCAAGGCCGACAGGACGAACACGAACGCCCCGGCGGCGGCCAGTGGCAGACGGTCCTGCGGCCGGTCCCGCAACTGGCGGGCAAGGCGGCGGGCGCCGGTGACGACGAACGGGGCGGCGATGGCCGTCCACGCGGCCGCGTGGCCGATGGGAAGGAATCCTTCCATGATATGCATAGGTCCACCTCACATACGGGTGCGGCGCACTCCGCCCCCGATACGACACGGGACCGGATTCCGTTTTCCGGGTCACCCCGCCCGGAAAAGCGTGCGCACGCTGATGCGATGGCAGGTCTCCTGGCTCGCGGGTCATGAGGTTCGGCATAGCCTTCCCGGCCGTGTTCCGTCCGCCGGTGGATCGTGGCGGACCGGCCAGTGGCGATCGCTCGCGGCCGAACCCTCTCCGCTTACAGTTGCGGGGGCAGCCCCGGGGTTGGCGCCTTTTCGGACACCGCACCGGGTTCCCTTTTCACTTCGCATCCAAGGGATGCGAAGAACCATCGACAGGGACTATAATTTCGCCACAAAAGGGGCGTCAATCTGATCATTGGGGGGAGCGGCCCCCGCGCGGGCTTGCGGCGCTTGGAGGTTTCGGTAACCCTCTCGTTCATCGCCCCAGGGAGGTATGACGCGTGGCGAATACGATCGCTCTGGTCGATGACGACCGAAATATCCTGATGTCGGTATCCATGGCGTTGGAGGCCGAAGGCTTCAAGGTCCGCACCTTCACCGATGGCGCCGAGGCGCTGCGCGGCTTGACGGCGCAGCCCGTCGACCTGGCCGTTCTCGACATAAAGATGCCGCGCATGGACGGCATGGAGCTTCTTCAGAGGTTGCGTAAGACCAGCGCCATCCCCGTGATCTTCCTGACCTCGAAGGACGACGAGATCGACGAATTGCTCGGCCTCAGGATGGGCGCCGACGACTACATCAAGAAGCCCTTTTCGCAAAAGCTGCTGATTGAACGCATCCGTGCCCTGATCCGCCGTGTCGAGGCGGTCGGGGACGGCACCGACGCGTCGTCTTCGGGCACGCTGGCGCGGGGCGACCTGGTGCTCGACGCCTCGCGGCATGTCTGTACCTGGAAAGGCCAGAAGGTCGATCTGACCGTCACGGAATTCCTTATCCTCAAGTCCCTGGCCCAGCGGCCGGGTCACGTCAAGAATCGCGACCAGCTCATCGATGCCGCCTATGGCGAGCACATCTACGTCGACGACCGGACCATCGACAGCCATATCAAGCGCCTGCGCAAGAAGTTCCGGGAAGTCGATCACGATTTCGGCCATATCGAGACGTTGTACGGAGTCGGATACCGATACCGTGAAGACGCTCCCTGACTCCGGGGGCCAGCCGGCCAAGGTCGGGCCCGCGCGCTTCCGGAGGCGGTGGCGGCCGTTCGCGTCGCCGCTGACCCGGCGCATTCTCGCCGTGAACCTGTTGGCCCCGGTCATCCTCGTGGTGGGGCTGTTCTATCTCGACCGCTACAAGCAAGGTCTGATCCACGCCGAGTTGCAGGGCTTGACGACCCAGGCGGAGATGGTCGCCGGCGCCATCGGCGAGGGCGCCGTCAACGAAGAGGCGCTGGGTCTGCTGGAACTCAATCGCGAACTGGCCCAGCAAATGGTCCGCCGCCTCGCCGAGCCGGCGCAGGTCAGGGCACGCCTGTTCGATCCCGTGGGCGATCTCGCCGCCGATTCGCGCATCCTGCGATCCGCCGACGGCGTCATCGTCCAGATCGACGAGTTGCCGGAAGTCGGTGGAAACGGCTGGCATCATCGCCTGCGTCACCTTTGGGGCCGCATCACCACCTGGATGCCCGACGAGAAGACGTTGCCCCGCTACGTCGAGCCGCTCAACCAGCACGCCGAGATCTATCCCGAGGTGATGGCCGCCTTGGCCGGCCGAATCGAAACGGCGGTCAGGGCCAAACGCCACGGGATCATCATCTCGGTGGCGGTGCCGGTGCAGCGCTACAAGCAGGTGGTCGGCGCCCTCATGGTCTCCGCCGACGGTGCCAACATCGCCCGTTCCTTGTTTCAGGTGCGTCTGGCGATTGTGGAGATCTTCGTGGTGGTGCTGATGATCACCACCTTGCTTTCCCTGTATCTGGCGGGGACGATCGCGCGGCCGGTCCGCCGCCTCGCCCTTGCCGCCGAGCACGTGCGCCACGGTCATGGCCGGCGGCACAAGATTCCGGACCTTTCCGACCGGGGCGACGAAATCGGCGACCTGTCCATGGCGTTGACGCAGATGACCGAAACGTTGTGGCGTCGGATGGACGCCATCGAGGCTTTCGCCGCCGATGTGGCCCACGAGATCAAGAATCCGCTGACCTCGCTGCGCTCGGCGGTGGAGACGGCCGCGCGGGTGACCGATCCCGAACAGCAGCGCAAGTTGTTGGCGATCGTCCAAGACGACGTCCAGCGCTTGGATCGGCTGATTTCCGACATTTCCGATGCCTCGCGGCTGGATGCCGAACTGTCGCGCGCCGAGACCGAACCTGTGGCGATGCTTGCCATGGTCGAGACGCTGGCCGAGGTCTACCGCTCCACCACCGAGGAGGATGGCCTCCATTTCACCGTCCACGCTCCCCTCGGCGATCCCCTCGTGGTGTCCGGGATCGAAAGCCGGCTGGTGCAGGTCCTGCGCAACCTCATCGCCAACGCGATTTCGTTCAGCCCGGCTGGCGGTACCATCACCCTGGCGGCCGGACGGGAAGACGGCGCGGTCCGCATCGCCGTCGAGGACGAGGGGCCGGGAATCCCCGAGAACAAGCTGGAGGCCATCTTCGAGCGCTTCTACTCGGAGCGGCCCAAGGATGAAAAGTTCGGCACCCATTCCGGGCTCGGCCTGTCGATCTCCAAGCAGATCGTCGAGGCGCATGGCGGACGCATCCGTGCCGAGAACCGTAGAGATGCCTCGGGCAAGGTGGTGGGGGCGCGCTTCGTGGTCACGCTGCGGGCCGTCGGATAGCGCGGGATTTCGTTCGAAGGGAATCGGGAAGCGTCAACGCCGTGTCTTCGGCGAAATCCGGCGCTTAATCACCGGCAAAAAAGGTGCTCACCGCTGCCGGGACGGCGAAAAATCGACCCGCACCCCCTCTGCGCGGGTCCCAAGCCGTACCCAGTTGCTTACCTTGGTGACGGTACCCCTGACTGGCTAGAACGGAAGAGCGAATTGTGAGCAGAAGGAAATACCTCCTGATCGCCCTGCTGGCCCTCCTCGGTCTGGTGCTCGTGGGGGCGGTCAGCTACCCCCTGTACCGCGGCCTTACGGCGGACAACGGCCCCGGAGCGGTGAAGGAATCCAGCTATTCCGCCGTGCGCGCGCGGATCGCGGACGGCAACGTGACCGACCTCACCTTTTACGCGGACGGGACTGCGGTCGCCAAAGCGCGTGGGGACGGGGCGTTGAGCGCCGCGGTGCCGCCCTCGGTGGCGGCCAAGCTGGCCGACGAGGCGGCCGGAAAAGGGGCGAAGGTCGTCTTCGAACCGGACAAGGCGTTTTCGGCCGGCACCGGCCTGGGCAGCGAGACGGCCTTGGCTGTGGTCGGCAACATCATCGTTCTGGGGGCGGTCGCCTTCGGCCTGTGGTTCTTCCGCCTGCGGGCGCCGGTCGGCGGCGGCAGCCGCGCCACGCTCGCATCCCCCGCGGACACCGCGGTGCGGTTCGCCGACGTCGCCGGCTGCGACAACGAGAAGCTGGAACTGATGGAGGTGGTCGAATTCCTGAAGAACCCCTCTCGCTTTTCGCGCCTTGGGGCGCGGGTGCCGACCGGCGTGCTGATGTCGGGGCCGCCTGGCACCGGCAAGACCATGCTGGCTCGCGCCGTGGCGGGGGAGGCGGGCGTGCCCTTCTTCTCCATTTCGGGTTCCGATTTCGTCGAGATGTTCGTCGGCGTCGGTGCCGGCCGCGTGCGCAAGATGTTCGCCACCGCGAAAAAGAAGGCGCCGTGCATCCTGTTCATCGATGAAATCGACGCGGTCGGGCGGCAGCGCTCGGGCGCCAATGCGCGGGCCGCCCATGAGGAGCGCGAACAGACCCTGAACCAGCTTCTCGTCGAGATGGACGGTTTCAAACCCAATTCCGGGGTGGTGGTGATCGCCGCCACCAACCGTCCCGACATCCTCGACGAAGCCTTGCTGCGTCCCGGGCGCTTTTCCCGCCATGTCGTCCTGCAAACCCCGGATGTCGCGGGACGGGAGAAAATTCTGGGTGTGCACGCCGCCAAGGTGAGGCTGTCGCCGAAGGTGGACCTGCATCTGGTGGCCCGCGGCACGCCGGGCTTTTCCGGTGCCCAGCTTGCCCATCTGGTCAATGAGGCTGCCATCGTCGCCGCGCGGGCCGGCCACGACAAGGTGACCATGGCCGACTTCGATGCCGCCAAGGACCGCATCCTGCTGGGAACCGAGCGGCAGACCATTATGAGCGAGGAGGACCGCAGGCTGACCGCGTATCACGAAGCGGGGCACGCGGTGGTCGCCCTGCACATGCCGGCGTCCGATCCCATCCACAAGGCGACCATCGTTCCCCGCGGCCAGGCGCTGGGCATGGTGGTGCGGCTGCCGGAAAAGGACAGCCCCGCCTTGCGCCGCTCGAAACTTGAGGCCGACCTGGCGGTGGCGATGGGCGGGCGCGCCGCCGAAGAACTGATCTTCGGCCATGACGATGTTTCCACCGGTGCCGCGGGCGATATTCAGATGGCGACCCGGATCGCCCGCAAGATGGTCACCGAATGGGGCATGAGCGCCGATCTCGGCATGGTCGCCTTCGCCGGCGCACACGCCGATCCTTACACCGCCGAGGGCATGCGTTCGGATGAAACCTCGCGCAAGATCGATACCGAGGTCCGCAAACTGACCTCCTTGGCCCACCGCAAGGCGTTGGCCGTTCTGGAGACCCACGCCGCCCAACTCGAAGCTGTGGCCCAAGCCCTGCTGGAGCGGGAATCGCTGTCGGGAACGGAGATCAACGAGATCATCCGCACCTCACGGCTGGCCTCGGATCTGGAAAACGCGGCATTCACCGCCGGTTGAGGCCGGACAGGGGGCTTTCTCTGGAAAGCCCCCTTGGGGCCCCGCCTACTTCACCACGTTGACCACGCCCGTCATGCCCAGCAGGGCATGGCCGGGCCTCGTGCATTCGAAGGTCCAGGCGCCATAGCGCCCCGGAATGAACCAGAGTTCCTTGGTCTGGCCGGCCGGGATCACGATCTTTTCCACATAGGGGCCGGACTTTTCACCCTCCGGTCCGGCCACCCGTTCGACCGCGATCGCCTGGAAGAACCCTTTGGACACGAAGGTATGGTCGGTGTCCGAGGTATTCTTGAGGACGAGGCGCGCCGGGCGGTCGCGATGGAAGGTCAGCTCGTTGGGCGTGAAGGCGTAGTCGCTGATCGCCACCGTCACCACCTCGGGCGCGCTCCAGTCCGCCCGGGCCACGAGCTGTTGCGCGTCGGCGATGTAGCCGGGCGGCTGCAAGCGGCTCAGTTCATCCGTGCCGGCGCACGCCGCCAAGGCGACGGCCAGTGCCGCCGTCGGCACGAGCTTTCGGAAAGCGGCGTTCACGGCGTCACTCCTTGGGCACGGTCGCGGCGACCGAAGGGCGGCGGGAGACGCGCTCGGCCCAGGCGGCGAGCCGGGGGCGGCCGGCGCGCCAATCGAGGATGCCCCGGAGGTCGATATAGCCCAGGGCCGAGATCGCGGTGATCTGGCCGATCAGGAATTCCTCGCCCCATTGGGCGCATTCCCGCTCCAGGCTATCCAGGCCCCGCACCATCGCCGCCTTCTGGCGTTCGATCCATTGCGGCCAGCGCTTGTCTTCGGGGCGGGTGGCGGTCTCGACGCGCACCATCACCGACGCATCGAGGAGTCCGTCGCACAAGGCCTGGAGCTTGAGCTGGCGCCAGCGGTCGCTGCCGGCGGCCGGGATCAGTTTGCGGCCAGAATGCAGCGAATCCAGATATTCGCAAATGACCGGCGAGTCGTAGAGGGTATCGCCGTCGTCGGTGATAAGGGTCGGAATCTTGGACAAAGGATTGTCCTTGGGCAAATCCGTGTCCGCCGCCCAGGGAGACGTCGGCACGCGCTCGATCCGCCCGTCGATTCCCGCCTCGCTGGCGACGATCAGGCATTTGCGGGCATAAGGTGAGGTGGTGGACATGCGGAGTTTCATGAAACCTCCAAGGGGCTGGGGTCAGAAAGCGTTGCGGCGTCGCCGCAGCTCGGCGAAGACGATGGCGGGGTCGCTCCCCGGGTCCATCCCGACGGCGCGGGCGACCGCGGGAACATCGGCGCGCAGGAAAGGATTGGCGGCGCGTTCCACGCCCATGGTCGAGGGCACGCTGGGACGGCCCGCCGCCAGCAGACGGGTCGCCTGGTCGATGCGGGCCTTGAGCGCGGGGTTGTCCCGCTCGACCAGACGGGCGAAGCGCCCATTGGTGGCGGTATATTCGTGGGCGCAGCAGACGAGGGTTTCCGCCGGCAGGCCGCGCAGCTTGACGAGACTGGACCACATGTCGTCCGGCGTGCCTTCGAACAGGCGGCCGCAGCCCAGCGAGAACAGGGTGTCGCCGCAGAACAGGGCGGGCGTATCCGGGAACCAGTAGACGATATGGCCGGACGTGTGGCCGGGCGTTTCCATCACCACGGCGGGGGCGGCGCCCAGCAGGAAGCTGTCGCCCTCGGCGACCTCGATGTCGATGCCGGGGATGCGGGCGGCGTCCTTGCGCGCCCCGACCACGCTACAGCCGGTCGCCTGCTTGAGTTCGACGTTGCCGGCAATGTGGTCGCCATGGTGGTGCGTGGCGAGGATGTGGGAAAGGCGCCAGCCCTTGCGCGCCAGGGCGGCGAGCACCGGCTCGGCGACCGGCGGGTCGACGGCCGCCGTGGCCCCCGTCTCGGGATCGTGCGCCAGATAGACGTAGTTGTCGGACAGAACCGGAATCGGCTCGATGACCAGTGTCGACATGACCGCCTCCCAGGCTGGGACGGTTCCCGTTTTAACCGACTATCCGGTAGACTGCCACCTCGCGTTGCGTGCAGTCCTCCAGTTCCAGGGAGGTGGCGACCGTATATCGCGCCACCTCCAGCAGCCCGTGTTTGGGGAGATAGGCCCGCCCCGGATCGGCCATCAGCACGGTTGCGCCCGCGGCGGCGAGGCGCCTCAGCCAGGGCCAGATGTGTTCGGTCATCGGGCGCTCGTAGCAGACGTCTCCGGCCAACACCACATCCCACCGGCATTCGGCTCCGACGATGTCGTCGCACAGCACCTCGACCGGGACGCCGTTGAGGGCCGCGTTCAATCCGATCGCCGCCGCCGCAAAAGGATCGATTTCGGCGGCCTCGGCCCGCGCCGCCCCGCCCCGGGCGGCGGCGATGGCGCCGACGCCGCAGCCGGCCGCGAAATCGAGCACGCGCTTGCCGGACGCCAAAGCGGGGGTGTTGAGCACGTGGCGCGCCAGCGCCTGTCCGCCGGCCCAGCAGAAGGCCCAATAGGGAGGAGGCAAATTGGCGCACTCCAGCGTCGCTTCCGTGGCTTCCCACAAAGGCGTGACCTCGGTGGCCATCCACAGCCGGATTTCAGGGCAGGCGGGCGGGTGCGCGATTTCGGTGTTGGCGCGGATGAAGCCGGCCGCATCGACGGTGGTCCCCGGACAAGGCGTCATGCTCACCCCATCCGTCCAGCGACCACCGCCGCCAGCAGGGCCCAGCCGAACCAGCGGTTCGATCTGAATTTGGCCAGGCAGTCGCGCGCATCGTCGATATCCACCGTGGCCGCCTGCCAGGCCAATTGCGCCGCCGCAGGACCAAGCGCGGCATAGAAGGCCCAGCTGAGGCCGGCGGCGCGTCCGGCGGCCGCGACGAGGGCGAGGGTCAGGCCGTAGAAGGCCCACAGCCAAGGGCGCGTGAGATGCCCGAGCGCCAGCGCGGTGGATTTGACCCCCACCAGGATGTCGTCCTCCTTGTCCTGGTGGGCGTAGATCGTGTCGTATCCCAGCGTCCAGAACAGGCCCGCCGCGTACAGCATCAGCGCGGGCGCCTGGATATCGCCGCGGACCGCGGCCCACCCAAGCAGGGCGCCCCAGTTGAAGGTCAGCCCCAGCCAAGCCTGTGGCCAATAGGTGAAGCGCTTCATCAGGGGGTAGGGAACGACCAGCAGCAGGGATGCCATGCCGACCTGGATGGCGAAGCGGTTGAGGGCCAGCAGGATCGGCAGGCCCACCAGCAGCTGGGCGCCGAGGAAAATGGCCGCCCCGCGCACGCTGACGGCACCCGAAGGGATCGGCCGCGATGCGGTGCGCGCCACCCTGGCGTCGAATTCATGGTCGGCGATGTCGTTGATGGTGCAGCCGGCGCCCCGCATGATCACGGCACCCAGGGCGAACAGCGTCATCAGCCACGGTGACGGCCAACCCGGCGAGGCGAGCGCGACGCTCCACCAGCAGGGGAACAGCAGCAGCCACGTGCCGATGGGGCGGTCGAGCCGCATCAGCCGCAAGTAGGGGCGAATGAGGGTGGGGACGTGGCGGTCGATCCAGTTCCCCACCGGGATGTCGCCGTCGAGAGAACACGCCGGTGCCATGAGCGGATGGATAACCGAAACCGCCGCCCCTGTCACGATGGTGGCGTCTTCCTTGAGGCGACCGCGCCGTTAACGCGGCGCGGCGGCGATCGTGAACGCCTCGCGCAATTCGTCCAAACCTTGAGCCAGGCGGTGGTTGAGGAGGTCGAAGACGTCCGTGTTGGCCTTGGCGATCGTCTCGCCGACCCCGCGCATATCGGCGAAGGTCCGCTCCAGCAGCGTCTTGACCATTTCCATCTGCATGGATGCCTTGTCCTGGGCGGTGCCCGGTTCGGCGATGCCCTTGGCGGCCTGGACCATCCCGTCCATGGTGTGGCGCATTATGTCCAGGTGCTGCTGTGCCGCCGCCTGCATGCCCTCGTAAGCGAGGCGTCCGGCCTGGGTCAGCGTGTCGAAATTGCGCCGCTGGCTGGTGGCGAAGGCGTCCACGGAGAAATCCGGTATCCGCAAGTCGCCCAGAAAGCGTCCGATGCCGATATCGGGGAATTGCGCATTCTGCGGGCCGGCCATGTGCGGTCTCCAACTGCCGGATGTATGCTGCGTTGCGATGGAGATAATTTCCCCGGGACGGCGCGTCAACCGTGCCCGGGCCTTTTTTCGGCGGTATGCGGCCCTAAGAGCGGGGGAGGGGGCGGCCCCTGTCCGCCAGTGGTCCAATCCGGACGGAAGGTTCATGGTCTGAACCTTCCGTCTGGTGAATCGGACCGCAAAATCTATGAATGCCGCCATTGAGGCGGCGGCCAAGCAGGCGGAGCCTGCGCCCGGCGAGGGCAAGACAAACCTGGACCGGATTCCGATTGATCGGAACCGGTCTCGTGCCCAAAAGAAAGCCCTCGGTCGAGCCGAGGGCTAAGTCGTACAGGGAGGTTCACGTCTAGAGACGTAGGGTCAGAGACCCTGGAGACCCGGGCGTCGCACCCGGGGAAAAGGACGGGGTAAGGCGCCCGTCCGAACTCGTGAGCGTTGTGATGCAGCAGCTCCACCACTCCTGTTTACGACAGGTTGGGCCTCACAACCATGCAAAAAATGAGGTCTTTGGTATGCGGAGATGACATGTCTTTTCCCGTTTTCTCGCTGTATAATGACCTTTTTTTCATGGACTTTAGCCCGCCCGGCTGCCGCCGTTCCGGTGCCTTAGGGCGTTTCCTGTATCTTGTGCAACAAGAAGTCGCGGAAGGCGGCGATGCGCTTGGAGTGGCGCAGTTCCTCGGGATACACGAAATACGTGTCGAGGGATGGCCCTTTGAGTTCGGGCAGCACATGGACGAGGTTGTCGGTCTCGGGGCTCATGTAATCCGGAAGGGCGGCTATGCCCAGTCCGGACTTCACCGCCCGGTAGATGCCGTAAATGTTGTTGACCTCCAGGACCGGGCGGCGCAGGCGCGAGGCGGTGGCGCCGGCGCCCAGCAGCCAGTTGACGTCCACCACCGGCAGGGACGCGCGTTGATCGTCGCCGAATACGATGATGTTGTGGTTGTCGAGATCCTCGGCGGTTCTGGGCATGCCGTGCCGTTTGAGATATTCCGGCGCGGCATAGACGTTGTAGTTCATGGTCAGCAGGTGGCGCTGGATCAGGTCCGGCTGACGCGGGGGGGTCATGCGGATGGCCACGTCGGCCTCGCGCATGGCGAGATCGAGTTCCCCGTCATGGAGGACCATGGTCACCTGGATGTCGGGGTAAAGGTCGAGGAATTCCTTGATGCGGGGAGTCAGCCACAGCGATCCGAAAGCCACCGTGGTCGTGATTTTCAGGGGGCCCTGCGGACGTTCGCGGCTTTCCGTCAGGAGAGCCTCGGTCATCGCCAGTTTGGAAAAGATCTCCCGGGCCGTCTTGTAAAGGAGTTCGCCCTGCTCCGTCAGGATCAGGCCGCGGGCATGCCGGTGGAAGAGCGGCAGGCTGAGACTCTCTTCAAGCGCGCCGATCTGGCGGCTGATCGCCGACTGGCTTAGGTTCAGCACCTCGCCCGCATGGGTGAAGCTTCCCGCCTCCGCCACGGCGTGAAAAACCCTGAGTTTGTCCCAGTCCATTTTTCCCCAACGGGTTCCCCGTCGCGCCGGCCCGTTCGGCCGGCGCTCCCCATTCCGCGGCTACTCTGCCGCAACTTCGGCCATGTGTCCATGGATGGCGAGGAACCGCTCGGCTTCCAGTGCCGCCATGCAGCCGGTGCCGGCGGCGGTCACCGCCTGGCGATAGACCTTGTCCTGGACGTCGCCGGCCGCGAAGACGCCGGGGATGTTGGTGGTGGTCGCTCCCGGGGTGGTGACGACGTATCCTTCGGAATCGATGTCGACCTTTCCCTTGAACAATTCGGTGTTGGGCGAATGGCCGATGGCGATGAATACGCCGTCCGCGGCGAGCTCCGACATTTCCCCGGTCTTCACGTTCCGGAGACGCACTCCGGTGACGCTGGGGGGGGAACTGCTCCCGAGAATCTCGTCGATGGCGCTGTCCCAGCGCACGGAGACCTTCGGATTGGCGAAGAGACGGTCCTGGGCGATTTTTTCCGCGCGAAGGGAATCGCGGCGGTGGATCAGGGTGACCTTCGCGGCGATGCCGGCCAAATAAATGGCTTCCTCGACCGCCGAATTGCCGCCGCCTACGACCACGACGTTCTTGTTGCGGAAAAAGAAGCCGTCGCATGTGGCGCAGGCGGAAACGCCGAAACCCTGGAACCGGCGTTCCGACTCGATGTCGAGCCAGCGCGCCGAGGCGCCGGTGGAGATGATCAGGGTGTCGCCCAGATAGACGTCTCCGGAATCGCCCATGCAGCGGAAGGGCCGCTTGGAGACGTCGACCTCGACGATGGTGTCGTGCATGAAGCGCGCACCGACATGTTCGGCCTGCTTCTGCATCTGCTCCATCAGCCAGGGGCCCTGGATGGCGTCCGCGAAACCGGGGTAGTTCTCGACATCGGTGGTTATGGTGAGCTGGCCACCGGGCTGCAGCCCGGCCACCAGAATCGGATCCAGGTTGGCGCGTGCCGCATAGATGGCCGCGGTGCAACCGGCCGGCCCCGAACCCAGGATCAGCACTTTCGTATGGTGCGTGGTGCCCATCGTCTTCCCGCTTCTCTTCTCGTTTCCGTCCAGGATAGGCACCCTCGCGACGGTGCGCAAGCGGCCGCCCTCCCGACGAAGGGTACCGGGGGCGGCACCCTATCGCCCGGATGATGGCTTGATCAGAGTTCGCCGCTATGCTTGGCCAGGTAGTCGGCCACGCCCTGCTGGCTGGCCTTCATGCCGGCTTTGCCTTTCTGCCAGCCGGCGGGGCAGACCTCGCCGTGTTCCTCGGTGAACTGCAGCGCATCGACCAGACGAAGCATTTCGTCCACGTTGCGGCCCAGCGGCAGGTTGTTCACATGCGCCACCTGCACGATTCCGGCGCGGTCGATCAGAAAGGAACCGCGCAGGGCGATACCGTCGGGGAGCAGGACGCCGAAATTGCGCGAAACGTCCTTGGTGATGTCGGCAACCATGGGGAATTGGACATTGCCCAGGCCGCCCTTGTCCACCGGAGTATTCTTCCACGCCAGGTGGGTGAAATGCGAATCGATGCTGACGGCGACGACCTTCACGTTCTTGTCGGCGAAGGCCTTGAGGCGGTGGTCGTGCGCCAGGATCTCCGACGGACACACGAAGGTGAAGTCGAGCGGGTAGAAAAAGACCAGCCCGTAGGACCCGGCCAGGTAGGACTTCAGGTTGAAATTCGGGGTGATCTCATTGTTCGGCATCACGGCCGGCGCGGTGAAGTCCGGGGCGGGCCTGCCGACCAGCACCGCGGGAATAACGGAGGCTTCGCTCATCCTTCTGGCTCCCTCTGTCATGGTATCAGGTGGTGGCAATTTAGTCCCTACCGCCACCTCATACAAGATGGAATTATTTTAACAAGGCATGCAGTGAGGGGGAATTGCACCGATAATAACGCCAAAGGTTGCATCCCGACGGCGCCGTCCGGCCAAACGATGGTAGACAATCCGCCGGCATGGGCTTTCGCGAGGTAACGCTTGGCTGACGCTTTAGCGCATTGTAATATAATTTCGTCAAGTGGGTGCCTTTTGGAGTTCCATAATGCAGCGGGTCAAACTCGACCGCATCGACCGCCGGATTCTGGCGGATTTGCAGGCCGACGGTCGGATGACCAACGTCGAACTGGCCCGTCGAGCGGGCATTTCCGCCCCCCCCTGCCTGCGCCGCGTGCGTGCTCTGGAGGAGGCCGGCTGCATCAAAGGCTACCATGCCGAGATCGATCCGACGGTGCTGGGGTTCAACGTCACGATTTTCGCGCATGTCGGCCTGGGAAGCCAAGCCGAGGCCGATCTGCGCGCCTTCGAGGATCTGGTGACGAGGTGGCCGGAAGTGCGCGAGTGCCACATGTTGGCCGGCGAAACGGATTTCCTGCTTAAGGTTGTTGCGCATGACTGGGACGACTATCAGAGGTTTTTGACCTCCAAGCTGACGGCCGCGCCCAACATCAGCCACGTGAAGAGCGCGCTGGCGATCCGCAATTCGAAATCTCAGCCCGGCGTGCCGGTCGACGTCGAAGCAGGGCCGGAGCCGGAATCCGAATAGCGCGGTTCCGGTAGGGGGGGGCCGGTGCACCGGATGCGCGGGGCGGCCGTGCATCGTCACCCCGGCAGGGCCGGAGGCGGTAAGAGAAAACGCTTTCCGGCCGCTCAGCCAAATCGGACGTCGACGATCTCGTAGGATTTGGAACCGCCGGGGGTCGTGACTTCGACGGTGTCGCCGATGTGCTTCCCGATCAGGGCCCGGGCGAGGGGGGAATGGACCGACATGCGCCCGGCCTTGATGTCGGCCTCGTGGGCGCCGACGATGGTATAGACGACCTCCTCGTCCAAATCCTCGTCCGCCAAGGTCACCGTGGCGCCGAAGCGCACCTGGTCGCCCGACAGCTGGCTGGCGTCGATGACCTGGGCGCGGGAGATGATATCCTCCAGCTCGGCCACCCGCCCCTCGATGAAGCTCTGCCGTTCGCGGGCGGCGTGGTACTCGGCGTTCTCCGAGAGGTCGCCATGCTCGCGGGCCTCGGCGATCGCCCGGATGACAGCCGGTCGTTCCACGCTCTTGAGAGTCTTAAGCTCCTCCTCCAACTGGGCGAGGCCAGTGGGAGTCATCGGAATCTTTTCCATGTAGAAACCCCGGGCAGAAAAACAGGGCGGCCGCGTGGACGCGCGGCCGATCCCCCTTCCTAGAAAGACCCCCTAAAATACGATTGGAGGGGGGCAACATCAAGCGTGCCGCTCCGCAGGGCCTCGATGGCCTCCACCGCGGCACGGGCCCCGGCGACGGTCGTGTAGTGGGGAATGTTGCGGACCAGCGCCGTGCGCCGGATCGAAAAACTGTCGATCAGAGCCTGGCTGCCCTCGGTCGTATTGACCACCAGCTGCACCTCGCCGTTGACCATGTGGTCGACGCAATGGGGCCGCCCTTCGAGCACCTTGTTCACCACGGCGACCGCCAGGCCACGGTCGCGCAGGTAGTTCGCCGTGCCCGACGTGGCGATCAGCTTGAAGCCCATGGACAGCAGACGGTGCCCGATCTCCACCATCGCCGGTTTGTCGCCTTCGCGCACCGACAGGAACGCCGTTCCCTGGGTCGGCAGAACACAGCCCGAGGCCAATTGGCTTTTGGCGAAGGCGCGGGCGAAATCGGTGTCGATGCCCATCACCTCGCCGGTGGACTTCATCTCGGGACCGAGCACGATGTCGACGTTGGCGAAACGCGCAAACGGGAACACCGCCTCCTTGACCGCGACGTGCGCCATGTCCGGGCGGCGCTTCAACCCGAACGCGGCCAGCTTCTCGCCCGCCATCACCCGGGCGGCGATCTTGGCGATCGGCACGCCCGTGGCCTTGGCGACGAATGGAACGGTGCGGCTGGCGCGGGGATTGACCTCCAGGATGTAGATGTCGCCATCCTTGATGGCGAACTGGACGTTCATGAGCCCGACCACGTTCAGGGACTTGGCCAGAAGGGTGGTCTGCCGCTCAAGCTCGGCGATGGTCGGGCCGTCCAGCGAATAGGGCGGCAGCGAGCAGGCCGAATCGCCCGAATGGATGCCCGCCTCCTCGATGTGCTGCATGATGCCGGCGACGTAGACCTCGTCGCCATCGGCAAGGGCGTCGACGTCCACCTCGATGGCGTCCTTGAGGTAACTGTCGATCAGCACCGGATCGTCGCCGGAGACCATGACGGCCTCGCGCATGTAGCGTTCCAGCGCCTCGTGGTCGTAGACGATGCGCATGGCGCGGCCGCCGAGAACGAAGGACGGGCGGATCACCACCGGATAGCCGATCTCCTCGGCGACGCGGCGGGCCTCGTCCAGACTGCGGGCGGTGCCGTTGGCCGGCTGGCGCAGGTCAAGCTGGCGCAAAAGCCGTTGGAACCGTTCGCGGTCTTCCGCCAGGTCGATGGAGTCCGGGCTTGTCCCCAGGATCGGGATGTTCGCCTTTTCCAGCGCGTTGGCCAGCTTCAGCGGGGTCTGGCCGCCGAACTGGACGATGCAGCCCAGCACCCGGCCGCTGCTCTGCTCCTTGTGCACCACGTCGATGACGCTCTCGGCGGTCAGCGGTTCGAAATAGAGCCGGTCGGAGGTGTCGTAATCGGTGGACACGGTCTCGGGATTGCAGTTGACCATGATGGTCTCCCGCCCCGCCTCGTCCAGCGCATAGGCCGCGTGAACGCAGCAATAGTCGAATTCGATTCCCTGGCCGATGCGGTTGGGCCCGCCGCCCAGGATCACGACCTTGTCGCGGCCGGTCGGTTCGGATTCGCAATCCCCCGGGGTGATCCCGTCGCCCTCATAGCAGGAATACATGTAGGGCGTGCGCGAAGGGAACTCCGCCGCGCAGGTGTCGATGCGCTTGAACACCGGCGCGATGCCCGCCCGCTCGCGAAGGGCGGCGACCTCGGCCGGAGCCTTGCCGGCGAGCATTCCCAGCCGCTGGTCGGAGAAGCCCATCTTCTTCAGGCGCAGTATGCCGGCCGCATCCGACGGCAGGCCGTTGGCGCGAACCTCGGCTTCCGCCGCGACGATGGCCTGGATCTGGCGCAGGAACCAGGGATCGTAGGAGCAGGCGCCGTGAACGTCCTCGACGCTCAGGCCCAACCGGAACGCTTGGGCGATCACCAGCAGGCGGTCGTGGCGCGGCATCGCCAGGGCGGCCTTGACCGCGTCCTTCATGTCATCCGCGGCGGCTCCGGGAATCTCGATCTCATCCAGGCCGGTCAGGCCCGTCTCCATGGACCGCAAACCCTTCTGGAGCGATTCCTGGAAGGTGCGCCCGATCGACATCGCTTCGCCCACGGATTTCATCGAGGTGCTGAGAAGCGGGTCGGCGCCGGGGAACTTCTCGAAGGTAAAGCGGGGAATCTTGGTGACGACGTAATCGATGGTGGGCTCGAACGAGGCCGGGGTCACGCCCGTGATGTCGTTGAGAAGCTCGTCCAGCGTGTAGCCCACCGCAAGCTTGGCCGCCACCTTGGCGATGGGAAAGCCCGTCGCCTTGGACGCCAGCGCGGAGGAACGCGACACGCGGGGGTTCATCTCGATGACGACCATGCGGCCCGTCTTCGGGCTGACGGCGAACTGGACGTTGGACCCGCCGGTATCCACCCCGATCTCGCGCAGCACCGCGATCGAGGCGTTGCGCATGATCTGGTATTCCTTGTCCGTCAGCGTCAGCGCCGGGGCCACGGTGATGGAATCGCCGGTATGGACGCCCATCGGATCGATGTTCTCGATGGAACAGATGATGATGCAATTGTCCTTGCGGTCGCGGACAACCTCCATCTCGTATTCCTTCCAGCCGAGGACCGATTCCTCGACCAGAACCTCGTGGACCGGACTGGCGGTCAGGCCGCCGGCGACGATGGCCTCGAACTCCTCCTTATTATAGGCGATCCCTCCGCCGGTCCCCGCCAGGGTGAAGGACGGGCGGATGATCGCCGGCAGGCCGACCAGCTCCACCGCCTCGCGCGCTTCGGCCAGCGAGTGCACCAGCACGGAGCGCGGGCTCTCCAGGCCGATCTTGTCCATGGCGTCGCGGAACAGGAGGCGGTCTTCGGCTTTGGCGATGACGTCGCGCTTGGCGGCGATCATCTCGACGCCGAACCTTTCCAGCACCCCGTCGTCCGCCAGCTTCATCGCCGTGTTGAGGGCTGTCTGGCCCCCCATGGTCGGCAGCAGCGCGTCGGGGCGTTCCTTCTCGATGATCTTGGTCACCATCTCGGGCGTGATCGGCTCGATGTAGGTGGCGTCCGCCAGCCCCGGGTCGGTCATGATGGTCGCCGGGTTCGAATTGATCAGGATGACCCGGTATCCCTCCTCCTTCAGGGCCTTGCATGCCTGCACGCCCGAATAGTCGAACTCGCAGGCCTGGCCGATGACGATCGGCCCGGCGCCGATGATGAGGATGGAGCGGATGTCTGTGCGTTTGGGCATGGCGGCCTTTATATGACTGGGCAAACGGGGGAACGGCGCGTCATCGGGATTTGCCGCCCGGACGCCGGGACGGGCGCCGCCGCGACGGCAAGGGCATCAGGCACGTTCCATCATCGCCACGAACCGATCGAAAAGATAGTGCGCGTCCTGCGGGCCCGGGCTGGCTTCCGGGTGGTGTTGCACGCTGAACACCGGCTTGCCGTCCACCGCCAGGCCTTCGAGCGAGCCGTCGAACAGGGAGCGATGGGTGACCGTCACACCGCCCGGCAGGCTCTTTTCATCGACCACGAAGCCGTGATTCTGGCTGGTGATCTCCACCTTTCCCGTGGCCAGGTCCTTGACCGGGTGGTTGGCACCGCGGTGGCCGGTTTCCATCTTGAAGGTCCGGCCGCCCAGCGCCAGCGCGAGCATCTGATGGCCGAGGCAGATCCCGAACAGCGGGGTGCCGGTGTCCAGGACGCCGCGGATCATCGGTACCGCGTAGGCGCCGGTGGCGGCGGGATCGCCGGGCCCGTTGGACAGGAATACGCCGTCGGGGCGCAGCGCCATCACCTCGTCCGCGGTGGCGGTGGCCGGAAGCACCGTGACCCGACAGCCGGCGGCGGCCAGGCAGCGCAGGATGTTGCGCTTGGCGCCGAAATCCACGGCGACCACATGGAAGCGGGGAGCCTGCTGCCGTCCGTAGCCCTTGCCCAGCGTCCATTCCGCCTCGTCCCACGAATAGGTCTGGCGGCAGGTGACGTCCTTGGCCAGGTCCATACCCTCAAGGCCGGGCCACTCCTTGGCCATCCTCCAGGCGCCGGCAAGGTCGAATTCGCCGTTGGCGGCGTGGACGATGGCCCCGTTGGGGGCGCCCTTTTCCCGGATGCGGCGGGTCAAGGCCCGCGTATCGATTCCGCTGATGCCGACCATGCCGAACGACCGGAGCCACATGTCCAGATGACGGGTGGACCGCCAGTTGGCGGGGTCGGTGACGTCGGCGCGCAGCACGCAGCCCCGGGCCGCGGGCGTGCCGGTCTCGACATCCTCCGGATTCGTGCCGACGTTGCCGATATGGGGGAACGTGAACGTGATGATCTGTCCGGCGTAGGAGGGGTCGGTCAGAACCTCCTGGTAACCGGTCATGGCGGTGTTGAACACCACCTCGCCGACCGCCTGACCCTCGGCGCCCACGCCCTTGCCCCAAAGCACGGTGCCGTCCCCAAGCACCAGGGCGCCGGTGGCGCCCGGGGGGCGCGGAATATCGAAGCGGGAATCCGTCGGGTGCAGCATGTCCGTCCTTACGTTTCTATACGCCCGAACCATCGGCCAGGCGCACGTCCCCCTCAATTATATCGGAGGAGGTAGGGTCGTGGTACCCAGGTCGCGCGACGGCGCGAGGACCGAGCCGAATGCTGGCGCTGTCCTCCCCTGCGGGCCCCCTTGGATCCCGGTTGCGGTCGGTAAATCGGGCGCTGTGTAATGAAAAGACGGTGCCGAGTCAAGCCCCGCTCTGCCGCCAGAAAAATTCAGTTTTTTCAAGGGGCTGCCCAGCCGCCTTCGCTCTTCCTTTCCGCCCGCTTTTGCGTTAGCCTGTCAGCTTTCCACGGGCGCCGGGTCCAAATGGGGGAGACGCCATGCTGCGCCAGCAGCTCAACGACGCCTTGAAAACCGCAATGCTGTCCAAGGATGTTCGCACGGTTTCGACGGTGCGCCTGATTCTGGCGGCGTTGAAAGATCGCGATATCGCCGCCCGGCCGAAGGGGATTTCCGAGGGCGTCGGCGACGACGAGATCCGGCAGATGCTTCAGTCCATGATCAAGCAGCGCCGCGAAAGCATCGCCCTTTACGAACAAGGCGGGCGTCTTGAGCTCGCCCAGCAGGAGCAGGAGGAGATCGCCGTCATCGAGCGCTTCCTGCCGCGCCAGCTGTCCGAAAAGGAAGTGGACGAGGCGGTCGCCGCGGTGGTGGCCGAGGCCGGGGCCGCCAGCCTGAAGGACATGGGGCGGGTGATGGCCCTGCTGAAGGAGCGCTTCGCCGGGCAAATGGATTTCACCAAGGCGAGCGCACGGGTCAAGGCGACGCTCGGCGGTTGATCCCGGGCAGCGCCGTCCCGGCATCGGGACGGGCCGGCTGCAAGCTGGAAGGGGCTGGCGTCGATGGCGTTTCCGCCACGCTTTCTTGAAGATTTGCGCAGCCGCGTTTCCTTGGCGGCGGTCGTGGGCCGGCGGGTGAAGCTGGTCCGCAAGGGGCGCGAGCACCATGGGCTGTGCCCGTTCCACAACGAAAAGACGCCCAGCTTCACCGTCAACGAAGACAAGGGATTCTATCACTGCTTCGGCTGCGGCGCCCATGGCGACGCCATCGGCTTCGCGATGCGCGCCGGCCACCTTTCCTTTACCGAGGCGGTCGAGACGCTGGCGGCGGAGGCGGGGCTCGACGTCCCCGTCGCCTCGCCCGAGGAACGCCGCCAGGAGGCGCGCCGGGCGTCGCTGCACGACGCCATGGAGGCCGCCTGCGCCTTCTTCGAGCGCGAGCTTCGCGGGGCCGCCGGTCGGGAGGGGCTCGCCTATTTCCGGCGCCGGGGGGTCAGCGACGAGACCATCGCCCGTTTCCGGCTCGGCTGGGCGCCTGACGGGCGCGAGGCGCTGAAAAGCGCCCTGATGAGCGAAACCTTGCCGGAAACCCTGCTGGTCGAAGCGGGCTTGCTGAAGAAGCCGGACGGCGGCGGTCCCGCCTTCGACATGTTCCGGGGGCGGGTGACCTTCCCCATCACCGACCGCCGCGGCCGGGTGATCGCCTTCGGGGCGCGCACGCTCGGCGACGGGCAGCCCAAATACCTCAATTCGCCCGACACCCCCCTGTTCCACAAGGGGGCGACCCTGTACGGCCTCGCCCATGCGCGCGACCGGGCCCGCGAGCGCGGGGTGGCGCTGGCCGTCGAGGGGTACATGGATGTGATCGCCCTGCACCAGGCCGGGTTCGGCTACGCGGTGGCGCCGCTCGGCACCGCTCTCACCGTCGAGCAGATCGAGGAGCTGTGGCGTCTTGCCGACGAGCCGGTGCTGTGTTTCGACGGCGATGCCGCCGGTCAGCGGGCCATGGCTCGCGCGGCGGAGCGGGGATTGCCGATCCTCAAACCCGGCAAGTCGCTCCGTTTCGCCGTTCTCCCCCATCCCGAAGATCCGGACAGCCTGATCAAATCCCGGGGGGCGCAGGCGATGCAGGCCGTGCTCGATGCCGCGCGTCCGCTGGTCGATGTGGTGTGGGAACTGGCATCCGCCGGGCGGGCGCTCGACACTCCGGAACGGCGGGCGCTGCTGGAGAAGGAGCTGAAGGACAGGGCGTTCGGCATCGCCGACGATACCGTCAAGTGGCAGTACTGGACGGCGTTCCGCGAGAAGCTGCGCGCCGGTCTGCGGCCCGCCCGCGCCGGGTCGCCGCGCTGGCCGATGCGCAAGGGCGCCGCCCCGGCATCGGCGCTGCGCGGGCCCGACGGGAAATTGCCCGGAGTGGCCAAGCCGGTGCCGCCGATGGGCGGCGCCGTCCGTCAGGAACGTTTCCTCCTTGCGCTGCTGATCGAGCATCCTACCTTGATCGAGACCGCAGCCGAACGTCTGGGGGAAACCGGTTTCTCGGATTCGGAGCTTGACAATCTCAGACGGGGGATTCTAAAGCACCTTGACATGGCTCACGCCCTTGACTCGGATGCCCTTTGCGCCCATCTCCGGTCGGACGGTTTTTCCAGAGTGCTGGATTCCCTGCTGGACGCGAATGAATACAAGATCGCCCGGCCCGATGCCGTCTCCGACGCCAAGGTACTCTGGGAGCATATTTTTACCCTGTACACGCGGAAGGAATTGCAGGCTGATGCCGGATCGGCTGCCGAGGCTTTCGCCCGGGACCCGTCGGAAGCCAATTCCGATTATCTGGCCGCCGTGCTGATCAGCCGGGCCCGAGGCGTGGATATCGATGACGAGCCGGGCGTCCCGGGGGCGCCGGGCTCGTAAAGGTCTTGTCGGTACGCGGGACCGCCCAGCCGCCCGGGGACGGCAGAGGCGGCGGTCCGCGTGCATGTATCTCTAGGAGCGGTGGTGTTAATGGCGACCAAATCGCAGAATACGGCGGAAGTCAACGAGCCCCAGGATGAAAACCTGGAAGGGCCGCTGCTCGACACCCTTGGAGTCGCCGTCAAGAAGATGGTGGCCCGGGGCCGCGAGCGTGGCTACGTCACTTACGACGAGTTGAATTCCGCGCTGCCTCCTGACGAAGTCTCGTCCGAACAGATCGAAGACACGATGGCGATGCTCTCCGAATTGGGCATCAATGTCGTCGAAAGCGAGGACGGCGAGGAGGCAGCCGCCGAGGAGACCGAAGAGGCCGAGGGCGAAGGGCTGTCGGCGGCCGGAAACGTGGACGAGGAGGAACTCGGCCGCACCGACGATCCCGTGCGCATGTATCTGCGCGAGATGGGATCGGTGGAGCTGCTCTCCCGCGAGGGCGAAATCGCCATCGCCAAGCGCATCGAAGCCGGCCGCGACATGATGATCGGCGGGATTTGCGAAAGCCCCCTGACCATTCGCGCGATCGTCGGCTGGCATGACGCCCTGCGCGACGGCCGGATGATGCTGCGCGACATCATCGATCTCGACGCCACCTACGGTTCTGGCCCGGCGGGCGAGCTGTCCGAGGAAGACCTCGAACGCGCGTCCGAGGAGGAGGAAGAGGCGGTCGGCCACGGTGAGGGCGAGGCCGAGGCCGAGGGCGAGGCTTCCGAGCACACCGAAGGCGAGGGCGAGGAGGGCGAGGACAATTCCATGTCGCTCGCCGCCATGGAACTGGAACTGATGCCGAAGGTGTTGGAGACCTTCGAAGCCATCGGGGAATCGCACAAGAAGCTCGAAAAGGTGCAGCGCGAGCGCCTGGCGCATTTCTCCAAGGGCGAAGCGGTTCCGGCGGCCATGGAGAAGAGGTACGAGAAGCTGAAGGCCGAGATGGTCGCCCTGATGGCCGGGGTCCATCTCAACAACGGCCGGATCGAGCAGCTCGTCGAGCAGATGAACGCGCTGAACAAGCGCCTCATGGGCATGGAGGGGCGTTTGCTGCGCCTGGCCGAAGGCTGCCGCGTCAAGCGCCCGGATTTCCTGTCCAGCTATTACGGCAGCGAGCTCAATCCCAATTGGGCGGTGACCGTCGCGAACAAATCCAAGCACTGGAAGGATTTCACCGAGAAGCATCGCAACGAGATCGCCGAGCTTCGCGGCGGCATCGGCACCATCTCGCAGGAGGCGGGGCTGCCGATCGGCGAGTATCGCCGCATCGTCCAGACCGTGCAGAAGGGCGAGCGGGAATCCAACAAGGCCAAGAAGGAGATGATCGAGGCCAACCTCCGCCTCGTCATTTCCATCGCCAAGAAGTATACGAATCGCGGCCTGCAATTCCTGGACCTCATCCAGGAAGGCAATATCGGTCTGATGAAGGCCGTCGATAAGTTCGAGTATCGGCGCGGCTACAAGTTCTCGACCTATGCCACTTGGTGGATTCGCCAGGCCATCACCCGCTCGATCGCGGATCAGGCCCGCACGATCCGCATCCCGGTGCATATGATCGAGACCATCAACAAGCTGGTCCGCACCTCGCGTCAGATGCTGCACGAGATCGGCCGCGAGCCGACTCCCGAAGAACTGGCCGAGAAACTGAGCATGCCGCTGGAGAAGGTGCGCAAGGTCCTCAAGATCGCCAAGGAGCCCATCAGCCTGGAAACCCCCATCGGCGACGAAGAGGATTCCCACCTGGGCGATTTCATCGAGGACAAGAACGCGGTCCTGCCGTTGGATGCGGCCATCCAGGCGAACTTGCGCGAAACCACGACCCGCGTGTTGGCCAGCCTGACGCCGCGCGAGGAGCGCGTGCTGCGGATGCGCTTCGGCATCGGCATGAACACCGACCACACCTTGGAAGAGGTGGGCCAGCAGTTCAGCGTCACCCGCGAGCGTATCCGCCAGATCGAGGCCAAGGCGCTGCGCAAGCTGAAGCACCCGAGCCGGTCCCGCAAGCTGCGCAGCTTCCTCGATACCTGAGTCCCTCCGCATCCCTCCCCGCGCGCCGGGGAGGGATGTCCAAATCCCTTGAAATCGTCACACCGTCGGCTATCGTCGGCGCCGGTGGGGCCTGTAGCTCAATGGTTAGAGCCGGCCGCTCATAACGGTCTGGTTGCAGGTTCGAGTCCTGCCGGGCCCACCACACCGTCCTCCCCCGCTCCCTCCATGACCCCCGCCGATCATCGCTTGCGCGCGGACAAGATCGAAGACCGAGCGCATCGACGGCGTTCGGCGCGGTGGCTGCATGCGCAAGCCGGCAATCTCCAAAGCGTTGCGAACTGACCGGCTTCGGCCGCCAAAACCATCCGCGGATCGTGGACGCGGGAGTCCACGGAAGTTCGAGAGATGCCGCATTTCGGTATTCGGCTGTATTGCGCACAGCATTGCTTCCGACGATGCCGATAGCCACTCTCGATATATTCTATATATAGAATTTTGAGAGGATTTTTATCCAACTAGTAGAGCCTGGAGTATTGCGATATACACCCCACTCGCGTTGAAAACATATCTTCGGGGGAGGAGCATGGGGATCAACGAGGAGGTCGCCAAGGCGTTCGGGGCGCATGCCGCGTGGAAGACGCGCATCCGGCAGACCATTGACAGCGGGTATAGCGAGTACAAGCCGGAAGATGTGGGTGACGACCACCGTTGCGCCTTCGGCACATGGTTGCATGACCCGTCGCTGCCGGGTTCGGTTCGCGATTCCCGCGAGTATCGCACCGTCGTGCGCCTGCATGCCGACTTTCACCGGGCGGCGGCCTCAAGCCTTTCGAAGGCGTTGGGTGGCGATACGCATGGCGCCCAAGCCGACTTGGCGGAGGGTGCCTTCGCCCAAGCGGCCGACGCGCTGTCCGGTGCCCTGGTCCGCTGGCAGCGCGACGCCGCCACCGAGTGTTCCGGCAGCAACCGCCGGGTATCCCGCCTGTGGCGGCGTCTGTGCCGCTTTTGGGCCGGAAGGGTTTCGGCGCGGGTATGGACCGTGGTGGCGATCCCCGCTCTGCTGGTCGTTCTCGTCGCCGGCTGGACGGATGTCTCCCTGATGCGGACCGCGCGGAAAGCCGGACACATTCATCGCATCGCCGCCGTCATCGGCGCCGCGACGTCCCTGGCCGATTCGCTTGAGAGGGAACAGGCGCTTTCGGTCGGGCGCCGGCCGCTCGACGCGGCGCAGGCCGCGACACGGGCGGCCCTTGCCGACTTCGACCGCTCTCTCGCCACGGCCAACGATCCGCCGGACGCGGGGCTGGAACGGTTCGGCACCGCCGGCGACATCGTCCGCCATCTCGACGACATCCGCCCGCAGTTGGGCGCGATGTCCTCCGACGACATCCTCACCTTCTACGGCACCGCCATCGACGCCCTGCTTGTAGCCGGCGAGTCGGCGATGCCGCCGGGCGCCTCCGCCGATCTGCGCGCGGCGTTTTCGGTGCTCGACAATGTCGCCCAGGCCAAGGAGGCGGCCGCGCGGTTCCGTGGGGAGGGCGCCGGTGCCCTCGCCGACGGGACGATCGCCGCCGCCCACGACACGTTCGTCGATCAGGCGGCCGCCGAGCGGGAACATCTCGCCGTCGCGGTCGCCAATTTGCCGGAATCGTGGCTCAAGACCTTTGGCTCCCTGTTCACGACCAATGACGAGGGCTTCCAATCGCTCAAAGAGCGGCTGCTGGCGGGGAACGCAACCGGCGTATCCCCGCAGGATTGGCTGACCGTGGCATCCCGCCATGTGGACGGGATTGGGCGCATCGAAACGGCAGCCGTCGGCGCCCTGGCTCAGGCCGCCGACGCCGCGCTCGATCAGGCCGATCATCGGCTTGCCGTGTTCAACGGCCTGACCGCCGCCGCCCTGCTGGCGACCGGGCTGCTCACCACCCTCATCATCCGCGGTATCGTCGGCCCCACGATCCGCCTGACCGCGGCCATGCGCGATCTCGCCGGCGGCCAGGCCGGAATCGTCATTCCGTCCCTGGAACGCAGCGACGAGATCGGGGAAATGGCCCGTGCCCTGCTGGTATTCCAGCAACAGGCCCTGTCCGTCGAGCGGTTGACGGCGGAACAGGAAGAGCAGCGCCGCGCCAGCGAGGAAGCCCGCCGCCAGGCGCTCCTTACCATGGCGGACACGATCGAGACCCAGACCTCGGGCGTGGTAAGCCGGGTCGGAGAGGAAAGTCGGCGGGTCGGCAGCACCGCCGCGCGCATGGCCCAATCGGCTGCCTGCGTCGAGGAAAACGCCCAGCGCGTCGCCGCCGCGGCCGAGCAGAGCCTCGCCAACGCGCAGGCGGTCGCCGGGGCTTCGGAACAGCTCTCGGCCTCGATCCGCGAAATCGCGGCACAGGTCGAACGGTCCAAGGCGATGGTCGGCGAGGCGGTCGACGCCGCCGGCAACGCCTCGGCCACGGTTGCCAGCTTGGCCCAGGCGATGGCGGCCATCGACGACGTCGTCCAGGTCATTGCCCAAATCGCCAGCCAGACCAACCTGCTCGCGCTCAACGCGACCATCGAGGCGGCGCGCGCCGGCGATGCCGGCAAGGGATTCGCCGTGGTGGCCCACGAGGTCAAGAACCTGGCCAACCAGACCGCCCGGCAGACCGAGGACATCACCGCCCGCATCACCACGCTGAAGGAGATGGCGCAGCGGGTGACCTCGGCGATCGCCGACGTGGTGGAAGACATCCATGGCGTCGAGGAGATCGCCACTTCGGTGGCAGCCGCCGTCGAGGAACAGGACGCCGCCACCGGGGAGATCGCCCGCAATGTCCAACAATCGGCGCAGGCGGCGCAGGAGGTGACCGAGCGCATCGTCGCCGTCGCCAGCGAAGCCTCATCGACCGGCAAGCAGGCGGCGATGGTCGAGACCCTGCTGGAGGCCATGGCCGAGCAGGTCGCCGAGCTCGGGCAGGTGTTGACCAGGGTGGTCCGCACGGCGACGCCCGAGGTCGATCGCCGCACCAATCAACGGTATGCGGTCAAGGCCGACGCCAGGGTCGCCTGCGCTCACGGCCAGGTCGAGGGGGAACTGGCCGACATATCCGCAGGGGGCGCCCGTATCGTCCATGTCCAGGGCAGGACGCAGCAGGGCCAGCAGGGCGATCTTCACGTCGAGGACGTCCGCGCTCCCGTTACCGTGATCGACAGCGGCGACGATGTCTGCCGCGTGAAAGCGGACGGCGGGCCGAACGAGGCGATGGGACACTGGATCGCGCGCAAATTGGCGGCGGGCGGTCTTGTGCCGACGCAATGAACGGGTTCGACGGCGCCCGGTGGCGGGGGCGTCCCCGTGCCGTCAGGTCAGGGATTCGCAGAAGCGCTTGATGCGCTCGCACGCCGCCCGCAGGAGTTCCGACGACGTGGCGTAGGAGATGCGGAAATAAGGTTCCAGGCCGAACGCCGCGCCCTGAACCACCGCCACGCCTTCGGCCTCCAGCAGGGCCGCGACGAAATCGGTGTCGCTGGCGATGACCTTGCCATCCGGCGTCTTCTTGCCCAGCACGCCCGCACAGGACGGATAGACGTAGAAGGCGCCCTCCGGAATCTTGCAGGCGATCCCGGGGCAATCGTTCAGCATCCGCACCACCATGTCGCGGCGCTCCTTGAACACCGCCGCGTTCCGGGGGATGAAATCCTGCGGCCCGTTCAGCGCTTCGACCGCCGCGGCCTGGCTGATCGAGCTCGTGTGGGTTACCGACTGCGACTGAATCGTGTTCATCGCCTTGATCAGCGCCAGCGGGCCGGCGGCATAGCCGACGCGCCAGCCGGTCATCGCATAGGCCTTGGACACGCCGTTCATGGTCAGGGTGCGCTCGTAGAGCAGGGGCTCCACCTCGGCCGGGCTGCAGAAGCGGAAGTCGTCGTAGACCAGGTGTTCGTACATGTCGTCAGTCATGACCCAGACGTGCGGGTGCCGGAGCAGCACGTCGGTCAGAGCCTTCATCTCTTCCCACGAATAGGCGGCTCCCGTGGGGTTGGAGGGGGAATTCAGCACCAGCCACTTGGTCCTGGAGGTGATGGCGCGGTCGAGGTCTTCGGGCCGCAGCTTGAAATTGGCCTCCTCGCGGCAGGGCACGAACACCGGCGTGCCGCCGAACATCAGGGCGATGTCCGGATAGCTGACCCAATAGGGGGCGGGAACGACGACCTCGTCGCCGGGATTGATTGTGGCCATGAAGGCGTTGAAGATCACGCCCTTGCCGCCGACTCCGACGGTGACCTGCTCGGGCGTGTAGTCCAGGTGGTTCTCGCGCTTGAACTTGGCGCAAATGGCCTTGCGCAGCGCCAGGGTTCCGGCGGGGGCGGTGTATTTGGTCTCGCCCCGGTCGATGGCTGCCTTGGCCGCCGCCTTCACGTTGTCGGGGGTGTCGAAGTCGGGTTCGCCCGCCCCCAGCCCGATGACGTCGCGCCCTTGCGCCTTCAATTCGGCGGCCTTCTGGGTGACCGCGATGGTCGGCGACGGCTTGATGGCCGACAACCTGTCAGCGATGAATGGCATGGTCTACCCCGCTGGGAATCCTGTGGGGCGAAAGTAACGTCGGGGGCCGAGCGTTCGCAAGCGATTACGACGATTTTCCCGCCATGCACTTTTGGCGGGGAATCCCCATCCGACGGGGGAGGCGACCGTCTCTTGGGGAGATTGCCGGAACCGCTGCGCGACCTAGATTCATGGAATCGCCAAAGGTGCCGTCCGCCAACACGTCCTCGCTGTCCGGGAACCTGATCATGGCAAAGAAACCGCACGTCGCCGATGCCGCAATCGCCGCCGCCCTCGCACTCGCGGCCGAGCGGGGGTGGCGCTCCCTCTCGCTGGCGGATATCGCCGAACGCGCGCAACTGCCGCTCGCCGACTTGGCCGAGCGTTTTCCCTCGAAGGCGGCCCTGCTCGACGCCTATTTCCGCTCGGTCGACAGCCGCATGCTGGCCGCCGGACCCGAGCCGGGAGAGGTTGCCCGCGACCGCCTGTTCGAGGTGTTGATGCGCCGGTTCGAGGCCATGGCGCCGGATCGGCACGCCCTCATGGTCATCCTCCGGGAATCCGGCGACGATCCCCTCACCCTGTTCTGCGGCGCCCGGCGCTTCCTGCGGTCGATGGCGCTGGCCCTGGAGGCGGCCGGACTGTCCTCGTCCGGGCTTGGCGGGATGGCTCGTCTTGAGGGCTTGATGGGCATCTACCTCTACGTCTTGCGCGCCTTTCTGGGCGACGACACCCCCGATCTGACCCGGACCATGGCGACCCTCGACAAGGCGCTGCGCCGGGCGGAAGGGATCGCTTCGCTGCTGTGGACGCGGCGGGACGTGCGCCCGCGGGCGCATACCACGGTGGAAGGCGGGGTCTGACGGCCCCGCGCACCGGCAGCAGTTCTCATCATGGGGTTTTCGTCGTCATCCCGAGCCGCGGGCGAGGGATCTTTCCGGCATTGTCGGGTGAAGGATCCCTCCGCTCGCTCACGCTCGGTCGGGATGACATCATGAGCGAGAGCGCATAATGAAAACTGCTGGCGCACCGGCCTTGCAATCGGGCCGGCTTGCCGATATAAGCGTCGCTTCTCAGAGCGGACAGGGCCTGTAAGGGCATGCCTTGCCGCTCGCGCATCGCTCGACATCCAGCACCCGAGGAAAAGCGAAAATGCCCAAGCTGAAGACGAAGAGCTCCGCCAAGAAGCGGTTCAAGCTCACCGCGACCGGCAAGGTGAAGGGCAACGTGGCCTACAAGCGCCACTGCCTCTCGCAGAAGCCGCAGGACATGAAGCGCACGGCCCGCGGCACGTTCATCCTGTTCGAGGGTGACGCCGACAAGGTCAAGAAGCACTACCTGCCCTACGGAGACTAAGCCATGGCTCGCGTCAAGCGGGGCGTCACCACGCACGCCCGCCACAAGAAGATTCTCAAGCTGGCCAAGGGCTATCGCGGCCGCGCCAGCACCTGTTTCCGCGTCGCGATCGAAAAGGTCGAAAAGGCGCTGCGCTATGCCTATCGCGATCGCCGCGTCCGCAAGCGCAATTTCCGCTCCCTGTGGATCCAGCGCATCAACGCCGGCGTCCGCACCCACGGGATGACCTATTCGCGTTTCATGGATGGCCTCAAGAAGGCGGGGATCGCGCTCGACCGCAAGGTCCTGTCCGATATCGCGACCCGCGAGCCCGAGGCCTTCAAGGCGCTGGTCGGTAAGGCCCAGGCCGCCCTCCAGTAAGGCTTTCGACAGCCGGTTTTTTCGTGGAGGGGTCGCCCGTAAGGTGCGGCCCCTTTTCGCGTAAAACGCCCGCGAAGCCGGCGGTATTGGTGAGGAACCCGATGGACGAACTCGACAACATCCGCGCCGAAGCCCTGGCGGCCGTGGCTGGGGCGGCGACCCTGGAGGCGCTGGACGCCGCGCGCGTCGCCGCTCTGGGGAAAAAGGGCGCGATTTCGGGCCTGATGAGCCGTCTGGGCGCCATGACCGCGGACGAGCGCAAGGCGGCCGGCGCCGCGCTGAACGCCGTCAAGGACGAGGTCGCCGCCGCCATCGCCGTCCGCAAAGGGGAACTGGACGCCAAGGCGCTGGACGAGCGGCTGGCGCGCGAGCGGGTGGATGTCACCTTGCCGGTGCGCCCCGAGCGCCAGGGCCGGGTCCATCCGATTTCGCAGGTGATGGAGGAGATCGCCGCCATCTTCGCCCAGATGGGCTTCGCCGTGGCCGAAGGTCCCGACATCGAGGACGACTTCCATAACTTCACCGCGCTGAACATCCCCGCCGAGCATCCGGCCCGGCAGATGCACGACACCTTCTATTTCGGCGAAAAGCCGGACGGCACGCGCAACCTGCTGCGCACCCATACCTCGCCGGTGCAGATCCGCACCATGCTGACCGAGAAGCCCCCCATCCGCATCATCGCCCCGGGGCGCACCTATCGCTGCGATTCCGACATGACCCACACCCCGATGTTCCATCAGGTGGAGGGGCTGGTCATCGACAAGGCGACCCACATGGGACACCTCAAGGGCTGCCTGATCGAGTTCGTGCGCAGCTTCTTCGAGGTCGACGACGTTCCCGTGCGCTTCCGCCCCAGTTTCTTCCCGTTCACCGAACCCTCGGCCGAGGTGGACATCGGCTGCTCGCGCGAGGGGGGCGAACTGAAGATCGGCTACGCGCGCGAAGGCGCGCAATCCGAAAACGATAGCGGGCCTACGCCCACGGGCAAGGGCTGGCTGGAAATCCTCGGCTGCGGCATGGTCCATCCCAACGTGCTGCGCGCCTGCGGCATCGATCCCCACGAGTATCAGGGTTTCGCCTTCGGCATGGGGGTCGAACGGGTGGCGATGCTGAAATACGGCATTCCCGACCTGCGCACCTTCTTCGATTCCGACCTGCGATGGCTCGAACATTACGGCTTCCTGCCGATCGACGTGCCGACGCTGTCCGGAGGGCTGACCCGATGAAATTCACCCTGTCCTGGCTCCGCGAGCATCTCGACACCGATGCGTCGCCGGACGAGATCGGCCGGCGCCTCACCATGCTGGGCCTGGAGGTCGAGGGCGTCGAGGACCCGGCCAGGGAACTCTCCGGGTTCATCGTCGGCCATGTGCTGGAGGCCGAGAAACACCCCAACGCCGACCGCCTGCGGGTGTGCAAGGTCGCCACCGGAGCCGAGACCATCCAGGTGGTGTGCGGGGCACCCAACGCCCGTGCCGGCCTCAAGGTCATCCTCGCCCGTCCGGGGACCTATATCCCCGTCACCGGCGACGTGCTCAAGAAGGGCAACGTGCGCGGTGTCGAGAGCCAGGGGATGATGTGCTCCTGGCGTGAATTGAAGCTGGGCGAGGACCACGAGGGCATCGCCGAATTGGCCGAGGATACGCCGGTGGGCGCGCGGCTGGTCGATGTGATGAGCTTCGATCCGGTGATCGAGATTTCCATCACCCCCAACCGCGCCGACTGCTTGGGCGTGCGCGGGGTGGCGCGGGATTTGGCGGCATCGGGGCTCGGCACCCTGAAGCCCCTGGATACGGCGCCGGTACCGGGCGCGTTCAAGAGCCCGATCGGCGTCCGCCTGGACTTCGCACCCGAGGCTTCGTCGGCCTGCCCCCTGTTCGCCGGCCGCTTCATCCGCGGCGTCAGGAACGGCGAAAGCCCGCAATGGCTCAAGGATCGCCTGACCGCCATCGGCCTGCGGCCGATCTCGGCCCTGGTGGACATCACCAACTACATCACCTTCGATCTGGCCCGCCCTCTCCACGTCTTCGACGCGGCCAAAGTCAAGGGCGACATCCGCGCGCGGCTGGCGCAGGGTGGCGAAACGCTGGCCGCTCTCAACGGCAAGACCTATGCCCTGGACGGGTCCATGACGGTCATCGCCGACGATTCCGGCCCCGAGGCTCTGGCCGGCATCATCGGCGGCGAGGCGTCCGGCTGCACGGATTCGACCGTCGACGTGTTCCTCGAAGCCGCCTATTTCGATCCGATCCGCACCGCCGCCACCGGCCGCAAGCTGGAGATCCTGTCGGATGCCCGCTTCCGGTTCGAACGCGGCGTCGATCCCGCGTTCGTCCAGGCCGGGGCCGAGATCGCCACGCGCATGATCCTGTCCGTGTGCGGCGGCGAGGCGTCGGAGCTGGTCGTCGCGGGGGCCGAACCGGATTGGCGCACCGCCGTCGTCATGCGCCCCGGGCGGGTCGAGGAACTCGGGGGCGTCGCCGTCGCCAAGGCCAGGCAGGAAGACATCCTGCGCGCCCTGGGGTGCGCCGTTTCCGAGCATGCCGACGGCCTGCTGGTGGCGCCGCCGTCCTGGCGCGGCGACATCGCCGCCGAGCACGACCTCGTGGAAGAGGTCATCCGCGTCAACGGCTTCGACGCCATTCCGGCGGTGTCCCTGCCGCGCCCCTCGATCGCCAAGCCCGTTCTGACGCCGGCGCAGCGCCGCCAGGGCTGGGTGCGCCGGCAGCTTGCCGCGCGGGGATTGGTGGAGACGGTGACGTGGTCGTTCCTGCCGGCGGCCCAGTCCGGCCTGTTCGGCGGTGGCGATCCGGCCATGCGGCTCGCCAATCCGATTTCCAGCGACCTCGACATGATGCGCCCCTCGCTGCTGCCCAATCTGGTGGCCGCCGCCGGGCGGAACGCCGACCGGGGTTTCAGGGATTTGGGGCTATTCGAGATCGGACCGCAATTCGACGGTCCCGAACCGGGGCAGCAGCGCGCCGTGGCCGCCGGCATTCGTGCGGGCGCGGCTGCGCCCCGGCATTGGGCGGTGACGCAGCGTGCGGCCGATGTCTTCGACGCCAAGGCCGATGCCCTGGCGGCGTTGGCGGCGGCGGGGATGAACACCGAATCGCTGATGGTCGCGCCCGAGGCGCCGGCCTGGTATCACCCCGGCCGTTCGGGCACGCTCCGGCTGGGCAACAAGGCCGTCGCCGTCTTTGGCGAACTGCATCCCGGCACACTGGCCAGGATGGATGTCAAGGGGCCGGTGGCGGCATTCGAGGTCTTCCTCGAAGCCATTCCCCCGGTCAAGGCCAAGGCGACCAAGGCCAGGCCGCTGCTGCGCCTGTCGCCGTTCCAGCCCGTGGAGCGGGATTTCGCCTTCGTGGTGGATGCCCCCGTCCCGGCCGATTCCCTGGTGCGGGCGGCCAAGGGTGCCGACAAGGCGCTGGTGGCCGACGCGCGCATCTTCGACGTGTATGAAGGCCCCGGCGTGGGCGAGGGCAAGAAATCACTGGCGCTCTCCGTGACCTTGCAGCCGGTGGAGAAGACCCTCACCGACGAGGAGATCGAGGCCGTGGCCAGGAAGATCGTCGACGCCGTCGCCAAGGCGACCGGCGGCGTGCTGCGGAGCTAGCGGGGCGACGCCGATGCCCACGATCATCCTTTTCCGTCACGGCCAGACCCATTGGAATCGGGTCAAGCGGATTCAGGGCCATACGGATGCGGCGTCGCCGCTGACGCTGAAAGGGGTTGAGCAGGCCAAATCCTATGGTGCCGCCGTGCGGAGCCTGATCGGGAACGAAGCGGGTTGGCGGGTGCTGTCCAGTCCGCTCGCCCGCTGTGTCCAGACCGCCGCCGTGCTATGCGAGACCGCCGGATTGCCCTTCCACGAGATCGAGTACGATCCGCGGCTGATCGAGGTGGGGACCGGCGTGTTCACGGGCCTGCTCAAATCCGAGCTGGACGAACGCCATCCCGAGCTGATGTCGGGCACCGGGCGGGAGACGTGGTTTTTCCGCTGCCCGGGCGGCGAGACCCTGGACGATATGGCGCGGCGTATCGCAGACTGGTTGGCCGCGCGCCATGCCGGGGAAAAGCTGGTGGTGGTCACCCATGGGGTGGCGGGCAAGGTCCTGCGTGCGCTTTATGCCGGGGGCGACCCCGAAACCGGGATCACCGAGGACAGCCCCCAGGATGCGTTCTTTGTTCTGGCGGGAGGTTCGGTGCGACGAATGGCGTGTGCGGAGCCGGCCGGTTAGAGCGCGATGCGATCACATCGAATCGCGCTCGCAAGCCAGAGCGGCGATTGAGCATTGAAAAAGCGGAGCTTTTTCACGCACAAGAACCCGGAGTCGATCGCGTCTGAACGCGAACGGCTCTAGGGGATGGGAGGGGGCCGATGAAGCCTTGGCTGCGGGCGGTTCTGGTGGTTGCGCTGGCGGTTCTGGCCAGTCCGGTCCGGGCCGACGAGAAGACGCTCGTCGTCGGCGTGGAAGAGATCGACTACTACCCCTTTTATGGTTGGCTGAACGGCGCCTATCGCGGCACCGCGCGCGACATCCTCGACGCTTTCGCGGCCGCCAAAGGATACCGGCTCGTCTACAAGGCGGAGCCGATCAAGCGGCTGTACGCGGATCTCGTTTCGGGCGGGATCGACGCCAAATTTCCCGACAACCCCGATTGGGCGACGGAGTCCAAGCGGGGCGTCGCCGTCAGCTATTCCCGGCCGCTCATGGATTACACCGACGGTGTCATGGTTCTGCCCGGACGCGCCGGCAAGAGTGTCACCACACTCGGCACGGTGGCTGGGTTCACTCCCTTCGCGTGGCTCGGACGCCTGCGGGACGGCTCGGTGAAGTTGAAGGAGAATACGCGTATCGACCGTCTGCTCCGCCAAGTTCTGCTGGGCCGGGTCGACGGCGCCTATGTCAACGTCACGGTGGCCGATCATGTCCTTGGCGCCGTCCTTGGCCGACCGGGCGGTCTGGTGTTCGATCCGTCGCTGCCCTACAGCCGGGGGTCGTATCACCTATCGACGGCGACGCACCCGGAGGTGGCCGCGGAACTCGATTCCTGGCTTGCCGCCAACGCCGCGCGGGTGGCCGAGATCAAGCGGCGCTACGGGGTCGAGGGCGGCCCGCGCTGAACGGCCGGGCTACAGCCTCCGCTTGAGGATGTCGGTCAGTTCCTCGGCCGTAAGAACCAGCGGGTTGGTCTTCATGCTGTTCCCGCCCGAGGCGGCGACCACGGCGGGGATGTCGGCCTCGGTCATGCCGAAGACCGACAGGCGCGGCATGTCCAGGCGCTCGGCCCAATCGTCCAGCACGTCGGAAAGCACGATCAGCCCGTCGCCGCCGCAGACGCGCGCCTGCCCGGCCAACAGGCCGCCGATGCGCCCGTAGCGGGGCAGGGCGGGGCCCAGCGGATCGCGCTCCATGAGCGCCTCGATATTGGCCAGGGTGGTTTCCGCCAGCAAGGTGCCGCAGGCCGCGCCGTGGGGAACGCCAAAAGCCGCGCCCAGGGGCGCCGCCATGCCGTGCACGGCGCCCAGCCCGGTCTGGGCCAGACAGATGCCCGACATCAATGCGGCAAAGGCCAGGCGGGCACGGCCCTCGCGCGCGGCCGCGCCGGCGCCTTCGATCGCCGGCCACAGACCGTCGCGCACCGCCTCGATCCCCGCCAGGGCCAAGGCGTCGGTCATGGGATTGGCGCGGATCGAGACATAGGACTCGATGAGCTGGGTCAGCGCATCCATGGCGTTCGCCGCCATGACGGGGCGCGGGCAGGTGGCGAGCAAGGCGGGGTCGATCAGGGCCAGCCGGGGCATCAGCCGATCATCGCGGAAGGACTTCTTGAAGCCGTTGGCGCCGGTGCGCGACAGCACCGCGTTCTTGGTCGCTTCGGCCCCGGTGCCGGCGGTGGTCGGAACCGCCACCAGCGGCAGGGCCGGTCCCGCATAGGTCTTGCCGCGCCCCACGCCTTCCAGGAAATCCATGATGGACGCGCCGGTCGGCAGCAATCCGGCGACGGCCTTGGCCGCGTCGATGGCACTGCCGCCGCCGATGCCCACCACCGCCTGGATGCCGGCGGAACGGAAACGGCCGACCGCGTCGTCCACCAGGTCGGGCGTGGGCTCGCCCGCCACCTCCCATGTTTCGACCGCCACCCCGGCCTCGGCGAAGCCCGCCATGAGCGGCGCCCGGTAAGGCCCGGCGCGGAACGAGTGGGCACCGGTGACCAGCAGCGCTGTCCGCCCGAGGGCAGCCACCTCGCGGGGCAGATCGGCGATGCGGCCGTCGCCGAAGACGATGCGCGGCAGGGCGGTGATGGAAAAGGCGGGGAAGGGCGGCATGTTCGGGAAACCGGCTGTTGCGTCCGCCGGGATGATGCCTCGGGACGGCGAACAAGGCGAGGGGTGATAGACCTTAACCCGCATCAATGCGGCCCCGCGCCTCAGGGCCATTCTATGGCTCATGCTGGATCGGCTACGGAGGATCGCCGCCATGAGCGACCGCGACACGGGCCTGAGCGCGCTGGAGGCCATCTATTCGAGGCGGGCCGTGCGGTCCTACAAGGGGCCGCCCCTCGACCGCGAGACCGTCCTCGCCCTCCTGGATGCCGCGGTCCAGGCGCCGACGGCCGTGCATGAGGAGCCCTGGGCGTTCACGGTCGTCCAGGATCGCGGGATGCTCCGGAATTTGTCCGACAGCGCCAAGAGCGCCTTCGGCGAGCAGATGCGGAATCTTCCGCCCGGGCAGAGGCTCCGCTTGCAGCACCGGCTTGACACTCCCGATTTCAACATCTTCTACGACGCAGGCACGCTGGTCGTCATCTGGGCGAAGCCGATGGGCCCCTTCGTGGCGGCCGATTGCTGGCTGGCGGCGCAGAACCTGATGCTGGCGGCCTGCGCCAAGGGCCTCGGCACCTGCGTCATCGGCTTCGCGGTCGGTGCCCTCAATACGCCGGAATGGAAGGCGCATCTCGGCGTGCCCGCCGAGTGGACGGCCATCGCTCCCATCATCGTCGGTGCGCCGGCGGGATCGACACCGCCGGTGCCGCGCAAGAAACCCGAGATCGTGTCCTGGCGATAGCCAATGCTGTCGGCGGCCAGGGGCGCGACCTCCGCGTCGGGTCAGGCAACCATGGTCGGGCGTCCCGGCCGATTGGCCGCCTGGTCACGACGGGAATACGGGAATCGCGCAGACCCGTTTCCTCGTGGTGTGGCGCCGACGCAGCCCAGAATGCGGTGACAGTGCTGTCACCGCAACCCGTAACCCGTAACCCGTAACCTACCGTAACCCTGGGAGGGACAAAGGGCAACCTGCGCCTAGGACGAGGTTCCCTGTCCCGATGCCGGGATTGGTGGATTGTCGTCCCGCGGCTTGTAAACCGGGGTTGGAAAGTTTTTGTCTTTGTCGGGGTCGAGATCTGGGAATTCCTTTACTATTTTAAAAACGAAGCTGAAGTTGATCGCATACATTATTGCGCCGAGTCCTGCGATAAACTGTTTTCGTTCGTCGCTATCCGGCATTTCCGATATTACGGAATCGATGTCTCCAAGGTGTTTTTCTGCGGCGACAATGCTGTATATTATTCGTAATGCGGCTTCTCGTTCCATATTGTGCCCCTCATTGCGTTGAGTGCTACTATCTAGTATTCGTGGCATCCATGTATTTCCATGCATTTTCTCGTGCATCTGCGTAAAAGGCCAAACGAATCGGACTTATTACCGCAGCCAACACTTTCATCACAACATTGTTCGTGGCACTGCGCACGAATTTCACTACAGTCGGGGTCGTCGAATGCGGTTTCCGGGCCGCCATCACCGTTCCCGTCACTCCCTCCGTCGGTGGTGCCGCCTTGCTGTCCCTGGGACTGGTCGTCGGCGTTCGTGCTCCGCCCGCCGTGTTGGCCGAAGGCGATAAGGGCAAGGGCGTTCACCTCATCGGGTGACGGCGGCGCGCCAGTGTCCTGGGTATGCGCGTCAATCAACCTGTTCAACGCGCCGAGAAAACCATACTGTCGCGCTTGGGCTTCGTCCAGGCCGGGAAGGATCGGGTAGTCGTCGTTCATGGCGCCTGCTCCATGGTTCGGGGGCGGAGTTCGGGGTGTGCGGAATGGAACGCCCGGGCCATCGCGATACCCGGGCCGGTCGGCGGCCGTGCACTTCAGAGAGTTCAGAGCGTGTGTGGCGAGCGCCCGCCATTCCCGCGCCCTTCGTGGCGGGACGAGAGACGCTGGCTTGGGGTAAGGGGGCGAGGGAGGTCCGAACGCAAATCGGCCGGCGCGGAGAGTCAAACCACACGTTGAATCGGCCGTCAAGCGGATTGTTCGTGCTTTGTTCTTGCTTGGCCCCCGCGGCCGATACGGCGCGCCATCGGCACTGACCGACCTGGTGGTCGAGGTGGAGCATAAGGATATTGCGATTTCCTTGGCTAACCAAGGAGCAGCCTGATGAGGCAATCGCGCCGCATGTCCCTGGTCGAGTCCCTGGCCAATGTTGCGGTCGGATATGGAATCGCTGTGGCCACCCAGGCGCTGGTGGTTCAGTAGTTCGGCCTGTGCACCAGCCTGTCGGACGATTTAGCGATCAGAGCCGTCTTCACCGTGGTGTCGATCATCCACCGCTATACCCTGCTGCGGTTATTCGAGGCGCTTCGGGTCAGGATCGTTTGAGGTCGCGATAGAAGTTTTCATGCGATCCAAGGGCAAGCAGCTTGATCGTCTCTTCGTCCACCTGGGTGTAGGCCAGCAGGCAGAGCTGGTTGCTCAGGCGGAACTTGAACACCTGGACGCCGGCAAGATCGCCGACCTTGGCGTCACCGAGCGTTGGGGCGTCGGCGATGGCCCGCACAGCCTCGTCGAGTTCCGCCTTCTGTCCGGGGCGAAGTTTCTTGACGGCACGAGAGAACGTGGGCGTGACGAGTAGCCGCATCAGTCGAAGCGGTATTCTTCAGTAGCGGTCTCCTGCTGGGCGATCAGGATGTCGCGGATCGTCGAGAACGGCAGATCGGGGTTCTCTTCGGCCACCTTGCCGATCTGGGACCAGTACTCGATCTGTTTGGGCACCGAACGATGTTGGACGCGGCCATGGCATTTGGCCTGCTCGACGAGCGATTCTGATAGTTTGACGTTGACGGCCATGATGAACCCCCTAGGTGACGTCGGCATTATGGTCCGATACGGACCAAAAGGGAACCTTCTATAAGGTGTGGCGCACTTGGTATCCCATGCCGGCGTTTCCATCCCAGGAGAACAACACCGTTGCCCGTCGACCCAGCGCCTGTGCGCGGCCCCCGACGACACCCTGCTGAAGGTGCTCGCTCGCGCCCATCGCTGGAAGCGGATGCTGGAAGCCGGGCGGGAGCGCTCGCTGAACGAATTGATTCTGGTGACAGTGCTGAACTGCACCCCATCGGTGAGACAGGTGGTGAGCTCAAGGTGTGGCGGCGCATGCGGCGCTGATGGACACTCAGGTCCAGAACCTCGTGGCTGGCATGGCGACGATGACCCCGCCGCCCATGGGACAGACCCAATTGACGACGGTGCAGCACCAAACTCTCGATTCCGTGATTGCCGCGAATTGGCAAAGCCATTGATGGGTGTGTGGTGTGTCGTTCCACTGGGCTTCACGGCGCTAGGCTGGCTGGCTATAGTGTAGCCTATGGGTGGTGATGGTGACCGATCCCGAAAATTGTACATTACGGTGACAGTGCAACCTATTGCACATTACGGTGATAGTGCAACCTATTGGCGCCAGTGGTACAGATAATGTCATCGTAACCAACCGTAACCACGGGAACCTCTTTCTGGTCTACGAGACTGGTGATGACCTTCGGGGCTGCGGTCAGGGCTTCTTCGACTCGACCCAGCGCTTGAAGGTTTCCCCCGGATCAGGCGTTTTGCCCTGATCCTCCGGGGCCGTATAAAGCATGGGAGTGGCCAGATCCAACACGGCCGCATCCCATTTGCGCAAGACCACCTTCAACGGGCCTCGGCCGTCCTTCATCTGCCTGTTATAGCTGCCGATGATGGTCCATCGGTCGCCGTCGTCCCGGATTTCCAAGGGCCGTTGGCGATCCATTTCCTCCCTAGGGTAAACGCTGTACGCTAGGAGTTCCCCTATTTTCAGGGCAAGGTCGCGCTTGTTGAGAAGACCTCCACTGCAAATCGCATGCAGCATAACTTGGCGGCTTGGCTTTTCCTTCATCACAGGCCCTGTCAGCAGCCGGATGTCATAATCGGGCAGGCCGTTGTCCTTCGAGGTCTTTTCGGCCATGGTATTTTTCTCCGTGGTGAATAATGACGTTATTTCAGGAAGCTTCTGAATGGCTGATCCGGTACTATCTCTTTTCCAGGGGTGGCGTAGATCACATCCACGTCAATTGCCGGCAGAGTCGTGCCGCGTGGGACGCCGAATGGCGCAAGTTTGTCAGTGGATGAAACGACGTGGTTGTCGAACTGGGCCATCGCGTAGACCTGGAGCTGGCTCGGGGTGAACGTTGGATTCATCCCCGTCTTGACCTCGATCAAACTGAGAGAGCCGTCCACCGGCGATTTGCATACAAGATCAGGGATTGCGGTCGTACTTCCATCGATAGTCGTTATCGGAACGCTCTTGATGCAGGAAACGGCGGATTTTGCGAAGAGCTCCAGCAACCACTGAACAACCTGATCATGGTATTCACCGTTATAAGCGGCGTCGTCCGCGAACGGGGGGATAGAGGATGCTGGCGGGGTCCCGGCCGGAGCCGTTTCCCCCGCTGGCCCATCGGCCCTGTGAATCGCGCGGTTCCGCAGGGTTGTAAGGCATTGGCGTTTCCTTTGACCGCGTATGTTCACTATATGTTCCTATCGAAGTGACGCGGCACGGTCAAGGAAAAGTTGTGCCTGATTTGGGCGATGCCAAGCCCGCCAAGAGGGCGAGGGTCGGCCCGCCGATTTCTCCGCCGCTACGACGACGGCGATAAGGAGGGGGGATATCTCGGCTGTAGCGTGATTCCTGGCGGAAGGGTGCATCCGAGGCGCCAAGAGATGGTTTGATCCCAGCATCCTTCGGCTGGGGGTGGCGGAGGGGTGGGGGCTGGCGGCGAACCTTCTCCGCAACGAAATTAATCAGTTGCGGGTGCTGTCAGATGTCCGTAGGCAGGTCGGATCATGGCGGAGGGCTGCGCGTGAGCGCCGTTTTCACCGGACTATCAATGACAATTTCCGATCTCCGACTAGCACGACAATACGGCCCGGCAACCCTAGCGTGGCGTTGACGCCGTCGGGGATCCCTGTTGGAACAGGGAATTCCGATGAGGCAAACAGGGGCTCCTTGGAATCAAGCAGGGAATGTCTCTCCGCCGCCGCTCACCGGTTGCAGCGGATCAGGTCGAGCAGATCCTCCTCGGACAGTTTGCCGGCGGCGTCGGCTCCCTCCAGCAGGGCGTCGGCGAGGTCGCGCTTGCGGCGGTGCAGGGCGACGATTCCCTCCTCGATGGTGTCCTTGACGATCAGGCGGTAGATGGTGACGGGGCGGTGCTGGCCGATCCGGTGGGCGCGGTCGGAGGCTTGGTCCTCGACCGCCGGATTCCACCACGGATCCAGATGGATCACGAAATCGGCGGCGGTGAGGTTGAGGCCGAAACCGCCCGCCTTCAGGCTGATGAGGAACAGGTCGCCGTCGCCGGCCTGGAACGCCGCCACCCGCCTTTCCCGGTCGCGGGCGGGCGTGGCGCCGTCGAGGTACTGGTAGGTCACGCCGGCGGCATCCAGCGCGGCGCGCACCTTCTCCAGATGGCCGACGAACTGGCTGAACACCAGGGCACGGTGACGGCCCTCGCGCAACTCTCCCACCAAGTCCAGCAGTGCCTCCAGCTTCGACGCCGGCACGCTCGTTCCGGGCGCAGCCAGGGCGGGGTGGCAGCAAGCTTGCCGCAACCTGGTGATTTCAGCGAGGATATGGATGCGCGTGCGTTCATCCCCCGCCTCCTCCAGGTGCTCCAGGGCACGGCGGCGCAGGGCCTCGTAGAAGGCGCGCTCCTCGTCGCCCATCTCGATCAGCAGCGTCTGTTCGGTGCGGGCCGGCAGTTCGGCGGCGACCGCCGTCTTGGTCCGCCGCAACAGGAACGGGCGAACCAGCGACCGCAGCGCCGCTTTGGCACCGGCGTCGCCGTCGCGCTCGATCGGGCCGGAGAAGCGCTTGGCGAAGGCCTCGCGGCTGCCCAGCAGGCCGGGATTGACGAAGCGGAACAAGCTCCACAACTCGTCGAGGCTGTTCTCCACCGGGGTGCCGGTCAAGGCCAGGCGGAAGCCGGCGTTCAGGCGCTGGCTGGCTTTGGCGCGCCGGGTGTCGGCGTTCTTAATGGCCTGGGCCTCGTCGAGCACGGCCATGGCCCAGGTGATCGCCACCAGCCTGTCGTCCTCGCGTGCCAGCAGGCCATAGGAGACGATCACGACATCGCCGGGACCGAGATTGCCCAGCGCCTCACCGCGGTCGTCGGCTTCCGCCAGCCGATGGCAGGTCAGTCCGGGGGCGAAGCGCGCCAGTTCGGCCTGCCAGTTGCCGCACACCGAGGTGGGGGCCACCAGCAGCAGCGGGCCGTCCGCCGCCCGGGTCAGCATCACCGCGATGGCCTGGGGGGTCTTGCCCAGGCCCATGTCGTCGGCGAGCAGGGCGCCGGCCCCCCAGCGGGCGAGGCGGCACATCCAGGCGAAGCCTTCGCTCTGGTAGTCGCGCAACTCGCCGGCGAAGGCGGCAGGCAGAAGTGGCTGCCAGTCCTCGGCCTCATCGATGCGGCGGGTGAAATTCCGCCAGCGGGCGTCGGACTTAAGAGAGGCGGCCCCTTCCAGCACGTCGCGCACGGCGATGCCGGCCGCCGTCGGAACTTTGAGCCCGTCGCCCAGCCGCTTCAGGCGCTCCAATTGCGCCCGGAAATGGCCGTCGAGGGCGACGAAGCCGCCATCGTCCAGGGGCACGAACCGCCCCTCGGCCCGGTCGAGGCGGCTCAGCAGGTCCTTGAGGTCGAGGACCAGCCCCTCGTCGATATCGACGCTGCCGCCAAGGGTGAACCAGGCATCCCCGCCCTTGACGCTGGCCTTGAAGCGCTTGGCCGTGGCTTCACCGCGCAGGACGATCCTCTGCCCCTCGGGCCATTCCATCGGGGGCTGGGTGGGCAGGGCCCGCAGTTCGGCGAGAACTTCCAGGCTGGAGAGCAAATCCTCAAACAGCCAGTCGGGGCCGTCGCCGCCCAGGCTGGGGCAGGCCTGGGCCAAACCCGCGGCGTTGCGCGTCTCGGCGGCGAGATCGCGGCGAGCCCGGACATGCCGGCCGCCCAGCCGGGCCGACACCAGCCGGCCGCCGATGCCGGGCAAAAAATGCGGCCCCTCCGCCCCGAACGGGCGGACCACCAGCGAGACCTTGAGGCCATCGCCCATCGGCATCAGCCGGACCACCGCCGACGGGTCGCCGGCCTCGATGTTGCCGTCGTCGAGACCAGACGCCTCGATTCGCAGCGGCAGGCCCGGCGCGGCGGATCGGGTCAGCGCCGCCAGCCGCTCACGGGCGGCGGCGGGGATGCGGATGCCCTTGTCGCCGAGAACGGCGGACGCAGCCACCGCCTGGGCATCGACCACCACGACCCGCCAGCGGCCCGGCGTTTCCACTTCGATGAAGGCGTCGGGTTCGGTCGCCGCGTGCGACAGCGCCAGTCGGAAGCCGGCGGCCTCGGACGACAGCACCAGTTCGGCCCGGGCTTCGACCAGGTCGATCGCGACGGCCGGGTTGTGCCTGTCGAACACCCGCGGATGGCCGACCAGCGCCGGCAGGGTCTTTTCGCGCGGGAAGTCGTAGACCTCCTCATTATTCCAGCCGACCGTCGTGCGGCGGAGGGTCCGCGCCGCGCGCCGGTCGAACTCGTCCAGGTAATCGAGCTTGGGGTCGCCGAGGTGCAGCCGTTTCAGCGCCACGGCGCGGCCGGCGCTCCAGCCGCGCGCCTGCGAGGATTGCTCCAGCGGCTGCACATCACCGGACACCGGGTCGACCTGCCACACCAGCCGTTTGGTCTTGGCCGGTGTGTCGGGCCGGGCGCGGGAGGCCGGATCGAGCATCGCCTCGATGCTGGCGAGCGCCCGCTCCCACGGCGCCTTGGCGGCGATCATGGCGGCGAAGCGGAAGGAAATCTGGCGATCGGGGCGGGCGAGGTGGGCGCGGTAGGGGGCGGGGGTGCCGGCGACCGCTTCCAGCACCTCGGCCAGCATGCCGGCGGCCAGCGGCACCGAGTGTTCGAACCGGCGGAACAGTGGGACGAAACGAGCGGCGTTCAGCCTGGCCACGGCCGGATCGACCAGCAAGGCGCTCACCGCCAGCAGGGCGGCGCTGACGGGCGACGGGTGCGGCATCATCGACAGGGCCGCCATGCCATATTGCACCGCGTCGCGCGCCTGCGCCTCCCGGTTGCGGGCCAATTCCAGCAGGGCACGGATGGCGTGGTCGCCGAGGCTCGGCTCCCTGGCGTCGATCGCCGCCTCGATTTCGGCATGCCGGCCGGCGTCGTCGGCGGCGATCAGCGCGCACAGGTGCAGCAGCCCGACATAGCCCGGAAGCCGGCCTTTGCGCTTGCGGGTGGATTTGCGGTGCAGGCGGAGCGCCTCGGCAAAACGGGCCACCGCCTGGCCCACCTCGCCGGACAGCAGCGCGTGGACGGCCGAGAAGGCGGCCGGCGCGTCGGCGGACACGCCGGCCGGCACGGCGGCGATCCAGGCGGCCAGACTGGCCAGACGTCCGTTCAGCACGTCGAAATCGGCGACCATCGGCCATGCGATGCCCCCCATCACCGGATCGCGGCGGCAATGCTCCATCAGGTCGCGATAATCCGGCGCGGCGATGCCGGCGCCGATCAGCCGGTCGGCCTTGGCCGCAAGGATCGCCGCCTGGAAGGCGACCGTGCGCGAAGCCAGCCAGTCCGTTCCGACCGCAATTCCGGCAAATGCCTGTGTGATCACCGCGGGGGCATTGCGGCAGTATCGGCCGCGCAACTCCGCCAGCTGCTTGAATTCGGCCTCGTCGTTGAGCAGGACCGCCAGTCGCATCCAGCGCTGGGTGTTGGCCTCCATCGCCTTGCCGTCATAATAGCGGCGGGGATCTTCGGGCGGCAGGACGGCGCGGATGGCCGCAACCATCGCCGCACCGTCGGGCGAGGCGATGGCATCGACCGCCAGCGTGTGCAGATGCTCGGGCGCGCAGGCCAGTGACTCGTCCAACAGGCGCTTGGCGCGCAGCCCGTCGAGCAGCAGGTTCAGCGTCCTGCTTCCCCAGGCCGGAGAGGCGCCCCCCACCCGGTTGAGGCAGTCCATGAACACGGTCTTGCCGGTGGCGGCGCCGATCAGCGCCTTCAGGCGCAGGATCATGCGTTCGGGCGGCATCAGTGAAGCAAAACTGAAATGCGATACGGTCACGGACGGCTCTGCCGGCGGTTCGGGTGGTGGGGAGAGTAGCGTCACGGGAGTGGCGGCTCAAGGTGGGGAGATCGACGTGTGGGCGACACCTCAAAGGAGGAATGGGCCTTTCGTCCATCCTTTTCCGAATGCCTCGGCGAGCGACGCCACGGGGCCGCTCGACATCAACCTTGCCGTTGTGGAAACCGACCTTCCCTGCGGCCTTGCCCCAGCATTACCCGCATCACTCCGTAGCCCAAACATTGCTCGGGTCAGTGCCGGCCAACCAGCTTCAACAACCCGCGGTGCGCCTCCACCATCGCCAGGGTGTCGCGCTGGCAATAGGCCAGGAGCGCATCCCGCAAGCGGTTGACCTCCTCTCCCGGAGGAATGGCACCTGACGCCAATCGCACGAAGGCGGCCGAGGCCATCGCGCCGTCGGCCACCTCCTCCAGATCGTCGTAGCCGAAGCCGGGGCAGAGGGCGGGGGCCACCGCCTTGATCGAATTGCTGAAGCCGAATTCGGGATGATAGACGGCACCGCGCACCACCGGCAGCAGGTCGGCCAGGCGGGCGATGATGGCGTCGAGCGCGGGGCGCAGGTCGGGAAAGAAGGCCGCCAGGTCCTTCAGCCGGCTGTGCTCGTAGGTGGAATAGACGATGATCGGCAGGTCGCTGTCCGCCAGGGCCGTGATCAGGGTTTTGGCGAAGGCGCGCCGAGGGTCCACCCCACTCTCGGCCAGGAACTCCCGGTGCCCGAGGCTGCCGTCGGCCCCCAGGGTGTGCAGCGACCACTGGAAGGGCAGGGCCTGGTACGGGCGGGTGCCGGCATAGAGCGGGATCACCGGCATCATCGCCTCGAAGTCGAGGTACTGGGCGGGCGGGCCGAACCGTCCCAGCAGGCGGGCGAGGTCTGGGGCGACGAACGGTTTTCCGCTGGCGGTGGCGTCGCGGATGATGGCCTGCTTGGCCGACAGCGGGAAGTCCGGCGGGATGGCGGCGATCGACTCGATGCCCAGCGCCGCCAGTTCGGTCCGCCGCCGTTCGCTCAGGCGGGGAAGATAGCGGATCCAGTCCTCGGGCTTGCCGGCGGTGCAGTCGTCCCAGAACTCGCAGGCGACCGGTGAGCCGCACTGGCCGCCCGGTTCGGCGGCCGGGGGCTCGGCAGCCCACAGGCATTGACGCAACGCGGGAAGGCGGCCGGGGGTATCCGGCAGCAGGGTGGCCACCTCCTGGTCGAGATCGACCCGGGCGAAGAACTCCGGCCAGCAGATGCCGTCCGCGCCGCGCACGTAGCCGGTGTCGACGTGGAGAAGCTGGGCCGAGCTCAGCGGGACGCCGGCGCCGTTGAGGACGAAGGCCTGGACGGCTAGGTCGTCGATATAGTGGTCCTTGACCCCGCTGCTGCTCTTGACCTCGCGCAAGCCCCAGGTGCCGCCCGGAAGCCGCTCCAGCACGTCGGCGCGGATACGGACGCCGGCATGCTCAAAGGCCGCCTCGAAGATCGCCGGCACCGAGGCGTCGGCCATCAGGGCGGCGGTGCGGGCCATTGCTTCCAGATGCTGCCAGGGTTCATCCTCGACCAGCACGCCGCCGGGGAACAGCAGGTGGGCCTTGCGGCCGACCTCCTGGCCGGCCTCGGCCGGGGAGCCGGCCGGCGGGTCCTCGTAGTCCGGCGGGTCGTTGACCAGCCGCCACAGGCGGCGCAGGCATTGCAGCCCGGCGAGGTAGCGGGATTTCGTCAGGTGGCGGCCGGTCATGAGAGCCCTCCCTCGAAGATGGCCCAGCCATGGTCGGCCATCTTCACGCGGTTCACAACACGTTGACATGGGCCAGTATGTCCGAGACGGATGGTACGATATGACCCCGCCCGGACATCCAAGGAGCCGGCTTCAACTCTCAATAACGAGCATCGACACCCTGATATTGCCCACTGGCATTTCATCGACTGGTCCGCCGAAAACAATATCGGCGTCGGGACCGACTCGGTCGAGGACGTGGTTGCAAACCTCATCTATCTCCAGCAGAGTCGCGTCAGCGCCGGTTGTTATGGTGACCAGCGCCCTTCTGACGTCCTTCACCACGATGCCGGCCATGGCGGCTTCGGTCGCGGCTGCGGCGCGCTGATTGCCGTGGGCGACAGCCGTGGTCATCTTACCTTTGCCATTCGCACCGATAACCGTGCTGATGTCCGACATGTCGATGCCGATGAGGCCCGGCAGGGTCACTGGATCGATCAAAGAGCGGACCCCCCAATAGGCGCCTTCGTCAGCACTGGCGTTCTGAACGACAACTAAGGTGCCGAGTGTTTCCTCCAATTCCTGGAGATCCTGATCGGTACGCACCAACTTCTCGTTGACCATGCCGACGGTGGTGGTGCCCATCTCTCGCGCTGCCTGAGCCATGCCTGCCAGCTTGCTGTCCGTGCCGCTGTCCGCTCCTGGAATGAATATGACGATGTCGGCTGCGGCCACCCCATTCGCCAAGCCGGTGGCGGCGGAATCGGCGAGGATGAAATCGACACCGTTTATCCCGCGCGCTTTCAAGGCATTGATCGCGCCCGCTTCGCCGACCACGACAACCCGGGGCGGGGTGCAATAATCGGTGAGAAAGTCCAGATTGCGGTGCGGCTGCCGGACGTCCGGGAACAAGCTGGCGGCCATCACCGCAGAGGGACGCGCGAGGACAGCCATGGTGGCCGCAGCCCCGATTCCGAGAAATTCCCGGCGTCCGAGGGCGAGTGGTGCCATTCGCATCTGCCGTCCCCTTCAGTCGCCTATACCTATGGGTGTACCCACGCTCAGTCCTCTGGCCATGCCGCGGCCAGTAGCTGCGGCATGGCCTCCCCGGCGAGCCCGACGACATTGTGCCGCACCACCTTGTCGAGAGCGGTGGGGTGAGGGTTGACCTGCACCACTGTCGCCTGCCGATATGCCGCCGTATGGGGAAGCTGGGCCGCCGGATACACCAGCGATGATGTGCCGACGCAGAGGAACAGCGAACAATTTTCCGTGGCCTCGGTGGCGCGATCCCATTGATCTTCCGGCAGGAGTTCCCCGAACCAGACGACGCCGGGCCGGACCGGGCCGCCGCATTGCCGACATCTTGGAGGTGCCAGCCAGCGGGCGCCCTCCGCCTCGACTGGGGGCTCGTCGCCCAGGGCGAAGGGCTGGCCGCAGGCATGGCACCGCGGGTGGAACAGGCTGCCGTGGACGTGAATGACGTCGGCGCTGCCTGCCCGTTCGTGCAAGTCGTCGACGTTCTGGGTGACCAGCGTCATCTTCGGTATCCGCCGGGCCAAGGCGACGATGGCGCGATGGGCGGGATTGGGATTGGCCCGCATGACCCGCAGGCGCCGCCATTCATACCATCCCCAGACCAGATCCGGCTCCCGCAGGAAGGCCTCCTCGGTTGCCAACTCCTCGGCCTTGTACTGCTCCCACAGCCCGGTCAGCGCATCGCGGAATGTCGGTATTCCGCTCTCGGCCGACACCCCCGCCCCGGTGAACACCACCACCCGCTCGGCCTCGCGCAATGCCGAGAGCAGATCCTCCGCAAATTCCATCTCGCCTCTCCGTGCCATTGGCGCTGTCGGCGCCGTGGAGGGAGTAGTATCCCTGGCTTCCGTCAGAATCGGACGGACCCGGTTGGCTGGCGGCAAAATACGTAAATGGCGAAATCGTTTTCGCCCACCTCCTCCTGCTGGTCTCCGGGGGATTCCAAAGGGTTCAATGTGTCGATGAAGTTCCGCATCCGCATATCGTCCAATGCATACTTCTGACCGCACGTATTCAGCAGCTTTGCCCAGGTCGCACCTCTGTACTGACAAAGCTTTATCCAACGCGCCGGCGCCAGTTCCGTGTTCACCCATTCCAGGAAGGGTTCAAAGACGCAGTCAATCCACACATCTTCCCTGGTCTCGAAAAATTTTGTGAATTCATTTCCGGGATACTGCTGCCGGAAATAGTTATGGCACAGTTTGCATGCGTATCCCCTTGGAAACTTTTTCGGCACCGAGTCCCAGTCCCCGAGGAAATCCCAGCACTCTCCCTGCCAAGTCACGGTAATGCACATCCCGCCTTGGCCGATGGACGCGGAAATCATGGGGTTGATGCCGACAAAGGACAACGTCAAGTCCTCGTCGGTTCGCCGGCAGAACGCCAAGTCGATGGAAAACCTGTGTCCGTTGTCGGCTAACCAATCCAGGAACACCCGATGAAATTGGCGACGGGGTTTGACCCGTAAAAGACCATCCGCCTTGGCGATCTTGGCTTGGGGCCTTCGGCGGTTCATGCGGCGCTCACGGTTTGGTGGCTGAGGCTCCCACAGGAACACCTCCCGGTCCCCAAGTCCCCGGCCTTGTATTGCTCCCACAGCCCAGTCAGCGCATCGCGGAATGTCGGGATTCCGCTCTCGGCGGATCCTCCCCCCACCCCGGTGAACACCACCACCCGCTCGGCCTTGCGTAGCGCCGAGAGCAGGTCCACCGCAAACTCCATATCGTCCCTCCGTGCCAAAGGCGCTGTCGGCGCCATTACTGCCGTTGCCAGGGTATTACCCCTGGTTTCCGTCAGAATCGGACGGACAGGCCTTTGTCGGCTGGGCCGCCTGTCAACGCGTACGCGGCTATCCTGCGGGGATGGGTTTCTGTATTAATCTACACAACGGGCCAGCCGTAGATAAGCGCTTGCCCTTGTTTGCCAAAATAGAATTGATATTTCAGGGATGGTTTGACCCAAAATTCCAGCCTAGGAAGCCAATCTGTCCATGATGGGCGCTTCAAGATATTTCCTATCGGTGACGTCATAACGACAATAAGTAGGCCGCGACATGGCTCTATGCCAGTCGCAAGGCTCTCGAGTTTACGGTAGTCATCATTTATGGCGTGAATGTACTTATCCTGGGTACAGTCACCAATTATTTTAAACTCGATCATTATATCGTGACCATCTACTCGCCTTACAAGCAGATCGCCTCGTTTGTTCGAGTCTTGATAACGCGGAGTGACGCTGCATTTGTGGCCGCGTGTCGTGCAGGCAGCATAAGCCTCCCACAGAATCCAGTTCTCGAACGAACCATCACTTTCAGCGATGGTAGGGAATGTTCTACTGTCGCGCAAACAGCCGACGATCATATCGAAGACTTCTTTCATCACTGTCCTCCGTCTGAGGTCAGCGGCCACCTCGCTATCGATAGGCCGGAACGCGATTTCTAGCTACACTACAATCAGCCGTCCGCCACATCCTTGCCACCGATGGGATGCGCCGCGACGAAGCTCCTGGTGATAACGCGGATGGTCTCAAGCAACTCGGGAGGCTCCAATGCCTGGATTTCCCCCTCCCAGGTGAACAGGTGCCAGGCCATCTCGACCAGCCCGCCAGCCTCGAAGCGCAGGATCAGCGAGCCGTCGGCCTGCTCCTCGAACTCCTGGGTTGGGTGGAACAGGAAGGTGCGGGCGTCGTCGGCCACGTCCGGGGAGATGCGCCAGACCACTTTGAACGGCGTCTCCTGGTAGACCCCGAACGAATTGGCGGCGTATTGCTCCAGACTGAAATCCGCTTGCCGCGTGAAACTTGATTCCAGCCTGTTAACCTCCCCGATATTGGAGAGACTGAACAGGCGGAAACCTCCGGATTCGAGACCGGGCAGGCGCGCGACCAGATAATGGCGGCTACCATAGAGGAAGCCGTAGGGCTGGACCTTGTGGCGCCCTTCTTCGCCGGAGAACCGTGCTCGGTACAGCAGATCAACCTCATTGGGCCCCTTGATCGCCTCACGCAATTCCGCCAGGACGACGGGATCGATGCGGGGTCGCGGACCCGGGGTGAAGACGAGTCCTTCGGCCTGCGCCATTGCCTCGTAATCCGGTTCCATCGCCAACAGTTCATTGGTCTTCAAGAGACTACGAAGTTTCGCCGAGACCGAGCCGAGCATGTCGGCTTGGTCGTCACGGGCAGCACGCCGCAATGTCTCGGCCGCGGAATGCAGGGCCGTCAGTTCGTCCGTGGTCACGGGTATGGCGGTGATCGGGCGTCTCGACGAGACGCGCCAGCGCTTGAAGCCGTCGCCCGCGTCGAATTCCTCGACCTGCGGAAATACTTGGCAGACGGCGTCCCGCATGCGCTCGGCGGTCCGGCGGCTGACGCCATGGGCCGCCATGATGTCCTGGAGAGTCACTCCCTCGGCCGTGGCCTGCATCTCGATGGCGAGCCGCAACAGCGCCTGGCTCTTCTCGTACCTCATCCTCGGTTTTGTCCGCTCGCCCGACAAGAACGTCCTCACCCTGTTTCATACCACCGACGCGAGCGTTTGCCGCGTCAAAAGTTCTCCGCCCACCGTTCCCAGAAGCCCGGTTCATCGTGGTGGGCGTTCGTCATCGCCATGGAGAGCGGCAAGTGATACAGGGTGACACCCGGCAGCCGCATGGTGCCGTCCGGAAACTCGAAATAGGCGGCCACTTTCCTGTAGCCGGGATCCTCGGGGTCATGCGGGACATCGATGTAAATCTGCCCACGGTAGACGCACATGTGGTTTTCGCTGGCAAAATGCGCGCACGGGGTCCAGGCGATGTCCTCAGCGTCCAGCCAGTCGATGATTTGCTGGCGGATGGGCAGTCTCGTCCACGTCTCGCAGCCTTTGGTTAGACCGGGGTCGAACGCGACGAAGACCACGTCCCGCTGCTTCCGGCGTCCGATTTCGTCAATATGGTGGATTATCCTCGACATGGCCTTCACCCTGTTGGCGCGCGTTCCGTCGCCCTGCCGCGATTGTGATTTTGGCCATCATCTTGCTGCCACACGTCAGATTTGGACGTGCCGACGTCCTATTCTGGCGCCGCTCACCGGCCCTGCCGCTGTTGCCGACCGTGCGCCCCAATCTGACGTAGCCATGGCCGATGCTGGCGCCGGGCCAGCATGGAGGGCGGGAATGTGCGGACGCCAGCTTTTCATCGATCTTGACGGTGTGCTGCTGCGCAGCCGGTCAACGAGGGCTCCTTTCAATACCGATTGGGAACTGGCGCCCTATGCGCTGGACTTCATGGACTGGGCCGTCGCCAACCATGATTGCCATTGGCTCACCACCCGCGATGCCAATGGGAGCCACGAGGGCATCCTCCTCGCGTTCCGTCTTGCCATGGCGGCACCGCAATTGCCGGCCATAGTGGTTTCGCTGATCCGCGCGATCCGGCCAACGCGGTGGAACGCCAACAAGAGTTCGGTCCTCCCTTTCGGCGGCGACTTCCTGTGGCTTGACGACAACCCGTCCACCGTCGACTTGCTGGAGCTCGAGCGCCGGGGTAGCCAGGACCGCTGGCTGGAGGTCAACACCGACGTTCGGCCCGATGACTTGCTGCGGGTGAAAGCCGTGATAGAAGGCGCATCGAAACCCGACGTCCGTTTCTGACGGGTCCCCCTTCCATCCTGCCCCTCTGTCGCAAAGAGAGGGGACTGTCCATGGCCGCAACCACCGAACCGCCGCGCCAGTTGGGAAAAGATGAGCTTCGCCGCACGAAAGTCGGACGGACGGAATTCCGGCACAAGGCGCGCCACCCCATCAAGGTCGTCCTGGACGGCGTGCTCCAGAACTACAACATCGGCGCCATCTTCCGGCTCTGCGACGCGATGCTGGTGGAGGAACTGGTCATCCGTGGCGCGGAGGTGAACCTCAGGAAACGCAAGCTGGTCCAGGCGGCGCGCGGCACCCAGCTCTGGGTTCCGTGGTCCCAGGCGGACTCCGCAGCCGAGGTTGTTGCCAAGGCCAAGGCGGACGGGTACCAAGTCCTCATCGCCGAGTTGGCGGACAACAGTGTCCCGGTGGATCAATTCGTCCCCCGGTTCCCGGTGTGCCTTGTGCTGGGGGCGGAGTTCGACGGCGTGTCCCCCGCCATCGCGGACCTTGCCGACGCCGCGGTAGAAATTCCGATGCACGGCATGGGCAACAGCATCAACGTGGCGACGGCGGCCGCCATTGTTCTTCATCACCTCGTCCACCATGCCGGAGCCGCGCCGTGAGCGACCGGATCAGGCTCTCCAGCATCGTCTTCCTCGACGTGGAGGCCAGCGGCCTTGGCGAACGCGGCTATCCCATCGAGGTCGGCTTTGTCCGCGCTGCTGATTTGACGGCATGGGCGGCACTGGTCCGCCCAACCAGGCGGTGGCGGGAGACCGGGCAGTGGGATCGCGTCGCCGAGGGGCTCCACGGCATCGGCGAGAATCGGCTCGACCAGGAAGGCGTGGGCGTCATGGATGTCGCGCGCGCCCTGAACGGGCAACTCGCGGGCAAAATGGTCTTCACCGACGCGCCGGACTTCGACCGCCACTGGCTGGGGCTATTGTTCGAGGAAGCGTTCGATACGCCGGAATTCGAGCTGTTCCCGGCCGACACCCTGCTGAAACATGGCTCCCGTGCCGTCGAAGCCGACGTGCCCGTGCCAGCGGCCGCCCAGGACGAAACACGGACGACGTTGCGCCGCCACCGCGCCAAGGATGACGCGCTGGCGCTGGCGTTGGCCTTCCTGGGGGCGCTGGGACGTAGGTAACGGCGGGGCGGTCCATTCAGCATTGACAGCCGCTGGCGTTCCCCAGGGCAAGAGCCTCGGCCACCCCGGCCAGCGCCATGGCCCGCCATCCGGCTTCAGGAATGTCGTCCAACGCGGCACGGCAGGCGGCCATATCGCCGGTCTTGGCGTAGGCGCGGGCGATCGCTTCGAGCGCCCGATGTTTCCAGCTAGGATCGCGGATGGACCGCGCGATAGTCTCCGCCTCGGCGACCAGCCCGGCCATGGCCATGGCGGATGCGACGTCGGCGGCGTGCATCTCGCTGCGCTGGAGTTTCTGAAGTGCTTCCAGCACGCGGCGGGCCGAATCCGGGGCGCCGACCGCCAGGTACATTTCCACGCACCGCTCCAGGCACATCCTTCGATCCGCGAAAGGGTGAACCCGCGCGGCAAAATGCGCCGCCTGGTCCGCTAGTCGGGTGGCTGCATCCTCCATGCCCGCCGCGACACACGCCCGGACCAGGGTGCGGAAAATCCAGACGCGGTCGGAGAGCCGGATGTTAACGCACTCGCGTTCCGACCATCCGACATAGCGGGCAGTCCGCTCGACAGCTGCAATCGCGGCGGCGTGCTTGGCCAAATTGGCGAAGGCTTGCGCGCGCAGCCTGGAACGCCGTGGCGCGGCCGCGGCGGCGCGCTCGGCCTCGTCCATGAGTTCATCGACGCACAGGGTAACCGTTCGCGTCATCGCTCCATCCATCATCTGCAGGGCTGATGACCAGTATACCGGGTCGCCCGCCATATCCGGACGCATGGTCATTGATGTTCCTGAAGGCGGGCGAGGGATGAGCCTCCCGTGTGTCCGTTCCCGGCGCACGAACGGTTGCGCCTGGGGTCCGTGCGACTGTTTCTGACGCACCGGCATGTCAGCCTTGCCAAACATGATGCCACCCGCTTCCCGAGGACTCGCAAATGTTTGACCGATCACTTCTGAACGCCGACCGCCGGAGGTTCCTCAAGGGCAGCGCTGCCGCCCTGCTGGCCAGCGTGGTACCCACGATCGCGATGGCTCGCGCCACCACGCGAGCCTGCGCTGTCGATGGTGGCACGGCTGAACTTGACGGTGTGACGGCAACCTACCGTCTGTCTCTGCGCCGATCACCGATGGGGTATCTCGCCGAAATGCCTCAGGCGTTTCTGCACGCTTTCGCCTCCGCAGACCGCGGGTCGTTGGTGGCGTTCCGCGCATTTGACGGCCCGGCACTTGTCATATTTCCCGCCGTCGATGAGAACGCGATCGAATCGCTCATCGGCGATCTGTACGGTAGTACGGATGAGCTAAAGGATGAACTGGAAAACGGAGTTCTGGTTACTTTGACCTACGCCGATGCCCGGTTCATCATGGACAGAGAACTGCCTGCCAACACCGCTGTCCTCGCCGAAGATCTGGTCCGCCATGCCGAGCTTTCGACGCAGGGGCTCCTTCTCCAGTTCCCCGGCCACGGCCTGCTGGTCGCACCGGCGATGATGCCCGCTGGATCGGCCGCCTGCCGGCTGCCATCGTCCGCTTGTCTGCGTTCCCGATCACCGTCGGCATAGGAATGACGCAGGCGCCAGGAAGGGGTGCGAACACCTGTTCCATCCCGGTCAAGCCGTTGCAAAGGCGTTCCCGGCGCATGGGCCAGCCTCCCTCATCCCCGCGTTTCACGTCCCTTGCATTTCTCTCCCAGTCTTCAAGCTGGTCTCCGACCTTCAGGAGACGCCATCCGGCGCCGCATCAGGAACCGTCCGGCTGTTCAATCCGCGCCAGCCAAGCCGCAAGATCTTCGTCGGCATGGTCGAGCATGGCTGGACGTCATGCTATCGTGCTACTCGGATCGCTCATAGCGATGTTCCGGCTTATAGGGCACCATCCGAAATTCTGTGAGAAGCGGCACCCAAAGGGACTGCTCTCCTCAAGGTGCACCGGCTGGTGGGTGCGGAGATGCCCGCGCGCGGGACCGGCAAAATTTGTATTATCGGGGACCCGGACCCGGCCAATTCGGCGAAGCGCGGGGAGCGTCGGAGGGAACGGAGCCGGCAACGGCGGCAAACCGATGGCGGAGGCGGGAATCCCGGCGACCCCGGTTTGCGCCCGCCACAAACGCGAAAAGCGGCCGGCCGAGGGGATGGTTCCCTCGGCCGGCCGCGTCTTCACGTTGTCTGCTGCTGATCAGATTGCCGCAGCGGCAGCCTCCCGGCTGGCCACCTGCGCCTCCAATGCCTGGATGGCGGTGTAGACGGCGGCGGCATCGGCCTCGGTGGCGGTCTGCCCGTCGATGATCTTGGCGACCACCGGCAGCACCTGCTCGATCTCGGGCAGGAACTGGGCGGCGGCGGCAAGGATCTGAAGGATGATCGTGATGTCCATGGGTCAGTTCCCCGTGCTGGTGGTGGCTTTCGGCGTCAGGCCGTTGGCCTGAAGCGCGGCCTGGAAGGCGGACAGCGCCGTCTGCGCGGCGAGGGCTTGGTCGCTGGTGGGGGCCTGGCCCTTGGCAGCGGCGGCGGCGATGGGATCGAGCACCTGCGCCACGCCGGTTCGGGCGTCGTGCAGCGTCTTGACCACCGCCGGATCGGCCTTGCCCGAGGCCAGATATTCGTTCTCGGCCGCCAGCGCCGCACCGTAGCCGGCCTCGACGCTGACGATGGTGGTGGTCGGGTCCTGGAGGTTGGCGCAGGCCGACAGGCCCAGCAGGCCGGCAGCACCGAGGGCAAGGACCAGGGCAGCGGTAGCGGCGGGGCCGGCGGTCGTGGAGGGGGCCGGAGCGGCCGGGGGTTCCGCCGCTTTGGCCGCCGGGACCTGCGCGATCCCCTGCGCCTGCAGCACCGGCTCGGCGATGCGGACGATCCAGGTGACGAAGTCCGGCTGCTTGCCGTTGCTGGCATTGCCGACGTTGATGGCGAGAAAACTGATGACCTTGCGGACGATCAGCCAGTGCGATCCCGGCGCCGGCTGCGGCAGGGCGGCATCCAGCGTCGAGGCGGCGGCGACGATGGCCGTGATGTACGGCCAGGCGGCGGCCCAAAGGGCCAGGAGAGAGATCTGGTCCACGGGAGTTTCCTTTCATGCGCATGAAAAAACCGCCTCGGACGGATGCCGGGCGGCGTGGGAGGTGTGGCGGGACGCGCTGGTCAGGTGATGGCGCGCTGCCAATTGGCCACGTACTGCGCCACCGTGGCGGCGCCGTCGGCAGTGTTGTAGTGGCGCTTGTAGTAGGCGGCCTGGGCGGCGAGGTCGCCGGCCGGCGGCAGCGGCTCGGGGACGCGGGCATAGACCAGCCGGGCCATAGCGACGGCATAGTAGAGGTTGCCGGCCATCTCGCTGGCCCCGTCCTCCCCCACCTGCGCCTCGACCATCAGCCGCTGGATCTTGGCGGCAAGGTCGGAGCGGGATCGCAGGAAGTTGCGCCAGAGATCGTCATGGGTGGCCGGCTCCATCTGGCAGATGCCGATGGCCGAGCCGGCGCCCATCTGGTGCAGCCAGTGGCCACCCCCGGATTCCTGCAGGATGGTGCCGATCATCAATTCCTCGGCGGCGGGCCCGCCCAGGCCGATGGCCTCCAGCGCCGGCCGCACCACGAGGTCGCGGAGCTGGCGGATGTCGATTCCCTGTTCGGTCATACTTGGTCCTCCTCGTTGGATCGGTTGGGTGCCCGCCACTGTCGCCAGCGCAACAACACTCCCAGCCCCATGAAGGCGGCGGTGAGGATCAGGATGGCGGCCTGGAGCAGCGGCGAGAGAAATTGGGACCACCAGGCCGCCGCGAGCGCCGTGGCACTGGTGACGGTATCGGCGAGGGTGTGGCGCATGCCGCCTCCTGTTTCGGGATGAGGGTTTATCCGCCGACCACGGTGACGAATGCCTGGGCGATGTCGGCTTGGCCCACGCCGTCACCGACGATGGCAACGGCAGCCTGGGCGATGGAGCCGACACCCACGCCGTCACCGACGCAGGCCATGCCGATCTGGCCGACATCGGCGATTCCGGGGCCATTGCCCACCAGGGTGATGGCGCCCGCGGCAACGCTGATCCGTCCCGGCCCGTCGCCGGCAACGACGAGGGCGAATTGGGCGACATCGGCCACCGTGCCCATCAGGCCGCCTCCAGCCCGATCTGGCAGAGGTTGACCGCCGAGGGCGTCCAGGCGCCCCCGCCGGGGGCCTGGGGGAAGGTGGCCGAGAGGTACCAGAACGCCGCGCCGGTGGTCAGCGTGAAGGGCGGCGAGACATCATCGGCGCCGTTGACGCGGGCGTGGAGCTTGAGCGCGCGCGCCCCCGAATCCTCCTTGCGGGCACAGGCGGTCAGCACCACGCCGTCGATGGTGGTGGGGGCTCCGGGCAGGTCGGTGATGTTGTAGTAGTCAAGCGTGCCGGCTTGGCTGGTGGTGTTGTAGATCCCCGTCTGGTACGCCTGCCCGTCGACCGAGGCCCAATTGGCGACGGCGCCGCCCACCCGCGACCACTGGGTCTTGTCACCGACGGCATTGGGCAGGCTGGTCCACACCGAGCGCGGTGGCACCAGCGTGGCGACGGAGTCTGTGCCGTCGGTGAGGTAGGAGACCAGATCGTCGATGGTGACTTTCTGGCCGCCGGATTGCCAGCCGGCCGAGCAGAAGGTGATGTACCGGAGCGCGAAGCTGATCCCCAGGGTCGCGGTGGCGATGATGGCGCCGTCGAGCGCCAGCGTTACCCACCCCGCATTGGGATTGCACGACAGCGACAGCCAGTACTGGCTATTGCCGGCGACGGCATAGGCGGCTGAGGTCGCCAGCACGGCGTTGGTGGCGTTCTGGCGAATGCGGACGGTGCCGGTGTTGTCCAGGGTGACGCGCACCCCGTCCGCGCCCTGGCCGTCGGGAAGCGTCGGCGTCGCGGTGATCTGGAACAGGTTGCCTTCTCCGCCCGGCAGGCTGGGCAGGAACCAGCCCATGCCGAGGAAGCGGGTGCCGACATTGGGCACCGCCCAGATGACTCCGCTGCCGACGTAATTGCCGAGATTGAGCGCCTTGGGCACCACGCCATTCCCCTGCAGCGTGCGCACGCCCGGACCGGTGGAAATGCCCATGAAGCTGCCGTTGGCGAGTTGGGCCGACCAGGGCTGTACGATCTGGGCCAGATCGTTCGGCGAGCCAAATTGCTCGAAGCCGCAGGCCCATTCCAGGGTGAGAGCCAAGACCTCCTCCTACGTGATGATCCACAGGAACGGCACGGCGGACGGAGCGACCACCCCGCCGCCACCCCACAGCACCTCGACGGTCATTTGCCCCAGCCGCATCGGCGCAACACCCCGACACAAGACCTCCATTGCGGCCTGGCCGGACCGCACGCCGATCGGACCGGCGGCGCTGGCATGCAGCACCTCGACCGCCACCTGCCCCAGATTGGCGGAGGGATCGCCGCCGATCAGAACTTCGGCGGCGACCTGGCCCTGGCGGATGCCGGCCTGGCCATCGCGCAGAACCTCGACCGCTGCCTGGGTGAGGTTGACGCCGGTCACGACGCGATCCTGGCCCCGGCGGACAGGCTATTGACGCCGGTGGCCGTCCAGGCCGCCCCGGTGTTGGGATCAGCATCGGCATAGGCCGCGAAATAGGCGTAGGAGGCGCCGGGGGCCTGGGCGGCGCCCGAGACCTCGGTAGTGCCCGATTTGATCTGCACCGATACCGTGCGGGCACCGCTGTCGGTCTTGCGCATCAGCGCCGACACCTTGACTCCGGCGATGTCGGACGGCGTGGAACTTAAGCTACCGAAGCCATACAGATCCTCGGCCCCCACGGTGCTCGAAGCCACATAGCTCAGATCCCCGCCGGGCGGCACCTCGTTGGTCTCGCTGAAATTGCCGGACAGCCCGGTGACGTTGCCCCAGACCTGCAGGCTGGACTGGCCGGAGCTCATGCCGGGCGCCGTGGCCGGGACGCCGCTGGAATAGGTGACGTTGGCGGTAGTGCCGGCATTGGTGGAATAGGTGCTGTTGTCCTGGCGCTGCATCGACAGCGACGTGTCGGTGAGATAGCCGATCCAGAGCGGCGTGCCGGGCGACAGCGTCTGCGTCGTGGTCAGCGCCATGGTCACGGCGGTGCCTGCGGTGGCCCCGGTCACTTGCGGTCCGCTGGAAAGCAGGTTGCCGGGCGCGCCATTGTTGTCGGCATAGGCGGCGGGCTTGAAATTGGCGCTGGCGGACGTGGATTGCGGCATCGCCGACACGCTGGCCAGCGTCCCCGCCATCGTCGGGGTGACTTTCCGCAGGAAGAGTTGGTTGGCCGACATATAAGTATTCGAGCCGTTCAGGCTGTACCAGGCGCCGATCACTCCCTGGCCCGGGGTAAAGGCGACCGAGGCGTCGGCGGTCGGGAACAGCGTCTCCACGCGGCTATCGCCGCGCACCGCGTTGTTGACGCTGCCAGTGCTGTCGAACAGGTACATGTCGTCGAAATTGCAGGTGTTGCCGCCCAGCAGCACGGTGTTGGCAGTGGCGCTGCCGCTGCTCTTCAGGTTGCCGGTGCCGGTGAACACCTGCACGCCGTCCATCCAGACGGTGTAGGTGCCGGCGGAAGCAAAGGTCAGATCCCATTCGACGTAGTGCCAGGAATTGGCGGTGATTGCGGCCGACGAGATGGCGATCTGGGTACCGCCCAAGCCTCCCTGCCACAGCACCAGCTTGCCCTGGGAATTGAAGCCCAGCGAGCACTGGTTGGTGCCGGCATCGGCGAACTGGACGCCACTGTTGTTGTTCAGGTTGGGCTGCATGGCGATGCCGCCGATCAGGCGGGGATAGTTGCCCGGCAGCGAGCGGCTGGCGGTGGAACCGTAGCTGATCTGGAGCGCCAGGCTGCCCGCGAAGCGACCGGCGACGAACATGCCGTTCTGCGGCACGGTGGTCCACTCGCCGCCCATGGTCGAGTTGGCCGGCACGGCGTAGAGCGGAGCGTATTTGTCGAAGCCGTCCCAGAAGATGTCGGCCATGGTTACCTCGTCCCGGTGATGGTGGTGCTGGGGCCGGCGAAGGTGGCGTCGGCCGGCGACGGCGCGTCGAGTTCCAGCACGTCGCCCACCGCCAACACGACCTGGTTGGCGAAGGTGAAAGTGCCGCTGGTGGCCCCGGCGGCGAAGGCGACGGAGCCGATCGTCGTGCCGTTCTGCTTGATCGGCAGCGAGATCGCGTTGTTGGGCGCGGCCTGGCAGACGGCCCGGCTGCCGGCGAGGCCGGCCGGCAGGGTGACCGAGCGCACCATCTCGATGCGGAACAGCACTTGCCCGGCGGCGGGAAGCCCCGGCAGGAAGCCGGCGATGTCGTAGGGATTGACCCCGGCCGTCGGAGCCACGGCGGTGATCTGGCCGGAGGCGTTGACGGTGATGCCGCCATAGGTGCCGGCCGCGTTCAGAAGGGGGAAGCCGGTGCCCTTGGGCGTGTAGCTGGTGGCGGTGCAGGTGGACAGATCCTGCACGCCCCCGCCCCAGACGTTGAAGGACTGGAGCTTGACGGTGATCGCCTGGCCGACATAGGCCTGCGGCAAATCGTACCGGAACACCGCGCTATCCAGCCGCGTGAACTGCGCCCCGCTGGCGTGCGCCCCGGCGGCGGTGCCGTAGAGGCCACGATAGAGGGTGGTGAGACTGTACTTGCCCGTGGCGGTCAGGGTGGCGGTTTCGAAGGCCAGCAACTCGCCGTCGCACCAGCACAGCGTGCGGGAGGCGGCGGCATCGGCGGCGGTGCCGGACGACAGCGTGCCGGCGCTCATCGAAAGATCGACGGCCAGCGTGTCCCCGGTGTCGGGGTTGGTGCCCGAGAACGCGGCCAGGCCGGCGGTGACCACACCCATCCGCGCCGGGCCCTGGATGGTGCCGGCCATCTCGTAATCGGTGCCGTCCACCGACAGCCAGACATTGCAGCCGCCCCAATTGGGATCGGCGGCGTCGTTCGTGCCGCCCGAGGCGGCGATCCACACCTGGGCCACCCCGCCGGTGAGGGTAGCCGGCGGCTCGAAGATAACCGGCGGATTGACCGGGGCCGGCACGGCGGCGGGGTTGATGGTGACGCCGTTGCTGTTGGCCTGCGCCGGATAGGCGGTGGCCGTCGCCGTGCCCGAGGGGAATTCCTCGGCGACGATGGTGAGGATGCCGTTGTCGTCCTCCTCCACCGAGGTGATGCGCACCGCCACCTTGGTCATCCCCATGCCGGCATCGGTGAGCGTCACCAGATC
>JAJZVW010000003.1 GCA_021847015.1 Pseudomonadota bacterium | reverse complement strand
CGCCAAGGACTTCGAGGCTCTTGTCACCTCCGCCGCAGCATGGCTCATGATCGCGAGCATCAAGCTAATCATGCGGCGACTGGCGCGGGGATAATGCAACCATGCCGATTCCGAGTCAGACACTAAGGCGGAGATCAACACATTCGAATCGGCCATAACCGACTTCCTCGCTGAAAAGGCGGCGTATCCCCACAGCGACTACATGAAGAACGCCCGTGAAATCTTCGACACCGTCCTCAAGCACGTCGGCAAGATCCGTGATGGCAAGCCAAAGGCCCAGGCTTTCTTTGCGACAACCGCCCGAGCTTCGGAGGATCGTGAGATCCTGGCGGCCCAGCAGGTCCTCAAAACCTCGCTCGAAAACACCGGCTACTTCAGCAGCGTAGAGGTCGTGCTCGTGAACCGCGATACTATCGTGGAGATGTGGACCGCAGCGGAGGGCCAGGTGGAAGCAACGCTCCGGGTGCTTGGGAGCGCTGCTTTTCCACGGACGCCGGGCATCGAGGAAGGCTACGCTGTCACTGTGAGGGCCAAAGATTTTATCGATCAGATCTTGGTCGATAAGAACGGCCGCCTGCGCCAGCGCATCTTTGAAGAGAATGTTCGCGACTTTCTCGGGATCGGGGGAGACGTCAACAAGGAGATGGCGGACACCATCGGCGATCCTATGAAGCAGAAGCGCTTCGGGATACTCAATAACGGCATCACCATGATCTCCCCGGATGTGCGAGTCGGCGGACTGGAGATCTTTATCCGCGATTTTCAGATCGTGAACGGATGCCAGACATCGAATGTCCTCTTCGAGAACCGGGAGAGGATCGACGACGACGCGACGATCATGCTCAAGCTAATCGAAACCTCTGACCCCGCAGTGGTCGATGATATCGTCCGGTCGACGAACCGGCAGGCGAAGGTTGATGAGGATCAGTTTCTCGCCACGCTCGATGCGGTGAAAGCTCTTGAGCGCTATTTCGATGCGCGCGGCGCCGACGATGACTTCCGCCTCTATTTTGAGCGTCGGAAAAACCAGTTTTCGCATCAAGAGAACGTTAAGGCGATCCGCGTCTTCGACATCAAGGAGATCGCCCGGTGTGTCGCCGCGATGTTCCTCGACAAACCGGACATCGCGAGCCGCTACCCCAACAGGCTAACCAGCGACATGAGAACGCAGGTCTTTAACCCCGCTTATGTAGAAGAGGTCTATCATGTTGCCGCCTATGCGCTGTACAGGCTTAAGATCCTTATCGGCAATAAGCGTATTGACCAGCGATATTACAAACTTCGGTGGCACATTATCATGGCCGTCAAATACTATGTGTGCGGGGACGCTATTCCGCAGCTCGCCTCCCCTAAGATTAAGAAAATGTGCGCCGCGATCGAGGCGTTCATGAGCGCCGGTGATGACGACACTGTAAAGAAGATCAAGGATCTATGTGCCGACATTGTCGATATCGACGACATCACACGCGACAAGCTGAAAGGCAGTAACTTGGCGCTCGACGTGAAGATGAAAGCGCTCGCCTTCCGGGCGGCGAACGCGCCCAAACCGGTAGGTGGCCCGGCAGCAGCGCAGACGGTTGTGGCTGACCTGAAAGCGGCGGTCGTTAAGCCGAGCGTAGCGGAATAAGCATTCAGCGTCGAATGCCGGAGCCCCACCCGACATCAAGGCACTGGCGCCGCTATCGCCCGGCCGGCGCCGCCGCCGCGGGAAGCTGATTCGTCACCTGCCGGGCGAGAAATACTCCGGCCGGATCGACGGGCAGGCCGGCGGCGTGGAGGGCCTCGGCGGTGAAGGTGTTGCATGTGCGCGCGAGGTCGTAGGTTCGCCCCGACGCATAGAACGCGCTTCCGGCGAAGGGGCCGGCGGCGAGGCGCCGGGGGGCGCCGTCCGGGCCTTTGTCCAGATATCCCCACACATAGTCGCACAGGAACCCGATTCCCGGGCGCGACGCGCCCAGCGCAAAGACCTGGGAGGTGGGAAAGGCGTCCATGGGCGAGGTCCCCAGGGGGATGACCAGCATCGCCGCCGGTCCCGGGAAGGCGGCACGCACAAGGTCGCCGGAGCCGGGTTCCGCGGCCATGTAATAGTCCCGCTCGCCCCAGCCGAAGACGAGATAGCGCGCGTCGGGGAAATCGCGCGCCAGCGCCGCCAGGGGGCCTTGGACGTCCGCGGACGCCAAGCCGATCTCGGTGTGCCACCCCGCCGCGACGACGTAGAGGGTGTCGGATCGTGGCGCGGTGCCGCCATAGGCCGGGACCGGCGTCGAGCCGCAGCCCCGCAGCAGCCATGAGCCGGACATCAGCAGCGCGGCGGAAGCGAATCTCCGCCGCGTCATTCCCCGCCGCCCGCAAGAGCCGCAATCCCTCCCGATGCCCCAGCGATCCATGGGCCGTCCCGTTGTGTTCCTTCCGCGCAAGGCAATGTCCGATCATGTCACCGGCAGCTCCACCAGGGAATTGCGCCAACGGTGCCGGCGGGCATGTCCGACGGCTGCCCGGGAGGGGGTATGCGATACAACGCGGTCGAGACCATCATGGCGGCGGTGGTGCTGGCGGTGGCGGGAGTGTTCCTGGCCTTCGCCATTTCCCACAGCCATTTCCGGCCGGAGGAGGGGTATTACAGCGTCTCCGCCGAGTTCAGCGACGCGGGCGGCATCGAAACCGGCGCGGACGTCCGCATCAACGGCATCACGATCGGCAGGGTGGCCCGCGTGGCCATCGCGCCGCGAAGCCTTTCGGCCGTGGTGACCATGAGCATCCGTCCCGACATCCGGCTGCCGGCCGATACCATGGCGAGCATCGCCTCGAAGGGCCCTTTGGGCGGAAAGTTCCTCAAGCTCAGCCCCGGCACGAGCCGCCACCATCTCGCGGCCGGCGGACGGCTGTCCCGCACCAGGGCGTACCAGCCGCTTGAGGAGGTGGTGAGCAAGGAGATATTCCAATCCGGCCTGAACAACCGGCCATAGGCGGGCGGCATTGCGCCAGCGCCGAATTCGCGGTTCCGCCGTGCCGCTGGTGCCGCCATTGCGTGTCTATGAAGATGAAAGAAAATTAAAAATGTGCCTTATGCCGGTTGTTGCGAGTTTTCATAGGAATATACATAAAATAGCCATGGAATTATACGATCGCATTAGACCCTATTCCGATGAACATTGTGGAACCGGCGGGTTGCGGTGCGAATCGGGTGGCGAAAGGGCAATGATTTTTTACAATTGCCTTTAGCCGCAAAAAATGCCAATTCCGTACCCATGGCCTTGCCTTCCGCCAGTCAGACTTCCGCACTGATCGCCGAGTCCAGCCCGTTGCTCCGCCAGGCGGTGCGAATGGCTTTGAACAATCTCGGCATAAAAAATATTGCTGAATCCTCGTCGATATCCTCGACATACGAGCATCTGAAAAAAGAAACTTTTGACCTCGTCATATTAAATAGCGATATAGATAACAGCGATGCGTTTTTTCTTGTAAAGGAATTGCGGCGCGGAAAATTGGGTGTCGACATATTTTCCGCCGTCATTCTTGTCCTGACAAAAAATGACGAGTTCCATGTGAAGGGGGCCGTCAACAGCGGCGCCGATGCCGCCGTCCTGGTCCCCTTCGCTCCCGATCAGTTGATGGCGAAGATCAGCGCTTTGATGCAAAGCCGGGCGCCGTTCATCGTCACCCACGATTACATCGGTCCCGACCGGCGCAAGCAAACCCGCTCCGGCCCGTCGGCGCGAACGTTCACCGCCCCCAATCCCCTGAAGGCGCGGACATTGGCCTTGCCCGAAACGCGCTACAAAGCCATCGTCGCCCAGGTCCGGTCGGATATTTTCGCCGAACGCGTCAAGCGCCTCGCCCATCATCTGGAATGGGGATCGCGGGATCTCGCGGCCCGGGCGCGGGACGGTTTGCTGACCGCGGATTATTCGATCCCGAATCTCTTCGTTCTCGAAGCGGTGACGGAGGAACTGATCGAGCGTTTGGAGGAGGACGGGACCGCGGTCGATGACCTCGAAGGCTTCCGAAGCATCTGCCTCGAAATGAAATCGGCGGCAAGCAAGGCGGCCTACCGCGATTTCGAGGTCCTGCACGAGAAGGCGCGGAAAATAACCTCGCGCCATTGCGACTGAACCGGATCTTCCGGAACGATTACGGCGATCACCGCGTGCGGTTGGAGCATGATCCGATCTATTTCGGATCATGCTCTGCCACCATTGCGGCGGCGGTCCAGCAGGCGGAACCTGCGCTTAGGCAGAGGGCAAGACAAACCTGGACCGGATTCCGATCGATCGGAAACCGGTCCAGGCGGGAAGCCGGCACGACGGGGGGACCGCCGGCCGTGTGAGGGCAAGGGAACCCTCTTTCTCCCGCGCTGTTCACCGCTATCGAATATCCGTTCCATCCGCTGCCGGCTTCCGCGCCGTGACCTGTCCCCCCGCCCAGCCGAAAGGCGTCATCGTCGGAATTGCCGGGTCGGTCGTCGATGTTCATTTCGCCGGCGGCCTTCCGTCGCTCGGCCACGCCCTGGAAGTCCCACGCGGCGACGAACCCTCGATCGTTCTCGAAGTCCAGCAGCATGCCGGGAACAATGTGGTGCGCGCGGTGGCGATGCAGTCCACCAGCGGGCTGGCGCGCGGGGCCGAGGTGCTGGATCTCGGCGGGCCGATCACCGTGCCCGTCGGCGAAGCGGTGCTGGGGCGGCTGATCGACGTGGTCGGACGCCCGCTCGACCGCGGTCCGCCGTTCCCGGCCGACGTTCCGCGCTGGCCCATCCACCGCGAGGCTCCGGCCCTGGGGCGGCAGGGCCGCGCCGACCAGGTGCTGTGGACCGGCATCAAGGTGATCGACCTGCTGGCGCCGTTGCCCTGGGGCGGCAAGGCCGCCATGTTCGGCGGCGCCGGTGTCGGCAAGACCGTGCTGATCATGGAACTGATCCGCTCCACCGTCGAGGCCTACGCCGGCATTTCCGTGTTCGCGGGCGTGGGCGAGCGGTCGCGCGAGGGCCACGAGCTTCTCCTGGAACTTCAGCGTTCGGGCGTCCTGAAGCGCACCGCGCTGGTGTTCGGACAGATGAACGAGCCCCCGGGCGCGCGCTGGCGGGTGGCGATGGCCGCCCTCACCGAGGCCGAATACTTCCGCGACGAGAAGGCCGAAAACGTGCTGCTGCTGATGGACAACGTCTTCCGTTTCGTCCAGGCGGGGGCCGAAGTGTCGGGGCTGCTGGGCCGCCTGCCGTCGCGCATGGGCTACCAGCCGACGCTGGCGTCCGAGATCGCCGAGCTGGAACAGCGCATCGCCTCGGTGGGCGCCGCCGCCATCACCTCCATCCAGGCCGTCTACGTGCCCGCCGACGATTTCACCGATCCGGCGGTGGCGGAAACCTTCTCTCATCTCGATTCCACCATCATGCTGTCCCGCGACATGGCGAGCGAGGGGCTCTATCCCGCCATCGATCCCCTGGGGTCCACCTCTACCCTGCTCGATCCCGGCGTGGTGGGGGCGGAGCATTACGCGCTCGCCCAGGAGGTCCGGCGCACCATCGCCCGCTACCGCGATCTCCAGGAGGTCATCGCCCTGCTCGGCATCGAAGAGTTGAGCCGCGCCGACCGGGTCGCCGTCGCCCGCGCGCGCCGGCTCCTGCGCTTCCTTACCCAGCCGTTCCTGGTCACCGAGGCTTTCACCGCCCGCCAGGGGCGCACGGTGGCCGTGGCCGATACCCTGGCGGGATGCCGCGCCATCCTGGGCGGCGAAACCGACGATTGGCCCGAGACGTTGTTCTACATGGCGGGCACGTTCGACGATGTGCGCGCCCGGCAGGCGGCGGAGGTGCGGGCATGAAACTGAGAGTCAGCACCCCGCGGGCGGTGGTCCTGGAGGTCGATGGGGTGCGGTCGGTGCGGGCCGAGGACGCGAGCGGCGGCTTCGGCATCCTTTCGGGGCATGCCGACCTTCTGACCGTGCTGGTCCCTTCGGTGGTGTCGTACCGGGACGGCGACGGGCGCGAGCGTTACGTGGCCGTTCGGGGCGGTGTGCTGGTGGTGCGGGACGGTGCCGAGGTGCTGGTGGCGACGCCGGAAGCCCTGGCGGGCGAAGACCTCGCCCAACTCGAACGGGACATCGCCGCCGCCAGCCGGCGGGCGAGCGAGGCGGAGCTTCAGGCTCGCACCGATGCCGCCCGCATGCAGATCGCCGCCATCCGGCACATCCAGCGCTACATAGAAGCCGGGCGGGGACGGGACGGGGGATCGCCATGACCACGCGCGACGGCAACGATCAACCCCTGATCGACAATGTGCGCCGTCGGCTCAAAGGGCAGGAAGAAGCGGGCCGCAATTCGCTGCTCGCCAACCTTGGGGTCATCGGCTTCCTCGGCTGGCTGATCGTCGCCCCCATTCTCGCCGGTCTGGCGCTGGGCCACTGGCTCGATGCGCGCCTCGGCACCGGGATCACCTTCACCGGAGCGTGCGTGAGTGCCGGCGCGGTTCTGGGAAGCTGGCTGGCTTGGCGGAGGATTCATCAGCCATGACCATGCCGGCAATGGTTGGGGGGGTGGCGGCGGGGGCGGTGCTGGGCACCGTTTACATCCGCCTGTTGCGGGCCAATGTGGGCCTCTATGTCAGGGGCGGGGGGTGGGTCCGCGCCCTGGCCCTGCACGCCGCGCGGCTGGCGCTGGTGGCGGTCGTCCTGTGGCAGGCCGCCCGTTGGGGGGCGCCCGTCCTGCTCGGCGCTCTGGTCGGCTTCCTTGCCGCGCGTGGTGTCGGCGTGCGCCGGCGGAGCGCCGGCCCATGATCGCCAATCCCCTGGCGTCCGATATCCTGTTTTCCATCGGGCCGGTGCGGATCGGCGAGGCGGTCGTCACCACATGGGGAATCATGGCCCTGCTCGTGGGCGGTTCGGCAGCGATCCTGCGCCGTCCGTCGGGCCGTTGGCGCGCCGCCCTGGAAATGCTCGTCGAAGCCGTCTCCGACCAGATCGAAGACACGATCAGGGAAGACCCCCGGTCCTTTCTTCCGCTGATCGGCACCCTTTTCCTGTTCATTCTGGCCGCCAACCTGTCCGAGGTGCTGCCCGGGATCCACGCGCCCACCGCCCGGCTGGAGACGGCCGCCGCCCTGGCGCTGGTGGTGTTCCTCGCCGTTCATGTCTACGGCATCCGCCGGCGGGGGCTGGTGGCCTATGTCGGCCATTACCTCAAACCCTTTCCTTTGATGCTGCCGCTGAACGTGCTCTCCGAACTGACCCGGACGCTGTCGCTGATGGTTCGCCTGTTCGGCAACATCATGAGCCACGAGCTGATCATCGCCGTCGTCCTGGCCCTGTCGGGCCTGTTGGTGCCGGTGCCCATCATGGCGCTGGGTGTGCTGATCGGCGCCATTCAGGCCTACATCTTCGCCATGCTCGCCACCGTCTTCGTGGGGGCGGCGGTCGGGTCGTTCGAGGCTAGGAGGGCACCATGACCATTCAGATAATCAGCATCATCGCCGCCGCCCTGGCGGTGTCGTTCGGAGCCATCGGGCCGGCTCTCGCCGAGGGGCGCGCGGTCGCCGCCGCCATGGAGGCCATCGCCCGCCAGCCCGAGGCCGCGGCAAGCCTGTCGCGGACCCTGTTCGTGGGTTTGGCGATGATCGAGACCATGGCCATCTATTGTCTCGTCGTCGCCCTGCTGCTGGTCTACGCCAACCCGCTTGCCCGTTGACATGCCGTTCGACTGGTGGACGCTGGCGCTGCAGACAATCAACTTCCTGGTCTTGGTATGGCTGCTGCAACGCTTCCTTTACCGCCCGGTGCTGGCGGCCATCGACGCGCGCCGCGCCACCCTGCGCCGCGCCGAGGACGCCGCCAAGGAGGCGCGGCGTGCGGCCCAGGCCGCCGCCGAAGCCCGGACCGCCGAACTCGCCGAAATCGAGGCGTCGCGCCGGAGCATCCTGGCCTCGGCCGAGGACGGCGCCAAGGCCCGGGGGGAGCGTGTCCTCGCCGAGGCTCGGGCCGAGGCCGAGGGAATCGTCGCCCGCGCCCGGGGCCAGATCGATCAGGAACGGCGCGAGGCGGCAATCGCCATCCGCGAGCAGGCGGCCCGGCTGGCGGGCGCTCTGGCCCGGGGGCTGCTGCGGGACGTGCCGAAGCCGCCGGCCGACGTCTTCCTGGAGGTGCTGGCGCCGCACCTGGCCGCCGTGGCCACCGCCGAGGTCGAGCGCCTGAAGGCCGAAGGAGGAGCCATCGAGGTGGCGTGCCAGCCGCCGCTGGATGATGCCGCCGCCACCCTCTGGCGCCACCGGCTGGAACAGCGCTTCGGCGCGGTGCCGATCCGGTTCGTGGCCGCCCCGGCAATGCTGGCGGGGGCGCGGATAAGCTTTTCCGGCAGCCGGTTGGAGGCGAGTTGGGACGACGCCGTGTCCCGTGCGGAAAAGGAACTGACGGATGACGCCCAGACTTGGTGAGGAACTCCACAAATGGGCCGTGGGGGCCGGATCGCGCCTCGGCCCGGTGCGGGTCGAACCGCGGCAGCAGGACATCGGTACGGTCGCGTCCCTGGGCGACGGCGTCGCCCGCATCCACGGCCTGCCCAGTGCCCGCCAGGACGAGTTGCTCGTCCTTGGGGAAGACGCCGCGGCCATGGCCGCGACCCTGGAGCCGGGCGGAGTCGGCGCGATCCTGCTGGGGCCCTGGGGCAATGTGAGCGCCGGCACCGAAGCCCGGGGAACCGGCGACGTCGTGCGCGTGCCGGTGGGCGAGGCGCTGCTGGGCCGGGTGGTCGATCCGCTCGGCCAGCCTCTCGACGGTGGCCGGCCGTTGCTCGCGGGCGAGCGCTGGCCGGTCGAGCGCGCCGCTCCGGCCATCGTCGACCGCGCGGTGATAACGCGCCCGCTGCCGACCGGCATCACGGTGGTGGATGCGATGATCCCCGTGGGCTTGGGGCAGCGCGAACTCATCATCGGCGACCGCAAGACCGGCAAGACCGCCATCGCCCTCGACGCCATCATCAACCAGCGCGGCCGGGACATCGTCTGCGTCTACGTCGCCATCGGGCAGAAGGCGTCCTCGATCAACCGCGTTGTGGATGCGGTGCGGCGCCACGGCCGCCCCGAGCGGTGCATCGTCGTCGCCGCCGCGCCCGATCAGGCTCCGGGGCTGTCCTGGCTCGCTCCCTATGCCGCCTGCACCATGGCGGAGTATTTCTCCGAACGCGGGGGCGATGCGCTGGTGGTCTACGACGATCTCACCAAGCATGCCGCCGTCCATCGCCAATTGTCCCTGCTGCTGCGCCGTCCGCCCGGACGGGAAGCCTATCCCGGCGACGTCTTCTACCTCCATTCCCGCCTTCTGGAACGGGCCGCACAATGGTCGCCCGAGCGCGGCGGAGGCTCCCTGACCGCCTTGCCCCTCGCCGAGACGCAGGCCGGGAACCTCACCGCCTTCATTCCCACCAATCTCGTGTCCATCACCGACGGCCAGATCTATCTGGAGCCCAAGCTGTTCTACGAAGGCCAGCGGCCGGCCGTGAATGTCGGCCTGTCGGTGTCCAGGGTCGGGGGCAAGACGCAGGCGCCGGCGCTGAAGGGTTTCGCCGAAAGCCTGCGCCTGGAGTATGCGCAGTTCCTCGAACTGGAAATCTTCACCCGTTTCGGGGGCATGGTCGACGAACGCACCCGGCGCATCGTCGAACACGGCCGGCGCACGCGGGCCATGTTGGTCCAGCCGCCGTTGCAGCCGCGTTCGGCGGCCGAGCAGGTGGCCGGGCTGCTGGCCCTGGCCACCGGCCGGCTCGACCCGCTGCCGCTGGAAACGGTGGAGCGTTTCAAGACCGGCCTGGGGCAAAGGCTGCGGATGGAGGCCCCCGTCCTGATGGATCATCTGGACGCGGGCGGCGCGCTCGGCGAGGACGAACGGCGCGCGCTGGAGGCGGCCATCGACGCCGATCTCAGCGACCTGATGGCGCGTTAGGCGGCCCATGGAACGCCTTGAGCGCATTCAGGCGCGGATTCGCAATCTCGGGCAATTGCTCGATGTCGTCGGGGCGATGCGGTCGATGGCGGCGTTCCGGCTTCAGCAGGCCGTTGCGGCCCTGGCCGGCGCACGCGCCTATGCGGCAATCATGGCCGAGGCCATGGCCGAAGCGGAGGAATTGGCGGATCGCCACGCTGCGCCCGAGGCGCGGCCGGGAATGGCGGGCGTGCTCGTGTTCGGCTCCGAGCACGGTTTCGTCGGGGCTTTCAACGAAACGCTGATGGCGGAAGCGGGCCGGCCCGCGCCCGCGCGCCTGTTCGTGGTGGGCGCGCGCGGCGCCGCGTTCGCCGAGGAAGCGGGACTGGCGTCCGAATGGTCGCTGCCGATGACGGGACGCATCGACGGTGTCGCCACCCTCGGCCGTCGGCTGGCCGAGCGTCTCTATCCTCTGTTCGGCGGCGGAGGCCTCGGCAGTCTCGACGTCATCCACGGGACGGTCGGCGAGGGGCTGCGTTGGCGCCCCCGCCGCACCCGTCTGTTGCCGCTCGAACCGGCCCGCCGTCCTGCCGGCCGGCGGCGCCCTTTTCCGCCGATCCATACCCTTCCCGCCGAAACGCTGATCGGTCATCTGAAGGGGCAATATCTGGTCGCCGATCTGGTCTGCGCCGCGACCGAGGCGCTCGCGGCCGAGAACGCGGCGCGCCTTGCCGCCACCGGCGGCGCCCACGAGAACGTCGAGCGGCGGCTTGGGGAATTGCGCTTGCGGGAAGGACTTCTGCGTCAGGAAGCGGTCACCGGCGAACTTCTCGACGTCATCACAGGCGCCGAAATGCTGCTGGGCAAGACGGAGCGCCATTGACGGCGTTTGCGTCTTTCCCAGCCTCTTCCTCCGAGGTAGCGCTCAAGGCGACTGACGTCGCCGGGCGTGAGGGCCCATGTCGCGGGAACGGGCCCTCGGCCCGATCATTCGCAAGGGAGACGCCATGTCCATCGTTGCTTGGCTCGTTCTTGGCCTGATCGCAGGCTACATCGCCAGCAAGATCGTCAACCGCACCGGCGAAGGGTTGGTGCTCGACATCGTGCTGGGGATCGTCGGCGCGCTGGTCGGCGGCTTCATCTTCGGCATCCTCGGCGGTGTCGGCATCACGGGCTTCAATTTGTGGAGCCTTTTCGTGGCGGTGGCGGGCGCCATCGTCGTGCTGATCGTTTACCATGCCTTGTTCCGGTCGCGGCGGCTGCCCTGAGGGCGTTCGTTCCCAGGGCGTGATGGCGGCCCATGCGGCCGGACCGAAATCCTGCCGGACCAAGTCTCAACGGAACCGCACAGCCGAAATTGATTTTTTCCCAAAGTCCGCGCGAGACAATTGTCGGACGGAAAAAGCGTCGTTATTCTGTTCGCCAATTCTCGTCGTGGGATTTTTTTCGTTGTCGTCCCGGGCGCCAGCAAAGGGTCTTTCCGGCACCGTCGCGTGAAGGATTCCGCTGCTCGCCCGCATCCGGTCGGGACGGTATCGAAGGCGGCGGTCCCCAATGGGAATTGCTGTATTACACTTCGTCTTATTGACGCGCCGTCCATTGGGGGGAGTCGGATGGCGGCGGCGGTGGCGGCAGGGGGGCGTCGGCGATGAGTCTGAATTCCAAGGTCACCGCATTCTTTCTGGTCATGTCGGTCGGACTGATCGCCATGCTGATGGCGATCAGCCTCTACGCGTTTCGAAGTTTTTCCATCGCGTCGTCATCCGAGCACATCCGCACCGCTGCCGAGATCGTGCGCGTGCATTTGACCGAGTCGATGATCGACGGCGTCATGGATAAGCGCGCCAGCTTCCTGCACCGGCTGATGGAGGTCAAAGACCTGGCTTCGGCGCGCGTGGTGCGTTCGCCTTTGGTGATAAAACAGTTCGGCGCCGGCTTCGCCGAGGAAAGCGCAAGCGACGACATCGAGGAGAGCGTCCTGCGGGACGGCAAGCCGCGCTATCGGATCGTCGAGACCGCCAACGACACCTTCATCCGCGGCACGATTCCCTTCATCGCATCGAGCCGCGGGTCGCCCAATTGCCTGCAATGCCACCAGGTGGCCGAGGGCGACGTTCTCGGCGCCGTCACCATGCTGGTCTCGATCGGCGCCCTGAAACACAAGGCGCTCTGGACCGTGGCGGGAATGGTCGGCACGGTGGCCCTGTTCTCCCTGGCCACGTTCCTGCTCATCCGCCGCATGATGCGGCCGGTCGCCTCGACCGCCAGCAGCGTGGAGGCCGCCGTCCAGCGGGCGCTGCGGGGCGATTTCAAGGCCAAGGTCAACCAGTACACCAAGGACGAACTGGGCAAGATCGCGGTCGACACCAATCTGCTCCTGGGTTTCATCGACGAGGGGCTCAATCGCATCGGCCACAGCGTCGCCCGCCTGACGGAACGGACTCCCGGCGCCGACGAGAACCTGCTGGTCGCGACCATCGACATGGTCGATGGGCTGACGCGGGCGGCGCATTTCAAGCAGGCGATCGAAGAGGACGAGACCAAGGAGGAAATCCACCAGCGCTTGGCGCACACGCTGGACGATGACTTCGGCATTCGGGAATTCTCGCTCTACGAGATGGCCCCGGCCAAGAACCAGTTGTTGCCGGTCTACGTCGATGGCCAGCCGACCTTGGAATGCCGGTGGTGCGATCCCGAGATCATGGCCCGCAGCGAGGGCTGCCGGGCGCGGCGCACCGGCCATGTGGTGGACGGGGTGGCCAATCCCGGCATTTGTTTCGCGTTCCGGCCACCGGAGGACGCGGACAGCCGCCGGCACATCTGCCTTCCCATCATCCAGTCGGGGGCCGTGGGGAACGTCCTGCAACTTGTCACCACCCCCGCCAACGAGCACCGCATCCAGGAGCAGATCCCCTTCGTCAATGTCTATCTCCGGGAAACCGCTCCGGTGCTCGAGACCAAGCGCCTGATGGAGACGTTGCGGGAATCCAGCCTGCGCGATCCCATGACCGGTCTCAACAACCGGCGCTTCCTCGAAGAATACGTCGATACCCTGGTCGCCACGGTACAGCGCCGCAAGACCCGGCTGGCGATCCTCATGTGCGACCTCGATTACTTCAAGATGGTCAACGATTCCTATGGCCACGATGCCGGCGACACCGTCTTGAAGTCGCTGGCCAAGGTCTTGCGCCAGGCGGTGCGGGCCTCCGACATGGTGATCCGTTATGGTGGCGAGGAATTCCTGATCATCCTCATCGATTCGTCTCCCGAGGATGCCGAGAAGGTCGCCGAAAACATCCGGGCGGCGGTGGAGCGCCTGGAAATCCACGCCGGGGCGGTGGTCATTCACAAGACCATATCCATCGGCCTCTCGGACTTCCCCCACGACATCGATACGTTCTGGCAGGCGGTCAAATTCGCCGACGTGGCGCTCTACCAGGCCAAGGAAGGCGGCCGTAACCGCGTGGTGCGCTTCCATCCGGACATGTGGACCGACAAGAAGTATTAACCTGAATTTCTCACATGGGCACCGATTTGATCGTGTTTCGAGGAGACGGAGTGCCAAGCCACGGCCCGCGGGCAAGGCTGGCCGCCTTGGCAAGGGCCGTGGCGCCGGCTGCCTGCCGTGTGGCCGAATTCGTCTCCGTCAAATCGGCGCCCATGTGAGAAATTCAGGTTAAGCCCGGGGCTGCCCTGTCCGCAGTCTTGCGATAACGCCGGAGAGAGGCGAACGTTCACCCGCATGATCCGCATCACCCCCGCCATTCGCCTCGACGAGCGCGAAATCGAAGAGAGCTTCGTCCGTGCCTCGGGGCCGGGCGGACAGAACGTCAACAAGGTGGAGACGGCGGTCCAGCTCCGGTTCGACGTTCGCGGCTCGCCGTCCTTGCCGGACGACGTGCGCGCACGGCTTGAACGCCTTGCCGGCCGCCGGCTCACCTCGGACGGCGTGCTGGTCATCACTGCCCAGCGTTATCGCACGCAGGAGCGCAATCGGCAGGACGCCCTGAACCGGCTGATCGCGATGATCCGCGCGGCCATGCCTCCGCCGGTGCCGCGGCGCCCGACCGCGCCGACGAAGGCGTCCCAGCGCCGCCGCGTCGAAGCCAAAGCGCGCCGTTCAACCGTCAAGAGGCTCCGCTCCGTGCCGCCTTCCGGTGACTGACTAGTGGTCCGATCCAGACGGAAGATTCAGTGCCTGAATCTCCCGTCTGGTGAATCGGCCCACAAAATCAGTGAATTGTGCACCGACACGTTCAAAAGGTCGTGCACCTTTTGAACGTGTCGGACCACTAGGGGTTGTTGGCGGCGCCCTGACTCTTCTGGCGCAGGGTCGCGGCCAAGCCGGCCAGCGCCGCCAGGGTGAACGCGGCTCCGGCGAGGAAGGTGGCGGCTGGTCCTACTGCGTTCCACAACCACCCGGCAAGCACGCTGGCGGCCAACAGCGCGATTCCGCTGAGCAAATGGAAGAGGCCGAACGCCGAACCCCGCAGGTTGCCGGGGACCGAATCGGCCACCATTGCCGACAGTAGTCCTTGGGTCATTCCCATGTGCAGCCCCCACAGGGCTGCGCCGGCCAAGACCAGTGCAATACCATTCGCCGCGGCAAGGACACAATCGGCGGCGACCAGTACGGCCATGCCCAGCCCCAGCAGGCCGCGCCGCCCCATTCGGTCCGACAGCCGCCCGACAGGATAGCTGGCGGCGGCGTACACGACGTTCATGGCCACCATGGCGAGCGGCACAAGGGCCGGCGCCATTCCCACGTTCCGCCCCCTCAGAACCAGAAAGGCTTCGCTGAAGCGGGCCAGGGTCATGGTCATCGCCACGGCGGCCGCCAGCCAATATCCCGAGCCCAGCACCGCCAATTCGCTGCGGTCCAGGCGGAGGCCCCTTGCGGGCAGGGTGCGGTGGCGTACCGGTTCATGCACGCCCAGCCACAGAACCAGAACGGACGCTGCCGCGGGGAACGCCGCGGCCCAGAAGGCCAGACGGTAGGCGCCGCCCGAGGCGGCCATCATCGCCATGGCCAGCAGCGGCCCAATGACGGCCCCGACGGTGTCGAGGCTCTGGCGCAAGCCGTAGGCCGCTCCCAGCAGCGGTGACGGCGCGATGTCGGCAACCAGGGCGTCCCGCGGCGCTCCCCGTATGCCTTTGCCGACGCGGTCGGCAAAGCGGGCAGCCAATACCCATGCCGCCGCCGGTGCCAGGGCGAAAACCGGTTTGGTCAGTGCCGCCAGGCCGTAGCCCCACAGTAACAGCCCCTTGCGGCGTGCCATCCGATCGCTGAGGCGCCCGGACACCAGCTTGGTCATGGCGGCGGCGGCCTCGGCAATTCCTTCGATCGCGCCGACCCCGATGGTGCCGATCCCGAGGGTGGAAACCAGAAACAGCGGCAGAAGGCTGTGAATGGCCTCGGACGAGGCGTCCATCAACAGACTGACGAAGCCCAGCCTCCAGACGCTCCTTGGGATCCCGGTGTGGAGAATCGTCATCGGCGCATTTCCGGTTTCCGGCAGGTGAATTGATACATGCCGCGGAATAGCTGAGGGTGCCGTCGTTCGATCTCGTCCCAGGCCTCAAGGTCGCCCGGCTCGCCGCCGACCTCCGCCAGAAGCCGGTCGGCGTCCGCGCGCGGCAGCGAAAATTCGCCGAACTCCAGCCCGAGGGTCGCGAGGCATTCGGCGATGCGGGGGATGGTGAAACGGTGTTCCATGACGTGGAACAGCAGGTCGCGGGTGTCGCTCAGGGCGAAAAAGTCCGAAGACGCGGCGGCGAGCACGCCCAGCGGCACCGTTCCGGCCAAGACGTCGCGGCGGAAGCGGCGGATGCCCGCCTCCGTCGGGGGGATGCCGCGCTCGGCGATGGCGGCGCGGCCGGCGACGATGGGCTGGCGAGCCCGTTCGCTGTAGAGGCCGATCCGCATCAGCCCGCCCGGTTTCAGCCGCGACGCCAGCACCCGCCAGCCCTCCAGGGGATCCGCCATGTGGTGGAGGACGCCGACGCACTCGATGACGTCGAAGCTCCGCTCCAGGCCCTCCAGCCCCAGGATGTCCGCCTGGGCGAAGCGGAGGTTGGCGAGCCCGTAATGCCGGGCCATGCGGGCGGCGTAGGCCAGCGACGCCCGGCTGAGGTCGATGGCGAGGATGCGCGCCCGGGCGCCGTAGGCAAAACCCGCCGTCACCGCCTGTTTGCCGGTGCCGCAGCCGGCGATCAGCACGTCCACCTCCCGGTCCCATTGGGGAGAGGGGATCGTCAGGCTCAGCCAGCGGGGATAGGGGTTTTCCTCGTACTGCCGGGCGACGGCCGCGGAAATCGCGCCCGATAACGGCGTCATGGTGGGGATTTCGCGCTCCAGGCGGCGTTCCTCGGCGGCGGTCTTGAGCGCCTCCGCGGCCAGCCGGCGGGCTTCGGCGTCGGTGACGGGCGTCCGCCGCCCCAGGCTTTGGGCGCCGGGCAAGGTTTCCACCGGCCGGTAAAGCGCGTAAGCCGACACTTCGGCGCCGACTTTCCGGTTGGCGGCGATGCGGGCGGCGAGGTCTTCGGCCAAGGCGGCGACGGCCTCGGTTTCGGCCTCGTCCTCGTACCAAACGTATTCGTTGTTGCGGCATTGCCGTGCCATCGCCGCCAGAAAGGCCGGCGGCGGGCCGTTCCGCCGGTAGAGGCCGTCCGAAAGGACGCGGCGGCGCAGGCCGGTCAGCAGGCGTTCGAGGTCGGGGTCCAGGTTGACCGTGCGGGCCAGATAATGGATCAACAGCGGGTCGCGCAGCATTCCCGCGCTTTCGCCGAGCAGCCTCGTCACCGCCGCGTCGAGCCCTTCGCGCGCGAGAGCGGCGAGGGCGGAGGCGAGCCCCGGCATGGCCCGCAGGGCCGCTATGCACAGCATGGCGAAGTGACCATGGTCCAGTCGGTCGTTGTCCAGGACCTCCAAAAGGGCATGGACGCTCGGCAGGCGGGGCAGGTCGACCCCACCCTGCCGGGTTGCCACCATTTGCGCGACGGCGCCAAGGGCGCGGACGGTCTCGGCATCCTTCGGGGCCCGCTCCAATGCTGCCATCAGGGGCGCGGTCGCCTCGCCCGGCCGTCCGTCCTCGGCCAGGCAACGCCCCAGATCGCGCAGGGCGGCGGCGGAATCGGGAGCCAGCAGCACCGCCTGGCGGAACCAGTCCAGGGCCTCGGCCCGCTTGCCTTGGGTCAACGCATGCTGCCCCCGGCGCCGGGCCTCGTCGGCTTGGAGGGTGTCCGTCCCGGAGGGCGCGCGGTTCCGGGCGCCGGCCAAATCGAGTAGGGATGAGCGGATCGACGCCATTATTCGGTGTGGGCTCGCGGTTGCGGGGACCCTGATCATGCGGGTCTTCGGGCCCTCCGCTCAAGGGGGGTGCCGCAGGCGGCGTAAAGTCCCGCCTCTTGGGGCGGTTTTCCAAGGCGTTCCGACCTCCTATGCTGTTCGGGCGTTGGAAAGGAGACCCCCATGAGCGACCTGTCCAGGGGCCGGGAAGAATACCTCGTCACCCGCGAGCCCTATTACCGTTCCGTCGGAGGCGAAGTTGCGCTTTTCGAGGCCGCCTGGCGCCAGCGCCTGCCGGTCATGCTGAAAGGCCCGACCGGCTGCGGCAAGTCGCGGTTCGTCGAATACATGGCGTGGAAGCTGGGCCGCCCGCTGGTGACGGTGGCTTGCAACGAGGACGTGACGGCATCCGACCTGGTGGGCCGCTTCCTGCTCGACGGGCAGGGCACGCGGTGGCAGGACGGTCCGCTGACGCAGGCCGCCCGCATGGGCGCCATCTGTTATCTCGACGAAATCGTCGAGGCCCGCCAGGACACCATGGTGGTCATCCACCCGCTGACCGACCACCGCCGGGTGTTGCCGCTCGACAAGAAGGGCGAGCTGGTCAGGGCGCACCCGGACTTCCAGTTGGTGATTTCGTACAATCCCGGCTACCAGAGCCTCATGAAGGACCTGAAGCAATCCACCAAGCAGCGCTTCACCGCGCTCGACTTCGATTACCCCGCCCGGGACGCCGAGACCGACATCGTCGCCTCCGAATCCGGCCTCGACCCGGCCACCTGCGCGCGGCTGGTGGACGTTGCGCACCGCGCCCGGGCATTGAAGGGCCACGGGCTGGACGAAGGCGTCTCGACCCGTCTGGTGGTGTACGCCGCCAAGCTGGTGACCGAAGGCGTCCTGTTCGCGGACGCCTGCGCCATGGCGATGACGCGGCCGGTCACCGACGATGCGGACGTCCGCGCGACGCTCATCCACGCGGCGGAGGTGGCGCAATAAGCCATGGCTCTCGACCCCGCAGACGCTCGCGGCCGGCTGTCCTGCAAGTTCGCCGAGATCGATACGATCTTCGAGGATTGCCTGCGCAAGGCCGAGACGGCGATGTCGCCGGCCGGAATCGACGCCTGGCTGGATGGCGCCACCCGGGTGTGCAAGCTCTTTCGGGGCGTCGAGCCGGTGCTGATCTTCCTCGAAGGTATGCCCGAGGTGGTGGGCGCCTGCGATGAATCGGTGATCGCCGAGACGGCGGACATGGCCGTCTGGTTCGACGAGGTCCCGTTGGGCCCGGCCATCCGCCCCTTCCTCGCGTCCCTCGCGGCGGTGGCGCGGCGGCTGGAAAGCGGCGATTCGCTCCGCGCCTGGTTCCGGCTGGTTCAGCGCGTGACCGCCGAGGGTCGGGACGGGGTGGTCGAACTCCTGAAATCCGCACCGAAGGTGCTGGAGCTGGTCAGCCTCGCGGGCTTGTCCAACTGGGTCGAGTTCGGCTTGCGCGCCTACCGCACCCAATTGCACCGGCTGCCCGATTTCTTCTCGCTTGCCACCGCCGACGCGCACGCGGTCTTGCAGCGGGAACGCCACGGCACGCTGCTGGTGGACGTCGAGCGGCAGCTCGCGCTGACCCAGCGGGCCCTGTGGGGGCTCGACATCCCGTTACGGCCCTATTCGCTGATCTTCGACGCGCTGCGCCGGCCGACGCCGCATATCGACAAGCTCGGCATGCACATGCCCGACGTCCTCGACGATGCCGAGGGCATTTCCGCCATCGACCGCTACCGCGCCATGATGGCGCACATGGTGGCCCACAAAGTGTGGAGCCGGCCCTATCTCGCGGACAATTACAGCCAGTTCCAGCATCTGGCCATCGAGGTGTTCGAGGACGCCCGCGTCGAGGCGCTGGCGATGGCCCGCTATCCGGGGCTTCGGCGGCTGTTCCTGGCGCTCCATCCCGTGCCGAAGGAGGATGCCTGTCCCGAGGGCTGGTCGTCGATCCGCCACCGGCTGGCCATGCTGTCCCGCGCCCTTCTGGATCCCCGCCATTCCTACCGGGACCCGCATATCCTGGCCGCCGTCGAGGCCTTTCAGCGGCGCATGGGCGTCGATCCCCTTGATCCCGTGCTTTCCGCCGAACTCGGCGTCGCCACTCTTCACAAGCTCCACCGCCCCGATTTCCATCTGCCGAAAATCTGGTTCGAGGACACCCTCGTCTCCTATCGCGACGACAATCGCTACCTGTGGCAGTTCCTCGAAGACACCGACAGCGTCGACGATTTCCACTCCGACCACGGTACGCCCGATCCCGAGGATCGGGATGACGGCGTCATGCTCCCCGTCCTTTATCCCGAGTGGGACCAGGGGCTTCGCGCGTACAGACCCGACTGGGCGACGGTCTACCAGGACATCCAGGCTGCCGGGCAGGCCGGCGACATCGACCGCCTGCTCGAACGGCATCAGGACGCGGCCAAGCGGATCAAGCGGGTCATCGACCGGCTGAAGCCCCAGCAGCGGCGGCGCGTGCGTCATCAAAAGGATGGCGACGATTTGGATTTCGACCTGCTCATCAAGGCCATGGTCGATGTCCGCACCGGCCGGCAGCCGGATGCCCGTGTTTACGAGAGCCATGTGCGGGACGGCCGCGACATTGCCGTGCTGCTGCTTCTGGATCTGTCCGAGTCCATCAAGCGGCCGGCCGAGGGCGCAGAGATATCCCTGCTCCAGTTGGAGCAGGAGGCGGTGACCCTGCTGGCCTGGGCGGTGGATGCGCTGGGGGATGCCTTCGCGGTCGCCGGCTTCTCGTCCGAAACCCGCCATCAGGTGAGCTACAGCCACATCAAGGGTTTCGCCGAACACTGGGGCCCGGAGACCAAGGCGCGGCTGGCCGGAATCCAGGCCGGTTCCAACACCCGTATGGGCGCCGCCTTGCGCCACGCCGGGCATCTCCTGGAGCAGCGCCGCGAGGAGAAAAAGGTCCTGCTGCTGCTGTCCGACGGCGAACCGTCCGACGTGGACGTGGACGATCCCGAGCATTTGAAGTGGGATACCCATGCCGCCGTGCGCGAACTGGATGCCAAGGGAATTCCCACCTTCTGCATCACCCTGGACAAGCGCGCCGACGATTACATCGGCGACGTGTTCGGGCCGGGCCGGTACGCGGTGGTGGACCGCGTCGCGCGCTTGCCCGAGACGCTGACGACGCTATTCCTGTCCCTGACGAGCTGAAGGCCGTCACCTCAGCGGGTATTCCGCCACCAGCTCGTATTCGGCGCCGCTGCGGGAGAGATAGCTGCGGAACAGGGTGAAATTGGCGACCGGGGTGGGGCCGGCACGGAAGGGGCTGTTGCGGGCGATGAACTCCTGAATCCGGCCCACCGGGGAGTCCTCCAGGCGGGCCAGGGTGACGTGGGGCATGAACTTGCGCGGTTCGGGCGGCAGGCCGGCGCGCACCGCCACCGATTCGATCTTGTCGCGCAGGCGCTCCAGCGCCGGCTCGCGGACGATCCCGGCCCACAGGGTGTGGGGACGCTTGGCGCCGAAGGTGCCGAAATTCTCGACCGTGAGATCGAAGACGGGGCTCGCGATATCCGCCAGGGCGTCGTGGAGATCGTGGGCGAGCCCTTCGTCCACATCGCCGATGAAGCGCAGCGTGAGGTGCAGGTTGCGCGCTTCGATCCAGCGGGCGCCGGGAATACCGGCGGCCAGGGAGGCCAGCCGTTCCGCCACCTGGGGGTCGAGGGGGATGCCCGCGAACAGCCGTATCATCCGCCTTCTCCCGCAATGACGGCGAGGACGCCGCAATAGGAATGGAGACGGCCGCCCGCGATCTCGCCGTTGGCGAAAAATCCGATCAGCGGCACGCCGTCGAGGGCGTCCCGTATGGCCGCCGTTTCGGCACCCGGGGCGCCGAACATGTGCATCCCCCGCGCCACGCACGACGTATACAGCGCGGCCAGAGGCGGCCGCCCTCCGAGGCTCTCCCGGATGCCGGCGAGCATGCGTCGGAGGTCCGCCTGCGCCCCGTTGGCGTCGCGGCGGACGAACATGATCCGCCGGCCGGCCTCGATATGGTCCGCCACGGCCAGCCAGCCCAGGCGCCGGTCCAGCCCGATGAGGCTGCGGACCTGATAATCGTGTTCGTTCGCGGCGGGCAGCGCGAGGTGGATGTAACCGGCGGCCCGATCGAGATCGCGGGCGATGAGCTCACCGGCTTCGGCCTTCAGCACGTCGAGCGCCGGCCGGCCGTCCAGTTCCACCAGCACGCCCTGCCGGGTCTGGGTCACGACATGGATGGGGCCGATGGGAGTGCATCCCTGGGTCAGTCCGATGACAACCGTCACCGCGGGGCCAAGGCGCAGGCCGGACACGCCGCCGCCGGTCACGACGTCGGCGATCTGGGACGGCGCATCGGATGGCGACACCAATCCGCCGATCAGGGAAGGGGTGGCCTCGGCCGCCGTCGCGATCATGGCCGCGACCAGTGGATTTCCCGGGTCGGCGTGGATCAGCGCCATTCCGCCCTCTTCCCCATCGGTGCCGGTGAAGCAGTGGAAGGATGCGCTCGGCAGGTGCCCCACCATCACCGCCAAGGCGTTGCCGGTCCGGTATTCGCAGTCGCCGGTGCAAATTCCCGGCGCCACGGCGCCGACCCAATGGCCGATGCGGGTGGTCTCGCGCAGGAAGGTCAAGACGCTGGGAAGGTCGCCCGCCAGTCCCTCGGTCGCATAGAGAAAGCCGATATTCGCCCTGCCGGCGGTGTCGGCGACACCCTGCAGGCAGGTCTTCGCGGCGATACCCCAGTGCTCGGCCGACGCATGGGCTACGGCGAAGCCGCCGGGCCGGGTGCGATTCGCCTTGTCGGCGGTGATCATCGTCCGTCTCCCGCTCGGGCCCGGCGCACCAGCTCCTTCACCGCGGGCAGCATGCGCCCGACGATCACCTCGACGCCGCGCGCGTTGGGATGGATGCCGTCGCCCTGGTTGAGAACGGGATTCGCCGCGACTCCGTCGAGGAAGAACGGATAAAAGATCACAGGATGTCGGGCCGCCAGCCCGCTGTAGACGCGGCGGAAGCGCGCGGCATAGTCCCGGCCATAATTGGGTGGCGCCTCCATTCCGGCAAGCAGGACCGGAGTCTTGGCCCGTTCGAGGCGGGTGAGGATGTCGTCCAGATTGGCGTAGGTTTGGTCGGGATCGATGCCGCGCAAGGCATCGTTGCCCCCCAGTTCGACGATGGCGGCGTCGGGACGGTCGCCCAAGGCCCAATCCAGCCGCGCCCGCCCCCCGGCGCTGGTGTCGCCCGACACGCCGGCGGCGATCACGCGCACGTCGCAGCCATCGGCCATCAGCGCCTGCTCCAGGCGGACGGGGAAGGATTCTTCGGCCGGCAAACCCCATCCGGCGGTGAGCGAATCGCCCAGCGCGAGGATGCGAACCGGCGCCGTTTCGGCCATGGCCATCCCCCCCCAAGCGTTGACAAGCAGGAGTATCGCGCCATATCGGAAAAACGCGCGTGTTCCGCGTCCCAGCACATCGAGCACGAAAGAAGTCCTTCGCATGATGCCGTCCGTTACCGCCGGCGAGCCCTTGATCCGGTTGGAGGGCGTCGTTCTCAACTTGGCGAGCTCCGCGGGCGAGGTCAACGTGCTGCGTGGCGTCGATCTCACCGTGGCCGCCGGAGAGACGGTGGGCGTCGTCGGCCCGTCGGGCTCGGGGAAGTCCACCTTGCTCATGGTCATCGCCGGTCTCGAAGCGGTGACGGCGGGCCGCGTGCGGGTGGCCGGCGCCGATCTTGCGGCCTTGGACGAGGATGCGTTGGCACGCTTCCGGCGCGGGGCCGTCGGCATCGTCTTTCAGTCGTTCCATCTGGTGCCCACCATGACTGCGCTGGAAAACGTGGCGGTACCGCTGGAACTGGCCGGCGCCCGGGACGCTTTCGACCGCGCCGAAGCCGAACTGGCGGCGGTCGGGGTGGCCAATCGCCGTCACCATTATCCTTCCCAGCTTTCCGGAGGCGAGCAGCAGCGCGTGGCCATCGCCCGCGCCTTCGTCGCCCGCCCCCGCCTGCTGCTTGCCGACGAACCTACCGGCAACCTGGACGGCGCCACGGGGCGCGCCGTGATCGATCTTCTTTTCGATCTCCACGCCCGCCAAGGCACCACCCTGGTCCTGGTCACCCACGACATGGCGCTGGCCGGGCGCTGCGGCCGGGTGGTGCGGGTCGCCGACGGCAAGGTCTTTGCCGGCGAGTCCCTCGCCTTGGCGCCGCCATGAGCGCCCTGCCCGCGGCCGCCGTGCTGGCCCGGCGCGAGTTGCGGGGCGGTTGGAAGGGGTTCCGCGTCCTGGTGGCGTGCCTTGCCCTCGGCGTGGCGGCGATCGCCGCCGCCGGGTCGCTCCGGGCCGCCTTCGACAAGGCTTTGGACGAGGATGCCCGCTCCCTGCTGGGCGGCGACCTGGAACTCCGCCAGTCCTATCATCCCCTGGCGGACGAGCCCCGGACCCTGCTCGCCGGCATGGGGCGCCTGTCCGAGGGCGTCGAGCTGCGCGCCATGGCCCGGGCGGAAACCGCCGGCACCCGGCGGCTGGTGGAGCTGAAGGGGGTCGATTCGGCCTATCCTTTGGTCGGACATCTCCAACTCGCGCCGGCGATGAACCCGGCCGAGGCGATGGGACGGCGGGATGGCGTGTGGGGGGCGGCGGCCGACGCCAACCTGCTCGCCGCTCTCGGCCTGAAGGTCGGCGACCGGGTGTCGGTCGGCGATGCCCGCTTCCAGGTGCGCGCGGTGATCGTCAAGGAACCCGACCGCGTCGCCAACGCCTTCGCCTTCGGGCCACGGCTGATGGTGGCTTCGCCCGCGTTGGCGGACACCGGGCTGATCCAGCCCGGCAGCCTGATCCGCCACGTGACGCGCGTCGTCTTGAATCCGGGCGTCACCGCCGCCGGGGTCGAGACGGTCCTGGCCCGGCGGTTTCCCGATCCCCCGTGGCATATCCGCGACGTGCGCGAGGCCGCGCCCGCTCTCGGCCGCTTCCTCGACAACATGGCGTCGTTCCTGACCCTTGTCGGGCTCACCGCCCTGATGGTCGGCGGGATCGGGGTGGCCAATGCGGTGACGGCCTATCTCGACGGCCGGACGCGGACCATCGCCGTCCTCAAATGTCTGGGTGCGCCGTCGCGGCTGATCTTCGCCACCTACGGGCTGTTGGTGGGCATGCTGTCCCTGGCCGGGATTTTCGCCGGCCTCGCCGTCGGTGCGGCCGTTCCCTGGGGAGTGGTGGCGGTGGCGGGCGACCGTCTGCCGCTGGCCGCCCGGGTCGGGCTTTATCCGCTGCCGCTGGCGGTGGCGGCCATGTTCGGGGTGCTGACGGCTTTGGTCTTCACCCTCTGGCCCCTGGCGCGGGCCCGGCGCGTCCCGGCGGCGGCCCTGTTCCGGCAATCGGTGGCGCCGCTTCCGGCCCGGGGGCGCCGGTCGGCCATCGCCTGGGTGGCGCCGCCCGCCATCGCCCTGGCGGCGCTCGCCGTGCTCTCGTCGGAGCGGCCCGCGCTGGCGGCCGCCTTCGTGGCTATCGCCGTGGCGACCTTGGCCCTGTTCCGCACCCTGGCGTGGGCGTTGTCCATCGCCGCCGCCCGGCTGTCGCGCCGCCGCCGGGGGATGTTCGCCCATCCCACCGGACGGCTGGCTCTCGCCAACCTGCATCGGCCCGGCGGCGCCGTGGTGGGGATGGTGCTGTCCCTCGGCCTCGGGCTCACCGTCCTGGTGGCGGTCGCCCAGGTCGAAGGAAACCTCGCCCGGCAGTTCGGCGAGACCCTGCCGCGCCGGGCGCCGTCCTTCTTCTTCATCGACATCCAGCCGGGCGAGATGGATGCCTTCGTCGAGGCGGTGCGTTCCGCCGCTCCCGCCGCCCGCATCGAGACCGCGCCGCTGATTCGCGGGCGGGTGGTTTCCGTCGGCGGCGTCCCGGTCGAGCGCCTTGCCGTCGCTCCGCAGGCGCAATGGGTGGTGCGTGGCGACCGCGGTTTGACGTTGGCCGCGCGTCCGCCCGAACGGACGTTCCTCGCGGCTGGCGCGTGGTGGCCGCCCGACTACCGGGGAATGCCGCTGGCGTCGGTGGAAGCCGGGGTCGCCAAGGGGCTGGGGCTGACGCTGGGCGACACGGTCGGGCTCAACGTACTGGGGCGCGAAATCCGTGTCCGGGTGGCGAACCTGCGTGAGGTGGAATGGTCGAGTCTGGACATGAACTTCGCCTTCATCCTGTCCCCCAATGCGCTGGCGGGCGCTCCGGTGACGTGGATCGCCAGCGTCCATCTGCCGCCCGGGGCGGACGAGCCCGTCGAGAAGGCCGTGACCGACCGTCTCGCCAATGTTTCGGCGATCCGGGTCAAGGAGGCCCTGGAATCGGTGCGGGCGATGATCGCCAATGCCGATCTGGCCGTGCGCCTGGCGGCGGCGGTGACCCTGGCGGCCGGCGGGCTGGTCCTGGCGGGCGCGGTCATGGCCGGCCGGAGCCGGCGCATCGCGGAAGCGGTGATCCTGAAGGTTCTGGGTGCCACCCGCGGCGATCTGTGGCGGGCATGGCTGCTGGAATTCGGGATTGTCGGCACGGTCACAGGCCTGGCGGCGGGAGCGGCGGGCACCGCCGCCGCCTGGGCCATCCTCACCCGGGTGATGCGCGCCGAATGGTCGTTCCTGCCGGGGCTGGCCGCCGTGACCCTGGCGGCCAGCGTGGGCGCCAGTCTGCTGGCCGGGTTCGCCGGCACCTTCGTCGCCCTGCGCGCCAAAGGAGCGTCACTGTTGCGCGCGGAATAACTCTCTACACCGGAGGGTGCGAAAGATGGCGGCACGTTAACTTGATTCTTTCCGCGTCTGGTCCATATTAGACCGCGTTATCTCTATAACGGAGACAAAAGGAACCCCCATGGCCTTCGGATCCGATCGCAGGTATATGTCCACCGCGCAGGCGGAAGCCGCGCAGATCGACGTCGGCCTGCGCCAGTACATGCTTGGCGTGTACAACTATATGGCTTCCGGCCTCGCCCTCACGGGCATCGTCGCCCTGCTGGTCGCCAGTTCGCCGGCGGCCACCCAGCTCATTTTCGGCACGCCGCTCCGCTGGGTGGTGATCCTGGCGCCGCTGGCGCTGGTGTTCTTCCTGGGCGTGCGCATCAGCCAGATGCAGGTATCGACCGCGAAGGGGCTGTTCTGGGTCTATTCGGCGCTGATGGGCGCGTCCCTCGCCTCCGTCTTCCTGGTCTATACCGGGGAGAGCATCGCCCGGGTGTTCTTCATCACCGCGGCATCCTTCGCGGGGCTCAGCCTCTACGGTTACACCACCCGGCGCAGCCTGTCGGCATTCGGGTCGTTCCTGATCATGGGGCTGTGGGGCATCATCATCGCCGGCCTCGTCAACATGTTCCTGCACAGCGCCGCCATCCAGTTCGTCACCTCGGCGGCGGGCGTGCTGATCTTCGCCGGGCTGACCGCGTGGGACACCCAGAAGATCAAGGAGATGTACTGGGAGGGTGACGGCTACGACATCGCCGCCAAGAAGTCGGTGATGGGCGCCTTGGCCCTCTATCTCGACTTCGTCAACCTGTTCCTGTTCATGCTTCAGTTCCTCGGCGTTCGCCGCGACAACTGAGGCTCGGGCGGAAAGCCACGCACGAAGGGCCCCCGTCATCGGGGGCCCTTTTTGCTGATGGCCGCCGGGGTGGCGCTTGACGGTTCCCGCGTCGCCGCCCTATCTGAGCGTGGGGTCAACACCAGGGTTCGCTTCGTCATGGCCATTCTTCCCATCCTCACCGCTCCCGACCCGCGCCTGAAGCAGAGGGCCGCCCGGGTGGACACGGTGGACGCGGACGTCGTTCGGCTGATGGACGACATGCTGGAGACCATGTATGCCGCGCCGGGGATCGGGCTGGCGGCTCCGCAGGTGGGGGTGAGCAAGCGGGTTGTGGTCGTCGACATCGGCAAGACCGAGGCCGACCGCTCCCCCATCCGCATGGCGAATCCCGAGATCGTCTGGGCTTCCGAGGACGACAACACCTACGAGGAGGGGTGCCTGTCGGTTCCCGAGAACTACGCCGAGGTGGTTCGGCCCCGGTCGGTGCGGGTACGCTATCTCGACCCGGAAAACGAGATCCGCGAGGTGGAGGCGGACGGCCTGCTGGCGACGGTCATCCAGCATGAACTGGATCATCTCGACGGAATTCTGTTCATCGACCACATTTCGTCTCTGCGCCGCAACATGATCCTGCGCAAGCTCACCAAGGCGCGGAAAGAGACCGCCGTGGCCCGGTGATCCCGCCCATGCGGTTGGCCTTCATGGGCACGCCGGACTTCGCCGTTCCCATCCTCGCCGCGTTGCTGGATGCCGGCCACCGGGTGGTCCGCGTCTACAGCCAGCCGCCCCGTCCCGCCGGGCGCGGCCACAAGGAGCAGCCCTCGCCGGTCCATGCGTTCGCGGCGGCGCGGGGCGTGGAGGTCCGCACACCCAAAAGTCTGAAATCGGCCGAGGAGCACGAGTCCTTCCGCGCGCTGGGCCTCGACGCGGCGGTGGTGGCGGCGTACGGCCTGATCCTGCCCAAAGCCATCCTGGATGCCCCCCGGTTGGGGTGCCTCAACGTCCATGCGTCGCTGCTGCCGCGCTGGCGCGGCGCGGCGCCCATCCAGCGCGCCATCCTTGCCGGCGATTCCGAAACGGGCATAACCATCATGCGGATGGACGAAGGGCTGGATACCGGCGCCATGCTGCTGCGCGAGGCGGTGCCCATCACCGCCCGCACCACGGCGGCCGGGTTGCACGACCGGCTGGCGGCCATGGGTGCGCGAATGATCGTCGAGGCCCTCGATGGTCTGGCGGCGGGGCGTCTGGCGGCCGAACCCCAGCCCGGCGACGGCGTCACCTACGCCCGCAAGCTCGAAAAAGAGGAGGGGCGTCTCGACTGGTCCCGTCCCGCGGCGGACCTGGAACGGATGGTGCGCGCGCTCAACCCCTGGCCGGGAGTATGGTGTGAACTCGGGGGCGAGCGGGTTAAAGTCTTGGCGGCCGAGGCGGTGCTCGTCGGCGGCGTGCCCGGCACGGTCCTCGACGACCACCTGACCATCGCGTGCGATGGCGGAGCGTTGCGGCTTCGCCGCGTGCAGCGCGCGGGCAAGGCCCCGCTGGCGGCGGACGATCTGCTGCGCGGTTTTCCAGTTCCTTCCGGCACGCGCCTGGAATGATTTTTATTTTTAAGATGTTCCAAATCAAACTTGACGGGCATCGCCCTGGCAGAGTTTGCTAGCCGACGTCCATCCGCCAAGACCTCCCACTCGGGTCCAGGAAATATCGTCCGATGTCCGCACCTGCCAAGCCGAGTGGCGAGTCCGTCGCGTCCAAGCGCCAACTCGTGGAATATCTGGAACAGGGCTGCAAGCCGCCCGAGGCGTGGCGTATCGGAACGGAGCACGAGAAGTTCGGCTTCACCGACGAGGATTTGCGGCCGTTGCCGTATGAGGGTGGGCGCGGCATCAGGGCTGTGCTGGAAGGGCTGATCGGGCAGGGCTGGTCGCCGGTCTACGAGGGGGAGAGCATCATCGCCCTGACCGACGGGACCGGCGCGAACATCAGCCTGGAGCCCGGCGGGCAACTGGAACTCTCGGGTGCGCCATTGGCCTCGATTCACGAGACCTGCTGCGAAACCCATCATCACCTCGAACAGGTCAAGTGCGTCGCCGGGGAGCTGGGCATCAGCTTCCTGGGCGTCGGCTTCCAGCCGAAATGGCGGCGCGAGGACATCCCCTGGATGCCCAAGGGCCGCTACCGCATCATGCGCAACTACATGCCCAAGCGCGGCGGCAAGGGGCTGGACATGATGCTGCGCACCTGCACCGTGCAGGTGAACCTGGATTTCCAGTCGGAAGCGGACATGGTGAAGAAGCTGCGGGTCTCGCTGGCGCTCCAGCCGCTGGCCACCGCGCTGTTCGCCAGTTCCCCCTTCGTCGACGGCAGGCCGTCCGGCCTCGTGTCGTCGCGCGCCGATGTTTGGACCGATACCGATCCCGACCGCACCGGCTCCCTGCCGTTCGCGTTCGAGCCGGGAATGGGGTTCGAGCGTTACGTCGACTGGATGCTCGACGTTCCAATGTATTTCGTCTATCGCGACGGTGAATACATCGACACGTCGGGTCAAAGTTTCCGGGATTTCCTGGCCGGCAAGCTGGCGGCCCTGCCGGGGCAATTGCCCACCATGGGCGACTGGAACGACCATTTGACGACGGCCTTCCCCGATGTGCGCCTGAAGCGCTATCTGGAGATGCGGGGGGCCGACGGCGGGCCGTGGCGGCGTCTGTGCGCGTTGCCGGCATTCTGGGTGGGGCTGCTTTACGATTCCGGCGTCCTCGATGCCGCCTGGGACCTTGTGGCGCCGTGGACGGCCGAGGACCGGGAAAACCTGAGGCGTGATGTGGCGCGCCTCGGTCTCAAGGCGACTGTCCGCGGCCGGGCCTTGCGGGACGTCGCGTTGGAGGTCTTGACCCTGGCCGGCGCCGGCTTGTCGCGGCGGCACAGATTGACCCCGTCGGGCCGGGATGAAACCCTTCACCTGGAAGCGCTGCAGGCGATCGCCGCCTCGGGGCGCACCGCGGCGGACGAGATGCTCGATGCCTACCACGGGCCATGGCGGGGCAGCGTCGATCCGCTGTTCAAGGAATACGCCTATTAGGAGATGATCGTGATCGATTGCAAGTCCCTGGCCGAGGTGCGTGAAAACATCGACCGTCTCGATTGCCGGATCGTCGAGCTTCTGGCCGAGCGGACGCTTTTCGTCGAACAGGCCGGAAAGTTGAAGGCGAGCAAAAGCCAGGTGGTGGATCGGGAGCGTATCGAGGCGGTGATCCGGAAGGTCCGCCACGAGGCGATGGAATGCGGAATGGATGCCGGTCTCGTCGAGAACATCTACCGCTCCATGATCGACGCCTTCATCATTTACGAAAGCCAGATCTGGAGGCGGTTCCACGAGGGGGCGTGACGTTCGTCAGCTGGCGCCGGCCTGTTCCAGCCAGCGGGGAAGGTCGTCGGTGACGTGGTGGACATGGGCGAGGTCCGTGTCGTCCTGGCCCAGGATCGCTGCGTCCGGGTGGTCCTGCTGACGCACCCACACGGTGGTCATGCCGATGGCCGCGGCGGGCCGCAGGTTGCGGTGGATGTCTTCCACCATCGCGGTCGCCCGCGGCGACAGGCCGTGACGGGCCACCATCAGGGAATAGCCCTCGGGGCTCGGCTTGGGCAGGTAGCGGCTGGCGGCGATGTCGAAGATCGCCTCGAAATGCCGCGATATCCCCAGGCGGTCGAGAACCTTGACGGCGTGGCTTTCCGAACCGTTGGTGAAGATGATCTTGCGCCCGTCCAGGCAGGACAGCGCCCTGTCCAGACGCGGCTCCGGCTCCAGGACCGAATGATCGATGTCATGGACATAGTCCAGGAAGGCGTCCGGTTCGACGCCATGCACCAGCATCAACCCGCGCAGGGTGGTGCCGAATTCCCGGTAATAGCGCTTCTGCAAGGCGAAGGCTTCATCCAGCGGCAGATGCAGCCGGTCGGCGATGAACCGGCGCATGCGCACGTCGATTTGCGGGAATAGGCTCGACGCCGCGGGGTAAAGGGTGTTGTCCAGATCGAAGACCCAGGCCTCGACATGGCCGAGGCCGGTTCTCCGAGGGTCGGCGGAGGGCGCGTTCATGGGCAAGAGGTAGCGGCCGGCACATAATTAGGCAAGCCCTCAACTCCCGTACCACTTTCGGGTTCGTTGCTCCCTGGCAATATGGTAGGACATAAACCCTGAGGCGGTTCGGCAAAAGGGCGGCAAGGGCCCGGTCCCGGCTACGCACAGGCACGGAGATCGCAATGGAGGTGGCCAACCTCGACGCTGCGGCTTTGTCGGTTTACCCCGGTCCCGCGGCGGTGTTCGAAACCGATGGCGCGATCGTGGCCGCCAACAGCCGTGCCGAGCCGTTGCGCGCAGCCCTGGCCCGGGGTCAGGCATTGGGGGTGGCCGCGCTGATCCGCCGGGGTGGCGGTCAGCCTCAGGCCGTGGTCGAGGTGCTCGCGAACGAGGATGGCGGCGAACTGGCGGTGGAGTTCGTCACCCTGCCTGCCGGCGGGCGGCGGGTGCTGGTGCTGGGGCGCGATGTGACCCTTGAACGCAAGCTCCGTTCGGCGCTGGTGGAATCCCGGCAGCGCTACAAGGATCTCGTCGACATCTCCAGCGACTTTGCCTGGGAGGTCGGGGCGGACGGGTGTTTCGTCTTCGTCAGTCCCAAGGGCGCCCTGGGGTTTTCGGCCGATGAGCTGGTGGGGAGCCAGCCGGAGGGCTTCCTGGTGCGTGACGGGGATGGCCAGGGCTCTCCGCCGTTCGCCACCAAGATAGCGGTCGTCGATGTCGAGGTCTGGATGCGCCAGGCCGACGGCAGCGAGGCTTGCCTGCTCGCTTCCGCGCGGCCCATCCGCGGGGAGGGCGGTACTTGGCTGGGGGCGCGCGGGGTTTGCCGCGACGTGACCCAGGAACGCTTGCGCGATGCCGCGCTCTTGCGCGCCAGCAATCGCGAGAGGCTTCTCTCCTATATCGTCCGGACCATTCGCGACGAGGTCGAACCGGCCGATATGCTGCGCGCCGCGGCCGAAGCGACCGCGCGGGTGCTGGGCGCCACGGGCTGTCAGATCTTCCGCATCCTGCCCGAAGCGTCGGATTTCGCCTTGGCCGCGCAATTCGGCGATGCCGGGGATGAAAAGCCGGTCCTCGATTCCTTCCTGGGCTCCGACCACTACGAATCCGATGCCGAGGGGTGGCGGGCGCTGGCATCGGTGACCCGCTACCGCCACTCAATCAATGGCGCGCTGTGCGTGTGGCGCGCGGCGGCTCGTCCGGCATGGGGCGATGACGACCGTCTGCTGATGGACGACGTCGCCAACCAGGTTGGGCTGGCCAACGAGCAGATCGCCAACCATGAGCGCATCCTGCGGCTGTCGCGAACCGATTCGTTGACGGGCCTTTACAACCGGCGGGCTTTCTTCGAGGAAATCGCCCGCCGCTACCAGCGGCTCTCGCGCGAGCGCCAGCCTGCGGCGCTGATCTACTGCGATCTCGACAATTTCAAGTGGGTCAACGACGTCCACGGTCATCAGACGGGCGACGAGGCGCTGCTGGCCGTGCGCGACATGCTGCTGCGCCATACCCGTCCGGCGGATTTGGTGGCGCGGCTTGGCGGCGACGAGTTCGCGCTGTGGCTGGATGGCGCCGGAGAACAAGCCGTTCGGCACCGCTGCGAGGAGCTGATGGACAGTGTCGGCGAACTGGAGCGTTTTTCCGGATCGCCGGAACGGCCGCTGCATTTGTCGCTGGGAGTGGCCGTCCACGTGGGCGACAGCAGCGAGACCCTGGAACAGCTGGTGGCACGCGCCGATCGTGCCATGTACGAGGTTAAGCGTGACGGCAAGGGGGACTGGCGCTTGTCCATGCCGCCCGGCGGGACGGGGGCCTAGGGGATGGCTCTGGGCTTCCTCAAACGATTGTTCCAGCGGGATCGCCCCCTGACCTACGAGGAATCCCGCGAGCTTGCGGCGCACAAGGATGCCGCGGTGCGCGCCCAACTGGCCGCCCGCGGCGACCTTCGCCCGGAGGTTCTCTATTACCTTGCGCAGGACCCCGTGGCCGAAGTGCGTCGCCGCGTCGCGGCCAACTCCGCCAGCCCGCCGCAGGCCAACATCAAGCTCGCCACCGACAAGGACGAGGCGGTGCGGTGCGATCTGGCGGGCAAGATCGCCCGGCTGGCGCCCGGCCTGTCGGGCCGCGAGCACGACCGCCTGCGGCAAAGCACCTATCAGGCGCTGGAACTGCTGGCGCAGGATCAGATTCCAAAAATCCGCCAGATCCTCGCCGAGACGCTCAAGGACGTGGCCAACGCTCCGCCCGAAGTGATCCGCCGCCTTGCGCGCGATGCGGAAATCGCCGTCGCGGCGCCGGTTCTCCAGTATTCGCCGGTGCTGTCCGACGACGACCTCCTCGACATCATCCGGGGGTCGCCGATTCCGGGAGCCCTGTCGGCCATTTCCCAGCGCCGCGTGGTGACGTTCTCGGTGGCCGACGCCATCGCCAGTTCCGACGACATCGACGCCATCGCCGTGCTGCTGGGCAATCCGTCGGCGCAAATCCGCGAGGAGACCCTGGATCGCCTGGTCGACCGCGCCGCCGACATCGAAGCCTGGCACGCGCCGTTGGCCGAACGTCCCCGTCTGTCGGCCAAGACCGCGCAAAAGCTGGCGCGTTTCGTCGCCACCAGCCTGCTCGAGGCGTTGGCGAAGCGGAACGATCTGGATCCCGAAGCGGCCCGGGCGGTGGCCGTCGTGGTGCGCAAACGCCTGGACGAGATGGCGGCGGTGGGGCCGGCCAAGGCGGAAGCCAAGCGGGCCGCCGACGAGGCCGCGGCGTTGGCGCGGGCCCGCAACCTGCGCGCGGCGGGGCAGCTTGACGAAACGACCATCGACACCGCGCTGGCGGGCGGCGATCACGCCTTCGTCGTCGCCGGTCTTGCCGTCCTCGCAGGGCTGCCCGTCCCGGTGGTTCGCAAGGCGGTGGAGACCCAAAGCGCGAAGGGCATCATCGCGGTGGCGTGGAAGGCCGGCTTGTCCGTGCCGCTCGCGTCGCAGCTGCAAGGCAAGCTGCTGCACCTGACGTCCGGCCGGCTGATCCGGGCGGCAGGGGGCGATTTCCCGCTCACGCGGGAAGAGATGGCCTGGCAGATCGATTTTCTCCAGGGCAGGTAAGGTCAGCGGTAGAACACCTGGTGGCCGATGACCACGTGCCGGTGGCTGCGCACGTGTTCCATCAAGCGCTGGTTCCGGCGGTTGAAATAGAGGGCTCCGCGGGTGGGGTCCTCGGCGCCCGCCAAGGCGCGAGCGGCAACGGCCTCGGCCGATCGCCATGCGTCGCCGCCGTGCGGGGGTGAGGGGTGGCGGCAGAACCAGCCGAACTGACACACGCCGGCCGCGTTCCTTTGGTGGACCACGCCGCAGATGGAGCGGGCGAAGTTTCCGTTGTCGATCCGGTTGAGGGTGACGCGGGCCACGGCCAGCTGCCCCACCTGAGGTTCGCCCCGGGCTTCGTAATAGACATTGAGCGCCAGGCACCGGAATTCCGCCAGGGATACCGGCGATTGCGGGCGCGGGCGCGGCGGCGTCTGGATTTGCAGCCGGCCCTCGGCTTCGGGCGAGGGGAAGGGGGCTTCGGCCGGAATGGGGTGGCCGAGGGCCAAGACGGAGGCGGTCAAGGCGACGGAAAACGTCCAGCGGTCCATGACCGCGATTGTGGGGGGGCGCCGCCCGTCCGCGCTATCGGCCGGACGGGTGTCCGCATACGGCGAAACGGCCAGGACCGATCCGCCGGGTCAGTATCCGCAAAGGGTGTTCGGGCCGATATCGAGGTGGATATGGTCCTGATGGAGCCGGTCGTGGTTCGGAGTCAGCACCACGTTGAACACCCGGCACGAGGCGCGCGCCACCTCGTGCAGGAAGGCCCCGCGCTGGCCTCCCGCATGCCAGTCCTTCTTGACCGAAACCACCGTGCCGTCGGCCAGCTCGAAGCCGGCCAGATCGATGGCCCGTCCCATGGCGTGTTCGGACAGCCGGCCGCCCTTGCTGGTTCCCAGCCTGTTGGCCGCCACCGTCGTTTCGGTACGCCGAACCCGGCAGTCGTACGTGCCGAAGTGATCGATACGCACTACCGCTTGGTGGAAATGCTTGAGGGCCAGGGGCTGGACGACATCGGTTTCGAAGTGGATCAGGGTGCGGGCCATCCGGCATGTGAGGATGCCTGGGTGGTTCCAGGCCAACGGTCCCCCGCTTATCCGGACGGGATTGGCAATGCGGCAACTTCCCCGCCCGAACGATCCCAGCGGCTGGAACGTCGCGTTGGCGGCGGCGAGATCCCGCAGACAGGCCGTGTCGGGATCCACCAGTCCGGCTGTCGGCGGCTCGGGCGATGCCGGGGGCGGGGGCTGCGGCGGCGAGCCGCAGGCCGCGAGCAGCGCCAGAAGCGCCACGACACCGAAGCTCCGAAGCGACAAGGCGAGACCCCCAAGGCCGAACTGGCCGAAAGTCTAGCCCTTTCGTTGTAAACTTGTCACCTAAAGAACGAAATCCAGGCAGGGGGCGTGAGCATTCGTGCCCATCGACCGGGCGGCAGTTCCCGTCATGTATTTTTCGCTGTCATCCCGAGCGCAGCCGAGGGATTTTTCCGGCACAAACGGCAGCCGCAAGCGGCTGAAGGATCCCTCGTCGCTGTCGCTCTGTCGGGATGACACGGGGGGTGGACGATGACATCGACCAATTCAAAACCTGAGTTCGGAGCCCCGGGCAACAGGGGCGTTGACTTGGGTGCGGCACGGGTTATGGTGCAGCCCAGCCTGGATTTCTCACATGGGTACCGCTTATGAGCTTCGCCGATCTCGAACGGACTATCGACGCCGCCTGGGAGGTTCGCGACACCATCACCGTCCAAACCAAGGGCGAGACCAGGAAGGCGGTTGAAACCGCCCTCGATCTGCTCGATGCCGGCCAGGTCCGGGTGGCGGAAAAGATCGACGGCGCCTGGGTTACCCATCAGTGGCTGAAGAAGGCGGTGCTTTTGTCGTTCCGCCTCACCCCCATGGCGCCGATCCCCGGCGGTCCGGGCGGCGCCAACTGGTACGACAAGGTCCCGTCGAAGTTCGTCGGCTGGGACGACCGGAAATTCCAGGAGCATGGGTTCCGCGTCGTGCCGGGCGCCATCGTCCGCCGGTCGGCGTATATCGCTCCCGGCGCGGTTCTGCTGCCGAGCTTCGTCAATGTCGGCGCCCGCGTCGATTCGGGCACCATGGTGGATACCTGGGCCACGGTCGGCTCCTGCGCCCAGATCGGCCGCAACGTCCACCTTTCCGGCGGCGCCGGCATCGGCGGCGTGCTGGAGCCGCTCCAGGCCGGCCCGGTAGTGATCGAGGACGATTGCTTCATCGGCGCCCGCGCCGAGGTGGCGGAAGGCGTGATCGTCGAGCAAGGGGCGGTGCTGTCCATGGGCGTGTACATCGGCGCCTCCACCAAGATCGTCGATCGGACCACCGGCGAAGTCCACATGGGCCGGGTCCCGGCCTATTCGGTGGTGGTCTCCGGCACCATGCCCGGCAAGCCGCTGCCCAACGGCGAGCCCGGCCCCAATCTGTATTGCGCGGTCATCGTCAAGCGCGTGGACGAACGCACCCGCTCCAAGGTGTCCATCAACGAATTGCTGCGGGACTGACCGCCAAGGGATTGGCATCGATGGGCATCTTCCGGAGCAAGCCGGACCGGTGCCCGTCCGTCCTGCGTCCTGGATGGAGCCCATGACCTCGCTCGCCGATCCGCTTCCCCTCGCCCAGGCGCTGATCCGCCGGCCCAGCGTCACTCCGGCCGACGACGGCGCCATCGACGTGGTGATCGACGCCCTGTCGGCGCTGGGATTCGATTGTCACGACCTCTCCTTCGCCAGCGGCGGCCCGCGCATCCGCAACCTTTACGCACGCAAAGGCGACGCCCGTCCCAATTTCTGCTTCGCCGGCCATACCGATGTGGTGCCGCCGGGCCAGGGATGGACCGTCGATCCCTTCGGCGGGGCGGTGATCGACGGCCGCCTGTTCGGGCGGGGCGCCGCCGACATGAAGGGCGCGGTGGCCTGCTTCATCGCCGCCGTGGCCCGCTTCGTGGCCGACGGGCCGATGGGCGGATCGGTGTCGCTGCTCATCACCGGCGACGAGGAGGGGCCGGCGGTGGACGGAACCGTCAAGGTGCTCGACTGGCTGGCCGCGCGGGGCGAGGTTTTGGATGTCTGCCTGGTCGGCGAGCCCACCAATCCGCGCCGCCTGGGCGAAATGATGAAGATCGGGCGGCGAGGCAGTCTCAACGCCCGCCTCAGGGTGTTCGGCACCCAGGGCCACGCCGCCTACCCGCACCTGGCCGACAATCCCATCCCGCGCCTGCTGGAGATGCTGCGCCGGCTGACGGAGATGCCGCTTGACGACGGTTCGGCCCATTTCCAGCCCTCCGTGCTGACCCTGACCACCGTGGACGTGGGCAATCCCGTCACCAACATCATCCCCGCGGAAGCCCGCGCGGGCTTCAACATCCGCTTCAACGACCTGCATAGCGGACGGTCGCTGGAAGCGTGGATTCGCCGCACCCTGGACGCGGTCGGCGGCGATTACCACTTGGCCATCGAGGTGTCGGGCGAAAGCTTCCTCACCCAGCCGGGGGCATTGTCCGAGGCTCTGATCGCGACGGCGAAGGCGGTCACCGGGCTGGAACCGGAATTGTCGACCACCGGGGGCACCTCGGACGCCCGCTTCATCGCCCGCCATTGTCCGGTGCTGGAGTTCGGCCTGGTCGCGTCCACCATGCACAAGGCCGACGAGCATGTGGCGGTCGCCGACCTTGAGGGGCTCACCCAAATCTATCGCGGCCTGCTGGAGCGGATGGTGGGCCGGAAGTGACCGGGCTGCCAGCGTCAGTGCGCCGCCGCGCCGATGTCCCGCGCATCGAGGACTTCGGCAACCGTCCCGGCGGTCTCCGGCGGCTGGCTGGTGAACAGCGTGCGCGGGGATCGGTGCAGCCAGGACGCGATCAGGCGCTGCTGCAACGGCGGGACGGGCTGCTTCTCGCTCACCCATGCCGTCATCTCGGCGCGCGATGCGCCGATTCCCGAAGCCAAGGTGCCGACGTCGATCGCCGTTTCCGCCAGCGCATCGCCGAGGTTGAACGCCCATCGCGGCTCGTCCTCGTCGGAAGCGATCAGACGGGCGCCGGCCCTCTCGATCATATGGTAGGCCTCGAACGACATCAGGCCCGAAACGATGCCGGCAAAGGCGACGAAGAAATTGTTGAGCCCGCCGCCGCTCGACGTTATCGTGGCTTGTCCGGCCTTGAGCAGCACGAACATCACCAGCGCCGTCAGCATCCCCTGAAAGGGCCGGATGATGTAGTAGGACGGATTCTCCGGGGAATCGGCTTCCAGGAGAGTCTTGGTGATATGAAGCGTGCTGCCCAGTGAGCCCATGGACAGCGCAAGGACCAGGGTCAGGATTTCCCGGGGCAGCGTGAACAGCCCGTTGTATCCGAACCGCCGCAGGGTGGCGACGGTGCCGGCGGCCCGTTCGATCTCGGCGGCGTTCAGCGCGTGGCTGCCGTCCCCGGCCGTTGCCACGTAGGCGGCCCATCCGCCCCGCAACAGCGCAATGTTCCGTTCCATGTCGGCCTGGGTGCGTTTTTGTTCCGTTTGCAGCGCCATCACCCTGGCCATTCGCGTGGCCCATTCCTGCTCGTCCTTTTCGTCGACGGGCTGGCCCAGCAAGGCCGAGAGGCGGGGTGCCAGATCATAGTTGTCGATGACGGGCTGGATCTTTTCCAACGGCAGTCCTTTGGCGACGCCCATGCCGCGCAAGGCGCCGGAAGCCCCCTCGATGTCCTTGCCGAGGCGGCTCAATTCCTCTTCGTCCTTGGCGGCTTGGGCCTGCTCGCTCCTGCGCACGGCATAGCCCTCGTCCACCGCCCGGAAGATGTACACCGCCTGGCTGCCGAGGCCGTTGGTGATCTCGCTGACCCCAAGCGCTCCGACGGCCACGTACAGCTGTCCGGCATACAGGGCAACGAGCCACAGCGCGGATCCCAGGGTTCGAATGATGCTTGTCGGCCACAGCATGACGGGGCGAACGTCCATTGGCGGGAAGGTCCCAAGCGACTCTTCCGGTAAGGACGTGTGGCACGCGCGTTTGTGAGCGCCGCGCCGGGCGCAGGCTCCGACGGCACGGCCGCTGCCGCAAGGGCGGCCGGGTTAGTATGTCACCGCGGTGAGGTAAAGCCCCGCCGCCGGGGCGGTCGGTCCCCCGGCTTTGCGGTCTTTGGCGTCCAATGCCCGCCCGACGTCTTCGGGGTGCCACTTGCCCTCGCCCACCAGCTTGAGGGTGCCGACCATGTTGCGCACCTGGTGGTGGAGGAACGACCGCGCCGCCGCGATGATCGCGATCGCCTCGCCATCGCGGGCGATATCGAGCACGTCGAGCGTCTTCACCGGGCTTTTCGCTTGGCATTCGCTGGCGCGGAAGGTGGTGAAGTCGTGGCGGCCGAGCAGGTGCTTCGCCCCCTCGGCCATCGCTTCGGCATCGAGGCGGACGGGGATCCACCAGGCGCGGTCGCGGTCGAGCGCCAGCGGCGCGCGACGGTTGACGATGCGGTAGAGGTAACTCCGGCCCACCGCCGAAAAGCGGGCGTGGAAGCTTTCATCGACCACGTCGGCGCCCAGAACCGATACGGGGTGGGGCTTGAGGTGGAAATTGAGGGCGTCGCGCAGGGTGTCGGCTGCGAAGACCCGCTCGGCGTCGAAATGGGCCACCTGCCCGGTGGCGTGGACCCCGGCGTCGGTGCGGCCGGCGGCGAACACGGTGGCGTGCTGCTGGCACAGCTTGACGACGGCCTGTTCCAGCGCCTCTTGGACCGACAGGCCGTTGTCCTGGCGCTGCCAGCCGATGAAGCCGGTTCCGTCGTATTCGAGCAGGAGCTTGTAGCGGGGCATGGTCCGGAAGGCGGTCGGTGACGGGGCGGAGATTCCATACGCCCTGCCGCAGCGTAACCACAACGGGATAATGGGGAGGCTTGCCCGGCCTCCCCCCCGGGTGTCAGGCGATCTGTGCGTGCTCCGCCCGTTCAAGCCGGGGTGCCGGCGTGCTTCCCTCGGGGTCGCGCAGCACATAGCCGCGGCCCCACACGGTTTCGATGTAGTTGTCGCCGCCGGTGGCGGTGGCCAGCTTCTTGCGCAGCTTGCAGATGAACACGTCGATGATCTTGAGTTCCGGTTCGTCGATGCCGCCGTAAAGGTGGTTGAGGAACTGCTCCTTGGTCAGCGTCTGGCCCTTGCGCAGGCTGAGCAGTTCGATGATGCCGTATTCCTTGGCGGTCAGGTGCAGCGGTTCGTTCGCCACCTCGACGGTGCGGGTGTCGAGGTTGACCGACAGCTTGCCGGTGTGGATGACCGACTGGGCGTGCCCCTTGGACCGGCGGACGATGGCTTGGATGCGGGCGACGAGTTCGCCGCGGTCGAACGGCTTGGTGAGATAATCGTCGGCGCCGAAGCCCAGGCCCTTGATCTTCTTGTCCGGTTCCTGAAGGCCGGAAAGAATGAGGACCGGCGTTTCGACCCGCGCGGCGCGGAGGCGCCGCAGAACCTCGTACCCGTCGATGTCGGGCAGCATCAGGTCGAGCAGGATGATATCGTAGTCGTAGAGCTTGCCGATTTCGAGGCCGTCTTCGCCCAGCGCCGTCGTATCGACGACCATTCCCTCGGCCTTGAGCATCGTCTCGATGACCTGGGCCATCATCCGGTCGTCTTCGACCACCAGTACGCGCATCTGCGGTATCCCGATATCGCCGTGTATTGATGATGTGCTAACCATAAGGGGGTAATAGGGCGACTTCAAGGCAACAGGCGCCGAATTTGCCACGATTAGGGATGGTCTTTATCCCAGCCGATGTCGATACTACCCGGATCGTGCAGGAAATGGAATGCGCAGGTTGAAATTGCCGTTTCGAAATCTCGTCTATGATATCGAGCGGCTCGCCGCCGTGCGGGTCTTCGGCCGGGTGACCGGCGTGCAGGGAATGCTGGTCGAGGTGGGGGGCGTCCAGCGCCACATCTCGGTTGGTGACCGCTGCCATGTGCTCGCCCGCGACGGCCGGCGCGTTCCCTGCGAAGTGGTGGGTTTTCGGGCCGGTCGGGCGTTGCTGATGCCGTTCGTCGCCATCGACGGGATCGGCCTGGGCTGCCGGGCCGAGGTTCAGGATTCCGAACCGGTCATCTATCCGGGGCAGGGGTGGTTGGGGCGGGTCATCGACGCCTTTGGCCAGCCGGTGGACGGATTGGGGGCGCTGGCGATGGGGGATGTCCCCCAACCGATCCGCAACCGCCCGCCATCGGCCCATTCCCGCAGCCGGGTGCAGGGCAAGGTCGATCTCGGAATCCGCGCGGTCAACGGCTTCCTGACCATGTGCCGGGGCCAGCGCATGGGCATTTTCGCCGGTTCGGGCGTCGGCAAGAGCAGCATCCTGTCGATGATGGCGCGCTATACCTCGTGCGACGTGGCGGTGATCGGCCTGGTGGGCGAGCGCGGCCGCGAGGCGCGGGAGTTCATCGAGGACGATCTGGGACCCGAGGGATTGAAGCGCTCCGTGGTGGTGGTCTCCACCTCGGACGAGAGCCCGCTGATGCGGCGCCAGGCCGCCTACGTCACCCTGGCGGTGGCGGAACATTTCCGCGATCAGGGGCACGACGTGCTGTGCCTGATGGATTCCGTCACCCGGTTCGCCATGGCCCAGCGGGAAATCAGCCTGTCGGCCGGCGAGCCGCCGGCATCGAAGGGCTACACCCCCACCGTGTTCGCCGAACTGCCCCGGCTTCTGGAGCGCGCCGGGCCGGGCGTCGGCAAAGGGTCGATCACCGGACTGTTCACGGTCCTGGTGGACGGCGACGACCACAACGAGCCGATCGCCGACGCGGTGCGCGGCATCCTCGACGGCCACATCGTGCTCGACCGGGCGATCGCCGACCGCGGACGCTATCCGGCGGTGAACGTCCTGCGGTCGGTGTCGCGGACCATGCCGGGTTGCAACAACGACGAGGAGAACGCGCTGGTGCGGCGGGCCCGGCGCCTGCTGGCGACCTATGAGGACATGGCCGAGCTGATCCGCCTCGGCGCCTATCGCCAAGGCACGGACCCCGCGGTTGACGAAGCGATCCATTACTATCCCATGCTGGAGAACTTCCTGGGGCAGGCGAAGCGGGAAGCGACCACCCTGGGCGAATGTTACGCCATGTTGGCGAACATCCTCGGCATGCCCTTTTCCGGTAACGGCCTCGGCGAAAATGTCGGCGAATGACGGTGACGGGTTCGCGGTAGGGGAGGGGGCGCGATGGCCCGGGGTCTGAAGACCCTGATCCGGCTGGCCCGCTGGGCGGTCGACGAAAAGCGGCGGGTGCTGACGGCGTTGCAGACGCGCGAAGATGAGATCGTCGGCGCCATCGCCGACGCCGAACGCCAGCTCGCGGCGGAACAGGAGGTGGCCGCGCGAGATGCCACGGGTGCCGGCTATCTGTATGGCGCCTTCGCGGAATCCTGGCTTTCCCGCCGCGCGGAGCTTGAGGCCGCCCTCGCGGGCGTCCGTGCCGAAATCGACGTCGCGCGGGATGTCCTGGCCGAGGCTTACCGCCAGCAGAAGACCTACGAAATCACCCAGGCCAACCGCGACAGGCTGGCGCGTGAGGAAGCGGACCGGAAGGAGCAGGCCTTTCTCGACGAGGTCGGCCTCACGACGTTTCGTCGCCGCGAAAGTGGCGATTGACCATCGCGGTATCCTCGGTCCGGATCATCTGCACCAGTTCGCGGCGGAGGTCTTCGGCGGCGATCGGCTTGTGGAGAATGCGCAGGCCCCCACACAGGGCCTCCCCAATCCTCTCGGGCGCGGTGTCCCCGGTGATGATCAGGGCGGGGACGGATTCGCCGAGCGCGCCTTCGATGCGGCGGACGGCTTCGATACCGTTCATTTTTCCCTTCAGACGGTAATCGGCGATGATCAGCGTGGGGCGGAAGCCCCGACGGACGATGTCCAGCGCCGCGTCGCCGGTGGCGGCCGCGCTGGTCGTGAAGCACCAGTGCCGCAGAAGCATGTCGAGGCTGTCGCTGAGCATGGCGTCGTCCTCGATGAGCAGAATTCGCTGCCCTGCGCCGCTGACGGAGCGGCAAGAAGGGCGGCGGTGGGAATCGACGTCGGGCGCCGCGGGGAGCAGAAGCGAGAATCGCGATCCTTTCGCAACGGCGGAGTCGAGTTCGACCTCTCCGCCCAGCAGGCGGGCGAGACGGCGCACGATCGTCAATCCCAATCCCAGCCCCTGGGCGCGGTCGCGCGCGCAATTGTCGACCTGCTGGAATTCGTCGAACACGGTCTCGCGGTGTTCGGCCGCGATGCCGATGCCGGTGTCCGCCACATCGATCTGGACCATTCCCGGATACCGCCGGCAGCCGATCAGAATGCGGCCCCGGACCGTATAGCGGATGGCGTTCTCGATCAGGTTCCGCAAGGCCCGCTCGATCAGCGAGGCATCCGACCGCACGCACAGGGACGTTTTCACGTAGCGGAGATCAAGCTTCTTTTCCTGGGCCCGCAGGCGATATTCACGAGCTAGGCGGCTAAGGACGGGGTCGAGCGCCACGCAGTCGAATTTCGGGACGATGATTCCGGCATCGATCCTGGAAATGTCCAGCATGCTGTCGAGCAGCAGGCGAAGAGCATCCAGGGCCACCCCGATTTTCTCGACGACATCGGCGAACTCCGTTCCGGCAAGACGGCTTTCCATCGCCGCCAGCAACAGAAACAGCGATTGCACCGGCTGGCGCAGGTCGTGGCTCGCCGCCGCCAGAAATTTGGACTTCGACAGATTGGCCCGCTCGGCCTCCGCCTTGGCCAGCAGCGCATCCTTGCGGGCGCGCTCCAGTTCCTGCCGTTGCCGCACGATCTCCGTGACGTCGATGGACGCGCCGGTCAGTCCCACCACGTCACCATCGTCGGAGAACATCGGCTTGGCCGAGGAGATGTAATGGCGGATCTCGCCCATCGAAATCGGGCGCAACGACAATTCCGCGCGTGCCGGCTTGCCGGTCTCGATCACAGAGCGAAAGAAATTAAGAATTGCCGGCACGGTTTCGGCATCAAAAAAGTCCGACGGGCCGCGCCCTCTTGCCGCCTCATCGTTCAGTCGTATCTGATTGTTGTAGACCCATGTGTATCTTAAATTCTTGTCGAGGTTGAATACGACCATTGGGTTGACGGAAAGCGCCGTCTCAAATCGCTGCTCGACAAGCCTGCGACGCTCCTCTTCTTCTTTGAGAGATGCCTCAAGCAGGGCTCGCTCGGTAACGTCTTTTAAAAAAACATCCAGCCCATCGGCGACGGGATGAATTCGGACGTCGATCCAGCGCTCGCCGAATTTTCCCTCGAAATTGGCGGCTTTCGATCCTGCGAGCGCGTTCCGCAAATGGCGCGCCATCGGATTTGAGTCATCGTGGCCGATCAGGTCCTCGATGCTTTGCCCGACACAAGACGGTTGGGCCAGCCGCAGGATGTCGACGGCGGCGGCGTTCGCGTAGCGAAGGCGAAGGGAATCATCGAGCGACATGAAGCCATCCGGACAGCGCTCCAGCCGGTCCAACGACGCTTCAAACGGCGGCTGTCCAACGTTGTCGTAACCGAAAGGAGAATTCATCTGACGGTTGTCGCCGCAACTAAGAATACCCTTTCCTTTGTATGGCCTAATCGGGAGGCGCGGGCAAGCGTCAATGTCCAGCGGTTCTCATTATGCGGCATCAGGGCATGTTGTCATCCCGAGGGAGCGGAGCGACTGAGGGATCTTTCACGCGAAAGTGCCGGAAAGATCCCTCGCCGTCGGCTCGGGATGACAGCGAAAAATGCATAATGAGAACCGCTGGTCAATGTCATGGATCCGTCAGGTTCCGCCCTGAGGCGACAGGCGGCCGCGCGGGACTTCGGACGGCGTTGCCGTCCACGGGGTCGATGATCGGCCAGGCTTTTTGTTTCGCGTGGCTCTCCATCGCGGCATGACCCGCGATCGCCACCGGGTGGCCCACGGCCGCCAGCATGAAACGGTCGGAGATGTCATCGCCATACGCGTAGCATTCGGCGGCGCGGGTTCCCGAGGCAAAGAGGAAATCCCGCACGGCCCGGGCCTTGCCCGCCCCAATCATCTGCGGCAGGCGGATCTCCCCGGTGTATTGACCCTGTGCCGTCACCAAGCGGGTGCACAGCACGTGCGTCACACCGAGCCTGGCGGCGACCGGGGCCAGGATATCGGGGAAGGACCCGGACACCAGGACAGGCTCTTCGCCGGCGTTCCGGTGAGCCAGCAGTCGCGCGACGATGCCGGGGTTGAACAGATTTGGGATATCGCGCTCGACCCGACGGAACCATTCAACCGCGCAGTCGCGAACCGAAGCGACGGACCGGCCGGCGAAGTGCGCATAATACCGGCGGTTCATTACCTCCCGGGAAGCCCGTCCTAATCGGAGCTTTCGCATTTCGGCCCGGAAAATCCGGCATTCGCAAGGGGTCCCGTACGTGGCGCACCAGAACTCCTGAAAACTCAGCATGCTTTTTAGGCACACCAACGTCTCATCGACATCGAAAAACGCAAATTTCAACATGTCGGCCCCCGTTTCAGGAGGCCAATGCCGTGTTGGGGTGAGGGGCATTTTCAGAAATAGGTGTGGTGGTAGCCTTTACATATTTTTCAAGGCATGCCGTCGCCAATGTCGATTCAATTCGAGACAGGCTCTTGTATTTTACAACACCGAACGTTACAGCAATCGTTGCGACAAGATCTCCGGCTTGTTGCGCATCGATGTGCATGCGAAATCGATAACTGTTGGCGGTTTTCTCCATAAAATCAATCGTGCATAGTAGGGATATCGATACGGGAAACATGAAGCGTTTGTATTCAACGCTCAAAGAATCGAATACGAAATATTTTTCGTAGACAGCGCTGGCATCAATGCTGAGCTCCGTCACGGCGATAAATGCCTGTCGCGCCGCTTCGACGATCATCATTCCTTGAAGATGCTGGCCGGTCTGATGGTCGCCCATCAATTCGCAGCCGTCATCGATCATGACATCGATCTCATAAGTGTCGTCATTTAATCGGCGTGGAACCGATATCATTGTGTTTCTTGGGTGGTGCTTGTGCGACAGGTCCTTCTGCGCCCGGGCCGCCGTCATCGGCCAGCGGCTGAGATCGCACGATGCGCGAACGGCCGAGTGCGCCGCCTTCTCCGATACCTCCAGCACATCGCCGTCCGACAGCCCCTGGCCGGGGATCAACGCTATGCGTTCGCGATCGAGAACCAATTCTCGCGGAAGCGAAAGGAACCCCCGCAGTTGGGAAATGGTAAGGACGTCTTTGTTAGCGCCAAAATTCGCAAACTTGTCGCCAACCACGACAACGGCTCTCGTTCGCATGATCGCGCCACCATGTAAAACGCCAAATCCGCGAGTCGATGATGATGGCTGTCTATAATTATTCGTAATTCATAGTTCTTATGGGGCCATAAGACGGAGCGCTATCATCATGCGTAGGGATATTGACCTGTCGCTGTTGCGGACCTTTCAGACGGTCGCGGCAACCGGCAGCGTCACGGCGACGGGCCGTCGTCTGCTTCGTACCCAGCCGGCGATCAGCCAGCGGCTGCGCCGATTGGAGGACGTTGTCGGCACGGCGCTTCTGACCCGGTCCCACGACCGTGTGGGGCTTACCCGTGCAGGCGAGATCGTGCTGGCCTATGCGGAGCGGATGCTGGCCCTGAACGACGAGATCATCGACCGGCTTTCCGGCGGGGCGATGGGCGAGGTGGTCCGCATGGGGGCGCCGGAAGAATACGGGGCGCTTCCCCTCGACGCCATCGTGCGCGATTTCCGCAAGCGGAACGGGACCGCATCCCTGGCGGTGGATCAGCGTCTGACCGGCGATTTGATTTCCGTTCTCGGCGACGGCGGGTTCGACGTCGCCGTCGAGGCGTCGCTGGCCACGGCCGCACGCGATCACGGCGCGGCGAAGACGGTGCGGATGGTTTGGGCGTCGCGGCGCCCCCTGATGGCCGGACTTGGGCCGGCGGTTCCGCTCGTTCTGTTCAGCCGGGGAAGCGTTTACCGGCAGGCGGCGCTGTCGGCACTCTCCGCTGCCGGAATCCGATGGGAAATCGTCTGCGAATCCCCCCGGTGGCCTGTGGTCAGAAGCGCCCTGGAAGCGGGCGTGGGCATTGCGCCGCTGTCGGCCGACATGGTGGGCGAGGGAATGTGCGTCGCCGACGAGCGCCAGGGATTCCCGCCCCTGCCGAAGATGACGCTATCGATCGCGTTGAACCCGGGTGCGTCGGCGGCGGCCCAGTCGCTCGCCCTCATTCTGAGGGAATCGCTTTCGGCCTGAACGCGCGCCTCGCAAACGCAAACAGGGCCCGCGGCTGCCCGCGGACCCTGTACGCCAATTGCCGCGAGGGGTGTTACGCCGTCGCCTGCTTGTTCGCCAACGCCTTCTGGATGCGCCGCTTTATGCGCCGGGCATCGTCCGTCAGGGAGGTGTTGGAACACGAGAGCAGATAGGCGTCGAGGCCGCCATTGTGCTCGATCGTCTTGAGGCCACGGGTCGAGACCTTGAGCCGCACCATCTGGTTCAGCGCATCCGACAGGACCGAGGTCTCCTGCAAATTGGGCAGGAAGCGGCGCCGGGTCCTATTGTTGGCGTGGCTGACGTTGTTCCCGGTCAGGACACCCTTGCCGGTGATGGCGCAACGACGTGCCATGGTCTCAAATCCTTCTGTCCGTCTCGCCCGGCGCCCATTGGCGGCCGAGCGCCTGATATGGTGGTGGCGCGAAGAAGCCGCGTTTCTACTGGCCGGTGGACACGGCGTCAAGCGGAGATTCGCCGGCTGCCGCCAATACTATGGACTCGCGGGGGATCCGGCCCATATAACGCCAGCCATGATGACCGCCTCCGGCCGCGCCTTCCTCAAGATGCACGGGCTCGGGAACGATTTCGTCGTTCTCGATGCGCGCGGTGATTCATTGACCTTGTCTCCGGCGCAGGTCTCCGCTCTCGCCGACCGCCAAACCGGGGTCGGATGCGACCAGCTCATCGTCGTCGGCCCGGCCCGGGGCGGCGTATCCGACGCCTGGATGAGCATCTTCAATGCGGACGGTTCCGAAGTCTCGGCCTGCGGCAACGCCACACGGTGCGTCGCATGGCTGCTGATGCAGGAGAGCGGTCGCGAGAAGGTGGTGATTGAAACCCGCGCCGGCCTTCTCGACGCCGAGCGGCGGAGCGGAGGGCTGGTGGCTGTGGATATGGGCCCCGCCCGCCTCGATTGGCGGGACATCCCCGTGGCCGAACCGGTCGACACCCTGCATCTGCCCCTGGCCGTCGGTCCCCTGGCCGATCCGGTCGGGGTGGGCATGGGCAATCCCCATGCGGTGTTCTTCGTCCCGGACGTGGAGGCCGTCGACCTGGCGGCGGTCGGCCCCATTCTGGAACGGCACGCGTTTTTCCCCGAGCGGGCCAATATCGAGGTCGCCCAGGTGCTGGAGCCCGGACGCATCCGCATGCGGGTGTGGGAGCGCGGATCGGGCATCACCCGCGCCTGCGGGACCGGCGCCTGCGCCACCCTGGTGGCCGCCGCCCGCCGCGGCCTCGCCGGACGCCAGGCCGAAATCGTTCTGGACGGCGGCGTTCTGGGCATCGAATGGCTGAAGGACGACCACGTGCTGATGACCGGCCCGGTGGCGGTGGCCTTCTCCGGGCGGCTCGACCCGAGCCTGTCGCCATGAGCGGCCCCACGATCGTCACCTTCGGCTGCCGCCTCAACGCCTACGAATCCGAAGTGATGCGCGCGCACGCGGGTGCCGGCGCGGCGGGTTGCGAAACCGTCATCGTCAACACCTGCGCCGTCACCGCCGAGGCCGAGCGGCAGGCGCGCCAGGCGATTCGCCGGCTGCGGCGCGAGCGGCCGGACGCGCGCATCGTGGTGACCGGCTGCGCCGCCCAGGTCCATCCGGAACTGTTCGCCGGCATGCCCGAGGTGGACCAGGTGCTGGGCAACGCCGACAAGATGCGCCCCGAGGTCTTCGCCAAGCCCCCGGCGGGGCGCATCGTCGTCACCGACATCATGCAGGTGCGCGAGACCGCGGGGCATCTGGTATCGGGGTTCGAGGGCAGGGCGCGGGCCTTCGTCGAGGTTCAGCAGGGCTGCGACCACCGCTGCACGTTCTGCATCATTCCGTTTGGCCGGGGGCCCAATCGCTCGGTTCCCATGGGGCACATCGCCGAACAGGTCCGGACGCTGGTTTCCCAGGGTTTCGGCGAGGTGGTGCTGACCGGCGTCGATATCACCGCCTATGGCGGCGATCTGCCGGGCAGGCCCAATCTGGGGCAGTTGGTGCGCCGCCTGCTGGCGCAGGTCCCCGAGTTGCGCAGGCTGCGCCTGTCGTCGATCGACCCGGTCGAGGTGGACGGGGACTTGCTGCGGGCGATCGCCGAGGATGAGCGGCTGATGCCGCACTTCCACATGTCGGTCCAGGCCGGCGACGATCTGGTGCTGAAGCGGATGAAGCGGCGCCACAGCCGCGCCGACGTCCTGACGCTGGCCCGCCGGCTGCGGGAATTGCGCGGCGACGTCGCCCTGGGCGCGGACATCATCGCCGGTTTCCCCACCGAGGACGAAGGGATGTTCCTGCGGTCCCTGGACCTGGTGGACGAGGCCGGGTTCACCCATCTGCACGTCTTTCCGTTCTCGCCGCGCCCGGGGACCCCGGCCGCGCGCATGCCACAGGTGCCGGGCGACGTGGTGCGCGACAGGGCTGCGCGCCTGCGTGCCAAGGGCGAGGCGGCCATGGCGGTGTTCCTGCGCTCCCGGCTGGGGCGGACCGTCAGCGTGCTGATCGAGCAGGAGGGGCGGGGACATTCCGAGCATTATCTGCCGGTGCGGCTGGCCGGCGCCGCGGCCGATGGAACCCTCGTTTCCGCGCGGGCCGTGGCGGTCGAAGGGGCCGGCTTGGTGGCCGAGGAGGCAGCATGAGCAAGACCGGTTTGTTTGGGCGTCTTTGGGGCAAGGCCGATGGACGCCGGGCCGCGCAGCCTGACGAGCCGGTCGCGGCCGAGGCGGACCTCGACGTCCAGTCCATTCCGGAATCCGGGCCGCCGGGGGGCGCCGCCGAGCAAGCCGTCGTCGCCGAAGAGAGCGAGCCGGCGGGCAAGGCCGGGTGGCTCGCCAAGCTCAAGGCCGGCCTGTCCAAATCCTCGTCGCGGCTGACCCAGGGCATCACCACGCTGTTCACCAAGCGCAAGCTGGACGACGAGGCGCTGGAGGAACTGGAGGAACTGCTCATCACCGCCGATCTCGGCGTCGCCACCGCCGGCCGGGTGACCGCGCGCCTGGCCAAGACCCGCTTCGGGCAGGATGTCGAGCCCGCGGAAGTCAAGGCGGCGTTGGCCGATGAAGTGGCCGATATCCTGGAGCCGGTGGCGAAGCCGCTGGAACCGGACGTAAGCCGTCGGCCTCACGTCGTCCTGGTGGTCGGCGTCAACGGCTCGGGCAAGACCACTACCATCGGCAAGCTGGCCAAGCATTACCGCGACCGGGGCCTATCCGTCCTGCTGGCGGCGGGCGACACCTTCCGGGCTGCCGCCGTCGAGCAGCTCAACGTGTGGGGCGAGCGCACGGGGTGTCCGGTAATCGCCCGCGACACCGGCGCCGATGCGGCCGGCTTGGCCTTCGACGCGCTTGCCGAGGCCAAAAGGCGCGGCGACGACCTTCTCTTCATCGACACCGCCGGCCGGTTGCAGAACAAGTCGGATCTGATGGCGGAACTCCAGAAGGTGGTGCGCGTCATCAGGAAGCAGGACCCCACGGCACCCCACGACGTCCTGCTCGTGCTCGATGCCACCGTCGGCCAGAACGCCCATTCCCAGGTCGAGGTTTTCAAGGACATGGTGGACGTCACCGGCCTGATCCTGACCAAGCTGGACGGCACGGCCCGGGGCGGCGTGCTGGTCGCCCTCGCCGAGACGTTCGGGCTGCCCGTCCACGCCATCGGGGTCGGCGAGAAGGCCGACGACCTGCGGCCCTTCGAGGCCCGGGCGTTCGCCCGCTCCCTGGTCGGGCTGGATTGACGGGGCCTACCCCGGAACATGGCCGGAGATGGCTGAATTCCGGTCTTTCTTTTGGAATATACGGCTTCGGTCGGGATTGTGGCGGCCTGTCCAAAAGTGTGGACTGGTGTGCCGCCCGGGGTTGTCTGCCATCGGCAAGTCGAGGATAATCCGGCGCTTGCGCCAGCGGTAACGTCTCTTGCGTGAAGGCAAAGGGGCAAAGCCAGCCAAGACGGAGGCGTCCTAAGAATGTCGGAAACTTTTCCCGTTCCCAGCGGCTTCGCGAAATCCGCCTGGATCGACGACAAGACCTATGCGGAATGGTACGAACGCTCGATCCGCGATCCCGAAGGATTCTGGGCCGAACACGGCAAGCGGCTCGACTGGATCGCGCCCTACACCAAGGTCAAGGACGTCTCGTATAGCGGTGACGTGCATATCCGCTGGTTCCACGACGGTACCCTCAACGTCGCCGCCAATTGTCTGGATCGCCACCTGGCAACCCGGGGCGAGCAGACCGCCATCATCTGGGAGGGTGATGACCCCGGCCGTTCCGAGCACATCACCTACCGGGACCTGCACCAGCGCGTTTGCCGGCTTGCCAACGCCATGGCCGGCCTGGGCGTCACGAGGGGCGACCGGGTCACCATCTACCTGCCGATGATCCCCGAAGCGGCGGTGGCCATGCTGGCCTGCGCGCGGATCGGCGCCATCCATTCGGTCGTCTTCGGCGGCTTTTCCCCCGACGCCTTGGCCGGACGCATCCAGGACTGCAATTCCAGCCTGGTCATCACGTCGGACGAGGGTGTGCGGGGCGGCCGCAAGGTGCCGCTGAAGGCGAACGTCGATCGTGCGCTGGAGACCTGCTGGTCGGTCGAGACCGTGATCGTCGTCCGCCATACCGGCAGCCCCATCCATATGGTCCACGGCCGTGACCACTGGTATCACGACCTTGTGGACCATGCCTCGCCCGAGCACGAGCCGGTGGAGATGAACGCCGAGGACCCGTTGTTCATCCTCTACACCTCGGGTTCGACGGGCAAGCCGAAGGGGGTGCTCCACACCACGGGCGGCTATCTGGTTTATGTGTCGATGACCCACCAGTACGTCTTCGATTACCACGATGGCGACATCTATTGGTGCACCGCCGATGTCGGCTGGGTCACCGGCCACAGCTACATCGTCTACGGCCCCCTGGCCAACGGTGCCACCACGCTGATGTTCGAGGGGGTGCCCACCTATCCCGACGCCTCGCGCTTCTGGCGGGTGATCGACAAGCACAAGGTCAACATCTTCTACACCGCTCCCACCGCTATCCGCGCGCTCATGCGCGAGGGCGAGGACATCGTCCGCACGACCAGCCGCAAATCCCTGCGCCTGCTGGGGTCGGTGGGCGAACCCATCAATCCGGAAGCCTGGCTGTGGTATCACCGCGTCGTCGGAGACGGGCGCTGCCCGGTCGTCGATACCTGGTGGCAGACCGAAACCGGCGGAATCCTGATCGCGCCGCTGCCGGGGGCGATCCCGCAAAAGCCGGGATCGGCGACCCGCCCGTTCTTCGGAATCCGGCCGGTGGTGGTGGATGCCGAGGGCCGGGCGCTGGACGGCGCCGCCGAGGGCAACCTCTGCCTCGCCGATTCCTGGCCGGGCCAGATGCGCACGGTGTACGGAGACCATGGCCGCTTCGTCCAGACCTATTTCTCCACGTACAAGGGGATGTATTTCAGCGGCGACGGCTGCCGCCGCGACGGCGACGGCTATTACTGGATCACGGGCCGGGTCGACGACGTCATCAACGTCGCGGGGCACCGCATGGGAACCGCCGAGATCGAATCGGCCCTGGTGGCCCATGCCAAGGTGGCCGAGGCGGCGGTGGTGGGCTACCCGCACCAGATCAAGGGACAGGGCATCTACGCTTACGTCACCCTGATCCAGGGCGTCGATCCCTCCGAGGAGTTGCGCAAGGATCTGGTCGCCTGGGTCCGCCGGGAAATCGGCCCCATCGCCACGCCCGACCTGATCCAATGGGCCCCCGGCTTGCCCAAGACCCGGTCGGGGAAGATCATGCGCCGCATCCTGCGCAAGATCGCGGAGGACGATTTCGCCAACCTCGGCGATACGTCCACGCTTGCCGATCCCGGGGTGGTCGAGGATCTGGTCGAGAATCGCATGAACCGCGGCCGGGGGGCATAGGCTCCCTGACGGCGACAAGGAGGGCCGAGTGGTCGTCGAGATGCTGGGGGCCCTGGCCGGCGGCTATGTGCTGCTGGTCGGTGGCATGGCCGTCTTTCAGCGCGGGATGATTTATTTCCCTTCGCCGGTCCGGGGCGAACCCGCCGAAGCGGGTCTGCCGGAGATGGTCTCCGTCCCGGTGCGGACCGCCGACGGGGTGCTGGTCGCCAGCTGGTACGCGCCGTCGCGGCGGCCCGGCGGGGCGACCGTGGTCCTTTTCCACGGCAATTCGGGATCCCTGGCCCACCGGGCCGTCAAGGCGCGCGCCCTGCTGGATGCCGGTTTCGGCGTGCTCCTCGCCGGGTACCGCGGGTTCGGGGGCAATCCCGGGCGGCCGAGCGAAAAAGGCCTTTACGCGGACGCCCGCGCCGCGCTCGGCTGGCTGGGGGTCCGGGGCGTAAAGGCGCCGCAGGTGGCGCTCTACGGGGAATCGCTGGGGACCGGGGTTGCCGTGCAGATGGCCACCGAATACGCCGTGGCCGCGGTCGTGCTGGAAGCGCCTTATACCCGTCTGCCCGATCTGGCGCCCGCGGTGGTGCCCTCGGGGCTTGCCGGCATGCTGATGGTCGACCGCTTCGACAATCTCGCCAAGATCGGTGCGGTCCAGGCCCCTTTGCTGATCGTCCACGGGGATGCCGACGATGTCGTGCCGATCGGCCTCGGACGCCGGCTGTTCGACGCGGCGGCGACCGACAAGGAGGGGGTCTTCATCGCCGGGGGCGGGCACTCGGATTTATGGCAACGCGGCATCGGCGCGACGGTGGTCGATTTCCTCGACCGGCGGCTGGGCGGAGCCGGGTGAATGTCCTTGCATTCCGGCCGGGGAGGGCGGATATAGTCCCCCCGGGAGGCCGGCGGCGGGCGGACCCGTCGCCAACCCGGTCAGGTCCGGAAGGAAGCAGCCGTAACGATTTCCGGTTCGGGTCGCCGTCCGGCCTCCCACCGCCGCAAGGCGGACCGGACCATGCCGGCCGCTGGCGCGGGGAGGGGGGGGCGTGGGCCGGTGTCGGCGTCCGCAGTTGACGGATGTGCGGACGGGGCCTATTCGTTGCCGGTCAGCAACCGGGGCCAAACCGATCGATGGACAGCGCCGCCTGCGACGCCGGCGAAACCGCCTCGGCCGAAGCCGAAGCCAGCGTCATAAAGCATTCCTATACCATTCCCTGTTCGGCCGCGTTCCGCGACGCGGTGGAGGCCCTGGCTGCCCGCCGGCGGGTCAACGTGGGCGACATCGCCCGGTCCGCGCTGCTTGCCTTTCCCGCGGCGGTGATCGCCGCCCATCCCGATCCCGGCGAGCCGGTGCCGGGCGACCGCGAGACGGTGATCCTCAAATCCGGCCCCGCCCAAGGCCGCCCCTGGAGGCGCAAACCCCGCTTGCAGGTGCGTATGGCCCCCGGCTACGACGTGCCGTTCATCCGGCGCGCGCTCGCCATCGCCGTGGCTTTGGACAGGGGGGAATTCGAGGTCCGGATCGAGCCTTCGGGACACTCCCGCGGCCATCCGCCCGAGCCGGCCGGCGACGGCCGCGCCCTGGAAACCTGCCGCGAGGAAATCGAGCGGATGCGCGCGGTGATCTCGGTTCTCGCCTTCGAGCCTTTGCCCGAAGGCGTCAACACCCGCGCGGAAGCCCTGCACGTCCTTGGGTTTTCCCCGGCCTCGCGGCCCGACCAGCGGGCGGTCCGCGCCCGGTTCCGGATGCTCGCAACCATCCACCATCCCGATTCCCTGTATGGCAGCCACCAGCGGATGAGCCAGTTGAACCGCGCCATGGAGCTTTTGCGCGATTGACGGCAGAGGGGGCGGAACGGGGGTTTTCGCTTTATCACCTTCGGGGAAGGCTGCTAACCTTCCCCGGCGAAGGATCGCCAGCAAGGGGGTTGTCCGATCCCGATGTCCGCCCCTGATCACGACGAATTCAAGATCGCCGAGCTTCTGTGCGCGCGGCTGTGCCATGACCTCGCCGGCCCGGTGGGCGCGGCGGCCGCGGGCGCTGAACTGCTGGAAGAGACGGGCGGCGACGGGGAGACGCTGGGGCTGGTCGCCGACAGCGCCGCCGGCGCGGCGGCCCGGTTGAAATTCCTCCGCGCGGCTTTCGCGCCGACCGCCAAGGATCAGCCCGCGGCGGCGATCCGCGACCTTGTCGAAAGCTACCTGAAGCGGACGGTTTCGGCGTCATCGGCCGGCCTCGTTCTGGCATGGCGGGTCGATGCCGGGGAGTTGTCCGCCGACTTGGCGCGGCTGATAGTCAATGTGGTTCTGATCGGACGCGACGCGCTGTCGCGTGGCGGCACCATCACCATCGCCGCCGGTTCGGGCCGGGGCGCGCGCCTGACGATGACGGCCTCGGGGGACGTCGCCAACCTGGACGACGAAGCCCGCGCGGTTCTTGTCGATGGCCGGGACGCCTCCGGGCCGCGCGGGGCTCAAGCCGTTCTTACCCGCCAATTGGCGGCCCGGGCCGGGGGGACGCTGTCGGTGCGCGCCGATTCGACCCGGGTGGAACTTCGCCTGGAAGACGAGAGCGGCGATGTTTACTCCGATTCCAACGGTTAGGTAGCTTCTAAAGATTTTTCGGGCGTGATATGACAATGATGGTCGGGCAAGTTTTCAACAACCGCGACAAACCCGTGCTCGCGACTTGCCCCCGGTGTCAGGCGGAAAACTGGAGCCGACCATGGATGATCTTCTCAGCGAGTTTCTGACCGAGACGTCGGAGAGCCTGTCGGTTCTGGACCTTGAACTGGTCAAGCTTGAGCAGAATCCCGAGCCCTCGATACTCCAGAACATTTTCCGTCTGGTCCACACCATCAAGGGAACCTGCGGCTTCCTGGGTCTGCCGCGCCTCGAACACGTCGCCCACGCCTCGGAGAACGTGTTGGGCAAGTTCCGCGACGGCGAACTCGAAGTGACGCCGGATGCGGTGACGTTGATTCTGGCGGCGATCGACCGCATCAAGTCGATCCTGACCCACCTGGAACAGAACGAATGCGAGCCCGAGGGCAGCGACGGCGATTTGATCGAGCGCCTCGACGCCATGGCCGAAGGGCGGGGCGGGGCGGCCGGCGCCCAGGGCAAGGCGGGCCCAGCCAAGAAACCGGTGGCCGAGATCGATCTGGACGCCCTTTTCGAATCCAAGGCCACGCCCGAGGCCAAACCCGAACCGGCCCCTGAGCCGGAAGCGGAGCCCGAACCGGAACCGGCCGCGGTGGCGCCCAGCGTTCCGGCCGCGCCTGCGCAGCCGCCGGCCGTGCGCGAATCGGCGCCGGCGGCCGCGGCCGACCATCCCAAGGAATCGTCGGTGGCGGCGCAGACCATCCGCGTCAACGTCGAGCTTCTCGAAGGGCTGATGACGCTGGTGTCCGAACTGGTGCTGACCCGCAACCAGCTGCTCCAGATGGTGCGGGGGCGCGACGACAGCGAGTTCACGGCGCCCCTGCAACGGCTGTCCCACATCACCACCGACCTCCAGGAAGGGGTGATGAAGACCCGCATGCAGCCCATCGGCAACGCCTGGGCCAAGCTTCCGCGAATCGTCCGCGATCTCGCGCTCGAAATGAGCAAGAAGATCGACCTCCAGATGCTGGGGGCCGAGACCGAGTTGGACCGCCAGGTTCTGGAGCTGATCAAGGACCCGCTCACCCACATGGTGCGCAATTCGGCCGATCACGGCCTGGAGGGCCCCGAGGAGCGCAAGCGGGTGGGTAAGCCGGAAATCGGCAAGGTCGTGCTGAACGCCTACCACGAGGGCGGGCACATCATCATCGAGATTTCCGACGACGGCCGCGGCCTGAACATCGACCGGATCAAGGCGAAGGCGGTGCAGAACGGCCTTGCCTCCGAGGCCGAACTGGACGGCATGACGCCCCAGCAGATCTATCAGTTCATCTTCCGGGCGGGATTTTCGACCGCCGAAAAGGTCACCAGCGTTTCCGGGCGCGGCGTCGGCATGGACGTGGTCCGCACCAACATCGAGCGGATCGGCGGCACCGTCGAACTGAAGTCCCAGCCGGGCCGCGGCTCGACCTTCGTCATCAAGATACCGCTGACCCTGGCCATCGTTTCGGCGCTGATCGTCGAATGCGCCGGGGAACGGTTCGCCATTCCCCAGATCAGCGTGCTGGAGCTGGTGCGCGTCACCAACAATTCCGAGCACGGCATCGAGACCATCAACAACGCGCCGGTGCTGCGCCTGCGCGATCGCCTGCTGCCGCTGGTCAGCCTGAAGCGGCTGTTGCGCCTGACCGACGACAAGGAAGCCGAGCGGCAGGAGACGTTCATCGTCGTCACCCAGGTCGGCACCTACACCTTCGGGATCATCGTCGACCGGGTGTTCGACACCGAGGAAATCGTGGTCAAGCCGGTGGCGCCGATCCTGCGGCACATCTCGATGTTCTCGGGCAACACCATCCTCGGCGACGGCTCGGTGATCATGATCCTCGATCCCAACGGCATCGCCGCCGCCACGGGCGAGTCGGCGCTGATGGGCGGCTCGCAGAGCACCGAGGCGCAGGTCGTGCGCGAAAGCCATTCCGATGCCAAGACCTCGCTGTTGGTGTTCCGCGCCGGCGGCAGCGACCTCAAGGCGGTGCCGCTGGCCCTGGTGGCCCGCCTGGAGGAGGTCGAGGTCAAGGACGTCGAGTACAGTCACGGCAAGCCGATGGTCCAGTACCGCGGCCATCTCATGCCGCTGGTATCCATCGACGGCTCCTACAGCTTCCGCGAGGAAGGCCGGCAGCCGGTTCTGGTGTTCTCGGACCACGACCGCACCATGGGGCTGGTCGTGGACGAGATCGTCGATATCGTCGAGGACCGCCTCAAGGTGGAATTGTCCGCCGATATGCCGGGAGCCATCGGCACGGCGGTGATCGCCGGCCGGGCCACCACCATCGTCGATGCCGGGTATTATCTGCCGCAGGCCTTCGGCGACTGGTTCGGTTCGACCAAGGAATTCGGTGCCGACGAAACCGGCCGCCCCCGCATCCTTCTGGTGGACGACAGCCCGTTCTTCCGCAACCTGCTGACGCCGCTGCTGTCGGTCGCGGGCTACGACGTGACCGCGGTCGAAGCCCCGGACCGAGCCCTGGCATTGCGTGAGCAGGGCCAGGACTTCGACATGATCATCAGCGACATCGAAATGCCGGTCATGAACGGCTTCGAATTCGCCGCGGCGGTGCGTTCGGAAGGGCGCTGGCAGGCCACGCCGATGGTGGCGCTGTCGTCGCACGCCACCGACAAGGATTTCGAACGGGGCCGGCAAGTCGGCTTCAACGACTACGTCGCCAAGTTCGATCGTGACTCGCTGCTGATGACCATCGCCCAGACGCTCGCCGCCATCAAAGGTGCCGCATGAACCAGATCGTTCCAGCCAAGCGCCAGAGTACCGATCTGGCCGCGCCGGAGACGCAGGACTTCGTCACGATGCTGATCGACGGCCAGTTGTTCGGCATCCCGGTGCTGACAGTCCAGGACGTGCTGGGGCCGCAGAAGATCACCCGCATCCCTCTGGCGCCCCGCGAGGTGGCCGGCAGCCTCAATCTGCGCGGCCGTATCGTCACCGCCATCGACGTCCGGCTGCGCCTCGACCTCGGCAGCCGGCCGGCGGACGACAAAGGCATGAGCGTCGTGGTCGACATGGGGGGCGAACTCTATTCCCTGATGGTGGATTCGGTGGGGGAGGTGTTGTCCCTGCCGGCCGCCAAGTTCGAACGCAATCCGCCCACCCTGGATCCGAAGTGGCGCGAATTCTCACTCGGCATTTATCGGCTTGAGGATAAACTCCTGGTGGTGTTGGACGTCGCCAAGCTTCTGGATTTTACCCGGAGCGAATAGTATTAGGGTTTCGGGTCAGAGGGGCGAGGTCTGGGCTTCCGGCCCCACAGCCTCCAAGTGGGAGTTTGCTTGGCCATGAAGTCTTGCCTGATCGTCGACGACTCTAAGGTCATCCGCATGGTGGCCAGAAAGATCCTGCATGAGCTCAATTTCAGTACGCAGGAAGCTGAAGACGGGCAACAGGCGCTCGATCTGTGCCGGAAGCAAATGCCGGATGCCGTTCTTCTCGATTGGAACATGCCCATCATGAACGGTATCGACTTTCTTCGAGGGTTGCGCAAGCTGCCGGGCGGGGATCATCCCGTCGTGGTGTTCTGCACCACCGAGAACGATATCGATCACATTCAAGAGGCGATCACTGCCGGGGCCAACGAGTACATCATGAAGCCCTTCGACAGCGAGATCCTTCAGGCGAAGTTTTCCCAGGTCGGATTGCTCTGACCCTTTCCTTTCCGTCGGAGCGAATGCCTTGGTTTTGGATCCCGCCATACCCGGAACTGCCAGCGACCGCATCCGTGTGATGTTGGTCGACGATTCCGCCGTGGTGCGCGGATTGGTGACGCGCATTCTCGAGGAAGACCCGGCGATCGCCGTCGCCGCCTCGGTGGGCAATGGCCAGATGGCCGTCTCGGCGCTGGAACGCAACGACATCGACGTCGTGCTCCTCGACATCGAAATGCCGATCATGGACGGCATGACCGCGCTGCCGAAACTGCTCCAGATCGATCCCGGCGTGCGCGTCATCATGCAATCGACATTGACTCTGAAGGGCGCCGACGTGTCGATGCGGGCGCTTCAGATGGGCGCCTCCGATTATATTCCCAAGCCGACCAGCACGCGCGATTTGGCCGGCGGCATGGATTTCAAGACCGAACTGCTGGGAAAGGTGAAGGCGCTTGGCATGGCGCGGCACCGCAATCCCCGCCGGCCGGTGCGCCCGGGCGCACCCGCGCAGCCGCTCCGTCCCATCATGCCGCCGCGCCCGGCCGTTGTTTCGCCGCCCCCGGTCGTGCGCAACCAAGCGATCGAGCCCCCGGACGTCATCGCCATCGGCAGTTCGACCGGGGGGCCCCAGGCGCTGTTCGCGGTGCTGGGGACCATGCGCGCCGGGACGGTGCGCCAGCCCATCCTCATCACCCAGCACATGCCGTCGACCTTCACCACCATCCTCGCCGAGCACATCTCCCGCGTTTCCGGTTGGGAGGCGCGGGAGGCCCAGGACGGGGAGGTCATTCGGGGCGGGCGCGTGTACATCGCCCCGGGCGACTTCCATATGGTCGTGGAGACGAAGGGTGCGGACAAGGTGCTGCGCCTCAACAAGAACCCGCCGGAGAACTTTTGCCGGCCGGCGGTCGATCCCATGTTGCGCAGCGTGGCGGCCGCCTACGGCCGGCGCGTACTGGCCTGCATCCTCACCGGCATGGGCTCGGACGGGCTTAAGGGCGGCCAGGCGGTGATCGCCGCTGGCGGCGCGATGATCGCCCAGGACGAGGCCACCAGCGTGGTCTGGGGCATGCCCGGAGCGGTGGCCACCGCCGGAATCTGTTCGGCCATCCTTCCGCTGCCCGAGATCGCTCCGTGGATCATGAAGACTGCGGCGAGGCGCTGACATGCGGGCCGAGGATTTCGACCTCATCGCCAAGATCCTGAAGGAACGTTCCGGGCTGATCGTCACGGCCGACAAGTCCTACCTGCTGGAGAGCCGGCTCACTCCGGTGGCGCGTCGGCGCGGCATGAAGGGCCTCGATGACCTCCTCGGCTCATTGCGCGCCGCCAGCGAGGATCTGCTGCGCGAGATCACCGAGGCGATGACGACCAACGAGTCGTTCTTCTTCCGGGACATCAAGCCATTCGAGTTGTTCCGCACGGCCGCACTGCCGCAAATGCTCCAGGCTCGTGCCGCGAAAAAATCCTTCCGCATCTGGTCGGCGGCCTGCTCGTCGGGCCAGGAAGCCTATTCGCTGGCGATGATCCTCAAGGAGGAGGCTGCCCGTCTGGCCGGCTGGAAGATCGAGATCGTCGGCACCGACATTTCCGCGGAGATGCTGGAGAAGGCCAAGGCCGGTCTCTACTCGCAGTTCGAGGTGCAGCGTGGGCTTCCCATTCAGCTACTCGTGAAATATTTCAAAAAGAACAACGAGATGTGGCAGATCGACCCCTCCATTCGGGCGATGGTGCAATATCGGGATTTCAATCTCCTTGGCGACCCCAAGTCGTTGGGTCAGTTCGATATCGTGTTCTGCCGCAATGTGTTGATTTATTTCGATCAGCCGACGAAGGCCCGCGTCCTCGACGCCATCAGCCGCAATATGCCCGACGATGGGCTTCTTTACCTTGGCGGTGCCGAAACCGTGCTTGGTATTTCCGACCGATTCCGCCCCGTCCCCGACCAGCGGGGCGTCTATGCCGTCAATCGCGGCGGCAATGGCGCTCCTGCCGCCGGCGTCGCCTCATTGTTTTCGGGCGGGCGCTGACCGGGGCGTTCGCAGGGATGCCGGCGTGCCGAGGCCCGGGTTTGCTCCCATGCGGGAAATCCGCCCGGTCTTCTTGTGAAAACCATGCTCTCGTTTTCTCCGCGGGTTGCCATAGAGCCAAGGGGGAGGTACATCTTAGAGCAGTCGCATGCTGAGGATGGCTGGTGTCATGGCGGTACCGATGCTTCCACCCCCGGTGGATATCGACGGAGATACCAAGAAGGCCATCATCGACGGCTTGAAAAAGGTGCTGGCGAAATTTCAGCACGCCGGGTTTCTTGACGGCTCGGTGACGTATCTCGACATCATCTCCAACCCTCGCGTTCTTACGGAATTCATCCAGGTGTTCGCCGCCCACCGGGACGCGGCCGACGATGTCGTCCGCTCCAAGGACGGCAGCGGCCCGGTGCGCGACGACGACGCGCTGCTGGTGTGCGGGGTCAGCCTCAATCAGATCCAGCACCTTCTCGTGCGCACCTGCGCCAAGAAAGTGTGCGAACTCGACCGTCCCGTCGAGACCGTGACGGAACCCGTCGCCAAGAAATCTTTCCTGTTCTTCCGCAAGACCCGCAAGGTCGAGGTCCAGCGGCCCGCCCACGACCCCGTTGAGGACCGCAAGATCCGTGAAATCGTCCGCAATGTGGCGTTCGTCTGGCAATTGCCGCTGCTGGACGCCTATCGCCGCCATCTGACGTACCAGCATCTGATCGAGATCGGCGAGGCGCTGGTGGCCTTGCCGACTGAAGACGCGGTGGCCGCCGTCGCCCGGTTCGAGCCGGCTCTGCTGCGGAAGGTGAAGGAGGCCACGGGTGCCGACTTCCCCGAAATTCTGGCCGACCGGCCGGAAGCGATCGGCGGCATCGCGGTCTGGAACCGTGAGATGTACGATTTCTACCGCAAGCTCTTGGGGGACAAGGCGTGGGCCTTTTTCGCCCGCGACAAAGCCTTCTTCAACGTGGTCGCCGCGCTGGACAAGGCCACGGCAAGGGTTTTCGGCGACGTGCTGTGCTATATCGCCAGTGAAAATCTCGAAGAGGTGCAGCGTCTCAACATCGACAAGAGCGAGGTGCTCATTGCTGCGTTGAGGGCTGCTCTGGGGCCGAAACTTCCCATGGTTCTCAGCGCCCCCTCGTTCTCCCGCGACATGCTGCGCAAGGTGGTCGACAATCTGCTGCACATGACCCAGGAGAAGGACAAATTGCTGGCGTCCTTTACCCTTACCTGTAAGGCCATGGTGCCATCCATTCTGGAATGGCTGGCACGCCAGCCGAGGGCTGCCTGAGGCTCGGTTTCGACCGTTTCCGCAAGGCCGCGCAGGGACGCATTTCGGGGAACCGGATTCGGGCGGACGCCGTATCCGGGGCTCCGAACTCAGGTTTCGAATTGGTCAATGTCATCGTCCCCCCTGTCATCCCGACAGAGCGACAGCGACGAGAGATCTTTCAGCCGCTGGCGGCTGCCGTTTGTGCCCGAAAGATCCCTCGCTCCGCTCGGGGTGACACCATCATTCAGGGGCACATTAAGGATTCGGTTGTCTGAGTTCGGAGCCCTGATGCCCGTATCGGGCGGCGTTTACTTCCGGTGTCCGATGTTGCATCTTTCATAGATGATTGTTCCGGTACCGCCGAAAAAATTGCTGGTCATCGAAGACAATCCGGGTGACCAGAGGTTGATCCGGACGAAGCTCGCCGAATCGTTCTCGGCGTGGCAGACCGAACTTTGCGAAACGCTGCGCGCTGCTTTGGCGCGTGCGCCGTTCCCCGAATACGACTGCCTGCTCGTCGATCTCGGCTTGCCCGATGCGGCCGGTCTCGATGCGGTGTTCCGGCTGAGGACGGCGGCGCCAGCGATCGCGCTGGTGGTCTTGACCGGACTGGACGATGAACAGGTGGCCCAGGACGCGATACGGGCGGGGGCCCAGGATTACGTCGTCAAGTCTTTGGCGGGGCTGGAGCTTCTGCCGCGCGTCATCTGCCACGCCGTCGAGCGCCAGCAATCCCAGACCGCTTTGGACGCTTCGCATCGAACCGCGCAGGCCCTGCTGGATGCGAGTCACGACCTGGCGCTGCTGTTGGACGCGGCCGGCCGGGTGGTTACTCTCAATGCCCATGCCAGCGAGTACTTCGGCCGTCCAGCGGCGAAACTGGTCGGCGCCGACTTTTTCTCGCTGTTGCCGCCGGCTCTGGCGGGGCGCCGCCGGGCCGCGTTCGCCGAGGCGCTCCAGAGCGGGCGGACCGTCGAATTCGAAGACGGCGACGGCTCCCGGTGGTTCGCCAATCGCCTTCTGGCCGTGGCCGGGGCAGCCGCGAACGACCACCGCTGCGCCGTGTTCATCCGCGAAATCACGGCCGAACGCGCCGCCGCCGCCAAATTGGCCGAGGCCAAGGAGGAGGCCGATCTGGCCAACCGTGCCAAGACGGAATTCATGGCCCGGATGAGCCGTGATATCCGCACGCCGCTCAACGATGTGGTCGGCTTTGCGGAAATGATCGCCAGCGAAATGCTGGGGCCGATCCAGCCGGCCCGATACCGGGACTTCGCGGAGGCCGTCAACAATTCCGGCGTCCAAATATTGAAGCTCATCGACCGCATCACCGATGTGTCGATGCTGGAAACCGTCCTGCTCAAGGATCAATCCTCCTATCGCGATCTGGTGGAGTTGTCGCCGGACCTGATCTGCGTTTGCGTGGATGGGGTGATCGAACGCATCAACATCGCCGGTGCGGGGATGCTGCGGGCCCCGGCGGCCGAGGCCTGCGAGGGGCGGCCGTTCCTGGATTTCGTCCACGAGCGCTCGCGCGCCGCCATCGGCGGCGGGCTCGACACGCTCTATGCCGAGGAACATCCGGTCCCGGTGCAGATCGTCACCTTCGCGGGGCGGACACGGGACCTCGAGCTTTCGGCCGTGCCGTTGACGCGCGACGGCCGCACCGCGACTCTCCTGGTCGGGCGCGACATCACCGAGGTCACGGCGGCGATGCGCGCGGTGGCCGCACGCGAACACCGTATCCGCGCCATCATGGATACCGTGTTGGACGCCATCATCACCATCGACGAGGATGGCACCATCCTGAACGCCAACCTGTCCGTGGAGCGAATTTTCGGCTATCCGCTGTCGGACGTCATCGGCACCGGCATCTCGGTCCTGATGCCCGATCCCGCAGGTGCCGGTGAGGCAAGCCATCCCCAAGGCTGCTTCCACCGTTTCCTCAGGGACGGCGACCGCAGCGGCGGCGAGGTCATGGCCCGCCGCGGGGATGGTAGCGAATTCCCGGTTCATCTCTCGGTGGCCGAACTCGCGCTCGGTGCCAGCCGCCTGTTCACCGGGACGATTCGCGATCTCAGCGAGAGCAAGGCGCTGGCCCAGCGGGTGGCGTATCTGGCCAACCACGATCCCCTCACCGACCTGCCCAACCGCGCCCTACTGGCGGACCGGCTGTCCCAGACGCTGGTGCAGGCCCGGGGCAGGGGCCACCATGTCGCCGTCCTGACCGTCGATCTCGATGGTTTCACCACCATCAACGATTCCCTCGGGCATGAGGCCGGCAACCAGTTGCTGTGCGAGACCGCGCGCCGTTTGACCCATGCGGTGTCGGCGGTCGGCACGGCGGCGCGTCTCGGCGGCGACGAATTCGCGGCCGTCCTGCCGCAGCTTGCCGATCTCGGCGCCGTTGCGCGCGCCGTCGACGCCATCCAGGAGGTACTGGCCAAACCGTACCACATCGAGAGCACCGAGCTGTCGGTGATGGCCGACATCGGCATCTCGGTCTTTCCCCGCGATGGTGACGAAGCGCACGAGTTGCTGCGGAAGGCGGAGATGGCGCTGCACACGGTCAAACGCCAACCCGGCGGCCGCCTCGGTTTCTTCGAAGCGGCGATGTCCTTCGCCGTCAGCGAGCGCCTGACCCTGGAACGGTCGCTCCAGGAAGCCTTGAAATCCGAGCGCTTCGAGCTGTTTTACCAGCCCCAGGTTCGTCTTGCCGACAATTATCTGATCGGGGCCGAAGCCCTGATCCGCTGGCGGCATCCGGAATTGGGGATCATCGCGCCCGACCGGTTCATCCCCTTGGCCGAGGAGACCGGACTGATCGTGCCGATCGGGGCGTGGGTTCTGCGGACCGCCTGCGCGCAGTTGAAAGTGTGGGCGGACAGCGGATTGCCGCCGCTCCGGCTGGGCGTCAACATCTCGGGCCGCCAGTTTCGCGAACCCAACCTCGCCGGGCAGGTCGCCGAGGCGATCGCCGAAGCGGGAATCGATCCCGGCATGCTGGACCTCGAGCTCACCGAGAGCATCCTGATGATGGACGGCGAGGGGGCGCTTCAGCTCCTCAGGGATCTCGCGGACCTGGGTGTCACCCTGTCCATCGACGATTTCGGCACGGGATATTCGTCCCTCGCGTATCTGAAGCGTTTTCCGGTGCATACCGTCAAGATCGACCGGACGTTCATTCGCGATCTCGATCATGATCAGGATGGCCGCGTCATCGCCAACGCGATCATTTCGCTCGCTCACTCGTTGTCGCTCAAGACCATTGCCGAAGGCGTGGAGACCGAGGCCCAGGCCAAATTGTTGGCGCGCCAGGGCTGCGACGAGATACAAGGATATCTCGTCGGGCGGCCGATGCCGGCATCCGAGTTCCGGGCTTTCGCCGCCAGCTACGAGGTCGTCGCGCGGGATGGTATGCAAATCCAACATGCCAGGCCGCCGCAGGGAGCGCGTTCATGACGGGGACCGTCGTCATCGTCGAAGACAATGTGATGAACATGAAGCTGCTCGACCAGGCGCTGTCCATCGCCGGATACCGGACGGTCAAGTCGCCCGACGGAGAAGGCTTGGTGGAGCTGGCGGCCGGCAGCGGCGCGAAGCTCGTGCTCATGGATATCCAGTTGCCCACACGGTCCGGCGTGGATTTGCTGAAGCTGCTGAAAGGTGACGCCCGCACCGCCTCGGTGACCGTCGTGGCGGTCACCGCTTTCGCGGATCCCGATTCCGTTGCGGCTTTCCTCAAGGAAGGCTTCGACCAGGTCATCACGAAGCCGATCTCGATACGCAAGCTTCTCGACGACGTCGCCGGCTATTGCGCCTCCTGATCGCGTCAGGGCGCGAATTTCTTCTCGCTGTCGCGAATCAGTTCGATGCCTTGCAGCATCTCCGCCATCATGAAATCCGCCCGCTTGATTGGGCCGCCGACATTGGGACGCGGGAATGTGCGGGCGAAGGAGTTCATCTTCACCGTAAGTCCGCATAGCGCGCCGCCAATGGTCACATGGTAGCGCTCGATCATCCCCTTCACGGTGCGAAATTCTTCCTGGGAAATGTTGTTCCACATATCGCGGGTGCGCTTCTCGAAGACCTCGAGCCGGCCGGTAATGCTGGCGCTTATCGAATTGATGACCTCCTCGATGAAATCGCAGGTTTTCATCAGGTTGACGTTCTGCTTGAGCTGGAAATGCTTCCGAATGGGGTCGAGCGCATCGACGCAGGCCGTGAAATAGGGCTCCAGCCGGTCAAGGCAATGACGGAAATAGCTGAGCGCGAGGAAGGTGTCCCCGTAGTCTTCCAGGAAGCGCGGCACCTCGTGAATCTCGATGCCGAGACTGTTCGCCATTTGCTCCAGCCGTTGGCGTGCCTTGCGAACGTCGGGATCGCGGAAGAGCTTCAGGAGGTCATCGTAGCTGTCCACGCTGACCTGCTCGTCCGCGTAGATCAGCCGCACGAGCGGCCGGGTGAACATGAGCATGTACTTGGTCAGGTCCTTCGCCTTCTCGGGACTGAGCTTGAGCGAAGCGAAGTCGTTGACCGTAATGCCGTGCTCGCGGAGAGAAATGCGCAACGAGTACACGTCGTAACTGGGCAGAAGGGCGAGCCGCCGCAGCACGCCGAGGTCCGGGTGCAGGATGTCCGGCGGCCACCCGAACATCTTCGGCAGGTCTTCGACCTCAACCTGGCCGGACCCCGTCTGCATGTCCGAAAAGATCTCGATCACGCTTTTCAGGCGGACGTTTTTTATCAGCTTCGCGCTTTGCAGCGCCGGCGTCTCCAGCGGGATGATCGACAGCGGTAGAATGAACATCGAATCCATATCGCTGTCGGAAATGGGTTGCAGCTCGTCTTCCATGGGACCCGGCCAGTTTTTTCGCTGCTCTATATTGCCCGCAATGCCAAGCGGGGAAAATGGTCAAGATGATTTTCGATCGCGTAAGGCGGTCCGATTATATAAGGAACGGTTCATGTCCCGAGTGTATAATGTCCATCGGCGGCGTGTTGCCGCCTGTACTCCGAAATTGCCGCCGTTGGAGGTCCGCCGTGGGATCCGTGTTCCCCGTCCGCCGCAGAGTTCGCCGCTTCCGCCTGTTCGCGCTCGCCGCCGTCCTGTCGCTGTTGGCGGGCGGGCTGGGCGCCGAGGAACTCCGTTTCTTCCAATTGGGGACGGGTCCCACCGGCGAGGCCCGTTTTCCCTTGGGCGGCCTGATCGCCAACGCCATTTCCAATCCCCCCGGTTCGCGCGAATGCGAAAAGGGCGGGTCTTGCGGCGTGCCGGGACTGGTGGCCGTGGCGAAGTCCACCGCCGGTTCGGTCGCCAACATCCGTGATGTGGCCGATCACAGGCTCGATGCCGCCCTGGTCGATGCGGACGCCGCCTATTGGGCGGTCCGTGGCGTGGGCGTCTTCAAGGACAAGCCGGTGACGAATCTTCGCGCCATCGCCATGGTCTATCCGCAAAGCCTTCATCTGGTCGTCCGCAAGGACGCCAAGCTTCTGGGCATCAAGGATCTGGCCGGCAAGCGGGTCGCGGTCGACGACAGCGAGCTGGGGGCTCTGGCGCCGGGCCGGCTGGTGCTGGCCGCCTATGGATTGTCGGACGGCCGAACGGCCATTCGGAACATGAATCCCTTGGCCGCGGCGGACGCCCTGGCCGCGGGCCAGATCGACGCCTTCCTGACGGTGGAGGGCTGGCCGATTCCGGCGGTCAGCGAACTGGCCCGGACGACGCCCATCGCCCTGCTGCCGCTGACCGGGCCGCAAGTTGACGCGCTCCGGACCCAGTATCCGTTCTTCACCGACAGCGAAATCCGCGCCGACGCCTACGAGGGCGTGACCCAAGCGGTCAAGACGCTGGGAATCGGAGTCATGCTGGTCACCTCGGCCGAGGAGGACAAGGACCTCGTCGCCGGCATCACCCGCGCGCTGTGGCATCCGTCGACCCAGAAGCTGTTGGTCAACGGCGTCCATCACGGCAGGCTTATCGGGCTCGACGCCGATTCGCCGCCCAAGCTCGGCATAGAGCTGCATCCCGGAGCCGCTGCCTACTACGCGAAGGCCCAATTGGCCCATTGATGGGCGGGGGCATCCGCCGACGACGGCCGCCGCCCGGGGGTGGCGGCCGCGTGTCAAAGGCAGGCGCTCTCGCGCCAGGACCGCATCGGCGGCAATCCCCAAATCGCGTCGCAATAGGCCTGGGACGTCGCGTCCTGAGGCAGGGCGTAGGTGGTGAAGCGGGTAACCACCGGGGCATACATGGCGTCGGCGATGGTGAAGCGCCCGAACAGGAAAGGGCCCGCGTTCTTGCCCGTGGCCTTCGCGCCGAAACGCTGGCGGCAGTCGGCCCAGACCGCACGGATTCGTCCGGTTTCCGCGGCGACCTCGGGTGGAACCTCGCCCAGCGGCGTCGTGGCGCAAACATCCATCGCGCAGACGGAGCGCAAATTGGGGAAACCCGAATGCATTTCCGCCGCGACGGCACGGGCGACCGCGCGGGCCTTCGCGTCGTCGGGCCACAGCCCGGCGCCGGGGAACAGCTCGTGGGCGTACTCGCAAATGGCCAGCGAGTCCCAGACCTTCACGTCGCCATGGATCAGCAGCGGCACCTTGCCGGAGGGGGAGAATTCAAGGATGCGCGCCTTGGTGTCGGGCTGGCGGAGCGCGATCTCGATCTCCTTGAACGCCGCCCCCGCCATTCGGAGCGCCAGCCAGGGCCTCAGCGACCACGACGACAGCCGCCGGGTGCCGATCACCAGGGTCAAGGTCTCGGACATGCTCTCTCTCCAATTGGTTGAGGGTGGATGATGACCTGGGACGGCGGTGGCCGCAAGACCGGACGTTCGGCTCTTTCCCCGCGGCGCAAGTTTCGCCATGTTCTGATCGGACGTGCGCAAACGGAGGCGGAGCGTGGCAGAGCATATTGTCGAAGCGGGAACCGGCGCAATCGATCTGGTGCCGATCCGCAAACCGGGCCTGGGGGAATGGCTGGCCTCCGCTCCGGAGCGGGTGGGCGTGTGGGTGCGGGCGTCGGGCTTCGCCGCCGAGGCGGGAGCCGTCTGCCCGGTTCCCGACGAGAAGGGCGGATTGGCGTCGGTGCTGGTCGGCCTGGGCGACGAGGAGGACCCATGGTCGTTCGCTGCGTTGCCGTCCAAACTTCCGGCCGGGGCGTACCGCCTCGCCCAGGGGATGGCGATGCCGGCCGCCAACTGGGCCGCGCTGGGCTGGACGCTCGCCACCTATGCCTTCGGCCGGTACAAGAGCCGCGACGGGCGCGACTGGCCCAAGCTGGTCTGGCCTGAGGCCGCCGACCGGCCCCAGGTGGAGCGCCTCGCCGCGGCCATCACCCTGGTGCGCGACCTCATCAATACGCCCGCCGCCGATATGGGACCGGCGGAACTGGCGGCGGCCGCGGCGGAACTCGCCGCCCGCCATTCCGCGTCGGTCCGCGTGGTCGGCGGGGAAGGACTGCTGGCCGAAGGCTACCACTGCATCCACGCCGTGGGTCGCGCGGCCGCTCCGCACCGCCAGCCACGGCTTGTCGATCTGGTGTGGGGAGACCCGGACGCGCCCAAGGTGACGGTGGTGGGCAAGGGGGTGTGCTTCGATTCGGGCGGCCTCGACATCAAACCGTCCGCCAACATGAAGCTGATGAAGAAGGACATGGGGGGCGCCGCGCATGCTTTGGGCCTGGCGTCCCTGATCATGGATTCGGGCCTGCCCGTGCGGCTGCGGGTGCTGGTTCCCGCGGTCGAGAACGCCGTCTCGGGCGATGCCATCCGGCCGCTCGACGTGTTGAGGACCAAGAAGGGCATCACCGTCGAAATCGGCAATACCGATGCCGAGGGGCGGCTCATCCTTGCCGATGCCCTGGCCGAGGCGGCGACGGAGACCCCCGCGATGCTGATCGACGTCGCCACCCTCACCGGGGCCGCCCGCGCCGCTCTCGGGACCGATCTTCCGGCGCTGTTCTGCAACGACGAGGCCCTGGCGGCCGACATCCTCGGCGCCGGCGAAGCCGAGGCCGATCCCATGTGGCGGCTTCCCCTGTTCAAGCCTTACCGGCGCATGCTGGACAGCAAGGTCGCCGATATCGCCAGCGTGTCGGAGGGCAGTTACGCCGGAGCCATAACCGCCGCTTTGTTCCTCCAGGAATTCGTGCCGGCGGGGATTCCCTGGGCCCATCTGGACCTCATGGCCTGGAACACCGCCGGGCGTCCCGGACGGCCCGAAGGCGGCGAGGCGATGGCTCTGCGTGCCCTGTTCTCCATGATGGCCAAGCGTTTTCCGAGGCGTTGACCCGGAAATCGGGGCGGCCTTCATTACAATTTAACCAGCCGATAGGCAGGAGTCGTGTTGCGCCAGCAAACGGCGAGAATCGGGCCGTGCCCCCGCATCGGGGCATTGCCGGTGCTCTGCCGGTAGGATAAAAGATTTCGTCCGCGGAACGAATGGATGGGTCTATGGGCTTTCAGTTGACGGCGGTTCAGGCGCTCCATCTGTGGCGGGGGGCGATCGTCGACAGCGTTCGGCGGGACGGGCCCGACCTGTCGGCGCGGCAGATGGCGCTCATGCTGACGGTCTATCTGGTGCCGCCTCCGCACACCGTCCGCGGTTTGGCCCAGACGCTCAACATCTCGAAGCCGGCGGTTACCCGCGCGCTCGACCGCCTGTCGGAACTCGGGCTGATCAAGCGCAAGGTGGACGACAACGACCGCCGCAGCGTTCTGGTGCAGCGCACCGTCAAAGGGTCGGTGTTCCTGCGGGAATTCGGGGACCTGATCGTCAGCGCCGCCGGGATCGCCAACGAAGCGGCCGGTTAGAGTGCGATCCGATTGCTTCGGATCGTGCACCGCCGCCGTTGAGGCGGCGGCCAAGCAGGCGGAGCCTGCGCTTAGGCAGAGGCCAAGACAAATCTAGCTCCGGCGCAGGAACACCAGCCGCGCCGCCCCATAGGTGCGCTCGTCGAGGATTTGGACCATCGGCGGCGGCGCGAAGGCTTCCTTGGCCGCCACCTCCACCACCGCAAAGCCGTCTTTTTCCAGCCATCCGCCGTGGATGAGGGCCGTCAGGCACGGACCGGCCAGGGCGGAGTGGTACGGCGGATCGAGAAACGCCACTTGGCAGGGCAGTTCCGCGGGGGGAAGGCGGGTGGCGTCGACCCGGATCACCGTGGTGGACTGGCGTTCGCCCAGAGTGGCGATGTTGTCGTCCAACGCGGCGAGGGACGCCGGATCGCTTTCCACGAAGGTCGCGTGCCGGGCGCCCCGCGACAGCGCCTCCAGCCCCAAGGCTCCGGTGCCGGCGAAGCAATCGATGACCCGGGCGCCGTCCAGGGTGACCCCGTCCCAATGGGCAAGGATGTTGAACAGCGCCTCGCGGGCGCGGTCCGAGGTGGGGCGGGCGTTGCGGCCGGCCGGAGCGGCCAGCCGGCGTCCCCTATGGCGTCCGGCGATGATCCGCATGCTTCACCTTGGTGTTGTCCTTGGCCTTGGCGGGTTTGGCCGGGCCCAACTGCTCCTTGACCACCTTCCCGGGAACCTCTTCCGCCGCTCCCTCGGGAAGGCTGCCCAATTGGAAGGGACCGTAGGCGACCCGGATCAGCCGGGTCACGGGCCAGCCCAGGTACTCCATCACCCGCCGGATTTCCCGGTTCTTGCCCTCTTGCAGCGACACCGTCAGCCAGGCGTTAGAGCCTTGCTGGCGGTCGAGCGCCGCCTTGATGGACCCATAGCGGACGCCGTCGATGGTGACGCCCTTTTCCAGGGCCGCCAGGCGGGCGGCATCGATCTCGCCATGGACGCGGACGCGGTAGCGGCGCACCCAGCCGGCGGCGGGAAGTTCCAGGCGGCGGGCCAGGGCGCCGTCGTTGGTCAGCAGCAGCAGCCCTTCGGAATTGAGGTCCAGCCGCCCCACGGAAATCACGCGCGGCATGTCTTCGGGCAGGCGGTCGAACACGGTCGGCCGGCCCTGCGGGTCCCGGTGGGTGGTGACCAATCCGGCCCGCTTGTGGTAGCGCCACAGGCGGGTGCGTTCGGCCTCGGGAATCGGCTTGCCGTCCACGGCGATGCGGTCGTCGTCGCCGACGGTCACCGCGGGCGTGGCGAGGACACGGCCGTTGACGGAAACCCGCCCCTCCGCGATCCAGCGTTCGGCATCCCGGCGCGAGCACAGCCCGGCGCGCGCCAGGCGTTTGGCGATCCGCTCGCCGGCCGGCGCCCGCATTCCGGCGTCCTTCTCCAGCGTTTCGCTCATGTCCGGCAGGCCTCGACGAAGGCTCGGAACAGCGCCGCATCGGCGGGACCGATGTCGTATTCCGGGTGCCATTGCACGCCGATGCAGAAGCGCCGCGACGGGTCCTCGATCCCCTCGATCACGCCGTCCGGGGCGATGGCGTCGGCGACGCAGCCGGGTGCCACCGCCTTCACCGCCTGATGGTGGGCGCTGTTGACGGGAATCCGCGGGGCGCCGGCGATGGCCGCCAACCTGGTCCCGGGGGTCAGTTCGACGTCGTGGCCGGGTTCGGTGCGGGGATTGGGCTGTTCGTGGGCCAGCGCGCCGGCCACCTCGTCGGGGATATGCTGGATCAGGGTCCCGCCCAAGGCGACGTTCAGCAATTGCTGGCCGCCGCAGATGCCCAGAACCGGCAGGTCGCGGTCGAGCGCGCCGCGGACGATGGCCAGTTCGAACTCGGTGCGCCGGGTCTTGAGGGTGACGGTGGGGTGCCGTTCGGCGGCGCCGAACAGCGCCGGGTCGATGTCGAACGCGCCGCCGGTCACCACCAGCCCGTCGATGAGGTCGAGATAGGCGGGGACCGCGTCCGGCTCGTGGGCGAGATGGACAGGCACGCCACCGGCTCGCACCACCGCCTCCGAGTAGTTCTTGCGCAAGGCGTACCACGGCAGCTTGGAATAGCCGCCGGGCTCCTCGCTGTCCAAGGTGATGCCGATCACGGGCTGACGGGTCATGGAGCGAACCTCGGGCCAGGGGAGTCTGCCCTTCGTATAGAGCCGCCGGGGCCGTCTAGCAACGGCGCGAGCGATGCCGGACGGGCGAATACGCTGTATAAGACCCTCATGACCGATTTCATGGACCTCGCCTTCGCCGAAGCCCGTGCCGCCGCCGCCCGCGGGGAGGTGCCCGTGGGCGCCGTGGTGGTGCGCGACGGAATCGTGCTGGCCGCCGCCGGCAACCGCGTCGAGGAACTGGCCGATCCCAGCGCTCACGCCGAAATCCTGGCCATCCGGGCGGCGGCGGCGGCGGCGGGGGAACCGCGGCTGGAGGGGGCCGACCTTTACGTCACCCTGGAGCCGTGCCCCATGTGCGCCACGGCCATGTCCTTCGCCCGCATCCGCCGCCTCTATTTCGGGGCCTACGATCCCAAGGGCGGCGGGGTCGAGCATGGCGCCCGCATCTTCGAACAGGTCACCTGCCACCACCGTCCCGAAATCTATGGCGGCATCCGGGAAAGCGCGGCGGCCGAGATGCTGCGCGCGTTCTTCCTGGAACGGCGGTGACTCCGTTTCAGCCTTCCCGCGCCACCGCCCGCCAGCCGATGTCGTGGCGGCAGAAGCCCTCGGGCCAGTCGATGCGGGCGATGGCCCGATAGGCGCGGTCTTGCGCCTGGCGCACCGTCCCGCCCCGGGCGGTGATGCCGAGCACGCGGCCGCCGGTTGCGACGACCTCGCCCGCTTCGTTGCGCCGTGTGCCCGCGTGCAGCACGGTCACACCGTCCACCGCAGCGGCGGACTCCAGGCCCCGGATCACCGTGTTCTTCGCGTAGCCGCCGGGATAGCCCTTGGCGGCCATCACCACCACCAGGGCGGCGTCCGGCGACCATGCCGGTTCGGCGCCGCCGAGACGGCCTTCGGCGGCGGCCGCCAGCAGCGGCAGCAGGTCCGAATCCAGACGCGCCATCAGCACCTGGCATTCGGGGTCGCCGAACCGGACGTTGAACTCCAGCAGCTTCGGCCCGGACGCCGTCACCATGATGCCGGCGAACAGCACGCCCGTGTAAGGGTGCCCCATCCCGGCCATGGTGGCGAGCGTGGGACGGACGATGCGCTCCATCACCTCGGCCTGGAGGGCGGGCGTGACCACGGGCGCGGGGGAATAGGCGCCCATGCCGCCGGTGTTGGGGCCGGTGTCGCCGTCGCCGACCCGCTTGTGGTCCTGGGCCGCGCCCATGAACAGCGCGGTCGTGCCGTCGCAGAGCGCGAAGACGGACGCCTCCTCGCCGTCAAGGAATTCCTCGATCACCAGCTCGTCGCCGGCCGAACCGAACACCTTGGCTCCCATCATGTCGTCCACGGCGGCCAAGGCTTCGTCCAGCGTCGTCGCCACCACCACGCCCTTGCCGGCGGCCAGCCCGTCGGTCTTGACGACGATGGGGGCGCCCTTCTCGCGGATGAATGCCTTGGCGGCGCCGATGTCGGTGAAGCGCCCGTACCAGGCCGTCGGCACGCCGGCCCTGGCGGCCACGTCCTTCATGAAGCCCTTGGAACCTTCCAGCGCGGCGGCGGCGGCCGAGGGACCGAAGACCCTGATCCCCGCCGCCGCGCAGGAATCGGCCAAGCCGGCCACCAGCGGGGCTTCTGGGCCGGCCACCACCAGATCGGCCGCGTGGTCGCGGGCGAAGGCCACCAGGGCGGCCACGTCCTCGGCGGCGATGGGCACGCACTCGGCCACGGCGGCGATGCCGGCGTTGCCCGGCGCGCACCACAGTTTGGTCAACAGGGGGGACTGGGCCAGCTTCCAGCACAGCGCATGCTCGCGGCCGCCGCCGCCGACCACCAGAACCTTCATCGACCCAAACCTCCGTTGTTCGGTTGCCTTCCTCGCTGTCATCCTGAGCGCATGCGAAGGATCTTTCAGGCGGAAGCGCGTGAAAGATCCCTCGGCCGCTTCGCTCCCTCGGGATGACAGCCGGGGCGGCTCGCGGTTTTTATCACGGCCGCCGGCCTTTGCAATCCACCGCGCTTTGCCGCATCCTCGCCCCATGAGCGACACTCCATCCCCTCCGCCGGCCGGCAATGTCCCCGAATTCACGGTAAGCGAACTGTCCAGCGCCTTGCGCCGCACCGTCGAGGAGGCTTACGCGCTGGTGCGGGTGCGGGGCGAAATTTCCGGGTTCAAGCGGCATTCCTCGGGGCATCTCTATTTCAGCCTCAAGGATTCCGAGGCGGTGCTGGATGCGGTGTGCTGGCGCGGGCAGGCGGCTCGGCTCGGCATTGCTCCGGAAGACGGCATGGAGGTGGTGGCCAGCGGCCGTTTGACCACCTATCCCGGCCGCTCCAAGTACCAGATGGTCATCGAACGCCTGGAACTGGCCGGCCAGGGCGCTTTGCTCAAACTGCTGGAGGACCGCAAGCGCAAGCTGGCCGCCGAGGGGCTGTTCGATTCGGCGCGCAAGAAGCCGCTGCCCTACCTGCCGGGCGTGATCGGCGTCGTCACCTCGCCCACCGGGGCGGTGATCCGCGACATCCTGCACCGGCTGGCCGACCGCTTTCCGCGCCGGGTGCTGCTGTGGCCGGTGGCGGTCCAGGGCGAGGGCGCGGCCGAACAGGTGGCCGCCGCCATCCGGGGGTTCAACGCCCTGCCGGCGGGCGGCGCCGTGCCGCGCCCCGACCTGCTGATCGTGGCGCGGGGCGGGGGCAGCATCGAGGATCTGTGGGCCTTCAACGAGGAAATCGTGGTGCGCGCCGCCGCAGCCTCGGCCATCCCGCTCATTTCGGCCGTGGGGCACGAGACCGATACCACGCTGATCGACTTCGCCGCCGATCTGCGCGCGCCGACGCCGACCGCCGCCGCCGAGAAGGCGGTGCCGGTGCGCGCCGAACTGGTGGCGCAGATGGCCGCCACCGGGGCGCGGCTGGCGGGTGCCGCGATCCGCGCCGTGACCGACCGCAAGACCCGGGTCGAGGCGCTCGCCCGCGCCCTTCCCAATCCCCGCGCGGTCATCGAGGATTGCACGCGGCGCCTCGACGACCGCACCGAGCGGCTGCGCCTCGCCCTGCCCAACCTGCTGCACCGCCGCGAGGCCGATTTGCACCGGCTGGCCGCGAGGCTCAAGCATCCGCGCGAATTGCTGGCGGACAAGCGCCACGCTTTGGATCGCTGCGCCGCCTCCCTCGACCACGCGCTGAAAACAGCCCTGCACGCGGAAACCGCGCGGCTGGCCCAGGCACGGCTGCGCCTCGACCAGGCCGGCCAGCGTCTGGCCCCCGCCATGTCCCGCCTGCTGGCCGAGCGGGCGCGGCAAATCGACGGTTTTGGGGCGCTGCTGGAAAGCTATTCCTACAAGAAGGTGCTGGAGCGCGGTTACGCCGTGGTGCGCGACGCAACCGGCCAACCGGTGATTTCCGCCGAAGCCGCCCGGCCGGGCATGGAGGTGACGGTGGAGTTCACGGACGGAAGCGTGGCCGCGCGGGTCGAGGGCCATGCGGCGCCGCCGGCCCAGGGGAAAAAAGCCGCCAAGCCGAAATCCGACGGGCGGCAAGGGAGTCTGCTGTAGCGAAGCGAAGCTGTCATCCCTCCGCTCGCTTACGCTCGGTCGGGATGACAATGCGAATGCGGGCGCGTGATGAGAACGGCCCCGGCCGGTCAGGGCTCCAAACTCAGGCTTCGTGTTGGTCAATGTCATCGTCCACCCCCCTGTCATCCCGACAGAGCGACAGCGACGAGGGATCCTTCAGCCGCCGGCGGCTGCCGTTCGTGCCTGAACGATCCCTTTCTCCGCTCGGGATGACACCATCACTCGCGGGGGCGTCAAGGATTCAGTCATCTGAGTTCGGAGCCCTGCCCGGCCGGTGCGCGGGCTGGAAGTCGGCGCACGCATGCCGTACCCTCGCTCCGCGAGCAGTGGAGAGGTAACCGGCAGTGACGCCAGAACAGTTCATCGCCAAGTGGAAGGGATCGACCCGCACCGAGCGCTCGGCGTCGCACGAACACTTCCTCGACCTCTGCGACCTGTTGGACGTGAAAAAGCCGCAGGACGAGGACTCGCACGGCGAATTCTATACCTTCGAGAAAAGCGTCGTTAAGGCGGACGGACGCCCGGGTTTCGCCGACGTGTGGCGCAAAGGCCATTTCGCCTGGGAATACAAAGGACCGCGCAAGAATCTGGTGAAGGCCTACAGCCAGATCAAGGAATACGCCGACGCCCTTGAGAACCCGCCGCTGCTGATCGTCTCCGACATGGAGGAGATTCGCGTCCACACCAATTTCACCAACGCGGTCTCGGTCCAGCACGTCATCCATATCCGCGATCTGATGGGCGTCGAAGCCCGGCAGACGCTGCGCTGGTGCTTCACCGACCCCGAGAGGCTTCGGCCGACCGCGACGCGCGAGACGGTCACGCGCGACGCGGCCAAGACGTTCGGCGCCATAGCGGCCAAGCTGCGTGTCCAGAAGCACGATCCCCGGAAGGTCGCCCACTTCCTCAACCGCCTCGTCTTCTGCCTGTTCGTCGAGGACATCGACCTGCTTCCCGGCCGTGTCTTCGCCGACATCCTGGAAGAGTCGGTCAAGTCGTCCGACGGCTTTCAGCCGATGCTGCGCGACCTGTTCCGGTCGATGAAGGACAAGGGCGGGCGGTTCGGCACCGTCTCGATCCCCTGGTTCAACGGCGGCCTGTTCGACGACGACGAGGTGTTGCCGCTTTCCTGGTTCGAGATCAAGGACCTCGCGGACGCCGCCCGGCTCGACTGGAGCGCCATCGAGCCGTCGATCTTCGGCACGCTGTTCGAGGCCGGGCTGGACCCGGAGAAGCGCGAGGCGATGGCCTCGCTGTTCGATCCGGCGGCCAAGCCCAAGAAGGGCGGCAAGGCGGCGCCGGCCGACAAGGGCGTCGGCATCCACTACACCGATCCGGCCACCATCATGAAGATCATCGAGCCGGTGGTGATCGCGCCGCTGCGCCGTGAATGGGAGACGGTGAAGGCCGCGATCGAAGGCCACCGGGCCGCCCGCGACACGGCGAAGACCGATGCCGCCCGCACCAGGGCCGAGAACGCGGCCCGCGCCGCCTGGACGGCCTTCCGCGAACGCCTGGGCGCGTTCCGGGTGCTCGACCCCGCCTGCGGTTCGGGCAACTTCCTCTACCTTTCGCTCATGCGCCTCAAGGATTTCGACCTTGAGGTGCTGACGGAGGGACGGGACATGGGCATGCCCATCGACGACCAGCGGGTGACGCCGCAGGCGGTCAAGGGCATCGAGGTCAATCCCTACGCCGCCGAACTGGCCCGTGTCACCATCTGGATCGGCGAGCTGCAATGGCAGATGCGCAACGCCTTCGATTATCTGGTCAAGCGATCCCCGATCCTGGGACGGCTCGATCAGATCGAATGCCGCGATGCCTTGCTGACGCCCAAGGGCAAGGAGGCCGACTGGCCGGATGCGGACGTGATGGTGGGGAATCCGCCGTTCGTGGGCAACAAGAAGCTGCGGGCGGCGTTGAAGGACGATTACGTCGAACGCCTGTTCGCCACCTATCGGGGACGCGTCCCGGGAGAGGCCGACTTGGTGGCCTACTGGTTCGTCAAGGCGTGGGAGCGGGTCACGGCGGGCAGGCTGTCGACTGCCGGCCTCGTGTCCACCAACTCGATCCGGGGCGGCGCCAATCGCAAGGTGCTCGAACCCATAGCCGCCGCCGGGGCGATCTATGACGCCTGGGACGACGAGCCATGGGTGGTCGATGGAGCGGCCGTGCGGGTGTCGCTGACGTGCTTTGCCCGTGCCGGTCACGGCATGGCGGCATGCCTTGACGGCCAAGCGGTGGAGCGCATTCACGCCGACCTGACCGGAACGTCGTCCGACCTGACCACAACTCAGCGGCTTGCCGCGAACGTCGGCGTTGCCTTTCAGGGGCCGGTAAAGGTGGGGGCCTTTGATATTCCCGGCCCTCTTGCGCGCCAGTTCCTCGAAAAGCCCCTAAACCCCAATGGGCGGCCCAATAAAGACGTGGTGCGGCCCTGGGCCAACGGCATGGACATTACCAGGCGCCCATCGGACACATGGATCATCGACTTCAACGATATGGGCGAGAGCACAGCGAGCTTCTATGAGGCGCCGTTTGAGTATGTTCGCAAGGTAGTGAAGCCGGAACGAGATAAGAACCGCAGAGAAAAGCGACAGCGCTTCTGGTGGCAACATGGCGAGACAACTCCTGGGCTCAGGGCAGCGATAAGGCCGCTTTCCCGCTTCATCGCGACGCCGCGCGTCGCCAAGCATCGGCTGTTCGTCTGGCTCGATAAGTCGGTCCTGCCGGATACTCGCGTTGTCGCCATCGCCCGCGCTGACGACACCACCTTCGGCATCCTGCACAGCCGCTTTCATGAACGCTGGTCGTTGGCGACGTGCTCATGGCATGGCATAGGAAACGACCCGACCTATAACGGCGAATCCGTTTTTGGGACGTTTCCCTTCCCGGAAGGCCTCACCCCCAACATTCCCGCCGCCGACTACGCCGACGACCCGCGCGCCCGGGCCATCGCCGCGGCGGCCAGGCGGTTGGATGAACTGCGGCGCAACTGGCTGAACCCGCCCGACCTGGTGAAGATCGTCCCCGAGGTTGTGCCGGGCTTCCCCGACCGCATCCTGCCGAAGGGGGCGAAGGCCGAGGCCGAGTTGAGGAAGCGGACGCTGACCAATCTCTACAACCAGCGGCCGGCGTGGCTGGACAACGCCCATCGCGACCTCGATGCCGCCGTGGCCGCCGCCTATGGCTGGCCGGCCGACATCTCCGACGAGGACGCGCTGGCCCGCCTGCTCGCCCTCAACCATGCCCGCGCGGCGGCCCAGGGCGTCGCCGATGCGCCGGTGGACGAGGTGGAGCACGAAACCCTCGACGCCTGATCCCGCCCCTCTCCGCTCGGGATGACACCATCACTCGCGGGGCGTCAAGGATTCGGTCATCTGAGTTCGGAGCCCTGATAATGAGGACCGCCGGCTTGACAGGGCCATCCGGCGAAACCACAATCTAGCCAGTTGATCTGGCTAGGATGACGCTACGATGGTTGGGCGGTGGTCGTTGCAGGATGCCAAGAACAGTTTCAGCAGGGTGGTTGACGCCGCCCTCGGCGGTGTGCCGCAAACCGTCACCAAGCGCGGCAGGCCCGCCGTCGTCGTGCTGTCGGTGGCGGAATACGAGCGCCTGAACCAGCGGCAGGCGCCCGAGGCGCCGTCCTTCATCGACCATCTTCTGGCGATGCCTCGGGACGGTTGCGCATTCGAACGCGCGCCGGTCCGCCCGCGCGACGTCGATCTCTGATGTACCTGCTCGACACCGTCGTCCTCTCCGAACTGCGGAAGCGGGAACGGGCCACCTCGGTGGTGCGCTGGCTCGGGGACAAACCGGCGACCTCCCTTTTTCTCAGCGCGGTTACCATCGGCGAGATCGAGCGGGGCATCGTTCGCCAGCGTGCCAAGGACGCGGCCTTCGCCGAGGCCTTGGAAGCGTGGCTCAACGTAACCCTGCGGACGTTCGAGGATCGCATCCTTCCGGTGGACGCTGCGGTCGCGCGCCGGTGGGGACAGATGAGCGCGCGTATCGGCAATGACGGCGCCGACCTTCTGATCGCCGCCACCGCGCTGGAACATGGTCTGACCGTCGCGACCCGCAACCTTCGGCACTTCGAGCCGACGGGAGTGGCCGTCGTCGATCCATTCGCGGAGTAGAGGGCCAGACAACGAAAAACCCCCTCCCGTCGCCGGGAGGGGGTTTCCGTTCGGTCGGTTCGACCGGTTCGACCGGTTAAAAGTCCATGTCGCCCATGCCGCCCATGCCGCCGCCGCCCGGCATCGCCGGAGCTTCCTTCTTGGCCTTCTCGGCGATCATGGCTTCGGTGGTGATCAGCAGGCCGGCCACCGAGGCGGCGTCCTGCAGGGCGGTGCGCACGACCTTGGTCGGATCGATGATGCCGGCCTTGATCATGTCGGTGTATTCGCCGTTCTGGGCATCGAAGCCCACGACGGCGTCCTTCGATTCCAGCAGCTTGCCGGCGACCACGGCGCCGTCATGGCCGGCGTTCTCGGCGATCTGCCGTACCGGCCACTGGAGCGCGCGGCGGACGATCTCGATGCCGACCTTCTGGTCGTCGTTGCCCGGCTTGAGGGCGGCGAGGGCCTTGATGGCATAGAGCAGGGCGACGCCGCCGCCCGGAACGATGCCTTCCTCGACCGCGGCGCGGGTGGCGTGCAGCGCGTCGTCGACGCGGTCCTTGCGCTCCTTCACCTCGACTTCCGAGGCGCCGCCGACCTTGATCACCGCCACGCCGCCGGCCAGCTTGGCCAGACGCTCCTGGAGCTTCTCGCGGTCGTAGTCCGAGGTGGTCTCCTCGGCCTGCGCCCGGATCTGCTTGCAGCGGGCTTCGATGTCGCCCTTGGCGCCGGCACCGTCGACGATGGTGGTGTCCTCCTTCGTGATGGTCACGCGCTTGGCGGTGCCCAGCATGTCGAGGGTGACGCTCTCAAGCTTGATGCCGAGGTCCTCGGAGATGACCTGGCCGCCGGTGAGGATGGCGATATCCTCCAGCATGGCCTTGCGGCGGTCGCCGAAGCCGGGAGCCTTGACGGCCGAGACCTTGAGGCCGCCGCGCAGCTTGTTGACCACCAGGGTGGCCAGGGCCTCGCCCTCGACGTCCTCGGCGATGATCAGCAGCGGCCGGCCCGACTGAACCACGGATTCGAGGACCGGGAGCAGCGGCTGGAGGCCGGACAGCTTCTTTTCGAACAGCAGGATGTAGGGGCTGTCCAGCTCGCACGTCATCTTTTCGGCGTTGGTGACGAAATACGGGCTGGTGTAGCCGCGGTCGAACTGCATGCCTTCGACCACGTCGAGTTCGGTGTCGAGGCCCTTGGCCTCCTCGACGGTGATCACACCCTCGTTGCCGACCTTCTCCATCGCCTTGGCGATCATGTCGCCGATCTCGCGCTCGCCGTTGGCGGAGATGGTGCCGACCTGGGCGATCTCGGCGTTGGTCGAGACCTTCTTCGAGCGGCCCTTGACGTCGGCGATGACGGCGGCGACGGCCATGTCCACGCCGCGCTTCAGATCCATCGGATTGAGGCCGGCGGCGACGGCCTTGGCGCCCTCGCGGACGATGGCCTGGGCGAGAACGGTGGCGGTGGTGGTGCCGTCACCCGCCAGATCGGCGGTCTTCGACGCGACCTCGCGCACCATCTGGGCGCCCATGTTCTCGAACTTGTCGGCAAGCTCGATTTCCTTGGCGACGGTGACGCCGTCCTTGGTGATGCGGGGAGCGCCGAACGACTTCTCGATGACGACGTTGCGGCCCTTTGGACCCAGAGTCACCTTCACCGCGTCGGCGAGGATGTCGACGCCGCGCAGCATGCGGGTGCGGGCATCCGTCGAGAATTTGACTTCCTTGGCAGCCATGTTGCTGTATCCCTAACTGGTTGAGCCTTAGGCGAGCACGCCCAGGATGTCCGATTCCTTCATGATCAACAGCTCCTGGCCGTCGATCTTGACCTCGGTGCCCGACCACTTGCCGAACAGGATGCGGTCGCCGGCCTTGACGTCGAGCGGGACGAGCTTGCCGTCCTCGCCACGGCCGCCGGGGCCGACGGCGACGACTTCGCCCTGCATCGGCTTTTCCTTGGCCGTGTCCGGGATGATGATGCCGCCTGCGGTCTTTTCTTCGGACTCCAGGCGCTTCACCAACACGCGGTCGTGGAGCGGTCTGAACTTCATACGAGCCTCCGTCGAATTCGTTTCGCCAGTGTGAGCTGGACACAATCCGACGCGGGGGCGTTAGCACTCCCCCGCGACGAGTGCCAACGATCTAGGAGGGCACTGCCGAGCTGTCAAGTGCGAAGGGGGAATTTCGAGGCGGCCTTCCGGCTGGTGGTCCGGGAGCGATTGGCCGGATTTGCGGTGGCGGAGGGGCCCGGCGCAAGCCGGGCCCCCCGATGTCATAATACCGAAAGCATACCGGCGACCAGCGGGTGGCGGACGATGTCGTGCTCATCCAACTGGACCACCGCGATGTCGGGCAGCGCCTCCAGGCGCCGGGCGATGTCGGCCAAGCCCGAGAGGCCGGGCAGCAGGTCGGTCTGGTCGGGGTCGCCGGTCAGCACCATGGTCGAATGCCAGCCCAGCCGGGTCAGCAGCATCTTGATCTGGCCATAGGTGCAGTTCTGCGCCTCGTCGATGACGACGAAAGCGTTGTTGAGGGTGCGGCCGCGCATGAAGGCGATCGGCGCGATCTCGATGGAACCGTCGCCCAGCATCTGCCGCAGCCGCTTGCCGCCGAGGCGGTCCGACAGGGCGTCGTAAAGGGGCCGCAGATAGGGGGCCAGCTTCTCCTGCATGTCGCCGGGAAGGAACCCCAGGGACTCCCCCGCCTCGACCGCCGGGCGCGACAGGACGATGCGGGACACCCGGCCCTCTTCGAAGGCCTCGACGGCGGACGCGATGGCCAGGTACGTCTTGCCGGTGCCCGCCGGGCCCAGCGCCAGGGTCAGGTTGTGCCGCTGGAAGGCGTCCAGCAGCCGCTGCTGGTTGTCGCTCCGCGGACGCACCTTGCGCACATAGCTTTGATCCCGGTTCTCCTCATCGACGGGGGACCATTCCGCCTGGGGATAGAGGGCGACCACCGTTTCCGTCCTGGGCTGGGTGCCGTTGCGCGGGGCACGCTTTGCCATGCTCGTCTCCATCGGCTGCGGGGCAGGGGAAAAAGAAAAGGCCTCCCAGCGGGGAGGCCCGGTCGCGCGCGGCGCGGAAAGGCGCGGCGGCGGTGACGGCGGCGCCGCGACAACGTCGCGGCCGGGCGCCGAGTGCAAGAGGGTGGCCGGGGAAACCGCGGCCGGGGCGATCGGTCAATCCAATCCACCGTCCCTTAGTGTCAACGTGTTCACTCTATCCCGAGTATTCCCAAGTTGTCATCGGAAAAAAGCGTGTCATCCAAAAGTAACACAAGACGATGCGATTTCGTTTTAAATCCGACTGACCGACCAGCTCAGGATGCGTTCGGCATGGCGGTCCATGCGGGCGCGCAGCATGCCGGTGGCGATATCCACATAGGCGTGCATGCGCTGCGACTGGGGATCGTCGATGACCTTGAGGAATACCCCCGCCGCGCAGGAGAAGGCGTCGCCGACCTCGGGCACGAAGCCCGAGACCTCGTCGGCGAAGGCGAACGAGATGCCGTCGACGGCGGTCATCTCGTCTTCCGGGTCGATGTAGACCAGGGCGAGCGAGCGCCGGTCGTCGACCGGGTCGAGGGGCACCAGGTAATGGTTGGTGTGCTCCTTACCCACGCGGTCCACCTTGAGGCAGAGGGTGCGCCGGCCGGCGATGGTCGCGGCGACGAAGCTGCCGGCGGCGATGTCGATGGCGTTGCGGTTGTGCAAGGTCGTCCTCATTGTTTCGTATTGACGTCCAACAGTTCGAGATTCTTTCTCGCATCGTCCAAAGCGGGGCCGCCGGGGACCGTCTCGACCACTTTCAGCCAGTCCTCCCGCGCTCCCGCGTTGTCGCCCTTGAGGCGGCGGAGAATGCCCCGCTCGACCAGCGCCGAGGGAGAGCCCGGGTCCAGCGTCAGCGCCCGGTCCACGTCCGCCTGCGCCGCGGCGGTATTGTTCAGGTAGCGGTATGCGCTGGCGCGCATGGTGTAGGCTTCCACCCGGTCGGGCTGCTTGCTCACCACTTGGGTAAGGTCGTCCACCGCCTCCTTGTAATGGTGGACCTCCGCCATGGTGAGGGCATGGTCGAGCAGGATTTCGACGTTGCCGGGCGCAAGGGTCAGCGCGGTGCGCTGCACCGCGTCGGCCCGCTCGGTCTTCCCCGCCATCAGCCACGCCTGTGCGGCCTGTTGCAGCATGCCGGCGCGGATGTCGGCCCCCTGCTTGCTGGCCGCGGCCAGCTTTTCCAGACGGGCCGCGGCGTCGGTGTACTTGCCTTGGCCGATCAGGGCGACGGCGGCGCAATCCTCGGCCGGTTCCCCGCCACCCAGCGATTGCCAGGCCAGGGCTTCCTCCAGCCCCTCGTCGGGTTTGCTGCGGGCCATCGCCATGCAGTTCTCATACCGCTTGGCGTCGTCCGCCTGGGAGGCGCGGACGGCGGGAGCGCCCGCCGCGATCGCGGCGAGCAGGGCAAGGGCGGCGGCGGTCGGCGAAGACGGGCGCATGGATCCCTTGGAAGCAGGAAAAGCCGATATTAGTGTGACGTCCACGGGCGGGGACGCAAGGAGGAATCATGCCGAAGCTGTTTGTTTTCGGGCTGGGCTTCACCGGCGGCGCCCTTGCCCGGGCTCTCGCCGCCGAAGGCTGGGCGGTTGCCGGCACCACCCGCAGCGGCGAGTCCACCGGTCTTCCCGGTCTTCCCGGCATTCCCGTCTTCCCCTTCGACCGCACCCACCCTCTCGACCCCGCCGCGCTGGCGGGGACCACCCATGTCGTCTCCACGGTGCCGCCCGATGATCTGGGCGATCCCGTCCTCGACGGCGCGGGGGGGATGTTGAGGGGACTGGGCCTTGCCTGGGCGGGCTATCTTTCGACCACGGGCGTCTACGGTGACCGCGACGGGGAGTGGGTGGACGAGACGTCGGACCTCAAGCCCGATCTCGGGCGGTCGGAACGGCGGGTGGCGGCCGAACGGGCCTGGCGGGCGAGCGGCTTGCCCGCCCATATCTTCCGGTTGGCGGGCATCTATGGGCCGGGGCGTTCGGCCATCGACTCCGTGCGCGCGGGCAAGGCGCGCCGCATCGTCAAACCGGGGCAGATGTTCGGCCGCATCCACGTGGACGATGTCGCCGCCGCGGTGCGCGCCTCCATGGACCGCCCGCGTCCCGGCGCGGTCTACAACCTCGCCGATGACGAACCGGCGCCCCCCCAGGATGTCATCCTCCACGCCTGCCGGCTGTTGGGCGTCGAGCCGCCTCCCGAGATGCCGTGGGAGGAAGCCCGCGCCACGCTGTCGCCCATGGCTTTGTCCTTCTACGCCGACAACAAGCGGGTCCGGAACGACCTCATCAAGACCGAACTGGGCGTGCGGCTGCGCTATCCGACCTACCGCGAGGGATTGGCCGCCATCCTGCGGGGCGGGAACCCCTAGCAGGCTGTTGAAAAAGCATTTTTCACCCCCGCTTTTTCGTCACCCCCGCGAAAGCGGGGGTCAATGTTGGGCCGAAAGAGCAGGCTTATCCGCTATATCTTGTATTCGCGGAGGCATGGACCCCCGCTTTCGCGGGGGTGACGGTTGAAAAGACCGACTTTTTCAACAGTCTGCTAGTGGTCCGATCCCGACAAAAGGTTCAAAGGCTTGAACCTTTTGTCGGGTGAATCGGCCCACAAAATCAATGCTAAGCGCGCGGGCAGGAGGCGTTGTGGTCGATGAATTCGCGGATGCGGCGGGGCAGCCTGGGTTTGACGCGCTCCAATCCGCAAGCCAGCATCGGCAGGCGCCGCAGCACCCAGGCCACGGCCCGCCGCGCCGTCTTCGACCCATGGGCGAGGAGGTAGAGCGCCACCACGAAAAGGATCAGGCCAAGCCCCGGCACCGGCGTCGGCACCGAGGCGAAGGCCGCCACCATCACGGTGCTGCCGGCGCCGAAAAAAGCCGTCCGCTTGGCGAGGACGCGCAACCGCCGCCGCCAGCGGCGGCGCGTTCGCGCACTCTCTCGGGCCGAGGGAGGTCCCTTGGCGTCCGTCATGATCGCAGCCGTCGTTCCATGTCGCGGAAACCTCCTCCGGACCGGAGGGTGACGTACTCTGCCCCAGACGGGGGAATGGGGGCAAGAGCCCGCCGGTTGTTTCCGATTAGCCCTCTTCCCGCTTGTGCGTCGCACAATGGCGTTTCATCATTCGCCGCACGATCCGCTTCCGGCACAAGGATCAGGCCGCCATGAGCATCAAGCCGCCCCGAAAATTCTTCGAGCCCCTGGCCATCGGCGCGCCCCAGCCCTACCGCGACATCCCCGTCCGGCTGGAACGGATGATCCATTTCGTCCCGCCGCACCTGGACAAGATGCGGGCCAAGATTCCCGAGATGATCGGTCAGGTGGATGTCGTTCTCGGCAATCTCGAGGACGCCATCCCCGCCGACCGCAAGGAGGATGCGCGCCGCGGGTTCATCGCCGTGGCCCGGGCCAACGCCTTCGGGGATACCGGGCTGTGGACGCGGGTCAACAGCCTGAATTCGCCCTGGGTGCTGGACGACCTGACGGAAATCGTCGCCGCCGTGGGGAACAAGCTGGACGTCGTCATGCTGCCCAAGGTCGAGGGACCATGGGACATCCATTTCCTCGACCAGTTGCTCGCCCAACTGGAGGCGCGCCACGGGATCGCGAAACCGATCCTGATCCATGCCATCCTCGAAACCGCGCTGGGCGTCGCCAATGTCGAAGCGATCGCCGCCGCCAGCCCGCGGATGCACGGCATGAGCCTGGGTCCGGCCGATCTGGCGGCCAGCCGGGGTATGAAGACCACGCGGGTCGGCGGCGGCCATCCGTTCTACGGCGTGCTGGAGGATGCCCGGGCGGACGGTGCGCCGAGGATGCTGACCCAGCAGGATTTGTGGCACTACACCGTGGCCAAGATGGTCGATGCCTGCGTGGCCAATGGCATTCGCCCGTTCTATGGGCCGTTCGGGGATTTCTCGGACCCGGCCGCCTGCGAGGCCCAGTTCCGCAACGCCTTCCTCCTGGGGTGCGTCGGCGCCTGGAGTCTCCATCCCAGCCAGATCGACATCGCCAAGCGGGTGTTCAGTCCCGATGCCGAGGAGGTCCGCTTCGCCCGCAAGATCCTCGACGCCATGCCCGACGGCAGCGGGGCGGTGATGATCGACGGCAAGATGCAGGACGACGCCACCTGGAAGCAGGCCAAGGTCATCGTCGATCTGGCGCGGCAGGTTGCCGCCAGGGACGCGGACATGGCCGAAAAATACGGCCTGTGATCTCGGCTGGGAAAGCGGCGGCAATGGCGCTTTGGCAACGGGGCTCCGAACTCAGGTTTTGAATTGGTCAATGTCATCGTCCACCTCCCTGTCATCCCGACAGAGCGACAGCGGCGAGGGATCCTTCAGCCGCTGGCGGCTGCCGTTCGTGCCTGAAGGATCCCTCTCTCCGCTCGGGATGACGCCATCACTCTGGGGGGCGTCAAGGATTCAGTCATCCGAGTTCCGAGCCCTGGCTTTGGCAACGGGGGCCTTGCCCGAAGGCCAAGGTATCGGTATGACATTCGCTCATGCATATCCTGGACTTCGAAAAGCCCATCGCCGAGCTCGAGGGCAAGATCGAGGAGCTCCGGCACCTCACCGACGGCGGCGACGTCAACATCGCCGATGAGGTGGGCCGTCTCCAGGCGAAGGTCGACAAGCTCCTGCGCTCGACTTACGCCAAGCTCACGCCTTGGCAGAAGACCCTGGTGGCCCGCCACCCGGAGCGCCCGCACGCCTTGGATTACGTCCGGGCGCTGATCGAAGACTTCACGCCGTTGGCCGGTGACCGCAGCTTCGGCGAGGATCGCGCCATCGTCGGCGGCCTGGGCCGTTTCCGGGGCGCCTCGGTGATGGTGATCGGCAACGAGAAGGGCAGCGACACCGAAAGCCGCCTCAAACACAATTTCGGCATGGCCAAGCCCGAAGGCTACCGCAAGGCCCGCCGGCTGATGGAGATGGCCGCCCATTTCGGCGTGCCGGTGCTGACGCTGGTGGATACCGCCGGGGCCTATCCCGGCGTCGATGCCGAGGCCCGGGGCCAAGCCGAAGCCATCGCCCGCTCGATCGAGACATGCCTGGACATCCGTGTCCCGATGGTGTCGGTGATCATCGGCGAAGGCGGATCGGGCGGGGCCATCGCCCTGGCCGCCGCCAACACCGTCCTGATGCTTGAACACGCCATCTATTCGGTCATCAGCCCCGAGGGCTGCGCCTCGATCCTGTGGCGGACCAGCGATGCCGCCAAGGATGCCGCCGAGGCCCTGAAGCTGACCGCGCAGGATCTGCACAAGCTGGGCGTCATCGACGCGGTGGTGCCCGAGCCGTTGGGGGGGGCGCACCGCAATCCCGATCTCGCCATCCAGACCCTGTCGACGGCGCTCGATTCCGCCTTCCGGGAGCTTTCGGGCACCGATGGCGGCGTTCTGCGCGCCAGGCGCCGGGAAAAGTTCCTCGACATGGGGCGGGCCGGCTTGGCGGCGTGACGCCGTCCTTTCCCCTTCGGGTGGCGCGGGGGTGACAAAGGCGTTCCTTCTTCCGCCCTTTCGGGTGTAAATAGGCCGTCCGCCCGAGTCCGAGGCCCTTCTATGCGTTCCGATGCCGCCGCCACCGTTCCCGAACTCGCCGTCGTGGTGCCGGTCAAGAACGAAGCGGATAACATCCTCGCCCTGATCGAGGAAATCCACGCCGCCCTGGCCGGCCGCATGGAATTCGAAATCGTCTACGTGGACGACGGCTCGGACGACGACACGCCGGCCATTCTCGCCGAAGCGCGCAAGGCCTATCCGCGGCTGCGGGTGGTGCGGCACCGCGTCTCGTGCGGCCAGAGCCAGGCCATCGCCACCGGGGTCAGGCATGCCCGCGCCCCGTTGATCGCCACCCTGGACGGCGACGGGCAGAACGATCCCGCCGACCTTCCCGCGCTGGCGGAATGCTGGCGGGCCGCCGCGGCGCCGGACCGCCCCAAGCTGATGATCGCCGGCTGGCGCGCGAAACGCCGCGACACGGTCTCGCGCCGCGTCGCCTCGCGTCTCGCCAATGCCATCCGGGCGGGCCTTCTCGGCGACGACACGCCCGACACCGGCTGCGGCACGAAGCTGTTTCCGCGCGAGCTGTTTCTCGACCTGCCGCGCTTCGACCACATGCACCGTTTCCTGCCGGCGCTGGTTCTGCGCGCGGGCGGCCGGGTCCAGTCGGTGGCGGTCAACCATCGGCCGCGGGAGCGCGGCGCCTCGAAATACGGCAATCTGCGCCGCGCCCTGGTGGGCATTCCCGATCTCCTGGGGGTTATGTGGCTGATGCGCCGATCCCGCAATCCGGTGGTCGAGACCGTGGCGCCATGACCGCAAGCCGCCGGAACACGCTGGCCGACGCCCGTGTGCTCGTGCGCGGGTTCATCCTGATCGCAACCTTGGTGGGCATCGGTGCGGTCCTCGACGTGCTGGGATTCCGCGACATGTTGGGCACCAATTGGATCGACGCCCAGGTGCGCGGGAAGGGACTGGCCGGCGAGGCGACCTTCCTTGCGGCGGCAGCCGTTTTCACGGCTATCGGCCTTCCGCGCCAGGTGCCGAGCTTCCTGGCCGGCTACGCGTTCGGGCTGGTCCATGGCACCGCCCTCGGGCTGCTGGCGACCCTCGCCGGAGCGGCGGCGGCCTTCCAGTATGCCCGCTTCATGGGGCGCGCGTTCCTGCTGCGCCGTTTTCCCGGCCACATGCAGAAGATTGACGGCTTCCTGGCCGACAACACCGCCACGATGGCGATGGTGCTGCGTCTGTCGCCCTTCACCAACAACCTCGCCACCAATCTCGCGGCCGGAGTGTCCGGGGTGCGGATGGCGCCGTTCGTCGCCGGGTCCGCGCTGGGGTATCTGCCGCAGACCCTGGTGTTCGCGCTGCTGGGGTCCGGGTTCGCGCTCGATCCGGCGTTGCGCTGGGGCGGAAGCGTGGTTCTGTTCGTGGTGTCCAGCATCCTGGGAATGTGGCTGTGGCGGCGGGCACGCCGCACCCGGCGGCTGCCCGGCGACGGTTCCGCCGTTGCGCCGGCGGGTTCCGAGGGGTGAGGCCATGCGTCGTCCGATCGTCCTCCTGCTCGCGGTGGTGACCCTGTCCGGCTGCGGAACCGCCGACCAAGGCCCGAGCGTTTCGCAGGCGGCCCATCCCGCCCCCGAGAGGACCGTCAGCGAGCGGGAGCGCGACGACGCCCTCGCATCGGCGGTGACCGGCCGGATCCGTGGTCTCGACGGCAGGGCGTATCGAACGGTGACGGCGACGGTCCTGGCCGGCCGGGTTCTGCTGACGGGTGCCGTGGTCAAGCCGGAACAGCGGCGCAATGCCGAGCAGGCGGCCGCCCAGGTTCCCGGGGTGGTGGACGTCCGCGACGAGATCCAGCTCGTCGAAGAGCGATTCTTCGACCGTTATCTCCCCGATCCCGGCAGCGAAACCGCGCTGTCGGCGCGGCTGGCCGCCGACCCGGCCATCGCGGCCAGCGATTACGAGATCCGGGTGGTGGACGGGGTCGTCTACCTCCTCGGCAGCGCCGGATCGCCCGCCGCGGTCGAGCATGTCAAGGAGGTGCTGGCCGCGGAGCCGTCCGTGAAGTGGGTGGTCGTCGCCGTCACCCGGCCTTGAGCGGGACGGCGCTCACTCCGCTTCGAAAAAGCGCCGGGCGAGCGCCGAAATCTCGTCGACGGCGACGGACAGGATGCGTTCGCCCAGGGCCGGGCTGGCCAGGGACGGGTCCGAGCCGATCCGGCCGTCGGGAAATTGCCGCCGGAAATCCTCCGCCCCATGGAAGGCGGCGCGCGGCGCAATCCGGGGATCCAGCGGCCGGGGATCGGCCCGGTCCGGATGCAGGGCCCAGGTCAGCGCCACTTCCGGCGGGGTGGCGTGGGACCCCACCGCGTCGCCGAACAATTCCACCGACACCTTATCCACCCGCGGCAGCTCCCACCAGTTCAGCAGGCGCGTGCGCAATTCCGGGCGCGGGGTGAGGGCATCGAGCTCCATCTGGGTTTCCGCGAAGGCCGCCTGGAGCGTGGCGATGTTGCCGCCGTGGCCGTTCAGCACCAGCACCCGGGTGAACCCGTGGCGCACCAGCGATACAAGGCAATCGCGCATCAGCGCCAGCAGGGTCGAAGGTCTCAGCGTCATGGACCCCGAAAACCGCATGTGGTGCTGGGCCATTCCCACCGCCAGCGTCGGGGCGACCATCACGCCTAGCCGCTCGCCCACGTTTTCCGCCAAGGCCTCGGCGCAGAGCGCATCGGTGCCGATCAGCCCGGTGGGGCCGTGCTGTTCGGTCGATCCGATGGGCAGAATGATCGCGGCGGATCGGGCGAGATAGGCATCCACCTCGGGCCAGGTGGCAAGTTGCAGGCGCATGTGGACCTCCGTCGGACGAATTACCGTTATCCACGAGCAAGGCGGTCGGGGGAAGCGCGCAGAGAGACGGCGCGTCAGAGTTTGTAAATCAATCGAACTCGTGAAAGAACAGCCATTGAAAACATTGGCGTTTTTTCTGTCGAAATCGAGCGGAATAAGTATTCTTTCACAAACTCTCAGGCCAGCATCGCCTCGTTCGGACGGCCTCGCAAGCAGTGGTCGCTCGCCATGCTGCTGCCATAAGCGCCGGCGGGGAAGAGGGCGAGAAGGTCGCCTTCGCGAATTTCGGGCAATGCCACGTCACGCGCGAAGATGTCGATGGCCTCGTTGATGTTGCCGGCGACCGTGTAGCGCCGCGCCGGCTCCGCGACGCGGCCGACGGCCGCGATGCGCAACGGAACGCCGTAATGCGCGGCGAGCGGATTGATGTTGTGGCCGGCGTCGACGCCGACCCAGACGGTGTCGCGCCGCTGCTCGACCGTGTTGACCTCGACGATCAGCACCCCCGCCTCGGCCACCACGAACGTACCCGGCTCGCAGGCGATGGCGCAATCCAGTCCGCCCAGGTGGCGCCGCAGGGCGCCCGCCCAAGCCCTGGGCGACAAGGGCTGGTCGCCGGGGAGGAAGCGCACGCCCAGGCCCCCGCCCACATTGACGGTGCGCACCGGCACCTGGCGGGCGATGCGGGCAAGGAGCGCCAGGGCGGCCTCGAAACCGTCGATCGCCGAAGCATCGATGTTCCAGCCGCAATGCATGTGCAGCGTGTCCACCTCCAACCCCGCCGCGCGGGCCGCGTCCAGCGCGGCGGCGACCGCCGGTTCGTCGAAACCGAATTTGCCCTTGCCGTAGGCCATCCGGGAATCGCCGCGCCAGCCGATGGCCACCTCGGGATCGAGCCTCAGGCCGATGCGGCTGCCGGGCGGGGCCAGTGCTCCGTAGCGCCGGATGGACGACAGGGTGTCGAGGTTGACATGGGCTCCGGCCCGGGCGAACTCGGTCAGGTCGCGATCGGAGGGCATGCTGGAGGTGACGGAGATCTCGTCGGGGGTGAAGCCCGCGTCCAACGCCAAGGCGATCTCGCGGGGGGAGCTTGCGTCGATGCCGATGTCGCCTTCGGCGCGCACGGCGCGGAGGATCCCGGGATGGCGATTCGCCTTCATCGCGTAATGGATGTGCCAGGGGCGGCCGACACAGGATATGCCGTGACGCAGTTCCGCCAGCCGGTCGCGCACCACCTCGGCGTCATAGATGTAAAGCGGAGTCCCCATCCGCCGCGCCAGGGCACTTAAGGACTCCCCCCATTCGATCCTGTCGGCGAGGTTTCGGAGCACGTCGCTATCCCGTGGAATCGGCTGTGGCCGCGGAAGGCGCCGATGGTGCGGGAAGGCGCGGAACGCCGCAACCATACGGGCGGCCGCAAGGCCTATATCCGGCGGTCAATCCTCGGGCCAGTCCGGGGAGGCGACGAGATAGCCGCCGCCGCAGTGCCGGCACGTGACGTCGGCCAGAACGTCGGCGAGCGAGCATTCCTCCCCGTAGGTCTCGACCAGATCCTCGACCGACCGCGCCGTCTGCGCTCCGCAGCGCGTGCAGCGGAAGTCCATTCTGGCGGCTCCCGCCGCGAAATCGGAGACATGAAAGCAGTGAACATTCATCGTCGCGTCTCTCCCGATGTTGGCGTTTGCGTTCATTATGCCGGTATGGCCAACGGAAAAAATTCCACTCCCGAGAGGGAAAGGGAGCGTCCGGCGGCATTTGGTTTACCCTTGACGAGGGAGTTCGAGCGCCAAGAAGGCGGGAGTGGAAAGAACGCGGAGCCCCGACCATCCATCCAGCGGTTCTCATTATGCATTTTTCGCTGTCATCCCGAGCCGGCGGCGAGGGATCTTTCCGGCACTTTCGCGTGAAGGATCCCTCAGTCGCTCCGCTCCCTCGGGATGACAACATGCCCTGATGCCGCATAATGAGAACCGCTGCCATCCATCCGGGCGCCTTGACTCTTTGATCGCCGATGTTAGCTTCTGGGCAGCCCCGGAACGGCGTCGGTGCGCGATTTCCATTTCGCATCGATGCCAGACCTTTTGCATCACCGCCGGCGGGGGATGAACCGCCCGACCACATTGGCCAAGAAGCTCTACGTCAAGACCTACGGCTGCCAGATGAACGTCTACGACTCCGCGCGAATGGCGGATGTCTTGGCGCCGCTGGGCTATGCGAACACCGATAGCCCCGAGGAGGCCGACATGGTCATCCTCAACACCTGCCATATCCGCGAGAAGGCGGCCGAGAAGGTCTTTTCCGAACTCGGACGGCTGAAATCGTTGAAGCGTCGCAAGGAAGATGGCGGCGGACGCCTGATTCTGGCCGTGGCCGGCTGCGTCGCGCAGGCCGAGGGCGAGGAAATCCTGCGGCGGGCTCCCTATGTGGACATCGTGTTGGGGCCGCAGACATACCACCGCCTGCCGGAAATGGTCGCCAAGGCGTCGCGCGCGGCGGGCTCGGTGCTCGATACCGAATTTCCGGCCGAGCCCAAGTTCGACCACCTGCCGGAAAGCCGCGCGGAGGGGTTTTCCGCGTTTCTCTCGGTCCAGGAGGGGTGCGACAAATTCTGCTCCTTCTGCGTCGTGCCCTATACCCGGGGGGCCGAATATTCGCGGCCGGCCGGTGCGGTCCTGGCCGAGGCCCGGCGCCTGGCGTCCCAGGGGGCGGTCGAAATCACGCTGTTGGGCCAGAACGTCAACGGCTATCACGGCGAGGCGCCGGCCTCCTCCCACGCCGCGGCGTCGGAGTGGGGGCTTGGCCGGCTGATCCGGGCGCTCGCGGAGATCGAGGGGCTGGAGCGCATCCGCTACACCACCTCCCATCCCCGCGACATGGACGGCGAACTGATCGCCGCCCATGGCGAGGTGCCGGGCCTGATGCCGTTCCTTCATTTGCCGGTGCAGGCGGGCTCGGATCGGATCCTTGAGGCGATGAACCGCCGCCACGATCGCGACTTCTACCTGGACCTGGTCGGCCGGCTGAAGGAAGCCCGCGCCGATCTGGCCCTGTCCTCGGACTTCATCGTCGGCTTTCCCGGCGAGACGGACGCGGATTTCGCCGAAACGCTTGACCTCGTCCGGCGGGTGGGTTTCGTGCAGACCTATTCCTTCAAGTACAGCCCGCGTCCCGGCACGCCGGCCGCCGCCATTGAGCATCAGGTGCCCGAGCGGGTGAAGGAGGCGCGGCTGGCGGAATTGCAGGCACTGCTGACGGAACTGACCACAGATTTCAACCGCCGCAGCGTCGGACGGGTCATGCCGGTCCTGTTCGACCGGCCGGGACGCCATCCTGGCCAGATCATCGGGCGCAGCCCATATATGCAGCCTATCCATGTGGAAGGCGCCGATACCTTCATGGGACAGGTCGTCCCGGTGCGGATCACCGGCGTCCACCCCAACAGCCTTGCGGGGGAGGTGTCGCCGGGTGGCGGCGCGAGGCCGCAGGGCGAAAAGGCGTATGCATGAATGAGGATTCCTCTCGGCCGCCGGCCGAGACCATTTTCCATCGGGAATTTGCCGACAATGCCGTGCTGCAAGCGCTTTTCGGCCCGCACCACGGGAATCTGGAACACATCGAGCGGGAACTGGGCGTCGCCCTGAACGCCCGCGGCAACACCGTCGCGATCTCGGGCTCGGCCCAGTCGGTGGCTGACGCCCGTCAGGTGCTGGATGGCCTTTACGACTTGGCGCGCCGGCAGGGGCATATCGAGACCGCCGACGTGGATGCCGCCACGCGCATGGCCCGCCATGCCCCCGGGCCGGACGGCGACGTGGTCATCCGTACCCGCAAACGGCACATCGCCCCGCGCACGCCGGTCCAGGCCTCCTACATTCAGGCGATGAGGGATCAGGCGCTGGTTTTCGGCCTCGGCCCGGCGGGAACGGGGAAAACCTATCTGGCCGTGGCCAAGGCGGTGTCGATGATGATGAAGGGAGAGGTCGACCGCATCATCCTGTCGCGCCCGGCGGTCGAGGCGGGCGAACGGCTGGGCTTCCTGCCGGGCGACCTCAAGGAAAAGGTCGATCCCTATCTGCGTCCCCTTTATGACGCCCTTTACGACATGCTGCCGGGCGATCAGGTGATGAAGAAGCTGACGTCCGGGGAGATCGAGGTGGCGCCCATCGCCTTTATGCGGGGGCGCACGTTGGCGAATTCCTTCATCATCCTCGACGAGGCGCAGAACACCACACCCGTGCAGATGAAGATGTTCCTCACCCGGATGGGCGAGCATTCCCGTATGGTGGTCACGGGAGACCTGTCTCAAGTTGATCTGCCCGCCGGGCAGCGTTCGGGGCTGGACGAGGCGATCACCGTTATCGGCGAGATGGAGGGCGTGTCCATCATCCGCTTCACCGACAGGGACGTGGTGCGCCATGGTCTGGTCACCCGCATCGTCCGGGCCTACGATAGGGTTGAACGCGAGCGCAGGGCAGCGGAGGCCGGGGAGGGCCGATGACCGAGCCCGACATAGCCGTTGCCATTGAACATCCGGCCTGGGCGGAGGCGCTCCCGGACGTCGCCGGCCTTTGTCGCCGGGCCGCCGCCGCGACCTTCGCCGTCGCCGCCGGCGAGGCTGTCGCCGGCCGGCCGGCCGAGATATCCGTCGTTCTGGCCGACGATTCCCTGGTTCAGGGCCTCAACCGCGATTGGCGGGGGAAGGACAGGTCAACCAACGTCCTGTCCTTCGCCGCGCTCGACGGCGACGACGCGCCCGTGGTTCCCGGCGCCCCGCTTCTGCTCGGTGATGTCGTGCTGGCGTTCGAGACCTGTGCCGCCGAAGCGGAACGGGAGGGAAAGCCCTTGGCCGACCATCTCAGCCATCTGGTGGCGCATGGCGTGTTGCATCTGCTCGGCTTCGACCATGAGGGGGACGATGCCGATGCCGAGGAAATGGAAGCCATGGAGGTGGCCGTCCTGGCCGGTCTCGGCATTCCCGATCCGTATGCCCCCGACGACACCATCGCCGAAGGAGGGCGGTGCGGACGATGAACGACCCTGGCAGTAGTAGGCAGCCCCGCGACAGCGGGGCGCCCGACGAATCACTGATCGCCACCATCCGCGGCTGGCTACGCTTCCTGCGCCGTTCCAAAGGCAGCGAAACCGTCCGCGAGGCCTTGGAGGAACTGATCGAGGACCGGGAGCATTCCGAGGTTCCGATCGACGACAACGAGCGGCTTCTGCTCGGCAACATCCTTCACCTGCGCGACGTCACCGCCAGCGACCTGATGGTTCCGCGCGCCGATATCGTCGCGGTCGAGGCGCGAACGGGGCCGAAGGAATTGCTGGACTTGTTCACCCGCTGCGGACATTCCCGCCTGCCCGTCTATCGCAAGACCTTGGACGACGTAGCGGGCATGGTCCACGTCAAGGATGTGATCATCGCGGCCCAGCGGGACCAGCCCTTCGCGTTGTCCCGCCTTGTCCGCCGCGTCCTGTTCGTCTCGCCGTCGATGCGGGCGCTCGATCTTCTGCTCGAAATGCGCCTCAAGCGCACGCACATGGCGCTGGTGGTCGACGAGTATGGGGGCATCGACGGGCTGGTGACGATCGAGGACGTCGTCGAAGAGATCGTTGGCGAAATCGAGGACGAGCATGATCGCAACGCCGAGCCCGATCTGGTGGTTGGTCCGGACGGGGTGATCGAGGCCGATGCGCGCACCTCCATCGAGGATTTCGAGGAGGTGGTGGGGCCGGTGCTTTCCGAAGAGGAGAGGGATGACGTGGAGACTCTGGGCGGGCTGGTTTTCTTTATTGCGGGCCGTGTGCCATCCCGGGGTGAACTGATCACCCATTCCTCGGGGCTCGAATTCCAGGTGGTCGAGGCCGATCCCCGGCGGATCAAGCGGCTGCGCGTCCGCCACGGAAAAGCGCAACCGTCGGCCCGTTCGGCCTGAGGCGGACGATGCGCGCGTCTCCCTCGGCCTTCGGCTCGCTTCACGCCGTCGCGGACCGTCTCGGCAACCTTCGCGGCTGGCGCCGGCGCGGCTTCCTGGCTCTCATGGGCGCCATGAGCGTGCTCGCCGTGCCGCCCGTCAATGTCATTCCCATCCTGCTGATTTCGCTTCCGGCGCTCGTCTGGGTCTGGGACGGAAGCGAATCCCGCCGGGCGGCGTTCGGCGCCGGCTGGTGGTGGGGGCTCGGATGGTATTCGGTCGGCTTCTACTGGATCGCCGAGGCCATGCTGATCGAGCCCGAGAAATTCGGCTGGGCGATCCCCTTCGCCACGTTGGGGCTTGGCGGGCTGATGGCCGTCTATCCCGGCATGGCGACCTGGCTGGCCCGGTTGCCCGGCGTGCGGGGGCCCGGCCGCATCCTGTTGCTGGCGGCGGCCTGGACCCTGGGCGAGTGGCTGCGAACGTTCGTTCTCACCGGTTTCCCCTGGAATCCGATCGGATCGGTGTGGGACGGCGTTCTGCCGGTGCTCCAGGCGGGGGCGCTGGTCGGGGTGCATGGGCTGTCCCTGATGACCGTGCTGGTCTTCGCCTTGCCGGCCGCAGCCGCGGCAGCTTCCGGCTGGCGCGGGCGGGCCGCGGCATTCGGCTTGGCGGCCGCCTTGCCGCTTGCGGCGTATGGCTGGGGGACCGCGCGTCTGGCCGCCACGCCCGAGACGATGGTTCCGGGCGTCCGGCTCCGGCTGGTTCAGGCCGCCCTGGCGCAGGGCAGCAAATGGCGCGACGACCAGCGCGAGCGCAACCTGCAAACACAGATCGCGCTGTCGCGGCAGCCCGGCTTCGGGACGCTGACCCACGTCATCTGGCCCGAGACCGCCGCCTCGTATTTCCTCGATCTCGATCTCGCGCATCGCGCCCAGGTCGTGCAGGCGGCCCCCCCCGGCGGGCTGATCGTCACCGGTGCGCCGCGCGTAACTCCGCGCGGGGTCGAGCCTTTCCAGGTGTGGAACAGCCTGTTTGCCATCACCTCGGACGGCCGCATCGACGGCGTCTACGACAAGGCGCACCTTGTCCCCTTCGGCGAATACGTGCCGTTGCGCGGGATATTGCCTTTGTCCAAGATCACGCCCGGTGCGGTCGATTTCTCGCCCGGCCCCGGTCCGCGCACGCTCATCCTCCCGGGCGTGCCCCCGGTCAGCCCGTTCATCTGCTACGAGGCGATCTTTCCCGGAGCCGTGGTCGCCAAGGATTCGCCGCGGCCCCAATGGCTCTTGAACATCACCAACGACGGCTGGTTCGGCACGTCGGCCGGGCCCTATCAGCACCTGGCGGCGGCGAGGATGCGCGCGGTCGAGGAGGGCCTCCCGCTGGTGCGCGCCGCGAATACCGGAATTTCCGCGGTCTTCGATGGCCTCGGGCGAGACGTTGCCCGCCTCGGCCTCGGCAAGCGCGGTGTGCTGGACGCGCCGTTGCCGGCGGCTCCGCCGGGAATCACCCTTTATGGGCGTTGGGGCGATGTTATTCCACTTTCTTTGGCGGCCGTCGCCGCTCTCCTGGGTATCGGGTTTTCCCGGCGCCGTTAAATTCCCGTTGTGGTGATCATGTCACGGGTTGTGGATTGACTTGCATACAACCGGCCAATAGTGTTTTCTCCGTGCGGTAATCGTTGCGCACGATGACCTTATGGGCGGGACACCGATATGACTGCCACTTCTCGCATTTCCAAGAAGGCGCCCGGCGGCAAAGGCAGCCGGGGGCGGACCCCTTCGGGCAAGCCCAATCCGATCGATATCCACGTGGGTGGCCGCGTGCGCCTTCGGCGCACGCTGCTGGGCATGAGCCAGGAGCGGTTGGGCGAGGCCCTGGGCCTGACCTTTCAGCAGGTCCAGAAGTACGAGCGCGGCGCCAACCGGATCGGGGCGTCGCGGCTCTACGATCTCTCGCGGGTCCTCGACGTGCCGGTCAGTTTCTTTTTCGACGACATGTCGGACGATACGAAAAGGCAGACCCCCAGTCTCTTGCTGGGAGGGCTCGAGGAATCGGTGCGGGAGTACGAGCACGACCCTCTGACCAAGCGCGAAACGCTGGAGCTGGTGAGAGCCTATTACCGCATCGTCGATCCTCATATTCGGAAACGCGTCTACGAGCTCGCCAAAACCTTGGCCGACAGCGCCGCGCCGTAAGGGGAAGGATTTCCCTTCCTATCGGCACTCTCCTTCCGCAGAGGGGCCCGGAGTTTTTTCTGAACATCCCGCGAAAGTGAGGGTGTTCCCGCGCGAACGCTTGACTTTGCCATGCCGTCCCTGCCACAAGTCCGGGATCAAAGGGTCGCATGCAAGCGTCCCTGGTGTTTCTACGGTTATTCGAACGTGCTTCGACGTGGAGATTTGACCGCTTGCCGCCACGTTAAACGCAGGCTAAGTGGGTGCATCACGATGGCATTCCAACCATTTTCGATGCCCCTGGTCCCTGTTGATCGGAACTAGGAGGGCTTGCCCATGTCCAAGAAGAATTACCTGTTCACGTCCGAGTCGGTGTCCGAAGGACATCCCGACAAGGTTGCCGACCGCATCTCCGACGCCATCGTCGATGCCTTTCTCGCCGCGGACCCTTATTCGCGCGTCGCCGTCGAGACCTTGTGCACGACCAACCTGATCGTGTTGGCCGGCGAGGTGCGCGGCCCGGCGTCGGTGACCAAGGGGCTGATGGAGGACGTCGCGCGCCACGCGGTCCGCGACATCGGGTACGAGCAGGAAGGCTTCCACTGGAAAAAGGCCGAGGTCCAGGTCCACGTCCATTCCCAATCCGCCGACATTGCGGTGGGCGTCGATGCGGCCGGGGACAAGGATGAGGGGGCGGGTGACCAGGGCATCATGTTCGGCTATGCCTGCAACGAGACGCCCCAGCTCATGCCGGCGCCGATCTACTATGCCCACAACATTCTGAAGTCGCTGGCCGAGGCCCGCCACTCGGGCGCGCAGCCCCTGCTTGGTCCCGACGCCAAGAGCCAGGTGACCCTGGAATACCGCGACGGCAAGCCGGTGCGGGCCACGTCGGTGGTGGTCTCCACCCAGCACGACGCCAGCCTCAGCCAGGCGGATGTGCGCGAGATCGTCCGTCCCCATGTGCTCGACGTCCTGCCCCAAGGCTGGATGTGCCCGGAGGATTCCTTCTACGTCAACCCCACGGGGCGCTTCGTCATCGGCGGGCCGGACGGCGATTGCGGCCTGACCGGCCGCAAGATCATCGTCGACACCTATGGCGGCGCCGCTCCCCATGGCGGTGGCGCTTTTTCGGGCAAGGACCCCACCAAGGTGGACCGCTCGGCTGCCTATGCGGCCCGCTATCTGGCGAAAAACGTGGTCGCGGCCGGGCTGGCGGACCGTTGCGTGATCCAGCTCAGCTATGCCATCGGCGTATCCAAGCCGCTGTCGGTCTATGTGGACACCTACGGAACCGGAAGGGTGGACGAGGATGCGCTGTCGATCCAGTTGCAGAAGCTGATGGACCTCAGCCCCCGCGGTATCCGCACTCATCTGGCCCTCAACAAGCCCATCTACGCCCGCACCGCGGCTTACGGCCATTTCGGCCGCAATCCCGATCCGGACGGCGGGTTCTCGTGGGAGCGCACCGATCTGGCCGAACAACTGAAGCGCGCGTTCTGACCGGTCGTGGGCGAAAGCGGCAACCGTGACGGAGCGCGACCCGGCGGGCCGCGCTTTTTCGGCCGTCGGCGCGGCAAGCGGCTGCGTCAAAGCGCGCGTGACCTCATGGCCGAGCTGCTGCCCAGGCTGGCCATCGCCGTCCCGGGGGCGGACGAGGTGGTCGTTCCCGCCAGCCTTTTCCCGCGCGCGGTATCCGAGGTCTGGCTGGAAATCGGTTTCGGCGGCGGGGAGCATGTGGCCGAGCAGGTCCGCCGGCATCCCGATGTCGGCATCATCGGTTGCGAGGTCTTCCTCAACGGCGTCGCCAGCCTTCTCGGGCATTTGAACGCCAGCGGCATCGATACGGTGCGCATTTTTCCCGAGGATGCGCGCCTGCTGCTGCCGGCATTGCCGGAGGCCAGCCTCGGGCGGGTGTTCGTGCTTTTCCCCGACCCGTGGCCGAAAAAGCGTCATGCCGAGCGTCGATTCATCGGGCCGGCCAATCTCGCCGCCCTGGCCCGGGTGATGGCCGATGGTGCCGAATTGCGGGTTGCGAGCGACGATCCCGTCTACGTCGAATGGGCGCTTGGGCACTTGGGCGATCATCCCGCCTTCACCGCCCGCCAGATCACGCAAGAGCGTGCGGCGTTGCCCGACGATTGGCCGCCAACCCGTTACGAGCGGAAGTTGCTGGCCGGCTATCCGCCGACCTTCATGCGCTTCTGCCGCAAGCCTCGGACCTGACAGCCTTCAGCGCAGGTCCAGGCCGCGCCGCACCATCCGCAGGCGTCCTTTGCCCTTTTCCGTGAGCAGGCGCTCCAGCGCCCGCGATGCCTCGGTTTCGGCGGCGAGCGCGTCCGCCACCTCCGCCAGCAGCCCGTCGTCCCATTCCAGGCGCGGCAGGGCGAGCATGAGATCGAAGCGGTCGGCCAGCAGGGGCAGGCGCGGCGGGATCGCGGCCATTCCCGGCATGACCAGGGCGGTGCGCAGATAGGGGTAGAGCTGGCGGTGGCGCTCGGCCTTGGCCATGAAGGCCAGGGCGTCATGGGCGCTGACGGCGAAGAACTTCACCTCCACCACCACGCGCGGCAGCCAGCCGGTGCCCTCGTCGTGGGGCTGGTCGTCCCATACCAGCATGTCGGTGGTGAATTCATGGTCAAGGCGTCCGAGCACGGGCTGATGATCGGGCCCGTGCCCGGTAATGGCCGCCGTATGCCGGATCAAGTCTTCGGTGGTGACGTGGATTCCGGCGCCCAGGCGCGAGGCAAGCGGGGCTTGCAGGGCGGCGGCCAGCGCCTCGGCCCACTGGCGTTCGCTGACCACGTCAGGCTCCCTTCGCCGCTTTGACGAAGGCGCGGATGCGGGCCGCATCCTTGATTCCCGGCGCGCTTTCGACGCCCGAGGACACGTCCACCGCCCGGGCGCCGGAAACACGAATGGCTTCGGCCACGTTCTCGGGGGTCAGGCCGCCGGCCAGCATCCACGGCAGGCTCCAACGACGTCCCGCAAGGACGGTCCAGTCGAACGAGGCCGCATTGCCGCCGGGAAGGATGGCGTCCTTGGGCGGCTTGGCGTCGAACAGCAAGCTGTCCGCCACCGATAGGAATGGCTCGGCCGCGCCGAGGTCCTCGGCCGTGGAGACGGGAATGGCCTTCATGACGGGGATGCCGTATTCCAGGCGGATTGTGTCGAGGCGCGCCGGGGTCTCGCGCCCGTGAAACTGCAACATGTCCAGCCGCACCTGGCACAGCACCTCGTCGAGCAGCGCGTCGTCGGGATCCACGAACAGGCCGACCTTGACCATTTCCTCGGGCAGAAATTGGAGCAGTTCGGCGGCATGCGCGGGGGTCACGAAGCGCGGGCTGGGGGGAAAGAACACCAGTCCCACGTAATCCGCGCCGGCCTCGATCGCGGCCTCCATGGCCTTTTCGCTGTTGATGCCGCAAATCTTCACGGCGACCGGCATGATGGAGCTCCTCGACCGGTGGGCGGTCAGCTTAACTCAACTCATGGGCAATCCTGCGTGCGGCTTCCTCCGGGGCGTCCGCCGCCGTGATCGGCCGGCCGATGACCAGGACGTCGGCGCCTTGCCGCAACGCCTCGCGCGGGGTCATGATCCGCTTCTGGTCCTCGACCGCGCTCCAGGCGGGGCGGATGCCCGGCACCACCAGCATCATATCGGTGCCGACGGCATTCCGCACGGCGGCGACTTCGTGCGGGGAGCACACCAGCCCGTCGACACCGGCGCGTCGCGCCAGCTCCGCCAGGCGCCGCACCTGATCCAGGACGGTTCCCGGGATGCCCACCGCCCCCATGCCGGCTTGGTCCAGGCTGGTGAGGATGGTCACCGCCAGCACCTTGGCGGGCGCAACTCCGCGCTTGTCGGCCTCCTCCCGCGCCGCCGCGACCGCAGCCTTCATCATGTCGGACCCGCCCGAGGCGTGGATGGTGGTCAAGGCCGGGGCCAGCCGTGCCACGGCCCGCATGGCGCCGGCGACCGTGTTCGGAATGTCGTGGAGCTTGAGGTCCAGAAAAAGCGGCGATCCCGCCCGCGCCACCTCGGCGACGCCGGCGGGACCTTGCGCGACGAAGAATTCAAGGCCCAGCTTGATGCCGCCGACCAGAGGCCCAAGCCGCGCCGCCAGCGCGGCGGCCTTGCCGGTCTCGGTGGTGTCGAGGGCGACGAAAATGGGATTGGACATGGATAACCTTTGGCAAAGTACGGCGGAGAGGTGAGGTCAGGCCCGAGGTTCGGCCGGCCGCTCCGAAGACGGGCCCGCGGTTTCCAGTTGCCGGGCCAGGCTATCGGCGCGTCGCTTCTGGTCTCGGGCACGCCGCCGCGTCCCGCGCCCCGAAGCCCACGCCGCGACGGCGCCGACCGCCATGCCCAACACCAGTGCCCCGAATACGGCGAGGTAAAGCGGCAACGTCAGCGACCAAGGCAGCGGCCACAATTCCAGCGCCACCGGCTGGCGGTTGGATACCGCGAACACGATGGACAGCAGCGCGATGGCGACGGCGACGATCCAGCCCAGCGCGCGCACGGCGTTACTCGCGCCCCCCCTCGCGGTTCAGACGCTCACGGAGCTGTTTGCCGGTCTTGAAGAAAGGGATGGCCTTTCCTTCCACCGACACCGCTTCGCCGGTACGGGGGTTGCGTCCTTGGCGCGGATCGCGCTTGCGCACCGAAAAGGCGCCGAAGCCCCGCAGTTCGACACGGTCGCCCCGGCCCAGCGCGGCGGCGATCTCGTCGAAAATGGTGGTGACGATGCGCTCGATATCCCGCTGGTAGAGATGGGGGTGGGTTGAGGCTAGGCGGGCGATCAGCTCTGACTTTGTCATGGCTTCTCATTCGTCGCGTTGGTCGAACATCGCCCAAGCCTGCCGCAAGCGGCGGGGGGCGTCAAGCCAAGCTGTTGAGGGGTAATGCTTTTTACCATGCTTCAGGCGAAATGGCGAAGGCCCGCATCGTCGATGCGGGCCTTCCCATGCCACCAGGGCGCGAGCCTTACTTCTCGTCGGCCGCTTTCCCTTCGCGGGCCTTGTTGAAGGCGGCTCCCAGGATGTCGCCCAGCGAAGCGCCGGAATCGGACGACCCGTACTCCGCCATCGCCTGCTTTTCCTCGTCGATCTCGCGGGCCTTGACGGACAGCGAAATCTTGCGGGCGCTCTTCTCGACGGCCGTGACCTTGGCGTCGATCTTCTCGCCGACGGCGAACCGCTCGGGGCGCTGCTCCGAACGCTCGCGCGCCAGGTCGGACTTGCGGATGAAGCCGCCGATGCCATCGACCGCCACTTCCAGACCGTTTTCGGTGACCTGGGTGACGGTGCAGGTGACGATGTCGCCCTTCTTCAGCGAGGCCATCGCCGACTGGAACGGATCGGAACCGAGCTGCTTGATGCCCAGGCTGATGCGTTCCTTCTCGACATCGACGTCAAGGACCTTGGCCTTGACCATGTCACCCTTCTTGTAGGTGCCGATGGCCTGCTCGCCCGGCTTTTCCCAATCCAGGTCCGAGAGATGCACCATGCCGTCGATGTCGCCGGACAGGCCGACGAACAGACCGAACTCGGTGATGTTCTTGACCTCGCCCTCGACCTCGCTGCCGACCGGGTGCCGCTCCAGGAAGCTCTCCCACGGATTGGACATGGTCTGCTTGAGGCCCAGGCTGATGCGGCGCTTCTGGGGATCGACGTCCAGCACCATCACTTCCACTTCCTGGCTGGTGGAAACGATCTTGCCGGGATGGACGTTCTTCTTGGTCCAGCTCATTTCCGAGACGTGGACCAGGCCCTCGACGCCGGGCTCCAACTCGACGAAGGCGCCGTAATCGGTGATGTTGGTGACGCGGCCGACGAACTTGGCGCCCACCGGATACTTGGCTTCGACGCCTTCCCACGGATCCGCGTCAAGCTGCTTGATGCCCAGGCTGATGCGCTGGGTTTCCGGGTTGAAGCGGATGACCTGCACGCGCACGTTCTGGCCGATGTGCAGCGCCTCGGACGGATGGTTGATCCGCTTCCAGGCGATGTCGGTGACGTGCAGAAGGCCGTCGACGCCGCCCAGGTCGACGAAGGCGCCGTAATCGGTGATGTTCTTCACCACGCCCTCGAGGATCTGGCCCTCCTTCAGGTTCTCGATCAGCTCGGAACGCTGCTCGGCGCGGGTCTCTTCCAGGACGGCGCGGCGGGACACCACGATGTTGCCGCGCGAGCGGTCCATCTTGAGGATCTGGAACGGCTGCGGCGTGCCCAGCAGCGGCGTGATGTCGCGCACGGGACGGATATCGACCTGGCTGCCCGGCAGGAATGCCACGGCGCCCGAAAGATCGACGGTGAAGCCGCCCTTGACGCGGCCGAAGATGACGCCGGTGACGCGCTGATTGTCCTGGAAGCTCTTCTCAAGCAGGGTCCAGGCCTCTTCGCGCTTGGCCTTCTCGCGGGAGAGCATGACCTCGCCGTTGCGGTCCTCGTAGCGTTCCACGAACACTTCGACCTGATCGCCCGGCTTGATTTCGGCGGCGCGGCCAGCGGTGGCGAATTCCTTGAGAGGCACGCGGCCTTCGGACTTGAGGCCCACGTCGATGACCGCAAAATCGTTGTCGATCTCGACGATCATGCCTTTGATGACGGTCCCTTCGAAGGCGCTGCCCACGCCCATGGTTTCGTCGAGCAGGCTGGCGAAGTCTTCGGTCGCCTGCATGGTGGCGGTGTTAACCATAAAGTCTATTTCCTTTCTGTGTCGCTTTTTCCGGCCAGCCGGTTGGTTCCGGCGGTCTTTGACGGTTATCGAAATGCCAAAACGGTCCCCGGCCGTGAAAGGCCAGGGCCCGCTCTCCTTAAGCGCCGATGGGGCGCGGCGCCATCGCGGCGTCGCCGCCGGTCAATCGATGGCGTTCAATCGACTGGCATGCGGGAACGGACAAACCCGATCGCCGCGGCGAATGCCGCATCGGCGTCGAGTTCCGTGGTATCCAGCACGAAGGCGTCATCCGCGGGGACGAGAGGGGCCACCGAACGACTCGAGTCGCGGGTATCCCTTTCCCGCATCTCCGCGAGGACGGTCTCTTGTATAGCGATGAGACCGCGCTGCCGCAACTCCTTCACTCGGCGTTCAGCCCTTTTTTCCAGCGAGGCGGTGACGAAAAGCTTGATGGGCGCGTCCGGGCAGACCACCGTGCCGATGTCGCGGCCATCAAGCACCGCGCCGCTCCCTCCCGGCGGCCGCGCGGCGAAGGCGCGCTGGAAATCCAACAGCGCCGCCCGCACCTCGGGGATGGCGGCCACTTTCGATGCCGCCTGGGCGGCATCGTCGCCGCGCAAATCCCCGGCATGGAGATCGGCGGGCACCAGCGCGCGGGCCGCGTCGGCGGCCAGCGCCGGATCGGCCGGATCGGCGCCCGTCCGCGCCACCCTCATGCCGACCGCGCGATAGATCTGGCCGGTGTCCAGATAGTCGAACGCCAGTTCGGCGGCCAGCCGGCGGGCCAGGGTGCCCTTTCCCGCGGCGGCGGGACCGTCGATGGCGATGATCATGGCCGTCACCCCTCCCTTGCCGCGATTCGCGCCCCTAAGGCGTTCATCATGGCGGGGAAGGCGGGGAAGCTGGTGTCGATGGCGCGCGCGTCGTCGATGGCGACCGGTTCCTCCGACGCCATGCCCAGGACCAGGAAGGCCATGGCGATGCGGTGGTCGAGGTTGACGGCGATGGTGGCTCCCCCTTTGGGGGGCTTGCCGGTGCCATGGACCACCAGGGTGTCCGCATCCTCCTCGACGTTCACGCCGCAGGCGGCCAGTCCGCGGGCCATGGCGGCCAGGCGGTCGCTTTCCTTGACCCGCAATTCGGCCAGGCCGAACATGCGCGTCTTGCCTTCCGCGAAGGCGGCGGCGACCGCCAGGATCGGGTATTCGTCGATCATGGACGGCGCCCGCTCGGCCGGCACGTCCACACCCTTGAGGGCCGAGAAACGCACGACCAGATCCGCCACCGGCTCGCCGGCTTCGGTGCGGCCGTTTTCGAAACGGATGTCGGCGCTCATTTCCGCCAGCGTCTGGTAAAGGCCGGTGCGCAACGGATTGACTCCGACACCGGTCAGACGCACGTCGGACCCCGGCACGGCCAGGGCGGCGACGGCCGGAAAAGCGGCGGAGGAGGGGTCGGCCGGCACGATGACCGGCCGTCCGGTCAGTTCCGGCTGCCCGACCAGACGGATCGCCCGCCCGCCTTCGGGCAGGTGTTCGACGGTGATGGCGGCGCCCAGATTCCTCAGCATCAGTTCGGTATGGTCGCGGGTGGCTTCGCGTTCGATCACCGTGGTTTCGCCGGGGGTGTTCAGCCCGGCCAGCAGAATGGCGGACTTCACCTGCGCCGACGCCACCGGCAGTTCATAGGTGATGGGGCGCGGCATGGGCGTGCCGATCACCGCGGCCGGCAGGCGTCCGCCGGTGCGGGTGACGAAGCCGGCGCCGATGCGGGACAGCGGCTCGACCACCCGCTTCATCGGCCGCGACCGCAGCGAGGCGTCTCCGGTGAAAAAGGTGGTGAACGGATGGGTCGCGACCAAGCCCATCAGCAGCCGGACGCCGGTGCCGGAATTGCCCATGTCCAGCACGCCTTCGGGTTCGGTCAGCCCGCCGACGCCACGCCCATGCAGGCGCCAGCGGCCGTCGCCCAGCCTCTCGACCTCGGCGCCCAGGGCGCGCATGGCCTCGGCGGTGCACAGGACGTCCTCGCCTTCCAGCAGGCCTTCGATCACGCTCTCGCCGACCGCCAGCGCGCCCAGCATCAGCGCCCGGTGCGAGACGGACTTGTCGCCCGGCACCCGCGCGGTGCCGGCAAGCGCGCCGGCACGGCTGGAAACCATTGGTTTCTGCATGTTCTCTCCCGCGTGGCGGCGCTTGGGGCGCCGCTCGAAATCAACGGCCGTCATCTACCACAGCCGCCCCGTCCGGCATAGACCGGCGTGGACGGGCATCCCTGCCGGCGAGGGCATGGTTTTTTCGTTTTGACACACGCTGGCGAACATGGCAAATCGCCCCCCAACCGGTGTCCATCAAAGGATTGGGTGCCGAATGCGAGGAGGACGCGAAGGTGGCTAAGCCAGAATGGGGCCAGAAGCGAACCTGCACAAGCTGTGGTTGCCGCTTCTACGATATGGCTCGCACGCCGATTACCTGCCCGAAATGCGGGGTTGCGGTGGAACCGGACGTTCCGTTCAAAGTCCGCCGCAGCAGCGCCGCCGCCGCTGTCGTGGAGCCCAAGGTGTTGGCTCCGGTCGCCGAAGAGGACACGCTTGAGCTTGATGCCGACGATCTGACCGCGCTGGAAGACGAGGAAGATGCGGGCGAGGGCGAGGCGGAAAGCAGCGAGGACGACGAAAGCGGCCTGATCGAGGACGCGTCCGACCTGGGTGGCGACGACGACGACATGGCCGAGGTCATGGACCATCTCGACGAAGAAATCGAGGACGAGGTCTAGGCGAAAGCCTCGTCTTCCGGGGGTGTCGGCGAGAAATTTTCCGCTTGCATCACCCCGGCGGAATCCCTATGTTCCGCCTCCACCGACGGCGACCCAAGGCTGGCGCGACGATTTTCGGGGCCATAGCTCAGTTGGGAGAGCGCTTGAATGGCATTCAAGAGGTCAGGGGTTCGACTCCCCTTGGCTCCACCAAATTTCCGCAAGTCCTTGATCGGACTGTAGAAATTCCACAGGCCGGCGAGCAATCGCCGGCCTGTCGCGTTGTGCGCCCAGCATGGGCGCATTCTTGCGGGTGCGAGTCCCGCCGTAAGCTGGTCACAGCGAGCGAAGTGAAGCGCAACTGCGGAAGGGTGACCGCGACAGACCAAAGCGGACGTAGGGAAACCTCCACTCCTCGAACCGCCCGGTGCGGACCCGCATGCCGGGTGGTGTGGGAGGGGACGGTCAGGCATACTGACCGCCCCCTATGCCGATCGGGGTTTCACATCGACCCCGATCACACCATCCACAACCCACTGTGCATTGACACAACAGAAGATTTACGGTTTCCCTTGGCCGTCATGGCCGGACGTGATCCGGCCATCCACGTGGGTCCGCAGCTATCCTATTGGAAACATTGGCGCTTGCGGCAGCCACGTGGATGCTCGGGCCAAGCCGGAGCATGACCGAAAAGCGAAATTCCCTACTCTGTGAATGGTCAACCCGCTAGCTGCAACGGCAATGGCAGTCTTGGCCACCCGCGGTCCCCGTGCGGCCGCGCCTGCCGGTGCTGTTCGCCGGCGACGTTGCTGGCGTCAGCGCACGATGTCCTCGGTAGGATAGCCCGGTGGCAGACCCGGTATATGCCCGTTCGGCAGGACCGTGAGCTTCTGCTGCGGGACACCCAGGATCTGGATCGGATTGGGTTGGTTGCGCACTTGTGGCGAGGAACTGCCATTTCCTTCATTCAGTAGGGGAAAGTTGTACGCGATGGTGGCTGGATGGGCGCCCGAAATGGTCCCCTGTCGCTCGTCGCCGAGATTGCCGGGACCAGTGGCGCCGGGGATGACGCTTTGTGCCAGGGCCGGGGCGGCCAGAAGCAGGGCGACAGCCGCTGCGGATATAGCTCGCTTCATCGTGCGGATGGCGAGGGGGATGCGGATCCTGGCCGTCGATTCGCAGACCTGGGAATGATGGGGGCGAAAGCCTACCGTTTTACTCGTCATTGGGGGGCTCCTTTCCGGATGAGTTGTCCCTCCACAATGGGGTGCCGCCGCGCTGCTGTCTTTGCGCTAGCGCAAATAGATAAGCGAAATAGTCGGAATTGATCTGGTGGTCAAAGCCCATGGACCAGATCGCGGCTTTACCCTTGAGCGGTCGCACGTGCGAACCGGCGGACATTCCGGCTGTTCGGACGGCTGGATGTAACCAGTTTCACGTTTGCGCGCGTGGGCGAGGGAGGACAAGTCATGGCGGAGGTCAGATTGCCGCTGTCGGGGCCGGTGGTCCAGAACATCACCGTCAATCCCTGGCCCTTGTGCTTCAATCCGCAGCCATACCCGCCCGACCCCCCGACGGTCAGTCTTGGCACATCGTCGAAGCCTGGCGTCGAGCAGGAGATTCTGTCCGAGGTCGGGAGTTACGGCCGCCAGCTTGGGCGAATTGGGGACGCGCTGGTCGTGCTGCTGAAATATTTTCGCCCGGACGCCGATCTGACGGACGCCGAGGCCAAAGCGGTTCACGATCTCAAACGGATGCTGGAGGATGTCGCGGATATCAAGGAACGGAACGGCATCACATCGGTGCTGAAGCCGTCATGGCGGTGACAGCGGGCCGTTCGGCCCTCATGGCGGCCTTTCCGGCATTCAATTTCCCTACCTCCTCCGCAATACCTCAGCCGCTGCAATCGGTGTTCCTGTTTCTCAGCGTCTTGGCCGCGTCGCCTCGCGACGACCGGGCACGCCAGGCTTTGGGCCGCATGGAACTGGCGCTCACCGGCATGAAGGACATGATGGACGGCTTGCTCGATGTGGCGCGCATCGATGCGGGCGGCCGTGACCCGAAGATCGAGACCGTTCCCCTGGGGGTGGTGATCGAGCCCATCGTTGCCGCCTACGAGCCGCTGGCGAGAGCCAAGGGGCTGGATTGGCACTGGCATGCTCCGACGTTTCGGTCCGCACGGATGGCGGTGCCCTTGGCCTGACGCGCAAGGCAACCAGCACCATCGGGCGGATGGCCGGGGCGGTTGCCGGGCCACCCGCCGGGGCGTGGCGATTGCGGCCGGAGCGGATTACTGTCTCCCGCATGACACAAGAACTCTCCGCCATGATCTTCGACGTCGACGGTACTCTCGCCGAGACCGAGGACGCCCACCGTCTGGCCTTCAACCAGGCCTTCGCCGAACACGATCTGCCATGGTCGTGGGACCTTGCGCTTTACAAGGACTTGCTGGCCGTTTCCGGCGGCAAGGAGCGGATTCGGGCCTATGTCCAGCGCTTCGACCCGGCCCGTTTGGAGCCGGGGCTGGATGAGAGCATCGCCGCGCTCCACAAGCGCAAGACCGCCATCTATACCGAGCGGGTCGCGGCCGGCGCCGTGCCGTTGCGTCCGGGCGTGTCCCGGCTGATCGCCGAAGCGCGGGAGGCCGGCCTGCGGCTGGCCGTGGCGACCACCACCTCGCGGGCCAACGTGCTCGCGCTGATCGACGGCGCCACCGGGGGCGAGGCCCACGATTGGTTCGAGGTTCTGGCCTGTGCCGAGGACGCGCCGCTCAAGAAGCCCGATCCCCAGGTCTATCGGTACGTCCTCGACAGGATGGGGCTCCCGGCCGAAGCCTGCCTCGCGGTCGAGGATTCCTCCAACGGCGTCCGCGCCGCGAGTGCCGCCGGTGTGCCGGTGGTGGTCACCCTCAGCGCCTATACCGAGGCGGACGATGCCGCCAGCGCGCTTGCGGTGTTTCCCGACCTGGATGGGGTGGGACTCTCCGACCTCCGGCGGCTGCACGCCGGACGGCGGTGAAACGCCCGCCCGTGTCCTCGGCGAAAGCGGCCGCCGGCGGGCCCCGGCCTCATCCCTTGTAGTCGCAGCGATCGCCGGTGACTTCGACGAAACCGCGCGCGCCGGGGGCGATGGTGAAGCGGTATTCGCCGTTCTTGACCACCATGCTGTGCTGTAGCGGAAGTTTGCCCTCGATCCGGCTTTCCTTGCCGCCGATGGCGGTGAACGTGACCGCGACCGGCATGTCCGGGTCGTACCACTGTTCGTTGCCGGCGTTGGCGCCGATGCCGTTGGCGGTGATGGTGATCAGGTCGGCGAAACGTACCCAAGTGGACGAGCCGCTGAATTTGGCCGTCTTGACCATGAACCGCTTGGTGGCGGCATCGCCGCAATGGCGGGGCGGCTCGGCCTGCTGAATGACGAAGGCCAACCGCTTGGCGTCGAGGCCGGAGGCGAGTTTGCCGCGAACCAGCGTGAGAATGTCCTCGACGTCGCTGGACGGCGCCAGTTGCTGGTACTTGGCCTGGTAATCGTCGGCGCGTTTCTTGGTTTCATCAAGCTGGGCCGAAAGCCTGGTGATCGCCTCCTTGCGGCCGGTTTCCGCCGCCGTGAGGTCGTCGATTTGCCGCCGCAACCCCCCAACCTCGTCCAGGGCGAGCTTTTGGCCGACTTCATAGGCATAGAAGGCGGCCGCGCCGATGGTCGCGAGGAACAGGGCCAACTTCAAAAGCTTGAACGAAAGTAGCCAGCTCTGCTGGCCACGGCGGCTTCGGCGGCGGGCCACGGTTATCTCCTTGGGCTTAGGTGGACTTTCCTTGCGGCTTAATGCCGGTTTGTGGCACCACCAAGGCGCCCGGGGCGTCATCCACCTTTGCCCGATAGCGCTATCCGGGCGCGCACCGGCCCGTCAGGCCGCGCTCTCGCCGTCGGTCAGCAGGCGGTAAAGCCGGACGTCCTTGAGTGCCGACGCCGAAATCATCTTGATGGCGGTGGGGTCACCGATTCGGATCAGGCGGGCGTGCTGGATTCCCGCAGCGTCGCGGACCAGTTCCAGGATTTCCCAGACGGCGTTGGATTGGGTGGGCTGATAGCGTTGCCCGATGGCGACCTCGCGGCGACGGCTCATCTTCGTTCCTCCATTTCCGCCGACCCCGCAGTCGGCCGAGGCGTGGTGTCTAAGGGCAACAGGTGCCATGGGGGAAGGACGATTTTGGGGTGCCCCAAGGAAGACACGGCCGCGGTTTCGCCGGAGCGGCCCCGCCGCCTGTGAAAAAACGAAGGCATCACGCCCTCTGGCACCAAATCCAACGTCTGCGCCCGGTGCGAACATTGGATTCGTTTCCACAATTCAATGATTTTGTGGGCCGATTCCCCGAAAAAAAAGGCTCTGTTCGCGGATCGTATTGATCGGGCCACACCTTACCCGTCATGCCCGTGCTCGTCGCGGGCATCCACGCCGTTCCACCTGACAGGCGGTGGAGGAGCAGCACGGCATGGATGGCCGGAACACGTCCGGCCATGACGATATCACGTTGAAATTACGCCATTTTATAGCGCCAATACGATCCGCGAACAGAGCCAAAAAAATTCAGGCCCCTGAACCTTTTGTCGGGTTCGGACCACAAGCCGATCGTCGGTCGAGGGTGTATCGGGCCGAGGGCGAAGGCCCGTTTGTGCGATGCCGCAAGGTGGCTCAGAATGCCCTTGTAAAAAGGACTATTTCCTCCCATCCTGGAAGTCGAAGTTGTATGTATTGTGTCTCTATGTCCATAGTATGCGCGATCAGTTTCAGCCGAGTTTCATATTGCATTCCCAGTCCCATCACATATTTTTGCAAGTGCGAAAGGACGCTGCGACTCGGTTCTTGCGAAAAATGCACAAACCTTTTTCATAACGACGCGGAGACACTTTTGGGATCATAAATCGGTGCCTTCGGTGCTACGGCCGGGGGTGGCCAGTAAAAGGGTCCGATACGTGTCCAAACAGCGTTATGGCCGGGTAATGTGAAACCGGGCAGGCTGTCCGAAGGAAAATGGTGGGGAACAATGAAAATCCTTATCGCCGATGACCATGAGCTTTTCCGTGACGGCCTGCGGCACGTCCTCGACCAATTGGGCGGCCCGCTGACTACCGTCGAAGCCAGTGACTTTCAGCAGGCCATCGAAATGGTCGAGCGCGAACGGGACATCGACATCGTCCTTCTCGATCTCTCCATGCCGGGGATGGTCTGGAACGAAGGCCTTCAGCGGCTCAGGGATCTCCTGCCGGAGCATGTGCCGATCATCATCCTTTCGGCATCCGACGACCGTCGGCATGTGCTGCAAGCCGTCAATCTCGGCGCGGCCGGCTTCATCCCGAAAACCTCGTCCAGCCGGGTGATGCTTTCGGCGCTGAAGCTGGTGCTGTCCGGGGGCGTCTACCTGCCGCCGGCACTGCTTGATCAGGGCGGGCAGACCGACAGTGGCGGCCCCTTGGCGAACGAGAACGCCGTGTCGTTTCTCACGCCTCGTCAACGCGAGGTCCTTACGCTGTTGGGCCAGGGTAAGTCCAACAAGGAAATCGCGCGCGTTCTGCAATTGGCGGAAGGCACGGTCAAGCTGCACGTCACCGCCATCCTGAAGGCGCTGAACGTCAACAACCGCACCCGTGCCGTGGTTGCGGCTTCCCAATTGGGTTTGACGGCTCCCGACGCCAGCCATTTGGCTCGCTGACGGCGAACGGACGGGGAGGCGGCAAGGCGTACGCCCCGCCCCGCCGACCGGTCGCCTTCGGCCCGTTCCGCGGTTTGCCGGGTCTGCACCGCCTCGACCGATACGCTCCCCCAGCCCTGATGATGCCCTGGCGCTCCCGCGCGTTGCGCAATCAGGCAAGAGCGGCGCCGCCGCGTTCAGGGGGCATCTTCCAGGACCTGCTCCCTGCACCCGCCTCGGCAGTCACGGTTTCGGGGGCGTGACCCCCGGCTGCCGCCGGTCGATGGCGGCAATGGCCAGCTCACCCGGCCGGGGCGCTCGCGCCGTTTCGCCGTCGGCTTCGCCGTCCATCAGCCGCCGCAATCGCCGCCGTGCGCGCGACAGACGGGATTTGACCGTGCCCATGGGTACGCCAAGGGCCGCGGCCGCGTCCTCGTACTGCATTCCATCGACGCCGACCATCAGCACGACTTGCTGCTCCTGCTCGGGCAGGCGGTCGAAGGCGCGCGCCAAATCTTTCAAGGTGACGCTGTGATACTGGCGGGCGGGGCTGGACAAGTGGTTGTGCTCGTCGAGCAGCGGGACCATCGTGCCGACGGAACCGTGCCGCAGATACTGGTTGATGTAAAGGTTATGGAGGATCGTGAACAGCCAGGCGCGCAGATTGGTTCCCTCGCGCCACAGGTGCTCACGCGAGATGGCGCGCTCAAGGCAGTCCTGCACCAAATCTTCGGCGTGGACCGAATCGCGGACGAGAACGCGTGCATAGCGCCGAAGGTTCGGAATGTTCTCTGAGACCATCTCGGCGAATACGGCCATGTGCATCACCTTGCCTTGGACAAGTTTGTTTGGCTGTCAATTGAGAATTCGGTATTCTATTCTTATCTCGACAGGCCGTAGCTTTTTGTTATTCGAGAGGTGTGCATACCCGCGGAGCAAAGTAAGATGACCTGAGGGGGTAACTCTGGCGGAAAGTTCCATCCACTCTCGCCCAAGCCCTTCTCATTCCTTTGACGCGCGGAAGACGCCTTGGGCGCATGGGCCGATCGCCGCATTCGCCCCGCGGCGAGTTGCGGATGATGGCGGGGGCATGGGGGCTCTTGGACTACCTCGTCGGGGGCGGTGATGTACCGCTTCTGATGGCAATGATTTCCTGGCGGCTTGTGATGGCATGGGGGCTGACGGCGTCATCGGATTCCGAGAAAGGCTCATCCCATGGCACAGCGGTTCGCGCCCCCCAGCATCCTGCTTTCGGTCGAGCCGCCAGGGACGGCGTGGCCGCATGTCGATACCCTGGTGCGGGAATTGGCAGGCCTCGGCGTCGAGATGACGGTCGCCGCCATCACTCCCCTGCGGCCGGGTCAGCGCATCGCCTACTCCAGCATCGCGGGCGTCGAGTTGCTGGCCTGTCCGACACCGGCATCATCCCCGGCGGAGCACCTCGCCAACCGCACCCGCATTGCCTCCTGGCTTCTTGCGGCGGAGGAGATGCTCAACCCCGACGTGATCCACCTCACGGGATATCTCCATGCCGGCTTGCCGTGGTGCGGGAAGGTTCTCGTGGCCGGCTATCCCGGAAGCGGGGCGTCGTACGGCCGGCTCGACCCGGGCCGCCGCCGGCTTTGCCGCGCGGCGTTCCGCTACGGCTTCGACCGGGCCGATGAGGTCGTGACGCCGACCGACACCATGATGGCCGCGCTGAAGCGGAATTTCGGCATCGCGCGGGGGCGCACCATCCGTGATGGGCGCGACCCCAGCCGCTATCTGCCGGCGGCAAAGGAGCCGATCGTTCTCTCGGTAGGGGCAGTGCGGCAAGATCCGGCGCTCGTCTCCGCCCTTGAACACGCCGCTCCCCGTCTCCCTTGGCCGGTCGTGGTGGGGGGGGAGCAAGGGGATTCCGACGGCAAGCCGGTGCGCTTGGAGGGCGTATCCGTGTTGGGACGGCTGCACGTCGCGCAACTGGTTCCCTGGTTCAGCCGGTCGGCGGTTTATGTGGCCCTGGCAGCCGAAGGCACCGGAACGTTCGTTCCCGAGGCGGCTCTGGCGGGGTGTGCCCTGGTCCTGGGGGATACCGCGGCGCTGCGGGAGTTGTGGGATGGGGCCGCCCTGTTCGTTTCTTCGGACGATCCCGGCGCCATCGCTTCGGGCTTGCGGACGTTGATCGGCGATCCTGGCCTGCGCGAGGCCATGGGGATCGCGGCCCGGCGGCGGGCGCTCGGATTCCCGGCGAAGGCCATGGCCGAGGCTTACGCGGCTGTGTACCGGGAGCTGATGGAAAGCCGGGCACCCAACCAGTTCGCCGATGAGAGACATCCGTCGGTGTGAACGAGTCCGATGGTGGCGGACCGGAAGCGGGGTTGATCGCGGCCGACCCGCTTCCAACGTCGAGGGCGACCCAAGGAGGGGCCATGGCGGATGCGGCGGTGGCGCGTTACGGGCGAGTCAGGTTGGCGACGGAAGCGCTTGCCGGCGGGCTTTCGGCTGAGGATGCGGGCGCTCAGGCGATGCCGGACGCCAGCCCGGTCAAATGGCATCTGGCGCACACCACCTGGTTTTTCGAGACCTTTGTGCTTGTTCCCCGGGCACCGGGCTATCGTCCAGCCTCGCCCGAGTTCCGCTTCCTGTTCAATTCCTATTACGACACGGTCGGCGAGCGGCCCCGGCGGTCGGAGCGGGGCTTGCTGACCCGCCCCTCGCTGGCCGAGGTGTGGGAGTATCGGCGCGCGGTGGACACGGCCATGTCAGCCCTGTTGGAACGCGAGGGCGTTCGGGTGGAACGGCTGGTCGATCTGGGACTGGCTCACGAAGAGCAGCATCAGGAACTCATCGTCACCGACGCCCTTGCGCTGTTCGCACGCCATCCCCTTGAACCCGCCTGGCACGAGACGGCGTCCGCTCCGTCCCTGCCCGGTGCGGGCTGGCTCGACCGCGAAGGCGGCCGGGTGGCCATCGGCCACGACGGTGTGGGGTTCGCCTTCGACAACGAGCTGCCTCGGCATGCGGTGCTGTTGCGCCGGCATCGGATCGCCCGGCGGCCCGTCACCGGCGGCGAATATCTCGCCTTCATGGCCGACGGAGGCTATCGCCAGCCGCTGCTGTGGCAGGACGACGGCTGGGAATGCGTCCGCCGCTACGGCTGGAACGCGCCCGAATATTGGTCTTACCGGGACGGTGCGTGGACGGCGATGACCGTGGCGGGGCGGCGCCCGGTCAATCCCGAGGCGCCGGTGTGTCACGTGAGCTGGTGGGAGGCCGAGGCCTACGCCCGCTGGGCGGGCAAGCGTCTTCCCACCGAAGAGGAGTGGGAAGACGCCGCGGATTCCTTTGACAGCGGGATGGTGTGGGAGTGGACGGCCAGCCCGCACCGCCCCTATCCGGGCTGGCGGGCTCCGACCGGCGCGTTCGGCGAGTACAACGGCAAGTTCATGGCCGGCCGCTTCGTCCTGCGGGGCGGCAGCCTGGCGACCCCGGCGGGCCATTGCCGCAAGACATATCGAAATTTCTTTCCGCCTTCGGCGCGGTGGCAGTTTTCGGGGATGCGTCTGGCGGAGGACGTATGACCAACCCGGAATTCCGCGCGGCTCTGCTCACCGGGCTGGTCCGGCGCCCGCGCCGCATCCCGTGCCGCTTCCTTTACGATGCCGTGGGTTCGGAATTGTTCGAGAGGATAACGGAGCTGGACGGCTATTACCTGACCCGGGCCGAGAACGCGCTGCTGAGCGCGGCGGTCGGGGCGGTGGCGGCGATGGTGGGGCCCGGCGCACGGGTGGTGGAGCCGGGGCCGGGGGCCATGCTGAAGACCCGTCTGCTGATCGCGGCGCTCGACCGGCCGGCCGCCTATGCGCCGATCGACGTCGCCGAGGGAATCGTGCCTGCGGCCAGCGCCCTCGCCGACGAGTTTCCGGGGCTTTTCCGCGCCCCTGTCGTGGCGGACTTCACCCGCTCCTTTCGCTTGCCGGCGCTTCCCGGCGCCGGGCCGATCCTGGTTTTCTTCCCCGGGTCGACCATCGGCAATCTGGCGCCGCCCCAGGCCGTGCGGTTCTTGGCCCGCATGGCCGGGTGGGCCGGCCGCGACGGATGGGTGCTGGTGGGGGTGGATCCGGTGCGTGACCCGGCGCGCCTGAGGGCCGCGTATGACGATCCGCAGGGCGTGACCGCGGCCTTCATGCGCAATCTGCTGGTCCGGGCCAACAGGGAGCTGGGCGCGGGTTTCGACGTCCAGGCCTTCGATCACCATGTCCGCTGGAACCCGGCGGAAAGCCGGGTGGAGCACCGCCTCGTCTGCCGCCGCGAGCAGAGCGCCAGGGTGGCCGGCCGCACCTTCCGCATCCGTCGTGGTGAGACCATTCACACTGAGAACTGCCACAAATATCCGCCGGATGAGTTCCACCGGCTGGCCGAGCGGGCCGGCTTGCGGCCGACCACCACGTGGCTGCACGCCGATGGGCTGTTCAGTTTACATCTGATGCAGCCATCGGGTGGGCCGCAATATTGACGGGTTCGGTCGGCAGGCGCACCGTGACGGTCGTTCCTTGGCCGGGCGTCGAGTGCAGATCGACGTCTCCGGCGTGCAGCTCGACGAAGCGCTTGACCAGAGCGAGTCCCAGACCGCCGCCGTGACCCTCCCGGTGACGGCCGCGGTCGAAACTGTCGAAGACGGCGCTCTGCTCGGCTTCGGGAATGCCGGGGCCGGTGTCGCTGACGGTAAGAACCAGCTTGCCGCCGCTGCGCACGGCACGGACGGTGACGGCGCCTCCGGGGGGAGAGGATTGCACAGCGTTGCCGATCAGGTTGAACATCACCTGCTTGAGGCGAAGCGTGTCGGCGACGATCCAGCCGATGTCGAGGGGACAATCGAAATGGAGCGCGAGCCTCTTCTCGCGCAAACGTTCCCGCACCAGCGACAGGGCCGAACTCAGCAGGGGATGGACATCGACCGTGTCGAGTTCCAGCGTCATCCGGCCCGCTTCGATGGCGGCGAGGTCGAGGATGTCCGAGAACAGGGTCTGCAACGCGAAGGCCGCCTCGGTGATGCCGCTGGCGTACTCGCGCTGGCGCGCGTTGAGCGGGCCGAAATATTCGGCGGACAGCATTTCCGAAAAGCCGATGACCGAGGTCAGCGGTTTGCGCACCTCGGCCGAAACGTTTGCGATGAACTCGTTCTTCAGAAGATCGGCGGCGGCGAGCGCCTCGTTGCGCTCCCGGAGCGCCCGTTCCACCTTCGCCGTGTCGCCGACGTCAAGCCAAGCCAGCAGCATGGCGCCGTCCGGCAGGGGAACGGCGGCGTAATCGAGAATGGTGTCGTCCTGGCGTTCCAGCCGGCCTTCGGAGGGCCGACGTTCCGCGATCAGGCCGAGAAACCGCTCCCGCATGCGCTCCCATTCCGAAGCCCCGGCCGATCCTTCGGCGAAATAGGCCTTCATGCGATCGATGACTTCAGCCACGTGCGGTTCGCCCGCAAGATCGGCGGCGTCGAGCCCCCAGATTCGGGCGAAAGCCGGATTCCACAATTTGAGGCGGCCGTCGTCGCCGAACACCGCCAAACCCTCGTGGAGGTGGTCGAGCGTCTCGCGCTGGACGGCCATCATGGTGTTGAACGAGCGTTCCAGCGCCAGGGAATCCGTCACGTCCTCATAGGTGAAGATCAGGCCGCCGTAGGGGTGGGCGGAAATCAGGCGCCGCAATGTCCGGCCGTCGGGGAGGTGAAGCAGGGTTTCCACCGGATCGATCACGGTGATGAAACGCCGAATCTCCTCCTCCTTGTAGGCCCGGTAATCGACCACTTCGGGTAGCAGGCGGCGTTCGCGCAAGGCGTCCATGACTCCGCCGTAGGTCGGCTGGGACGACAGCCATTCGGCATCGAGGCGCCACAGCCGTTGGAACGCCGTATTGAAAAAGGTCAGGCGCGTGTCGGTCGAATATATGGCGATGGCGGTCGCCAGCCGCTCCAGCACTTCGGCATGGGCGGTTATGTGATGGTCGAGCTGGGCCTGCATCTCTTCGACCTGAGTCTGATCGAGAGCGAAGCCGGCCGTGAGCAGACGGTCGCCCACGGACAGGGGGACCTCGGTAAGGGACGTCATCCGCCGTTGGCCGCCGAGGACGAGATGAAAGCTTTCGGATCGGGGTTCGCCGGCCGCCCGGGTACGGGCGGCCAGGGCGCGGGCTTCGCGCACCAATCCCTCCGACGCCAGCTCGATCTGGCCGGCGACCACCGCGTCCGGGGATGGGGCCTCGACCGCGGCCGCATAGGCCTTGTTGACCACCAGGAGCGACAGGTCGTCGTCGCGCAGCCACGCCGGTACGGACAGGGAATCGAGCAGGCCGCGAACGTGTCGGGCCTCGGTAACCAGCATCGCCAACTGCCGGGCCAGATCCTCGATCACGGCCGCCTGTTCGGTGACATCCCGAACCCACAGGATATCGGCAAGCTTTTCTCCGTCGGCAGCGACGGCACGCAGGCCCTGGGCGCCCACGCGCCGCCCACCCTCGGCCAGCGCGAGCTGAAGTTCGAAACCGTCGCCGTCGCCGGCCAGGGATCGCAGCGCCTGGGCAAGACGCTGGGCATCGGCCGGGGCGAAGGCCGCCAGCACCTCGGCCAGGCCGGAATCCGTGCCGCGGACCAGCCCCAGCAGAATCGCCAGCCGCCGCGAACACAATTCCTCTCCGCGCGGCAACCACGCATAGAATCCATCGGGAGCGGAGCCCAGCGCCCCGGTGAGACGCCGAACGGCGACGGCTTTTTCCTCGACCAGGCGGGCTAGCTTGGCTGTCCGCCACTGCTGCACCGCGAGAACCGAGAAAACGAAGGGCAGCATGATTCCCGCGCCAACCGCCATGCCGACCGGATCGGGTAACGCCGACAGGAAGCCTGCGGCCTGCAATTGCTGGGCGTGGGCCGCAGCCGCCGCCACCATCTCCGCCAGGAAAGACTGCATGGAGACCCCTGCCTGTTCTCAGAGGCAGAGTGCCGAGACAAGCCGGAAAAGACAAGGGCGCCGGATTGCCTGGCGCCCAAGGAAAACCGCCGTCCGCTGAAGCGGATGCGCCCCGCTCAGGCCGTAGACGCGGCTTTGGCGTTGTTGGCGTCCAGGCGCTGCGCCTGCTCGTATTGGAGAACCGCGCGGGAAGGCACCTGGTCGATCACGTTTCCCGTCCTCGGGTCCCGGTATTGCAGGACCGATGCGCCTGTCACGGCATCGAGTGCCGAGACAGGGCTGGGATAAGTCGCGGAGGGATTGCCGGCGTTGGAGGTGTCCTCCTTCCGCGCGGCCGCCTGGGTCGAGGCGGGAGTGGCCAACGTCTGGGTATTGACGTTGGCTGCATTGGCGACATTCGGCACGCGCATGTTAGCCTCCTGTGCGAGCGCCCGGGCCCCGGGTTGGGGCAGCCGATCAGGATTTCAGCAGGTTGATGACGTGCTGGGACATCTTGTTGGCCTGCGTGAGAGCCGCGATACGGGCCTGCGCCTTCACGTCGGAGGTCGTCATGGCCACCTTTTGCAAGGCGACGTCGGCGGCCGTGATGCTCGATGCCGCGGCATCGACGTTGTCGGCAGTGGTGCCGATCGACTGGGATACCGCGTTGAACTGGGATTGCGACGCCCCGATCGACGCCTGCATCTGGGTCAGGGTGCCGATGGCCTGGCTGACCGTCGACATCATCGCCTGGGCGTTGGCCGCCGTGCTCACGTTGCCGGTGATGTTCAGCCCGCCGGCTCCGGTGGTGGCGTTACCCAGCTTGACCGAAACCGTGTCGCTGGCCTGGGCGCCGACGGTGAAGTTGACCCCCCCGGCAAACGGACCGGTGCCGTTCAGCAGCGATTGGCCGCCGAAGCTGGTTTGGCCGGCGATCTGGTTGATCTCCGTGCCGAGGTTGGCGAATTCGGTCTGGATGTCGCCCCGCTGGGCGTCGGTGACATTGCCCGAGGCCGCCTGGGTGGCGAGAGTCATCATCCGTTGCAGGACGCCGCCGATGGCCGACAGGCCGCCGCTGGCCGTCTGCAGGATCGCGGACCCCTGGGCGGCGTTGGTTCCGGCTTGGCCGAGCGCCGTAAGGTTACCCTGCAATTGGGTGGCGATCGCCAAGCCCGCGGGGTTGTCCGAGGCGTTGACGATGTTCGAACCGCTGGCCAGTTTGGAGATTGCCGACCACGGATTCGCCGAGTTCGGGAACATCGAACTGACGCGCGTGGCGATGTTGGTTGTGACGGACATGGTGCATTCCTTCTGACGCTTGCCCGCCGGCGCCCTTCTTCTGAAGGAAACCGGATTCACCCATCGGGGTTAAGCTATGCCCTTTTCGGTGCGATTGCAAGATCGGCCGGGGCCGCGCGGGCTTCGGGCGTTGCGGCCGGCGGGGGCGCCTGCTAAATCAGCCGCTGGCCCGGTGCTGCGAGACAGGAACATGCTCAGGAAGACCTACGACTGGATGATGGATCGCGCGGTCCATCGCCATGCTCTGGCATGGCTCGCGGCCATTTCCTTTGCGGAAAGCTCGTTCTTTCCCATTCCGCCGGACGTCATGCTGATTCCTATGGTCCTGGCGGCGCCGACGCGCTGGTTCCGGGTGGCGGCTGTCGCCACCGTTGCGTCGGTGGTGGGCGGATTTTTCGGCTATGCCATCGGCGCCTGGGCCATGGACACGGTGGGCCACGCCATTCTTGCGGCCTTTCATCTAACCGACAAGTTCGTGGCGATGAAGCCGCTGGTCGACCGCTACGGCGTCTGGGTGATCCTGGTGAAGGGGATGACGCCCATCCCGTACAAGCTCATCACCATCACCGCCGGGGCCTTCCACTTCGATCTGCTGAAATTCACCCTGGCGTCGATCGTGGCAAGGGGGATGCGGTTCTTTCTGGTCGCCGCCCTGCTTTGGCGCTTCGGCCCTCCCATCCGCGATTTCGTCGAGCGCCGTCTGAAGCTGGTCACGACCGCGTTCGTCGTCCTTCTGGTCGGGGGCGTTCTGGCGATCAAGCTGTTCTAGGCCGAGCCAAAGGCGGCACGCTCAGAGTTTGTAAATCAATCGAACTCGTGAAAGAGCTCCCATTGAAAACATTGGTGTTTTTCCGTCGGAGCGGAATGGGCATTCTTTCGCAAACTCTCAGTCGTCGGCGATGAAGCGTTCGGCAGGGATCGGCCGCGGGGAGCTGGTGCCGTCTTGCGGCGGTGCCAGGGATATTTCCGGCAGGGCGGGCCGTGTGGAAATGCGGATGGTGGGAACGTGCCGCAATGTAAGGGTGAAGGGCAGTTCCGACGTCTTCATGCCGTCCACGAACAATCCGCAGGCGCGGGAGAAATTGGCGCCCGTGGCGAACTCGATGCGATAGGTGCCTTCGGGGATGCCGCTGACGATGATGTGGTAGGTGGCTGGAATGTAATAGGCCACCACGGTATTGCCCGACAGGGTCTTCAGCTTGATGATCGCGTCGTTGCGGCCGTCGTTATGAACCAATAACTGGTGTTCGCCGGATCCCCGGCGGACCAGCGCCTCCCCCGCCTGCGGCGGAGTTCCCCGGTGCTCGCCGCACCATTCGTGGCGCAGCAATTCCTCGGACCCTCCATAAAGACTGGCGACGGGCACGAAGCCGATGATTCCCGAGGGAACCCGTACTTGGACCCAGGGCGAGTCGGGGGTCGTCGCCACGGTGGTTACGGCGGTGAAGCGGTCCAGGAGCGTCAGCACCGGAGCCCGGTCCGTGGGCGCTTGCCGAACCTTCAACGCATCGACGGCGACGTGCCGGATCTCCCCGACCGCCGGAGGGGAGACCTCGATCCCGGCCGAGGCGCCCAGGTCCGGGTTCCATGGCCGGATGACGATCATGGTGAATACCGCGGCCGTGAGCGGAAGCGCGGCCAGGGGCAGCAATTGGGGGACGAAGGATTTGCCGCTCCAGGGCTTCCAGCGGTCCTTCAGCTTGCGTTTGGCCCCCGCGGTGGCACGAAGAATGTCGGCGACTTGCCGGCGGTGGCTGGACACGCGGGCGTAACGGTGGGCCTGCCGCGCCACCGCGTGGGCCAAGCCTAAATCCCCGCGGGTGAGGAAGGCGCGCGCCTGGCGGATCAGGATGCGGGCGTTGACGTGGCGGGGCTTGCTCCCCCCCAGCAGATTGCGGATCAGGGCGAGCGGCGCCAGAACCAGGCCGGGAAGCGACCACCAGCCCCAGGCCCAGGTCGCCGTCGAAGCCTGGGTCGCGGCCCGGTCGGCGCAATCCCGGCAGAAAATGCCCTCCACGCGCGAGGTCTTGGCCCACAGCAGGTAACTTTTTACCTGGTGCAGCACCAGATAACGCGGCTGGGCCGTGACATGTCCGCAGCGGCAGCAGGCGAACGGAGCCGCCGGGGGGGGCGTATCGTCTCCCGCGGCCGCTCCCGTGGCGTCGTACTCCGCGCGGCGTACGGCGTCGCGGAGAACGGCGTAGGCCTCGACGATTTGCCGGAACGCGCTGTTCGCGTCGGGAGAGCCGTTGCGGTCTGGGTGGACAGCCTTCACCCGTGCCCGGTAAGCTGCCTTGACAGCGGCCATGGAGGCATCCGTCGGAATGCCGAGGACGGCGTAATAGCCACGAGGGTCTTGCGGGTTCGTCGACATGGCGAACAATTTTGGATGGCCTCGCCGCGCTTCAAGCAATCCCCGTGCCGGTCAACCTTTGGGGAACGCCAGCCGTTACGGCACTATACCAGCCAGCCTCTCCCTATCGCCATTGGACCGTGTCACACGGTCAGCCGCGTTTCGCCGAAGGTCGAGGGCGGCAGCTCCACGAAGCGGCCACCGGCTTGAAAGGTGACGCTGCCCTGTGTGCCCGTCGCCGCGCCGACATCCGCGAAGATGCCGAGGATATCCCGGCGCACATCGGCCGACAAAGGCTGGCCGGTACGGATGATCAGATCGAAGCGCTTCGTCGGCCGTTGCACAAGGCCATCGAACTGCATCCGCCCAAGACGGCTGAGGGTTATCTCGACCAGGAAACGATGGTCGTTGTTTCTCCCATTTCCCGCCGCGGCCTCTTCGCCGTCGGCATGCGGCCGGCGGACGTAGAGGCGCACGGGCTCGACGGCCAGTCCGACCAACAGCGGCAGGGTGAAGCCCGACCAATCCCCATCGCCCAAGGGCTTGGCGCTGTCGGCGCCGAGCGTTCCGACATCCGCTTGCAGCCGTGCCGCCAGATCCCGGCGGCCGGCGCGGTCGAGCGCGCGGGTCATCGCTTTGCCGATCGCCAGAGAGGCGTCCCCCGAACTCAGCGCATTGGCGAAGAGCGATAGGTTGGTGGCCAGACGCGCATCCAGTTGCGGCAAAGTCCCCAGGATCTGCCGGAGTTCGGCCGGGCTTTCGTTTTGGGCCAATGTCCGGACGGCTTCGCCGAGGGCCGGCCAGCCATTGGCTCCGGGGGCGCCCGAAGTTGGCGGTGGCGGCGCAGCGTTCGGCGTGGCGGCGGGCAGCGTGACGATTTCGAGGGTCAGGGCGGTTCCCGGCGGCAGGTTCTGGGCGGTCGGCATCGCCAGGGTGCCGGCCGATGTCTGGACCACCGCCTGACCGCTTGGCGTGTTGTCGATGACCGTGCCCGTAAGGACCGGAATGGCGGCCGAGGAGCCGCCGCCGGACGGAGCGGGGGACGGCGACGGCGGTGCGATTCCCGGGGGTGTCGCCTGGGCGATGCGGACGCCGAGCTGGTTGCCGGGGACCAGGTTCGGCGGGATGCCGGGGGGTGGCGCGGCGGCTCCGCTCTCCGCGGGCCGCAGCACCGTCGCCGTCAGCGCCGGCTGGGATGGCGGGGGCTGCGGCGCCGTGGGAGGCAGAGCCGCCGGCTGGCCCGCCAGGGTCGGTGCCCCCTGTTCGCCGCCGGTCGCCGAAACGGCCGGCATGGCCTGGGGGAGAGAGAGAGGGGGCGGGGGAAGGGCCGCCTGCGCTGCGCTCCCGGATGGCGGGCCGAGGGGCTGGCCGTTGACGGACACCAGCCGTAAGCCGAGCTGGCTGCCGGTCTGCACCACTTGCAGCCCGAGGGCCGCGCCTTCGGGCAGGAGTGGGTCTCCGCGCACCCGCAGCGTCATCGCGCCGGCCTCGGTGGCGACCTGAATCAGGCTGCCGGCTCCTTGCTGAGGCAGCATTGCGGCCTGCAACACCGTGCCCGAGGGCAGCGCCGCGATCTGCGGCGGAACCGGGCCGGCCGGCGTGGCCAGAATTTGTCCGACGGGTTGGGTCGGGCCGAGTTGGAACGAGGGAAGCGACGGGTTGATGGTGCTCATGCCGTCACTCCCGGTTGCGGGCTGGACCGGCCGTGGCCGGTGCTGCCCGCCATGTCATTTTCCGCCTTTCATCAGCCGCTCCGCCAGCGCCTCGATATCGGCCGCGGCTTCCGAATTGGGCGAGCGGGTGAGGATCGGGGTCTGGTTGCGGATCGCGTCGCGGACCTTGAGGTCGCGCCGGATCACACCGGCAAGGGGGGGGGAAATCTTCAGGAACCCCTCGCAGGCCTTCAGCAGGGTGTTGTAGATGCGTTCTCCTTCCCGGGTGGAGTTGGCCATGTTGACCACCACCCGCATGTCGGTGCCGGGGCGCTCCATGTGGGTGACCTTGATGAAGGCGTAGGCGTCGGTCAGGGCGGTCGGTTCGTCGGTGGTGACCACCAGCACCGTCCCGGCGTTCTGGGCGAGCAGCCGCACGGTCTTCTCGACGCCGGCGCCCAAATCCAGCACGACGCGGTCGTAGGCCGACGCCAGAAGCGCAAGGTCGTCGCCAAGGATCTGTAGCCGCGACAACGGAATGTTCGCCAGCGTTCCCGAACCCGAACGGCCGGCGATGACGTCGAAGCCGCCCTCGGCATAGCGCACGACGGCCTGATTGAGGGTCAGCCGGCCGGCGACGACGCTTCCAAGGTCCGTCTTGGGCATGAGGCCCAACTGGATGTCGACGTTGGCGAGACCGAGGTCGCCGTCGAACAGCAGCGTCCGCTTGCCCGCACGCGCGATGGAGTGGGAGAGGGTGATCGCGAACCAGGTCTTGCCCACGCCGCCCTTGCCCGAGGCCACGGCCACGAGATTGCGGCTCTTGGCCCGCTGGGGGGCAGGCGGCGCGAGCGTAGGAACTTCGGGTACCGTGGTCATTGTTCGGCTGCCTCGTCGGTCCAATGGGGCTTCACAGGGGTGGGCTCGGGCGATTCCGGCATCATCAGACGAGCGATCGACAACGCCGAGATGGGGGCGATTCCGCTGGCCACGTGCGGGCTGGCCGAGACATCGCAGAGCGCCAACTGGGCCGCGTCGGCGGCGCCGAGCAGCGCCCCGAGCCGGCGGGTGGTGTCGAGACGGGACGCAAACAGGCGTGCCGTGCCGACCGATGCGAAGGCTTCCGCCAGTTCACCGGCTTCGGCGGGATCGCCGCCGGCCGCCATCACCAGCACCGGCTCGGCATCCGCGGCTTCGACCAAGCTGCGCAGGAAGTCCATTTCGCCGGTCTTGAAGGGGTTGAGGCCGGGCGAGTCGACCAGCACAAGATCGAACAGCCCGGCGGTCGCTTCCACCGCGCGCTGCAACGATTCCGGCCCGCGCGCCTTGACCAGATCGATTTGCAGGATGCGCGTGAAGGCCGCCAACTGTTCCATGGCGCCGGCTCGGATGTTGTCGCAACTCACCACGGCGATCCGCCGCTGTCTGAGGACACCGCGTGCGGCCAGCTTGGCGACGGCGATGCTCTTGCCCGAGCCCGGAGGCCCCACCAGCATGAAGGGGCGCGGCGCCGAATGTTCGGGAAGGTGGGCGAAGGAGAATCCGGCCTCGAGCGCCGCGGCGCAGGCCAGCACCGGATCGGACAGGGTCGACGTGCGCGCGGCATTGACCAGGCGTTCGGTGAGGCGCTGCGGTACCCCGTGGCGTTCCAACGCCTCGCGCACGGCGTTGGCCGCGTCCGATCCGTCGCCTTCCCGCAGGATTTCGGCAATGGCGAGATCCGCGTCGGCCGGTTCGAGCGCGGCCGTGATCCGCACGCCCTTGGTGCCGGCCGCCCGCTGCGTGGAAACGATGATGGCATCGTCTCCAAGCTCTTGCCGGACCATTTCCATGGCCTCGGCCATCGTCGGGGCAGTGAAGGATTTGAGACGCATTTAGATCTGCCCCAGCGTCTTGATCTTGGCCTTGGGGTGGATTTCCGACTGGCTCATCACCACGGTGGCCGGCCGGAAGCGCTCGATGATCGACCGCACATAGGGGCGGACGGTCGGGCTGGTCAGCAAGACCGGGGTTTCCCCCTGCATGGCGAAGCGCTCGAAGGTCTGCCGTACCCGCGAAATGAATTCCTGCAGGCGCGACGGCGCCATGGAAAGCTGTTTTTCCTCGCCGGGGCCGATCAGGGACTCGGCAAAGGCCTGTTCCCAATCGGGCGACAGGGAAACGAGGGGGATAAATCCCGTGGGCGCGGTGTTGGCATCCGAAATCTGGCGCGCCAGCCGGCCGCGCACATGCTCGGTGATCATCATCACGTTGCGGGTGTGCCCGCACGCTTCGGCGACGCCTTCGAGGATGGTGGGCAGGTCGCGGATGGAGATGCGCTCCGCCAGCAGGTTCTGAAGCACGCGCTGGAGTCCCCCGACGGTCATCTGCGTCGGGATCAACTCGGCCACGAGCTTCTGGTGCTCCTTGTCCAACTCGTCGAGCAGCTTTTGCGTCTCGGCGTGGGAGAGCAACTCGGACATGTTGTCCTTGATGACTTCGGTCAGATGGGTGGTCACAACGGTGGGCGGATCGACCACCGTGTACCCGCGGAACAGCGCCTCTTCGCGGTGCGTCCCGTCCACCCACATGGCCGGCAGGCCGAACGTCGGCTCGCGGGTCTTTTCGCCGGGCAGGGTCAGCTCCTCGCCACGCGGATCCATGACCAGCAGCATTTGGGGGCGGAGGTCGCCGCGGCCGGATTCCACTTCCTTGATGTGGATGACGTAGGTGTTGGCGGGCAACTGCATGTTGTCCTGGATGCGGACGCTGGGCATGACGAAGCCCATCTCGGAGGCGAGCGCCCGCCGCAGCGCCTTGATCTGGTCGGTGAGCTTGAGGCCTTTGGGATTGTTAATCAACTGCAACAGTCCGTAGCCGAGTTCCAGGCGCACATGGTCGATCCTGAGCGCGGTGGAGATCGGTTCTTCGGCGGCTGCGGCCTGCTGTCTGCTCTTGTCGGCGTCCTCCTTGCTCGCGCGGTCGGCGTGGCTGCGCTGGTAATTGTCGATCAGATAGGCGGCGGCGCCCATGCCGACGCTGACGAGGGCGAAAGGCACGAACGGCATGTTCGGTACCAGCGCCAGCAATCCCATCAGCGCGCCCGCCGTGCCGATCGCGCGGGGATAGCCGCCCAATTGCTGGAACAGGGCGCGGTCCACGGTGTCCTGAACGCCGGCTTTGGTAACCAGCATGCCGGCCGCCACCGAGATCAGCAGCGACGGGACCTGGGTCACCAATCCGTCGCCTACCGTCAGCTTGGTGTAGATGTCGGCCGCCTCGGAAAAGCTGAGCCCGCCCTGGGCCATGCCGATGATCATTCCGCCGATCACATTGACGAAGACGATCATGAGACCGGCGATGGCATCGCCGCGGACGAATTTCGAAGCACCGTCCATCGCGCCGAAGAACTGGCTTTCCGCCTCCAGGTCGGCGCGGCGCTTTTTGGCTTGGGCCTCGTCGATCAGGCCGGCCGACAGGTCGGCGTCGATGGCCATCTGCTTGCCGGGCAGACCATCCAGGGTGAAGCGTGCGGCCACCTCGGCGATACGGCCCGACCCCTTGGTGATCACCACGAAATTGACGATCAGCAGGATGACGAAGGCGATGATGCCGATCACGAAATTGCCGCTCATGACAAAGCTGGCAAAGGCCGCGATCACATGCCCGGCACCGGTCACCCCCTCGTTGCCGTGCCCCAGGATGAGGCGGGTCGAGGCCATGTTGAGCGACAGACGGACCAAGGTGGCGATCAGCAGGACGGTAGGGAAGGAACTGAACTGAAGCGGCTTCTCGATGAAGATCGAGACCATCAGCACCAGCACGGCAAAGGTGATGGACAGGGACAACCCCACATCCAGCAGCCACGCCGGCATCGGCAGGATGAGGATGACCAGGATCCCCATGACGGCCAGCGCCAAGGCCACGTCGCCGCGCCGGAGCGCGCCCCGCACGCGAAGCCATAGGTCGTTCGCGGCATTGGCCGCGTTGACGCCCGTTCCGGCGGCACCGTCAGCCATGGTCCCCGTCCGTGTGCGTCATGGTCCCGTCCCGCCGCATCTGGTCAGAGTGCCGGCCGCTCGGCATCGCCGCCCGCCGGCGGGGGCACGGCCAGCCCTTCCTCGGCGTACTGCTTCAGCTTGTTGCGCAGCGTACGGATGGAAATGCCGAGGATGGTGGCGGCATGGGTGCGGTTGCCGAAGCAGTGCATCAGGGTGTCGATGATGAGATCGCGCTCGACCTCGGCGACGGTCTTGCCCACAAGCCCGCCCATTTGGGTTGCGCCGGTTATGGCGGCGGCGGCGGCGCTGGTGGCCTGGGCGACGACCATGTCCTGGCCGCCGCCGATCGGTCCCCCGTTCAGCAGAACGGCATCGGGCGTGATTTCCGTCCCTCCGGACAGCAAGACGGCCCGATGCATGGTGTTTTCCAGTTCGCGGACGTTGCCGCGCCAGTTGTGGCGCGCCAGCATGTGCCGGGCGTCCGCCGACAGCGGCCGCGCCGGAATGCCGTTGGCTTCCGCATATTTCCGGATGAAGTGTTCGGCCAGCAGCGGAATGTCGAGGGGACGTTCGCGCAGGGCGGGAAGGGCCAGAGTGACGACGTTGAGGCGATAATACAGGTCTTCGCGGAAGGCGCCCCGCCGCACTTCGTCCTCAAGGTTCCGGTTCGAGGTGGCGACGATCCGCACGTCCACCTTCACCGGCTGGGCGCCGCCGACCCGGTCGATCTCGCGCTCCTGGATGGCGCGCAGCAGCTTGGCCTGGAGGCGCACATCCATCTCGGAAATCTCATCCAGCAGCAGCGTCCCGCCGGTGGCGTCCTCGAATTTTCCCAGGCGGCGGGCCACCGCGCCGGTGAAGGCGCCTTTCTCGTGGCCGAACAGTTCGGATTCCAGCAGGGCTTCGGGGATGGCCGCGCAATTCACGGCGACGAACCGGTTGTTGGCGCGCTTGCTTTTGCGGTGGATGAAGCGGGCCATCAGTTCCTTGCCGGTGCCCGATTCGCCGGTGATCATTATCGATGCTTCGGAATTCGCCACCTGTTCGGCCAGGCGCATGGTTTGGCCCATGCGCGGGTCCTTGTAGACAAGATCGCCGACGTCCGCGGTCACGGCTTCAAGCACGGCGGAAATCAACTCGGCGTCGGGGGGCAGAGGGATGTATTCCTTGGCGCCGGCCTTGATCGCCCGGACGGCGGCGGCGGCGTCCGACGCGATGCCGCAGGCGATCACGGGGACGTGGATGCGTTCGGCGTCCAGGGAATCGACCAGCGCCTTGATGTCGCGCTTGACGTCGATCATCACCAGATCCGCCCCCGCCTCGCGAAGGACCTCCAATCCGGGGCCGATGTCGTCGGCGACGCTGACCTTGGCGCCGCGCGCCACGGCAATCTGGCTGGCGGCGCCAATTTGCCCGTCGAGCGAGCCGATGATCAGAACGCGCATCTTCTATCCTCTCGCCTCGAAACCCGCCTATGTCCGCTCGGCCTTGATGATTTCCGTCATGGTCACGCCCAAGCGGTCCTCGACCACCACCACCTCGCCGCGCGCCACCAAGCGGTTGTTGACGTAGATGTCGATGGCCTCGCCGACCTTGCGGTCCAGCTCCACCACGGCGCCGCGGCCAAGCTTCAGCAACTGGTTGACCTGCAAAGTCGATTTGCCCAGCACCGCGGATACCTGGACCGGGACGTCGTAAACCGCTTCAAGATCGCGGGCGGAGCGGGGGCCCTCCACCAGTTCGTCCCGGGGTTCTTCCCCTTCGGCATTGAAGTCGTTCAGCTCGAAATCGCCAGCCATCGCTTCCTCCTGGCGGGTCGCCGTTCACGGACGGTACGCCGCGCTCGATCACTCGGTTCGCCTGCGGGGATCAAACCCCCGCGTCGGCCAATTCCTTGTCCGCCAGACTTTGTTCGTCGTCCCTCGCCTCGTTGGCCGGGCGTGGTTCCGGTTGGGCCAGGGCCCGCTCGACGAGCGCGTCGATCTCGGCCTGCAACCGGGCCTGGTCGCGTTCGGCGCCGCCATCGGCCCACTCGATCCGGCAGTCGCCCATCGGCATGCCGGGGGTCGGCTGGACGAGAATCCGGCCTTCGAATCCGTGGGCCGCGCCCAGGCTTTCCAGCCGGGAACGTACCGCTTCGGCCAAGTCTTCCGCTACCCGCACGATGATGCGCGGCTCGTCCAGCACGTGGCCGACCATGTCCTCCGCCATCCGGATGATCTCGTCGAAGGCATGGGCCTCGCAGGCGGCGGGGAACATCTTCCTGGTCGCGGCGAAGACGACACGGACGGCCTCGCGCGCGGCCCGGTCGTTGGCTTCGGCCTGGCGCCGCGCCAGATCGTCCATCTGCGCGGCCATTGCCGTCAGCGCCTTGGCGACCTGACCGTCGGCCGAAGCGGCCGCTTCCATGGACCCTCGCGCCCGTCCTTCCTCGAAGGCGCTTTCGCGGGCGAGGTTGAGTTCGTCCTCGCTGAACGTCGTCGGCGGCGGCGGCGGCGGCTCCGCGGGTTGAGGCTCGGCCGCCGCCCCGCTCTCCTTCCGGTGCGAAGGCTGCGACGAAAAATCCAGGTCGAAGGTGAATTTGCGCAGATTGGCCATGGGCTAGTAGACCAGCTCGTCTTCTTCGCGGCCTTCCGAAATGACCAGCTGGCCCGAGGCCGCCAGCTCCTTGGCCATGGCGACGATCAGCGCTTGGGCCTGATCGACGTCGCGCAGGCGGATCGGGCCCATGGCCTCCATGTCTTCGCGCAGCATCTTGCCGGCGCGTTCCGACATGTTCTTGAAGAACAGTTCCTTGACGGCATCCGAGCCGCCCTTGAGGGCCATCCCCAGTTTGTCCTTTTCGACGTTCCGCAGCAGCGTCTGGATGCCCGCCGCGTCGAGGCGGACAAGGTCCTCGAAGGTGAACATGAGCTGCTTGATGCGCTCGGCCGATTCGCGGTTGCGTTCCTCCAGGGCCGACATGAACCGGTTTTCGGCGTTGCGGTCCAGGTTGTTGAAGATGTCGGCCATCATTTCGTGAGCGTCGCGGCGCTGGGTGCGGGCCAGGTTGGACATGAACTCGGTTCGCAGGGTCTTCTCGACGCCATCCAGCACTTCCTTCTGGACGGCCTCCATGCGGAGCATGCGCATGATGACCTCCATGGCGAAGTTCTCGGGCAGCAGCGACAGCACGCGGGCGGCATGGTCGGGTTTGATCTTGGCCAGCACCACGGCGACCGTCTGCGGGTATTCGTTCTTCAGATAGTTGGCCAGGACCTGCTCGTTGACGTTGCCCAGCTTGTCCCACATCGTCCGGCCGGCGGGACCGCGGATTTCCTCCATGATGGTGCTGACCCGATCTTTGGGCAGCGACTTCATCAGGAGCCGTTCCGTGCTCTCGTAGGAGCCCACCAGCGAGCCGGTGGAGGAAATCTGGTCCGCGAACTCGACGAACAGGCGCTCGACCAGGTTGGACGAGATCGTGCCCAGATTGGCCATGATCTGCGACAGCTCCTTGATCTCCTCGTCGTCCATCATGGAGAACAGCCTGGAGGAATGCTCTTCGCCTAGCGACAGCATGAGAATCGCCGCCTTTTGCGGGCCGGTGAGCGAGCGGTAATCCTCTTTGACGCGGGCCATGGGTTATACCTTCGTGCTCAGCTTTCCTGGTAGAGCCAAGTGCGCAGGATCGACAGGGCTTCTTCCGGGTGTTTGTCGACGATTTCACCGATCTTGCGGATCGAGGAGGCTTTGACGCGGCCCTCCACCTTGTCGATGTCGATCAGCTCGTCGGCGATCACCTCTTCCTCGCCTCCCAGCGCAGGGGCGGGCAGCGGCGGAGCGCCGGGGCCGGCGAGTTGGGGCACCATGCCGCCTTCGGCCGTAAGCAGGCGGCGCCCGTCGGGGCCCATCGGACCGGCCTGCATGCTCTCGATGGCCCGGCTGATGAGCGGGCGCAGCACCAGCAGCAGGAACAGGATCGCCACTACCGACAGGCCGAGATTGGACGCCAGCTTTTCGACGAAGTCGCGGCGCATGCCGAAGATGAATTCGCCGGTTTCATCCGTCTGGTACTGGTCTTCGCCGCCGGCGAACTGCATGGATGCGACGGTGACCTGATCGCCGCGGTCTTTGTCGTAGCCGATCGCCGAGCGCACGAGGGCGGCGATCTCGTCCTTTTCCTTGGCGGTGCGGTCGCGGTAGACCTTCTTGCCGTCGGCACCCGTCTCGTAGGTGCCGTCCACCAGCACGGCGGCCGAAATCTTCTTGATTTCGCCCATCTCGCGCACGGTGTTTTTCGTCTTTTTCGAGATTTCGTAATTGACCGTGTCTTGGTTCTTGCTCGACTTGGACGACGAGCGGCTGTTGCTGCCGGCCGCTCCGTTGGGGTCGGGCAGGTTCTGGGTCACCGACACCGGCGGAGGTTCGCCGTCCGAGTTGCTTTCGCCCTCGTTCACCGTGACCTCGCTGCGCACCACTTTGCTGTCCGGGTCGTAGGTCTCTTCTGTGGTCACGGCGCGCGACATGTCCATCTCGACGGACACCTCGGCGCGGACTCGCCCCGGTCCCAGCGTGCGTTCGAGCATGTCCTCGATGGTCCGGGCCAGCCGGCTCTCGGTGTTGAGCCGGAGATCCTCCGCCGTTTGGGCCATCGCCTCCTGGTCGTTCTCGAACCCCCTCGCCAGCAGGGTGCCCTTGTCGTCGATGATCGAGATGCGGCTGGGCTTCAGCTTCGGCACCGCGGCGGCGATCAGGTTCTGGATCGCCATCACTTGGCCGTGTTGCAGGCGCTGGTTGCCCTGCATCTTGATGACCACTGACGCCGAAGCCTCGGTCGTGTCGTGGGAGAAGGCTTCACGCTGGGGCAACACCAGGTGAACGCGCGCGTTCCGGACCTTGTCGATCGAACGGATGGTTCGCGCCAGTTCCCCTTCGAGCGCCCGCACGTAGTTGATGTTCTGCTGGAAGCTGGTGGTGATCAGCGCGTCCTGCTTGTCGAACAGCTCGTAGCCGGCGATCCGTCCGGTCGATGGGACGGCCACCTCGGCCAACGCGACGCGCATTTCATTTTTCTTGTCTTTCGGCACCCAGATTTCGGTGCCGTCCTTGCGGACTTCGTAAGGGACCTTGTCCGCCTGCAGTTTCTCTACGATGGCTTTCGAATCGCCAAGGTCAAGGTCGCCGTAAAGCAATTCCATCTGCGGCGCGGCAACGCGGCTCATCAGATAAATGAAGAAGCCGAGTATGGACACGCCCACCCCGGCGATCGCCGCCAGCCGCATGGGCCCAAGGCCCTTCAGCATTTGAAGGAAAGCGTTCACGGCGGTCCCACCCCATGCGTCCGGAATGCCGACCCGCCGCAGAGGCGAGGTCTCCGAAGATGCAGGCTATTCGCCGCTCGATTTATACGAGGTTAACGACCCGGCAACTTTTGCCGGGTGACCCGAACGCCTGGGGGAGGAAAAAGCAGGGGGCTGGCCGAAAGCAGTGGCGGCGGGCGGGGGCGCGGGAAAGCGCTTCAGGCCAGGGGACGCAGGAGGGTCCGGATCATGGCATCGGCCGTGGCGGCGACACTGGCGGCGGCGGAATGGGCCGATTGCAGGGCGACCAGGGTGATGATCTCGCGGCCGATATCCGGCGCTTCGGTTCGGCCGACGGGGGGGAATATGCGTGCCGGACTGTTCCGCCCGTCATCGATCACGAGCGATTCGCCCGAGAATGCCGTGATGCCGTTCAACAAAGCGCCGTATACGCTCATGGCGATCTCCTACTCCTCGGCCTTCCCGCTCAAACGCTGATGTCGACGCCCGAACGCCCGGACGATGGCCGGTTCTGTGCCACCGCCGCGGCCATGCCGACGTCGCCAACGGCATTCAGCCCGCCCAAGCCCCGCTGACGGCCGGACGTCCGGCCCTGTCCGCCATCGTTTCCGCTGGCCTGCTGCTGTTGCTGCTGTTCGCCGCGTAGGTTGAAACTCAACGAGCCGGTGTCGGCCTTGAGGCCTGCGTCGGCCAACGCCTTGGTCAACCCCGAGGCGTCCTTTTGCAGCAAGGACAAGGTGTCCTTGTTGTCGGCGGTGACCGTCGCGGCCACTTGGCCGTCGTGCCCGACCTCGAGTTTGATTTCGATGCGGCCCAGTTCGGCGGGCTTCAACTGCACCTTGATCAGGTCGGTGCCGTCCGCGGCATGCTTGCCGATCTCGACCGACACCTGATCCATCACCGTATTCTGCGGCAGGGCCTTGGGCGGGGTGGCGGCTTGCGCCGCCTGGGTGGGCGCGGCCTTCTGTGCCGCCTGGACGCCCGCGGGGCCGCCCAGCCCGGCGAGCGGCTGGGCCTGCGGAGCCCCCTGGGTTTGCTGGGTCGCGCCCGTGCCTTTGGCCCCGCCGATTTGAGCGGCCACCTGGGCTTCGAACGAAGGCGCATCCCCGCCGACCTTGCCAGGCGCACTGGTGGCCGCGGCCTGGCCGGCGGCAGCCATCTGTTGCGCGGCCTGGTCGTTGGTCTGGTTGGCGTTGTTGCCGCCTGTCGGGTCCTGGCCACCCTGGCCCTGGCCCTGGCCGTCACCCTGGGTAATGGCCGATGAAGGGGCAACCGGCACGGTCTGTGCCGGCTGTTGGGCAACCGCCGTTCCAGGCGTTGCCGCTCCCGCATCCTGGGAGGCGGGTTGCTGTTGGCTGGCCGGCGCGGTTTTCACCTCGACCTTGAGGGCTGCGCCGGTGCCAGCCAACGTGCGCGCCAAGGAATTCGCCTGCTGGTCGGCCGCCGTGGCGGGCGCCGATTGCGGCTGGGTCTGCCCCTGGGCCTGCGGCAGCGTGGCGGCCTGAGCCTGCGTGGCGACAGGGGCTTGCTGCGGATTGCCGGATGGCGGCTGGGTTTGAGCCGAAGCCGGCACGGGGGCTTGCCCCGGCTGGGCGCCGCCCTGGTTTTTCGCCAGCCATGCGGAACCATTCTGCTGGCCGGTGGCGGCGGCTATCGCGGCTGCGGCGGCCGCCGTCTGGGGTTGCGTGGCCGCAACCGACGCCGGCTGCTGAATTTGTTGTTGCGGCTGGGATTGCGGCTGCGGCTGCGGCTGCGGCGGCTGGGTCTGCTGCGCTGCCGCGGTGCCGCCGTCCGTGTGGCGATCGTCGCCGTTCTTGCGACCCGGCACAGTCGAGTCCTGGGATTTCGCGACGACGGGACGGTTTGGAATGAAGGGGGCCGTCGTCGCCGTCAGCAAGGTATCGGCGCTCTGGTCCCAAGGCTGCTGCTGCGATGCCGCAGCCCCCGAACCGGTGTCCGGATTGGCTTTCCACGAGGATGTGTCGCTCGCCTGGGAATGGCTGCTCCGCGCGGGCGTCGGCGAGGAGAGCGCCGCTTGCAGCCCGCTCTGCAAACCGTTTGCGAGCGATGGCAGCATCGTCGAGGCCGCGATCCGCAGGGAATCCTGCAAGGCCAGGGCGAAGCCGGTGTCGGTCGAGGCCGTCTGCGATTGCGCGCCGGAAACGGCGGAGGCCGTACCCGCTTTGTCGAGGCTCTTGATCGTGGAGACGGTCATCGTGCGCTTTCCCGCGTCGAAATCTCTGGCCCACAGGGTTCAGCAAGCGCCGTGCCAGCGCCGTGGACGGGAAAAGGGCAGGGAATCCGGGGCGGTAGCGGCCTCGGCATTGGCGGCTTGCCGGCCGCTCGGCACTTTTTGCCGGGGGATGGGGAAGGAACTGCTCAGCTCGCCCCGATCATCTCGGCAAGGGCGTCATCCATGGCGGCCGGCGGGATTTCGGTGAGCGCCGGCCCGTCCGTCCACACCAGCGCGCAGCGGATTCCGCGGCCGGGGTAGACGCAGGCCAGGGCCAAGCGGTAGGCCGCCATCTGACGGATGTAGAGGCTGGGAATGGGATCCCCGGATGCCGGGGGCCGCCGGTCGGTCTTGTAATCCACCACCAGCACCTCCCGGTCGGTCACCGCGAGGCGGTCCACGACCCCGGCGATGGCGCGGTCGCCGACGCGGCCGACGACCGGCACTTCGGCACGGCTGCCAGGGCTGAACAAACGGGCGAACCGGGGGGCTTCCAGGATCGCGTCCACCTCGGTCGCCATGGTCAATCGCTGCGCGGCGTCCAGCCCCGGTGCAGCGCCGGCCAGAAACCGGGTCGCGGCGCGGGCCCGGGATTCCCTGGGAAGGTCGGGCAGAGTCTGGAGCAGGCGGTGGATCAGCCGGCCGCGCAGGAACCGCCCCTCGCCCTCGCCGCCAGCCAGCGGAGAGCGCGCCGGCGGCTCGTCGCCATCGGGGCGGGACGGTGCCAACGGCCGCGGCGGCATGGGCTCGGGGGGCGGGCGGCGAAGCGCCCATTCCGGCAAGGGGGGCGGCGGTTTCAGAGTCCCGATGCCACCCTCGGCCGTCCCGTCCGGCTCGGCGGTTTGCCGCTGGGCCAATCGCAGCACGCCGGCCGTCGCGGTCTCGCCGGCGGCGGCAAGAACGGGGTCCTCGATTTCTTCGGCCAGAGGCGCCAGCGCTTGGCGCACCAGATTGTACCAGCAGCCATCCGGCGGCGCCCTGCGGGTTTGCCAGCCGCAGACGATCAGCCGGTCCTCGGCGCGGGTCAGGGCGACGTACAGGAGCCGGCGCATTTCCCGCTCGCGCGCCGATTTCTGCTCGTCGCGCCCCTGGCGGCATACGGGATCATTCATCTCCGCCCTGGGGGGCCAGAGCAGGATTTCCGAATCGCCCGTCCCGAGCCACAGCAGCCGGTCGCCCTTGGTCGGCACCTGGAGCGTGTCGGGGAGGAAGACGATGGGCGCCTGCAACCCTTTGGCTCCGTGGACGGTCATGATGCGCACCGCATCCCGGCCGCCTTGTTCGAGGTCGCGCTTGATCTCGACCGCTCCGGTTTCCAGCCAGCGCAGGAATCCTTGCAGAGAGGGCGCGCGTCCCCGCTCGTACGCCAGCGTGAGGGCCATGAATTCGTCGATGGCGTCTTCCGCTTCCGTCCCCAGCCGTGCGAGCAGACGCCTCCGTCCTCCCAACGGCCCCAGCACGTGCGCATAAAGCGCGTGGGGCGAAAGGCGGTCGGCCTTGGCCATCAAATCCGACAGCAGCGCATAGGCGTTCTCGTAGGCAGGATCGTCGAGCAGCCGCTTCTTGAGGGTCTCCCAGAGGCCGGCCTCGCCGCGGTTCCAGGCCAGATGGAACAATCGCTCCTCGGAAAGGCCCACCAAGGGGCCCTTGAGCACGGTGGCCAGGGTGAGGTCGTCCTCGGGCAGCAGCAGCGTGTTGCCGAGCGCCATCAGGTCCATCACCGCCATCTGCTCGGTCAGGACCATACGGTCGGCGCCCGCCACCGCCACGTCCAGCCGCTTCAACTCGCGCACCAGATCCTCGACGAACCCGCTGCGGCGGCGGACCAGGACCATGATGTCGCCGGCCCGGATCGCGCGTCCTTTCGAGGGAAGGTTCTCGCCGCCCACCATGGCGCGGATGCGGGAGGCGACCAGTCCGGCCAGCCGCGTCCGGGGCGAGTCCCCGCGAATGCGGTCCACGGGCGGCTTCCATGCCGGGCGCTCGTCGGCCGGACGCGGTTCGACGGGCGGCCACACCAACACTTCGCCGGCCTGGCCCTCGCGTTTGGCCACATGGCCGATGTCGTCGCCCGGCCCGGCGACGCCGTCGCGCCCGGGGCGCCCGTCGGCGAAGACGGCATCGACAGCCTGAAGCACCGTCGGGGCCGAGCGGAAGGACACGTTGAGCGGGACCGTTCGCCACGCCAGGCCGGCATCCGCCGCATGCAAGGCGAAACGCTGGCGCATCTCCTCGAAGGCGCGCGGGTCGGCGCGCTGGAAGCTGTAGATGGATTGCTTGGCGTCGCCCACGGCGAAGACCGTGCGGATGATCTCGCGGGAACCGCGCCCGGCGAAGAATTCCTCGGTCAGCGCCGCCACCACCGCCCACTGATCGGGGTTGGTATCCTGGGCTTCGTCGATCAGCACATGGTCGATGCCGCCGTCCAGCTTGTAGAGCACCCATGCCGCCACGCCGTCCTGCTCCAGAAGTCGGCGCACCGCCAGGATCAGGTCGTCGTAATCCATCACGGCGCGGGCTTCCTTGCGCCGCTGATAGGCGGCGAGCAGGGCATGACCGAGAGCGAGCAGCGCCGCCGTCGCCTCGGCCACAATCGCCGCCTTGATGCGCTCGGCGACCCGGACCAGCCGCTCCGCCTCGGCGCGGAGGACGTCCTCGACCCAAGGGAAGGCGGCAAGGACGCCGTTGGTGGCCAGTTTCGCGCGGACCTCCCCCTCCGCCGTCAGCAGGGCCGAACGGTAGGCGGCGAATCCGGCCATCCGAACGCCGGCATCCGCCAGCCAGACCTCCATGGCGGCGGCGCGCTTCCTGTCGGTGTCCTTGCCGCCCATCAAGGCGTCCACCGCGCGCCGGCATCCTTCCGCGTCGAAAACTTCGTCGCGGCACGCCGCCTCCAGAATTCCCGAGGCGGTCTCACCCGCCTCCAGACCAAGACGGCGGCGCATGGCCGCCACCGCGCCCGCCGTGCCGCCGTGGCGGTCCAGCAGCCGTTCCAGCCGCCCGCGGTCGCGCGACAGTTCGGCCATCAGTTCGGGGAAGGCGGTCTCGTGAATGTTGGCGATCACGGCCTCCAACGCGCGGGCGAGGCCGGAATCGGCGCCCTCGCGCGCGGCGGCGAGAATCTCTTCCTTGGCTTCCTCCAGCAACTCGCCGGCATCGCGCTCGTCCATCACCTGGAAGTGGGGAGCCAGCCCCGCCTCCAGCGGAAACCGGCGCAGAAGCGACTGGCAGAAGGCGTGGATGGTCTCGATGCGCATGCCTCCCGGCACGTCCAGCACGCTGGCGAAGAGCCGGCGCGCACGGATCAGGACGACATCCTCGGGCGTGCGGCCGAGCAGGTCCTCCAACTCGTCGGCCAGGTCGGCATCGGCCGCCGTGGCCCAGCGGGCGAGCCGCGCGGCGATGCGGTTGGCCATTTCGGCCGCCGCCGCCTTGGTGAAGGTCAGGCACAGGATCTTGTGCGCAGGCGTGCCGGCCAGCAGCAGGGCCAGCACCCGGTCGGTCAGGACCTTGGTCTTGCCGGTGCCGGCGCTCGCCGCCACCCATACGCTGGCTGCGGGATCGGCAGCCTTACGCTGGGCACGGGTCGCATCGGCAACGATGGGGGCGGCGGGTGCGGTCATTGGCGGGCTCGTCCGTCGCGGGTCATTCGCCGTCCTCATCGCCCGCCGTCGACCATTCCCCGACGCGCGCGAGGTGAAGATAGTCCGAATAGCGAGGCGCCATATCGGGATGGGGGCGCGCTTCGTAAGGCGTATTCTCGTCGTCGAAGACGGCCACCAGCGCGGCAAGGCCATCCAGGGCTTCCTTGGCGAGGCGGCCGGGATCGTCGCCGACGTCGCTCTCCTCGCCGCCGTCCTCGCCCCCTTTGAGGCGCCAGAAGCGCAATTGCGATACGGCGAGCGGCGGCACGCCGTCGAAGCCGCCATGCCGGGCGATGGCCGCTTCCAGGGGAAGCTGCGGGGCATAGCCGGCCGCGACTTCCTTTTTCTTGGGGAGCGCTCCCGTCTTGTAGTCGATCAATCCCAGCGTGCCGTCGGCCAGCACGTCGATGCGGTCGGCGCGGGCATGGACCAGGAAGGGTCCGGCCGGCGCCTCGATCTCCAGCCCGCCGTTCACTTCGCAGAAGGTGCGCTCGATCTCGGGGCGCCGCTGGCGCTCCTGGGCGACGACCCAGCGTGCCACCGACCGGAAACGTGGCCACCAGAACGCCCACAGGCCGGGACGGGACAGAACCTCGCGGAACGTATCCTCGCCGATGGCCAGCAGGCGCGCTTCCGAGTCCGCCGGCAGCGCGCCCGGATGCTCGCGGAGGAAACGCTCGATCGCGCGGTGGACCAGGCTGCCGTAATCGGCGGCGCCGGGGTCGGCGTCGAGGGGATCGAGCGCTCGCAACCCGAGGACGTGGCGGGCGTAGACCGCATAGGGGTCGCGCATCCACGTCTCGATCTCGGTGACCGACAGCCGGCGCGGGCGGGCGTCCACCGGCGGGCAGGGCGCCGGCCGCTCCGCCGACAACCGTTCTTCGGGCGCATCCAGGCGGGCATGCCAGCGCACCCAGTCTTCGGGGTCGGTGGGGTACGACAGGTTGGCCGCCCGCATCACGGCCTCCAGGCGCAGCAGCCATCGGCAGGGCACGGTGGGGGTGCCGTCCACCCGGACCGCCCGCGTCAGAACAACCTGGGGCGCTGCGAAGGCCTGGGCGAAATCGTGGGCGGACAGGCCGATGCGCCGCTCAAGGGGCGGCAGGCCGAAGGCCTGGCGCATGGGCCGGCTCATCCACGGATCGGCGGCGGCCTCCGGCGGCCAGGTGCCCTCGTTCAGTCCGCCCAACACCATCAGATCGGCGTGTTGCAGCCGCGCCTCCATGGGGCCCCACAGGAACAGACGGGGATGGTTGCCCCAGGGGGACCGCACCGCCCGGCCGCTCAACAGGGCGTCGAACAGAGCCGGATAGGCCCGGGTGGGGATGTCGCCCAGGACCGGCGCCGCCTCGGCCAATTCGGCGGCAAAGGCCGCCAGTTGCGCGCCCGCCTCTCCGCGCCACAGCCGGGCCGCGCCCGGCAGGGCATCGTCGGCGGCCAAAGCTTCGGCGAATTCCATGTGACCGCGCACAAGCTCGGCCAGGGGGGCCGTTTGCTCCGCCATGGCGGCGGTGAAGGGCGCAGCCAGAATCTCCAGCCGGTCCAGCCACGCGGCCAGCCGGTCCCCGGCGGCGGCCTTGAGGCCGGCGATCCCGGCGGCGGGACGGGGGCCGCGCAAGGCCTCGCGGTCGAGCCGCCGCACCATCCCCCGGAAAGCGCCGCTGTTTTCGCCGCCCGCCGCCAGCGGATGCTTGAGCGCCGCCAAGGTGGCGTGGGGCGCGAAGTCCTCGGCCACCATGTCCGCCACCAGCCGCAGGAACACGCCCGGCTCGGCGAGTCCCAGGGGCTGGCCGGCGGAATCGTCGATGACCAGGCCCCAGCGTTCCAATTCGGCCGCCACCCTGCGGGCGAGATCGCGGTCGGGCGTGACGAGGGCCGCCGTGCGTCCCTCCGTCTCCATGGCGCCGCGCAGCATCAAGGCGATGGCGCCGGCCTCTTCGCGCGGGCCGGGGGCGTCGAGCCGCGTGACCCGGGCGAGGGCGCCGGCCGCGAAGGGCGGCAGGTGCCGCCACGCCTCGCAGGTGGAGGCGGGACGCAGCGCCTCGGACAGCAGGCGGGTCCGTTCCGCGCACGGATCGGGCGTGGTCGAAAACGGCCGGACCTGATGCCGCTCGATCCCCAACTGGGCCAGCAACCGCTTGAGGCCGAATTGCGGGTGGGGCCCGTCCACCGCATCCCAGCCCGAATCGTCGAGGCCGGTGTCGAGGCCGGGAAGCACCACCTTTCCCTTCGGCAAGCCGGCAACGACGGCCAGCAGTTCCGCGGTCGCCGGCCGCGAGCCGGTGGAGCCGGCGGCGATCACGGGGTGCTTGGGCGGGTTGCGGCGCCAGGCGTCCGTCTGGGCGGCGATGACCCGGTCGAGCCGCGCCTGAGGGTCCAGCACCCCGCGTTCCGCCAGGATGGCCGGCCATGCCTGGGTGAGGATGCGAAGGAAATCCAGCGTTTTCTGCCAGTGCTCGGCGTAGTCGTCGGGGACCAGTCCATCCAGCCGGTCGAAGGACAGCCGCTCGATCTGGGCGGCGTCGAGAAGGTCCGCCAGCTCGTCGGCCAGCCGGACCGCCTGTTCGGGCGAGGGAACGGCGCCGCCGCGTCCGCCGCCCATGGCCACGACCAGACGTGTGAGAAGCAGGCGGCGTTCGAGCGCCGGGATGGCGGGCGGGATATCCAGGGGATCGTCGGACCCCAGGCGCAATTCATCCTCGTCCACCGCTTCGATGGTGCGCATGCGCGGCAGGAGCAAAGGGCGCCCTTCCGACAGCCGGAGGAACGCCTCGCGCAGCGCGCGGCAGGCCCGTCGGTTGGGCAGAAGCACCTCGGCCGCCGCCAGGGCCAGCGGATCGCCCTTGGCCTCCGCCAGCATCCCGGACGCCAGCGTATCGACGAAGGGGAGCCCGGACGGAATGGTGAAAACGTTCGCGCTCATCGGCGGACGTCTTGCGTTTTGGGTGTCATCCCGGGCGCAGCGAAGGATCGTTCAGGCATCTTCGCGTGAAAGATCCCTCGTTTACTGCGCTGCCTCGGGATGACACTTTGAGCCCGCATGCCACCAAGGTCCTTCGCGTTACTCCCGGTCCTCGAACAGGGCTTCCACCTCGGGCAGGGCGTCGGGGGTGCCGACGTGGTACCAGCGGCCGTCGTGGACGATGCCGCGCAAACGGTTTTCCTCCAGCGCCCGGTCATAGAGGACGTTCAACGAAAACTTGCCCGATGGCGCGTCCGCGAACAAGCGTGGATGGAGGATCTGGACCCCGGCGAAGAGCAACGGCGCCACTTCATGGGCGTGGCGGCGGCGCGGCAGGCCGGCGGGATCGAGGAAGAAATCGCCCTTGCCGTCGTAACCCACCGCCGTCGCGGTGGGCTGCATCAGCAGCAGGGCGTCCATGGACTCTCCCTCCCAGGCGGCGGCGAGCCGTTCGAGGGCGGGCACGCTGCTGTCCGTCCAGATGATGTCGCTGTTGACCACGTAGAACGCATCTTCTCCCAGCCGGGATAGGGCGTTGGCCACCCCGCCGCCGGTTTCCAAGAGGACATCCTCGTGGACGAGGTCGATCCCGGTGCGGCCCGAGACATGGGCCCGGATCGTTTCGGCCAGCCAATGGGTATTGATCACCAGCATCTCGACGCCCGCGGCGGCGAGATGGTCGAGGGCGCGGTCCAGCATGGTCCGCCCCGCCACCGGCACCAGCGGCTTGGGCGTGGTCAGCGTGATGGGACGCATGCGCAGGCCCAGCCCCGCCGCCAGGACCATGGCGCGCTTCGGACGGAAACTCATGGCGCCGGCACCGTGCGCCGGTCGCGGGGAAGGTGACGGTCCAGCCAGCCGCCGACCCCGGCGAGTGCCGGGTGGGCCAGCGACGCCTCCAGCAGGCGCCAGACGCGCGGGATGTGGACCAGATAGCCCGGCTTGCCGTCGCGCCGGCACAATCGGGTGAAGATGCCGATCACCTTGGCGTGGCGCTGGGCCGCCAATACCGCCCAGGACGCCGCGAAGGCGTCGCGGTCGAGGTCCGGGAAGTTGGCGAGGTAGCGCTCCGTCATGCGCCGGACCAGACCCGGATCGATGTCGCGCCGCGCATCCTCCAGCAGCGACATCATGTCGTAGGCGAGCGGGCCCGCCACCGCGTCCTGGAAATCCAGGAGGCCGCAGGCGGCCAGGCCGTCGCGCGGCAGCCGCATGAGGTTGTCCACGTGGAAGTCGCGCAGCACCAGGGTGTCGGGCACTTGGCGGGCGACCGGGAAGAGGCGGCGCCACAGGGCGACGTATTCCTCGCGGGCGTCGGCGGCGGTGTCCCGCCCCAGCACCGCCGGCATGTACCAGTCGGTCAGCAGGGTGGCCTCGGTCAGCAGCTTTTCGTCGTCGTAAGCCGGGAGCGCGAGGGGAACGGCGTCGGGTTGGCGGTGGAGATCGGCCAGAAGGTCGATGGCCAGCGCGTAGAGGGATTCCTCGTCATGGCCGGCGGCGAGCAGCCGGGTATAGGTGTCGTCGCCCAAATCCTCCAGCAGCAGAAGGCCGTTGTCCATGTCTACCGCCAACAGGCGCGGGGCGGAATAGCCCAGCCGTTCCAGATGCATGGATATCCGGACGAAGGGGCGGACGTCCTCCTTGGGGGGCGGCGCGTCCATCAGCACCGCGCGGCGGCTGCCCTCCGCCACACGGTCGTAATGGCGGAACGAGGCGTCTCCGGCCAGGCGGGAGCGCCGTGCGCCGCTCCAGCCGGCGCGATCGAGGAAGCTCTGGATCAGGGCTTCGCGGTTCGTCATGCGATGTCTCCGATGCGGTCGTCCCACTGCGCGTGGGATGTCAGGGTGGCGCGGCGCGCGGTGGCTCCGGCACCGGCCGACAGATCCAGATCCAGGCGCCGGCGGGGCAGCAGGTGCCCCAGCCGGTCCGGCCATTCGATCAGGCAGATGCCGTCCGCCAGCGCCTCTTCGATGCCGAGTTCGAAGACGTCCTCGGCCCGGTCCAGCCGGTAGAGGTCGAAATGCCAGATGGTGCCGGCCTCGGAATCGTAGGTCTGGACCAGGGTGAAGGTGGGGCTGGGCACCTCCTCGTCCTCGCCCAGCAGGGCTTGGACGAAGGCGCGGGCCAGCGTGGTCTTGCCGGCGCCGAGCGTGCCGCCCAGGGCGATGACGTCGCCCGGCCGGGCAAGCGCCGCCAGCCGCCGGCCCAGGCGGCGGGTGGAATCCTCATCGGGGAGGTCGAGGAGCGCGGCGGCAGGCATCGCTCCCGCTTGTAGCCCGCCGAACAGGGGGCTGCAAATCCCCAAAAGGGGATGGCTGGGCCCGGAACTCGATGCCGCCACCTTTAGGTGACGGTGTCATCCCGAGCGGAGAGAGGGATCTTTCAAGCACGAACGGCAGCCACCCGCGGCTGAAGGATACCTCGTCGCTATCGCTCTGTCGGGATGACGGAGGAAACGGCAGGCTCATGGCGGGTTCAGACCTCCACTCCCGTCATGCCCTCTTCGGGGTAACGGCCGCCCGCCGCCGCGCCGGGCGGCATGGCGGCATCCAGCCGGGCGAGGTCGGACGCGCTCAACGCCAGCGCCGCCGCCCCGACGTTTTCCTCAAGGTACGTGATTCGCCGGGTGCCGGGGATGGGCCGAGGGCCGAGACGGGGATGCCGTTCCCGCCCAATGTCCGCTGCTCCATCGTGTTTCTCCCTTAGGTAGATAGCCATCTTGCGGCGTCTCGTATCGGGAGAGAAGTCCGTTATTCCCCGGCCTGACGCTGGGCGAGGCGGAAGGGATGGCTGGGGTAGACGCCCAGGATGCGGACCTCGTGGCTGAAGAAGTCCAGTTCCTCCAGCGCCAGCCGAAGATTGCGGTGCGCCGGGTGGGCCTCCACGTCGGCGTAGAACTGGGCGGCCACGAATTCGCCGGCCACCAGATAGCTTTCCAGCTTGGTGATGTTGACGCCGTTGGTGGCGAAGCCGCCCAGCGCCTTGTAGAGCGCCGCCGGGACGTTGCGCACGCGGAACACGAAGGTGGTGACGCAAGGGATGTTGGGATTGGGTTCGACCGCCTCGCGCGCCAGCACCACGAAGCGGGTGGTGTTGTGCTCGGCGTCCTCGATCCCGCCCATCAGCGAGGTGAGGCCGTAAATCTCCCCGGCCAGCTTCGAGGCGATGGCCGCCTTGGTGACGTCGCCCGAACGGGCGAGGTCGGCCGCGGCGCCGGCGGTGTCGGCGCCGACGATCACCTCAAGGCCCAGCCGGCGGATCAGGTTGCGGCACTGGCCCAGCGCATGGACGTGGCTTTCCACCGACGTGATCGTCTCCAGCGTCGCCCCCGCCGGCGCCAGCAGATGATGGCTGATGCGCTCGAAATGCTCGGCGATGATGTGCAGGCCAGCATAGGGCATCAGGTGATGGACGTCCGCCACCCGGCCCGCCAGCGAATTGTCGATGGGGATCATGGCGTAGCGGGCGCGTCCCTCGCGGACGGCGGCGAAGGCGTCCTCGAAGGTGTCGCAGGGCAAGGGCTCCATCGCCGGATAGGCGCTGAGGCAGGCCATGTGCGAGTAGGCGCCGGGCGCACCCTGAAAGGCTATGGCACGGCTGGGATCGGGGGATGCGGTCATCGGCACGGACGAAAATGAAAGGCGGCGGAAGTATCGGCGGCACGCCGGATGGTGTCAACCGAGGGAAGCCAGGCCCCCAGGGCAATCGGTCGAACGGTTCTAAATAACCCTCTCCCGCAAGGGGAGAGGGAAAATTCAGGCCTCCTCGCCGTCACTTTGCTTTTAGAACCGTTCGATCGATTGCCCTGATTCGTGGGTCTTCAGGCATTCCGGCGGAACACCTTTGGTCGCCAGAGCCGCCCTGGCGGCATCGAACATCGCGTAATAGGCCCGGCTGCAAGCGCCGTCGGCATCACCGGGATCCAGGAGCGCCCGCGCGGACACGGCGGCGCGGCCGGCTTTTGCCATGAGATCGAGGACAAGGTCGGTCACAACGGCCTGCCCTCCCGACGGATGTTTTCGATCAGGCGGGGGTTGGGGTGACGGACGGGGTTCCGCCACTCCTCCTCGGACAGCGGCAGCGGCTGTATCCGCACGCCCGTTTCCGGTGGATACGTATGGGCTGTTCCGCTATACTTTTCCGCGTGTCCGCCCGAGCGACGGGCAGAGCGGGGCGAGACGGTGCGGCAACACCGTCCCACCCCTGACCACAACCCTGTGAAGGAGTCACAAGGTCATGGCTGACGTCGAATATACCCCATCGTCCGGATTTCCCACAGCACCGCCGCATCCGTGCGGTTGTGACGGGGCGATTTCGGCCGGGGGCTGACGGGCGGCGCCGGCGGGTCGGGCTGGTCGGCCCCCCGCTCCGGCCCGGCCCGTTCGCCGCGCCGCCCCAGCCTCCGGCCGGGATGTCCGGCTCCATGTCATCCCGACCAAGCGCAGCGCGCGGAGGGATCTTTCACGCACGCTGCCCGAAAGGCCCCTCGGCCGCCCTCGGGGTGACAGACCTTACTTGAGAGAGATTTGACATGGTGTTCGACATTCTCGCCACCATCGGCGGGGTGATTGCCGATCAGGCGGACGCGGAACAGCTTGCCCGCGAGATGAAGGCTTTGGTTGTCCGGGCCGAGACGTTGGGCTGCGTCGTCGAAATCCGGGACGTGCGCCTGGGCCGGGAATTGGAGAAGATCGTCCTCCCTCCCAGAGGACCCCGTTGTCCGTGATGCTACCCGCCCGGCGCGCCCCTCACACGTCAGGCGGGTTCTTCTTGTAGTGCTCCCGGACGATGTCTTCGACCTCCGGCGCACCCTCGTAAAAATGAGGGAGAAAAAGGTCCATGATTTGCCCGTCGAACTTTTTCAGGACGACCTTCACTCTGCCGTGCTCGCCGGCTCTTCCCTCGCTCTCGATGCTTCCGCGCACGACCCACCTGTCTCCGTCATCGGCGGCGACCAGAGGCTTTTGCATGGCCAGCATATCTTTTCCCCAGACCTCCGCGACAATGACTTCCGCAAGTTTCACCGCGAAATCCGGCCTGTTGATGATGCTTCCGCCACGGACAACGGCGGTAATCACGACGGAATGCTGCTGCTCTCTGCCACTCATGATTCTGTTCCCCGTTCGCTCAGCGCATGGCCTTGTATTCCGGTCTAACGTTTAACTCCTCTCCCGGCACCGCGTAGGCGGACCAGACATTCGCGGCGGGTAGGGGGGCGCCGCGGGGAATGCCGAAAGGGGCAAGTTTGTCGGTAGCTGATATGACATGGCCGCCGACCGACGCCATGGGGTGGACGGCCATCTGGTTGTTGGTAAATGAGGGAGTATTCCCGGTTTTCACCTCAATGAAATTGGGGGGCCCATTTTTCGGAAAACTGATGATGTCCACGATAGCCGTAGAACGGCCGTCAATGGTGGCGATCGGCACATTTTTCACAGCCGGTATCCCGAAAGACTGAAATACATCCATCAGCCACTCGACCACCTGATCGTGGTAGACCCCGTTGTATGCGACGTCTTCACGTTGCGGGGCCAAGTTCGGGTAGAGGATGCTGGCCGGATCGCGCCCGCCGCCACCCCCACCCGTCCAGCGCCCGCGCGGATCGCGCGGCTCCGTGGGATTGTACATCACCGCTCCCTGTGGCGTGTTCATGTAATGTTCCCACGTTAACAACGCATCCGCGCGGTGTCCACGAAAAATTGCATCATTTCGTGCGACACTTCTCTCCAATCGCGTGACTTGTCCGCCTGCCCAACGGCAGGCCCGCCGTGACGGGGGTGGCGCCCGGCGGGGAAACCCGGCACACTCGCGGCCGTCGAGGCCCAGCGGGTTTCCGGACATGGTCGATGTGCAGAAGATTGCGGGCGGGGTTCTCTTCGCCCTTATCCTTTTCCAGGGTGTCCGCATCGTCGGCGACAGCATCGACAAGGCGGTCACACCCCATGCCGAGACGCAGCGGCAGGAAGCGGCCGAGGCGGCGGCCGCCGCCGGGGTGAAGGCGCCGGCCACGCCCCAGCCGGCGGCGCCCCAATCCGCAGCCGCACCCCCGGTGGAGCCCCTCGGCGCGCGTCTCGCCAAGGCCAGCGTCGCCGCGGGCCAGGAAGCGGCGAAGAAGTGCGGGGCTTGCCACAGCTTCGCGGAAGGCGCCCCCAACCGCGTCGGCCCCAACCTTCATGGCGTGGTGGGGCGCAAAGTGGCGACGGCGCCGGGCTTCACCTATTCCGACGCCCTGAAAAAGCTGGGCGGCGTCTGGACGGACGACAGGATCGACACCTTCATCACCAAGCCGCAGGCTTACGCCCCGGGCACCAAGATGGGCTTCCCCGGCGATGCCGATCCCCAGGACCGGGCCAACATCATCGACTACCTCAACTCGATTTCCCCCAACGCGCCGCCACCGCCGAAATGAGACGACGCCGATGACCCTGCCTTCCGAATTCGTGCTCCTGGCCGAGCGCCTCGCCGACGCCGCCCGGCCGGTGATCCGCCGCTACTTCCGTACCCCGGTGACGGTGGACGACAAGGACGATTCCTCGCCGGTGACCATCGCCGACCGCGAGGCGGAAGCGGCCATGCGGGTGCTGATCCGGGAGGCGTTTCCCGAGCACGGCATCCTGGGCGAGGAGCACGGCACCGAAAATCCCGACGCCGAATGGACGTGGGTGCTGGACCCCATCGACGGGACCAAATCGTTCATCACCGGCAAACCGTCGTTCGGTACCCTGATCGCCCTGGCCCATCGCGGGCGGCCGGTCCTGGGGGTGATCGACCAGGCCATCACCGACGAGCGCTGGGTGGGGGGCGCGGGACGGGCCACCACGCTGAACGGCACGCCGGTCAAGGTCCGCGCCTGCCCCGACCTGGCCAAAGCCTACGCCTATACCACCGGCCCCGACCATTTCGACGCCGCCAGCCTGCCCGCCTGGGAGCGCATCGCCCGGCGGGTCAAGCAGCCGCGCTATGGCGCCGATTGCTACGCCTATGCCTTGCTCGCCACCGGCTTCGTCGATCTGGTCGTCGAGGCGGGACTGAAGCCCTACGACTTCGCCGCATTGGTGCCGGTCATCGAGGGGGCGGGGGGGATCGCGACCGATTGGCGCGGCCAAAAGCTCGGCCTCGGCTCGGAGGGACGGGTTTGCGCGGCCGGGGATGCGCGCGTGCATGCCCAGGCGTTGGGGGTATTGGCCGGCTAATCGGGGCTCCCGCCTCGGCCGTCCCCGGCGGTGGCCGATGGCGGGCTTGTCCTCACCGATCGTTGCGGTCACACTCGCTTGCTTTCGAAGGATGACCTGGGACCGAAGGGGATTTCGTGCGCCGCGCCGCCGCCATCGTCGTCTGCCTTGCCGTGGGGCTGGCCGGGTTTGCCCGGTCCGCATGGGCCGAGGACATCAGGCCCGTCGGGGGCATCGCCATGCACGGGGCGCCCAAATACGGGCCGGGGTTCGATCATTTCGACTACGTGAATCCCGACGCTCCCAAGGGCGGCGACGTCCGGCTGGCGGTGGTGGGCGACACCTTCGACAACCTCAATCCCTTCATCGTCAAGGGCGTGCCGGCCGACGGGGCGAGCCTGCCGTTCGAGACGCTGCTCGCCAGTTCCGCCGACGAGGCCTTCAGCGAGTACGGCCTGATCGCCCAATCGGTCGAGGTTCCGGCCGACCGCTCGTGGGTGATCTTCAACCTGCGGCCCGAGGCGCGCTGGCATGACGGCACGCCGATCACCGCGGATGACGTGCTGTTCAGCTTCGACATCCTGCGCACCAAGGGGATGCCGCAGTTCCGCTTCTATTACCAGGCGATAGCGAAGGCCGAGGCGCTGGGCGAGCGCCGGGTGAAATTCTCCTTCAAGCCCGGCGACAACCGGGAACTGCCGCTGATCGTCGGCCAGATGCCGATTCTGCCCAAGCATTATTGGCAGGGCCGCGCCTTCGACCAGACCACCTTGCAGCCGCCGCTGGGCTCGGGCCCCTATCGGATCGCCTCGTTCGAGCCCGGACGCTTCGTGGTGTACGAGCGGGTGAAGGATTACTGGGGCAAGGATTTGCCGGTCAACAAGGGCCAGTACAATTTCGACCGCGTGCGTTACGACTATTACCGCGATTCCACGGTGGCGCTGGAGGCGTTCAAGGCCGGGGAATACGATTGGCGCCTGGAAAACGAAGCCAAGAAATGGGCCACGGGCTACCAGGATTGGTCGGCCCTGGCCGACGGGCGGGGCCGGATGACCGCCTTCCCGAACAGCCGCCCGGCCGGCATGCAGGCCTACGCCTTCAATCTCCGCCGGCCCCTGTTCCAGGACCCGAAGGTGCGGCAGGCCCTGGCCTACGCCTTCGATTTCGAGTGGACCAACAAGAACCTGTTCTACGGCCAGTACAAGCGCTCCGAGAGCTATTTCGCCAATTCCGAACTGGCGGCCAGGGGGCTGCCCGGCCCCAAGGAGCTTGAGGTGCTGGAGCCCCTGCGGTCCCAGGTGCCGCCGGAGGTCTTCACCACGGAATATCGGGCGCCCGTCACCGACGGCACCGGCAACATCCGCCCCAATCTCAGGGCAGCCATGAAACTGCTGGAGGAAGCGGGCTGGCAGGTGGTGGACGGCAAGCTGACCAAGGACGGCCGGCCATTCCGCTTCGAAATCCTGCTGGACAATCCGATCTGGGAACGCATTTCCCTGCCGTTCGCGCAGAATCTGGCGCGGCTGGGAATCGAGGCCAGCGTGCGGACCGTGGACACCGCCCAGTACAAGAACCGTGTGGACCATTACGACTTCGACGTGGCGGTCAACGTCTGGGGCGAATCCCCGTCTCCCGGCAACGAGCAGTTCGGATACTGGACCAGCGCCGCCGCCGACGAGATCGGCGGCAACAATCTGGTCGGCATCAAGAATCCGGCGGTGGACGCCCTGGTCGAAAGGCTAGTGGCCGCGCCCGACCGGGAAACGCTGGTGGCCCGCACGCGCGCCCTGGACAGGGTTCTCCTGTGGAACCACTACGTGATCCCGCAATGGCATCTCGGCGTCGACCGCGTGGCGTACTGGGACAAGTTCGGCATGCCCAAGGTGATTCCGGCTCAGGGCGTGCAGTTGTTCGCGTGGTGGATCAAGCCGGGCGCCGCCCTGGCCGCCGGCTCCCGGCCCGCCTCGGCGGAGCGGGGCGCGCATCCGCCGGCCGGCGCATCGCCTGCGCCCGCATCCTCCTCGGGAGGCGATCCGTGGCTGTGGCTGGCGATCGGCGGCGGCGGCGTCGCCGCCCTCCTCCTCATGCGCAACAGGCGGCGAAGGGACTGAGCCATCCATGCTTGCCTATGTCGTCCGCCGCCTCGCCCTCATTCCCGTCACGCTGTTCGGGATCATGCTCATCAATTTCGCGGTCGCCCAGCTTGCGCCGGGCGGGCCGGTGGAACTGATGATCGCGCGCATCAAAGGCACCGCAGTGGAAGCCACCGCCCGCGTGTCGGGTGCCGGCGGCGAGACCATGGGCGGCCAAGTCTCGCGCTCCATGGCCCAGCAGGAGGGGACCTCGGTCTATCGCGGTGCGCAGGGGCTGGATCCCGCCTTCATCAAGGAGATCGAGAAGCAGTTCGGCTTCGACAAGCCGCCGGCCGAGCGCTTCGCCAAGATGATGAAGGACTATATCCGCTTCGATTTCGGCAAGAGTTTCTACCGCGACGTCCCCGTCGTGCGGTTGATCGTCGAGAAGATGCCCGTGTCCATTTCGCTGGGACTGTGGAGCACGCTGATCATTTATCTGGTCTCGATTCCCCTGGGCATCGCCAAGGCCACCCGCGACGGCTCGGCCTTCGATATCGGCACGTCGTGGGCGGTGATCGTGGGTTATGCCGTGCCCGGCTTCCTTTTCGCCATCCTCTTGATCGTGCTGTTCGCGGGTGGGACCTATGTCTCGTGGTTTCCGTTGCGGGGGCTGACCTCGCCCGACTGGGACCAGCTCGGCTGGGCGGGCAAGATCCGGGATTATTTCTGGCACCTGGCCCTGCCGGTGACGGCGCTGGTGATCGGCGGCTTCGCCAGCCTGACCATGCTTACCAAGAACTGTTTCCTCGACGAGATCAACAAGCAATACGTGGTCACCGCCCGCGCCAAGGGTCTGACCGAGCGGCGCGTTCTTTACGGCCACGTCTTCCGCAACGCCATGCTGCTGATCATCGCCGGCTTTCCGTCCGCCCTGGTGGGCATCCTGTTCACCGGCGCGCTGCTGGTGGAGATCATCTTCTCGCTCGACGGCATCGGCCTGCTGGGCTACCAGGCCGTCATCAACCGCGATTATCCGGTGATGTTCGGTACCCTCTACATCTTCAGCCTGCTGGGGCTGGTGCTGAACCTCGTCAGCGACCTCACCTACCACTTCGTCGATCCGCGCATCGACTTCGAGAAGAGGGAGGTGTGAGGATGATCGGCAGTTATGACCTCCCTGTCGTTCCGAAGGAGCGTCCGCGACTGAGGGACCCTTTACGCGCGCCCTGCCCGAAAGGTCCCTCGGCTGCGCTCGGGACGACAGGAAAGGGGCGGCCATGAGGCACCGTCTCTCCCCGCTCACGCGGCGGCGGCTCGCCGCGTTCCGGCGGAACCGCCGCGGCTTCTGGAGCCTGTGGGTCTTCCTGGCGGTGTTCCTGGTGACCCTGTTGGCCGAATTCATCGCCAACGACCGCCCCATCGCGGTGGATTACGACGGCAAGCTCTATTTCCCCGTGGTGCGGGATTATCCCGAGGTCACCTTCGGCGGCGACTTCCTCACCTACGCCGATTACCGGGACCCCTACATCGCCCAGAAGATCGCCGAGCACGGCTGGGCGCTGTGGCCGCCGGTCCGGTTCGGCTACCGCACCATCAGCTACGAGCGTCTGCGGCCCCACCCGGCTCCGCCGTCGGCCGAAAACTGGCTGGGCACCGACGACCAGGGCCGCGACGTGCTGGCGCGGCTGATCTACGGTCTCAGGCTGTCGATCCTGTTCGGGCTCGCGCTTACGGCGGTATCCAGCGTCATCGGCGTCGCCGTGGGCGCGGTGCAGGGCTATTTCGGCGGCAAGCTGGACCTTGTCGGCCAGCGCCTGCTTGAAGTCTGGGGCGGACTGCCGCAACTGTTGATCCTGATCATCGTCGCGTCGGTGATCGCGCCCGGTTTCTGGACGCTGCTGCTGGTGCTGACGCTGTTCGCGTGGACCGGCCTGGTGGGCGTGGTGCGCGCCGAATTTCTGCGCGCCCGCAATTTCGACTATGTCCGTGCCGCCAAGGCTCTGGGCATGAGCGACGGGCGGGTGATGGTGCGCCACGTGCTGCCCAATGCCATGGTGGCGACGCTCACCTTCCTGCCGTTCATCCTCAATTCCTCCATCGTCGCGCTTACGGCGCTGGATTTCCTCGGCCTTGGGCTCCCGCCCGGCTCGGCATCGCTGGGCGACCTGCTGCGCCAGGGCAAGGAGAACCTGCAAGCGCCTTGGCTCGGCCTCACCGGCTTCGTGGTGGTGGCGGCGCTGCTGTCGCTGCTGGTGTTCGTGGGCGAGGCGGTCCGCGACGCCTTCGATCCCAGAAAGACCAACGCATGAAGGACGCAGGGACATCCACCCCCATCCTCCAGGTCCGCGACCTCGCGGTATCGTTCGGTCAGGGCGCCGACGCGGTGCGGGCGGTCAAAGGGGTCTCTTTCGATCTGGCCAAGGGCGAAACACTGGCGCTGGTCGGCGAATCCGGTTCGGGCAAGTCGGTCACCGCGCTGTCGGTCCTGCAATTGCTGCCCTATCCTCGCGCCCGCCACCCCTCGGGCAGTATCCGCCTGTGGGGCCAGGAATTGGTCGGTGCGCCGGAACGCACCCTGCGCGGCGTGCGCGGCAACCGTGTGGCGATGGTGTTCCAGGAGCCGATGACGTCCCTCAATCCGCTGCACTCGGTGGAGCGGCAGGTGGCCGAGGTGCTGGAGATCCATAAGGGCCTGCGTGGCGCGGCGGTGCGGGCGAGGGTGCTGGAACTGCTGTCCCTGGTCGGCATCCCCGAGGCGGAAAAGCGCCTGTCCGCCCTGCCGCACGAGCTTTCGGGCGGCCAGCGCCAGCGGGTGATGATCGCCATGGCGCTGGCCAACGAACCCGATATCCTGATCGCCGACGAACCCACCACGGCGCTGGACGTCACCATCCAGGCCCAGATTCTCATGCTGCTGAAGGATCTCCAGTCGCGCCTCGGCATGGCCATGCTGTTCATCACCCATGATCTCGGCATCGTCCGCAAGATGGCCGACCGGGTGTGCGTGATGAGCCAGGGGGAAATCGTCGAGGCCGGCCCGGTCGTCCAGGTGTTCGACGCCCCCAGCCATCCCTATACGCGGCGGCTGATGGCGGCCGAGCCCAAGGGCAAGCCCAACCGCCCGCCGGCCGACTCGCCGGTGGTGATGGAGGCGCGGGAACTGCGCGTCTGGTTCCCCATCAAGAGCGGAATCCTGCGGCGCACGGTCGCGCACATCAAGGCGGTGGACGGCATCAGCGTCAGCGTCCGCGCCGGCCGCACCGTGGGCGTCGTGGGCGAATCCGGTTCGGGGAAGACCACGTTGGGGCTCGCGCTCTTGCGCCTCATCGGCTCCAAGGGGGCCATCGTGTTCCAGGGCGCGGACATCCAGGGCATGAGTCCGGCGGCGCTGCGGCCGAAGCGGCGCGAGATGCAGATGGTGTTCCAGGACCCCTACGGCTCGCTGTCGCCGCGCCTGTCGGTCGGCCAGATCGTCGGCGAAGGTCTGGAGGTCCACAAGCTTGGCCGCGACGCGCGCGAGCGCCGGACGATGATCGCCCAGGCTTTGGCGGAGGTCGGCCTGGACCCCGACACCCAGGACCGCTATCCCCACGAATTCTCGGGCGGCCAGCGCCAGCGCATCGCCATCGCCCGGGCTCTGGTGCTCAAGCCGCGCTTCATCGTCCTCGACGAACCCACCAGCGCGCTCGACGTCAGCGTGCAAGCCCAGATCGTCGATCTTCTGCGCGACATCCAGGCCCGCCACGGCATCGGCTACCTGTTCATCAGCCATGACCTGCGCGTGGTGAAGGCGCTGGCCGACGAATTGATCGTCATGAAGGACGGCAGGGTGGTGGAGGCCGGGCCGGCCGAAACCCTGTTCTCGGGGCCTCGAACCCCCTACACCCGGGCGCTGATGGCCGCCGCCTTCAATCTGGAGACGGTCGAAGGCGGCTGAACGGGGACCGGCCGGGGGTACTCCGTTATCCGCCGCCGGCTCCCGCCAGCTCCTTCAGCTTGGCCAGGCATTCCTCGCGGCCGGGCCGGTAATCCCTGTCCTCCCACCAGCGCTCCACGTCGGTCAGCAGAGCGCCGACGGCCTTGCCGCGCGCCAGCCCGAGGTCGAGGCAATCCTTGCCGCGCACCGGCAAGGCCACCGGAACCCACGAATCGGCGGCGTCCAGCATCGCCATCCAGCGGGCGGTGGCGTCCGACGACGCGCCGTTGGCGCGGCTGCGCTCGCCGGCCCAGGCGACCAGGGCGAGGTCCCGGAAACGGTCGGGGCCGATGCGCCGCAATATCCGGCGGACGGCCGGGGTGTCCATGCCGGCGGTGATCGCCACCGGCGGCGCGACGATGGCCGACAGACGGACGGCCTGGGTGTTCGACAGCTTCAGCCGTTCGGCGATGGCTTTCGCCCCGGCGGCGTCGGCGGTCACCATGGCGCCCAGGCGGCGGATGGGGTCCGGTCCCACGCTCTCCCGCACCATGGCGCGGGTCTCCAGCCACGTCAGGACCTTCAGGCGGTCGAGCGCATGGGCCTCGGGCAGGATGTGCTGAAGGATATCTTCCGCCCGCATGACGATCAGCACTTCGGCGGGGTCGGGCGCTTGCAGCAGGCGCACCAGCTCGCCGGCCACCCGCTCGCCGGACAGGGCGCTCAGGCGCGGGGCCATCCGGCGGCAGGCGGTCAGCGCGGCCCGGTTCATGGGCGGGCGGCCGTAATGGGCATGGAACCGGAAGAATCGCAGAAGGCGCAGCACGTCCTCCGCGATGCGCCGCACGGGGTCGCCGACGAACCGGACCCGGCCCGCACCCAAATCCGCCAATCCGCCGAAGGGGTCGTAAATGCGCCCCTGGGGATCGGCGAACATGGCGTTGATGGTGAAATCGCGCCGGGCCGCGTCCGCCGTCCAGTCGTCGGTGTAGGCCACGCGGGCGTGGCGGCCGAAGGTCTCCACGTCCTCGCGCAGCGTGGTGATCTCGTAATGGGCCTTGCCGATCACCGCGGTGACGGTGCCGTGGGCGATGCCGGTGGGGATGGCGTGGATGCCGGCGGCGTCCAGCAGGGTCATGACCCGCTCCGGCGGGTCGTGGGTGGCGATGTCCACATCCTTGATCGGCCGGCGCAGGACCGAGTCGCGGACGCATCCGCCGACGAAGCGCACCTGGGCGCCGTCGCGGGTGAGGGCGGCGATCACCGCCCGGGTCTCGGGGGCATCCATCCAGGGTTGCGGCGGCAATTGGCCGATGGGGTCTTCGGGATGCGCGGGGAGGGTGGGATCATTGGCCATCGCGGCCGAGCACTTCCGACAGATTGACGAGAATTCCGGCGGTGGCCCCCCAGATCAGCCGCTCGCCCCAGGCAATGGCCCAATAGGGACGCGAACGCCCGTCAACCTCACGCCGATGCAGGCTATGATTGGCGGTGTCGAGCACAAAGTCGAGGGGAACCTCGAACACGTCCGCGACCTCGAAAGGGTCCAGCGTCAGCGCGAGCGGAGCGGAGGTGGCGCCGACAATCGGGGTGACGATGAAGCCGGTGCCGGTGGCGTAGTCGCCGAGACGGCCCAGAACGGTGACCTCTCCTGGCGAGAGGCCCACTTCCTCCTCGGTTTCGCGCAAGGCGCAGGCGACGGAGTCGCCCTGGTCGCGGTCCTCCAATCGGCCGCCGGGAAAACTGATCTGGCCCGGATGATGGGCGAGGTGGGCGGTGCGCTGAGTCAGCAGCACGGTCACCCCCTCCGGCCGTTCGACCAGAGGCACGAGAACGGCGGCCGGCCTGAGGGGGCGGGTGAGGATCGGCCCTCCGGGGAGGAGGTCGCCGTTCGCGGTCGCGGCGTCACGTCCGCGCGGGGGCCACCCGCGCGCCAAGCGTTCGCTGATCGTGTCCCGGCTCAGTCCGCCAGACGCCCGAGAGGAAAGAAGATGCCGCTGCTCCATACGCCGTAGAGCTTATCGCCTCCCACCTTTTCCTCGACCCCGCGTGCCACCAGTTCATAGTACACGGATCGCGTCACGCGCGCTTCCAATCCCTCACGCACCGTCACGTAGGGGACGGGATCGCCGCTTCGAGGATCCGTGCCGATGCGCAAGGGGTGGTCGCCGTCGACGGTGACCAGTTCGTCCACGTTGGTGCGAAAGGACACGACCATGTCCCGGCCGCACCCGCAAACGAACGTTTCCACCGCGACGAAGGGAACGTCGTCGACCTCGATCCGCCCCATCTCGTCCGGCGTCACCAGCCAATACGATCCATCGGCGTGCCGCGACAGCATCGAGGCGAACAGACACACCATCTCTTTACGGCCGATGGGGGAGCCGTGATAATGCCAGCGGCCGCTCCGGTCGATGTGGATGCCCAGATCGCCATGGTTCTCAGGTGTGTTGAGCGTGTCGCCAACGAGGGACGAAGGCAAGAACAGTTCCTCCACGGCGGCAGTGTGCCACACAACCAAAGCATCTTCATCCATGACGGCAACTCGACTGACCGTTGGAGAAGTCTCCAGTGAAGACCGTATCCGATCCAGACGCCAGCGGCCCTTTGGACGAAGCGGGCATCATTGATGATGTAGTTCGCGAGGCCGAGGCGCTCAACCTCCGCATATCCGAAGCCCGGGAGGGCATCGGTCGCGTCATATTTGGCCAGGGTCGCGTCATAGATGAAAGTCTTATCACGCTGCTGGCGGGGGGTCACGCCCTCTTGATCGGGGTCCCCGGTTTGGCCAAAACCAAGCTGGTGCAGACCCTGGGCGTCGTGTTCGGCCTCGATGACAAGCGGGTGCAGTTCACCCCCGACCTGATGCCGGCCGACATCCTCGGTTCCGAGGTGCTGGAGGAAAGCCCCTCCGGGGCCCGCGCGTTCCGTTTCATTCAGGGGCCGGTGTTCTGCCAGCTTCTGATGGCCGACGAAATCAACAGGGCGTCGCCGCGTACCCAATCGGCGTTGCTGCAGGCGATGCAGGAACATAAGGTCAGTATTGCCGGCCATTACCACGATCTCCCCACCCCGTTCCATGTGGTGGCGACCCAGAACCCCCTGGAGCAGGAGGGCACGTATCCGCTGCCCGAGGCACAGCTCGACCGCTTTCTCATGCAGATCGACGTGGGCTATCCCGACGCCGAATCCGAGCGGCGCATGCTGGTCGCGACCACGGGAGCCGAAGAGGCCGTCCCGTCGCCCATATTTACGGCCGCCGAATTGCTGGCGGCCCAACGTCTGGTCCGCCGGGTGCCGGTGGGCGAGGCGGTGGTGGACGCCATTCTCGGTCTTGTCCGCAACGGCCGCCGGGAATCGACCGTGGTCGAGGAGGTGAAACGCCATGTCGCCTGGGGGCCGGGGCCGCGCGCGGCGCAGGCGCTGATGCTGGCTTCGCGTGCCCGCGCGCTGATGGAGGGTCGTCTGTCCCCTTCCTTCGACGACGTCGCGGCCCTGGCCCTCCCGATCCTGCGTCATCGCATGGCCTTGACCTTCTCGGCCCGTGCCGATGGCGTCACGGTGGACGAGATCGTCGCCCAGCTGATCGCGGCGATGGAATGACATAGACCGGAAGGAGAGCGATCAACGTCTTCCGCAAAGCACCTTCAGGCCGAGGAACTCGCATCGCGCCTGCCCCCGCTGCTGGTCGCCGCCGAACGGATCGCGGCCACGGTGGCGGCGGGCGTGCATGGGCGCCATCAGGCCGGTCCCGGGGAGACGTTCTGGCAGTACCGGACCTACCAGCCGGGAGACCCCGCCACCGCGGTCGATTGGCGTCAGTCGGCGCGCGGCGAGCGTCTTTTCGTGCGGGAACGGGAGTGGGCGGCCTCGCAGACGGTATGGCTATGGCGGGATGCCTCGCCGTCGATGGCGTGGCGTTCGACCCCCGCTCTGCCGGAAAAGCGCGAGCGCGCCGAGTTGCTCGTCCTGGCTCTCGCCGCCGTTCTGCTGAGGGGAGGGGAACGGGTGGCGCCGTTGGGTGGCGACATGCCGCCGGCTTCGGGTGGGAGTGCGCTGGCGCGGTTGGCGGCGTCTTTGCCCCCGCCGACGGGTAACGGATCGGGCCTGCCGGGACCCGAGCGCCTGTCCCGCCACGCCGAGGTGGTTCTGGTTTCGGACTTTCTCATGCCCTTGGAGGATATGGATTCCCGCGTTCGCGCCCTGGCCGCGACGGGAGCCGTGGGGCATCTGCTCCAAGTGCTGGATCCGGCCGAAGAGGTGTTCCCGTTCACCGGCAGGGTGCGGTTCTCGGGGATGGAAGGCGAAGGGGAGACGGTGATCCGGCGCTCCGAAGACGTGCGCGCCGGGTATCGCGATCGTCTGGCCGCCCATCGCGACGGCCTGGCCGGGATCGCCCGCGCGGTGGGGTGGAGCTTCGCCGTCCACCATACCGACCAATCGCCGCAGACGCCTCTGCTGGCGCTGCACATGCGCCTGTCCGGGTCGCGGTCGGGAGGGGGGCGCTGATGGCTTTGGGCCCGCTCGCGTTCTCCGCTCCCTGGGCGTTGGCGGGACTGGCGGTCCTGCCGGCGCTCTGGTGGCTGCTGCGCGTCACCCCCCCGGTGCCGCGCACGATCCGCTTCCCGGCGATCCGGCTGCTGTTCGGGCTGGATGCCCGGCAAAGCGCGGCGGCGCATACGCCGCTCTGGGTTCTGCTCTTGCGCCTGGTTCTCGCCGCCATGGTGATCGTGGGCGTCGCTGGGCCGTTGTGGCATCCCGGCCCGCCCATGTCCGGCCGCGGGCCGCTGATGGTCGCCATTGATGACGGTTGGGCGGCGGCGCGGGATTGGTCGCAGCGGCGTGCCTGGCTCGATGCGCTTCTGGCGCGCGCCCAGAGGGAGGGGCGTGCGGTTCTGCTGGTGCCGACCGCGCCGCCGGCCGACGGCTCGCCGATCGAGGTTCGCGGCCCCATGCCGGCCGTGGACGCGCGTGCCGCGGTTCAGGCCCTGGTTCCCAAACCGTGGGGAAGCGACCGTGCCGCCGCCGCCGGGGCGGTCGGACGTGTCGGCCACGCCGCGCCTATGGAGGCTGTTTGGCTGGCCGACGGTTTGGATGACGGTTCCGGAACCCGGTTCGTGCGCGCGCTCCAGGCTCTGGGCGGCGGTGTCGAGGTGGTGACGGGGCGCACGGCGCGGGCCCTGATGCCGCCGGCCGAGACGGCGGATCCGGGACGGCTGGACGTGCCCGTGCGGCGATTTTCGGGGCTCGACGACCCGGACGTCCTGGTCGTTCGCGCCCTCGATGGCGCCGGCCGTCCGCTGGGGCGCCAGGAGGTGGCCCTGGCTCCCGGCCAGTCCGAGGCCACGGCCCACCTCCGCCTGCCGGTTGAATTGCGCAACAAACTGGTGCGGCTCGACATCGAGAACGAGAGTTCGGCCGCCGCCGTGGTGCTGATCGATGAACGCTGGCGCCGCCGGCCGGTCGGACTGGTGGCCGGGGGGAGCGGGGCGACCGCGCCGCTCCTCGATCAGCTTTACTATATCGACAAGGCCCTGGCCCCCGTGGCGGACCTCCATCGGGGCGACCTGTCCGAACTCCTGGCCGGCAAGGTCGCGGTGCTGATGCTGGCCGACGTTCCCGCAATTCTGGGGACTACCGCCGACCGCCTCGATTCCTGGGTAAGCCAGGGCGGCGTGCTGGTGCGTTTCGCCGGCCCCGCGTTGGCGCACGCCGCCGCGCAGGCTGAACCGGGGGAGACCGACCCGTTCCTCCCCGTCCGGCTCCACGGCGGCGACCGCAGTTTGGGAGGGGCGATGTCGTGGACGGCGCCGATGGGGCTGGCGCCGTTCCCGGAAAGCGGTCCGTTCGCCGGCATCGCCATTCCCGCCGACGTCAAGGTTTCGGCGCAGGTCTTGGCGGAACCCGTGCTCGAGCTGGAGTCGCGCACGTGGGCGCGGCTGACCGACGGCACTCCGCTGGTGACCGCCGCCCGCCACGGCAAGGGATGGGTGGTGCTGGTCCATACCACCGCGAACGCCGAATGGAGCAATTTGGCCTTGTCGGGCCTGTTTCCCCAAATGCTGCGGCGTCTGGTGCTGTTGGCCGAGGGTATGCCCGGCAAGGGCGGAGGGCCGTTGCCGCCGGTCGAGGTGCTGGATGGACTGGGGCGCCTCGGCGCGCCGACAGGCGCCGCTTCGGCCATCGTCGGAGATCCGGCGACGGCCGTCCCGGGACCCCGGCATCCCCCCGGCCTGTACGGAGAGGGTGGGATGCGTGTGGCCCTCAATCTGGGGGCGGCGGTGGGGCAGCCTCGATTCCTGCCGGTGCCTGCCGGGATCGCCCGTTCGTCCTTGTCCCAGACCAGCCGTGAACTTGACCTGCGGCCACCCCTGCTGGCGCTGGCGCTGGCGATGGCGGTGGCCGATCTTCTGGTGGCGCTGGGATTGCGGGGTCTTCTGGGGCGTCGCTCCATCTCGGCCGCGTTGGTGGCGCTCGCCCTCATCCCGCTTTCCGCCCACGCGGACGACAGTGACGCGTTCGCCCTTCAGGCGGCCCTCCAAACGCGGCTGGCCTATGTCCGCACCGGCGATGCCGCGACCGATGCCAAGAGCCGGGCGGGCTTGATCGGCCTGACCCAGGTCCTGGCGCGGCGCTCGACCGCCGAACTGGCCGAGCCCATGGGGCTCGACCTCGCCACCGATCCGGTGCTGTTCTTTCCCCTGCTCTATTGGCCCGTGACGCCCGACCAGCCCCCGGTCTCCCCGGCGGTGGCGGATAAGCTCAACGCGTATCTCCATCACGGCGGGCTGATCGTCTTCGACAGCGGGGACGGAGGCGTTTCCGGCGGAGGGCAAAGCGAGAGGCTGCGCGCGCTGACCCAAGGACTGGATATCCCGCCGCTGGCGCCGGTCACCGGCGAGCATGTCCTCACGCGGGCCTTCTACCTGCTCAAAGACATGCCCGGGCGGTACGAGGGCGGGACGGTCTGGGCCCAGGACGGTGCGCCGGCCGACAACGACGGGGTTTCGCCCGTCATCGTCGGCGGCAGCGATTGGGCCGGCGCCTGGGCGGTGGATGCCGCCGGCCGGCCGATGTTCGCCACCGTCCCGGGGGGTGAGCGTCAGCGCGAAATGGCCTATCGGTTCGGCATCAACCTGGTCATGTACGCGCTCACCGGAAACTACAAGGCCGACCAGGTGCATCTGCCGGCCATCCTGGAGCGGCTTAACCGATGAACGCCTTGTCGGGGATCGCCTTCGCGCCGCTGGTGCCCTGGCCGCTGCTGGCGGCGCTGGCCGGGGTGGCCCTTGCGGTCTGGCTGCTGGCCCTGGGGCGCCGCGCGCGCGGCGCCTGGGCGAGGGCCATCCCGCTGGCGGCCCTCCTGGTGGCGCTGGCCAATCCCCGGCTGGTGACCGAGGAGCGTCAGCCGCTCCCCGATATTGCGGTGGTGGTGGTCGACGACACCCTGTCGCAGGGGATCGGGGACCGGCGCGCCCAAACCGAAGCGGCTCTCGCCCAGATACGGCAACGGCTGGCCCACGAGCCGAACCTGGATGTGCGGATCGAGCGCGTCGGCAACCGTGACGGCGAGGATCAGGGGACCCGGCTGTTCGCCGCCGTTGACCACGCGCTGGCCGATGTGCCCAAACGGCGGCTGGCCGGCGTGCTGATGATCACCGATGGCGAGGTGCACGACGTTCCTGAGGATCTGGGGCGGTCGCTGGGGGCGCCGGTCCATGTCCTGCTATCCGGACGGCCGGGAGAAGTGGACCGCCGGCTAGTGCTTCGGGACGGTCCGAAATTCGCCCTGGTGGGCCGCAGTGCGGCGGTGCGGCTCCGGGTGGAGGAACCGGGCGGCACCGGTGCCGCCCGCGTCGACGTGCGTGTGGACGGTCAACCCTATCTTGCCGCCCAGGTTCCGCTGAACCGGGACACCAGTATCGAGGTGCCGGTGCGCCACGCCGGCCAGACGGTGGTGGAATTGGCGGCCGAGCCAGGTCCCCATGAACTGTCGCTAGCCAACAACCGCGTTGCCTTCGCCATCTCGGGGATCCGCGACCGGCTCAAGGTCCTGCTGATCTCGGGCGAGCCCAATGCCGGTGAGCGGACGTGGCGCGACCTGCTGAAGGCGGACCCGGCCGTGGCGCTCGTCCATTTCACGATCCTGCGGCCACCGGAAAAGGACGACTTCACCCCCATCCGGGAGTTGTCCCTCATCACCTTCCCGGTGCGGGAATTGTTCGAGGAGAAGCTGTCCCAGTTCGACCTTGTCATCTTCGACCGCTATCGCCGCCGTGGGGTGCTGTCCGCCAATTACTACAAGGCCTTGGCCGATTATGTCCGCAACGGCGGCGCCCTGCTGGCGGCGGTCGGGCCGGAATTCGCCGAGCCCGATGGGCTGTTCGCGGCACCGCTTGCGGAGATCATGCCCGCCGAGCCGACCGGGACGGTGCTGGCCCGTCCCTTCCGCCCGACGATCACCGCGCTCGGGCGCCGGCATCCGGTAACGGCCGGCTTTGACACTGGCGCCAAGCCTTGGGGACGGTGGCTTCGGCAGATGGCCGTGCGGCAGAAATCCGGGGTCGCCGTCCTTGCCGGCCTCGACAATCGGCCGCTCATCATCCTCGACAGGGTGGGCGAAGGGCGGGTGGCCGAGGTGCTGTCCGACACCTTCTGGCTGTGGGCGCGGGGGTGGGAAGGCGGAGGCCCTTACAACGAGCTTCTCCGCCGGCTTGCCCATTGGCTGATGAAGGAGCCGGACCTGGAGGAGGATTCCCTCTCGGCCGAGGTCAAGGGATCGCGCATCGAGGTGACCCGGCGTTCGCTGGACACGGTGCCGGAAACGGTCACCGTCACCCGCCCCGACGGTTCGACCGCGTCCCTGCCGCTCGTCGATCAGGGGGGCGGGCGTGCCACGGCGAGTATGGAGGCCGGGCAGGCGGGGTTGTGGCGCGTCGAGGACGGGCAGCGCAGCGCGGTCGCCGTCATCGGAAGCCCCAACCCGATCGAGCTGTCCGAACTTGCGGCAACCGCCGCGAGGCTGAGCCCGGTCGCGCAGGCTACGGGGGGGGCGGTACATTGGCTTGTGGATGGCGGTCTTCCCGAGATCCGTCGGGTGCCCGCGGGTGGGGTGGCCAGCGGGCGGGGGTGGATCGGCCTGCTGGCCCGCGATGACCATTCCGTCACCGGCCTTCGCGAGGTGCCGCTGATCCCTGGGGGCGTCCTTCTGGTTCTGGCCATCGGCGGCCTGCTGTGGACGTGGCGGCGCGAGGGTCGCTGACCCGGGGATTTTCGGCTATTACCTGTAGCCTAAGGTCGCTCGAATGGGTAGACTGGCCGCGCTACCGGATATCCGCAGCGGCAGGGGAAGGCAAGTGGGGGACCGGCGCTTTGGGCACCGTCAGGGTGGGGACGGGAAAATAAGACTCCGCCGAATGCTGGGGGCGGTTCTGCCCGAATGGCAGGTGTTCATCCGCAGGCCGGATGGACGCGGTGGCCACTTCACCTTCACCCGCCGCCACCAGACGGTCATCCTCGGCGTTTTCGCGGGCGTTTCGCTATGGGCGCTGACGGTCACGGCGCTGTTGATGCACCGCCCCGAGGAAGTGGCGGTGAAGGAACGCCAGCTCGATAAGGTGATGGCGTCCTATCACGCCGCCGAGCAGCGGCTGGAGACGGCCCATCGGCTGGTGGGAGACATCACCCACGAGGTCGACGCGGTTCACTCCGATCTCATGGTTCTGGCCGAGTCCAGCGCCGCCCTGACCGGCCGGCATGCCGACGCGCGACCGGCCCCGTCCCCGGTCCCGTCCCAGATCTCTGTGGGCGACCCCGCGTATGACGATGCGACCCAGCCTGGCGGCGCCGAGGCGAAGGCCGTCCGGGACGAGGTGCGGCGGCTCGAAGCCTCGCTCGACCGGCTGAAGGTCACCTATGGCCGCGTGGTCCAGAACACGGCTGGCGTCGCCAATAGCCGTATCGCCCAGGCGGAATCGCTGCTGCGGCACATCGGGGCCGATCCCGACCGTCTGCTGGCGGAAAATGCGAAGAGGAAAGGGATGGGCGGACCGTTCATCCCCGCCGCCCAATCGGCCCTGGGCGGCGACAGCGGGTTGGACATGCTGCTCGGGCGCATGGAGCGCTGGAACGCCATCAAGGCCGTTCTGAAGAATGTTCCTCTCGCAGCCCCGCTCCACCAAGCCTGGGAAGTGAACAGTCCGTTCGGCGCACGGCACGACCCCCTCAACAACCGCACCGGCATCCACGAGGGCCTCGATCTCGGCGCACCCTACGGGACGCCCGTGTATGCGACCGCAGCCGGGATCGTGAAAATGGCCGGTCCTTACGATCGGTATGGCAATACCGTCGATATCGACCACGGCAACGGCTTCCTTACCCGTTACGCCCATCTGTCGCGCATCAAGGTAACGGTCGGCCAGGCGGTCTCGACGGCGACCGTCATCGGCCTGTTGGGCAACAGCGGCCGGTCCACCGGCGCCCATCTGCATTACGAAGTGCGCATGATCGATGTCCCCCGCGATCCCCTCACATTCATTTCGGCAGGTCGTGATGCTCCAGAAATTCGTTAAGACGGTTTCTTCGTCGGGTGGGTCCAACCAGGGCGGGGTCCTTTCCGTAATCGGCCCCGACGTGCGGATCGTCGGCGACATTCTTTCCCAGGGCGAACTGCATGTGGACGGCCAGGTGGAGGGCGATATCACCTGCACCACCCTGGTGGTCGGGGAAGGGGCCCGCATTTCCGGCGAGGTGACGGCCGAGCACACCAAGATCTTCGGTGAGCTGAAGGGCAAGATCAATGCGGCGGTCGTGACGATAGCCCGATCGGCGCGCGTCCTCGGCGACGTCGCCCATGAAGTGCTGGAAATCGAGGCCGGCGCCTTCGTGGAGGGCCAGTGCATCCACCGGGCCAGCGCGCCCAAGCGCCTTGAGGCGCCGCCACCACAGACGGGGAGCGAGGGGGCGAAGTCCAACAAGGGTGCCGTCGCCGCTGAAAATCCGGCGTGACCGACCGCCTTGCGTCGGTCTGAGCGAGGCCGGCGCCTTTCCCCCCGAGAGGAACCCGGAGTCAGGCTTTGGCCGCGGCCACCCTGGCGCCGGCAGAGGCCTTCGGCTTGCTGGCCGGTTTGGCCGCCGACGCCTTCTTTTTCGCAGCCGGTTTCTTTTCGGCGGCGGCCGTCTTCTTCTCTTTGGGTTTGGCCGGGGCCGAACGGTGCCCTCGATCCGGAGCAATGGACGCGGACCGGACAATGATCTCGGCGCGATACCAGTGTTCGAGATCGCGGCCGGCGGGCCGGCCCTCCTCTTCCCAAAGGCGATAAGCGACGACGCGGATATTCGCTTCCTGCTGCACACTCATGGCCGTGTTCCCCTCTCGGGTGCGGGTCGCAGAATGAAATTTACACTATCGCAGGCGGAATTTGCGTACAACCCCCGCCACGATTTCCATGGTGGCCATCCTACCGCAGATCGCTGAAAATTACTCCCGCAGGCTTGCGGGGGAACGCGGCCGACGGATAGTGCCCCCGTCGGTCCCGCGTCCCCGGTTTTGCCGGATGCGATCATGCGGCGTGCATGTGTTTGGCCCGGCGGGCCGCTTCGGCTTCCTCCCCGCTGTAGGCTTTGCCCTGCCATAGAAGCTGATAGCCGATCTCCTCGTTCCCGTTCTCGCAGAGCTCCAGCAACTCCCTGAAAAGCGGCTGGAAGGTCGGGCTGCGGTGGCTCCGCTCATGCTCGGCGAAGCTGCGCCAGAAGGTGACGATCAGGGCCTCCCGCTCGGCCAGCGGGCTCTTCACCACCTGCCCGACGGTCGATCCTTCATTGGATATCTGGCCGGAGTTCAAACAAACGAAGCCCCCGATGAAGCCGGTATCGGAGTGGTAGGTCTTGACGTTTTCGCACAGCACGGCCGTCCGCTCCTGCAAGTCGTCGACGGTATAGCCGTGCCGAAGGATGACGCGATTTACGGTAACGACGCCATCGGACGGAAAGCCGGAGATAAGCATGGTCGCTCTCCTTAGGAATATCAGTTTATCCTAATATGGGGAGTGCGAATGCGTTTCAATAGAAGGTCTGGCTCGCCGTTCGCCGGCCGAAGCCGTCCGTCACTGGCCGTCCTCCTCCAAGGTGAAGCCGACCCGCAGGATCACCTGCCAGTGGGCGATCCTGCCGTCTTCTATGTGGCCACGGGTTTGCGTTACCTCGAACCAGCGAAGATTGCGCAGGGTTTTGGCCGCCTTGCCGATCGCGGTACCGATGGCCGCTTCCATGCCGTCGGGAGAACTGCCGGCCAGATGAATGATCTTGTAGACGTGCTTGTCGGTGTTCATCCGCCTCTCCTTTGCGACCCGTATCGTGGGAATGTGGGCGGAAGCGGTGCGCTTCCGCCTGCTCGGGAGGATGGCCCCAAGGGGGGAAGAGACCAGAGGTTCTCATTATGCATTTTTCGCTGTCATCCCGAGCCGACGGCGAGGGATCTTTCCGGCACTTTCGCGTGAAAGATCCCTCAGTCGCTCCGCTCCCTCGGGATGACAACATGCCCTGATGCCGCATA